>VIQU02000024.1 GCA_010206225.2 Lachnospiraceae bacterium MD308 | reverse complement strand
ATATGAAGATCCACAGCAAAAAACGGTATTCTTTCTTTGCTATGATTGCCGGTATCAATATCCATTTGGACGCCCGGATTAAAAAGCAGAAAATGGATTCAGCTTCATAATAGCAACCTTTAATCCATAAAGATTTTTTCTTGACTTGCCTCTCAAAGGCAGGTCTGGAAAAGTGCGCCCTTCACCAAAATCCCGTATCTGTTTCAGGCACAGCACAACCTCTGTCATCTGTTTGAACCCATTATGCAGAATTTTCATCCATTATTCATTAAGTTTCCGAGACTACTCATTAAGTATGAATTCTATTACACACATGTTTGTTATGTCTCTTCCTAATTATACTTTCCTTTTATAAGTGATGCATACCTCTGATAATGCTGTTTGTATATCATCTCCATTCGTCTGACTCAAAGCTATCAGTTCATCCAATTCTTCAAAAAATCTCTTCTCATTCATTTTAATAGGATGTCCCACAAAAATCTTCTCATTAGCGGTTTTTGTAAGCCCTTCTTCATCCATCAAAAGCTCCTCATAAAGCTTTTCTCCAGGCCGAAGCCCACTTATCTCAATCAATATATCTTCATTCGGCTTATAACCTTTCATCCGAATAAGATTCTCCGCCAACTCGTATATTTTTACAGGTTTCCCCATATCAAGAACAAATATCTCTCCTCCTTTCGCAAACAGACTGGCCTGCAATACCAATGAAACAGCCTCTGGAATCGTCATAAAAAACCGCGTGATTTCTCTATGCGTTACCGTTACCGGCCCTCCTTCTTCAATTTGCTTTAAAAACAAAGGAATTACAGAGCCATTACTTCCAAGCACATTTCCAAAGCGAACCGCCGCATATCTGGTGTTCTCTGATCTTTTCGCGTAACTCTGAATAATCATCTCGCAGATTCGCTTTGTCGCACCCATCACATTCGTTGGACGTACCGCCTTATCTGTAGAAATCAATGTAAAATTCTCTGCCTTATATATATCCGCCAGTTTTGCCATATTAAATGTTCCAAGACAATTATTCTTAATCGCCTCGTTCGGAGAGTCTTCCATCAGAGGAACATGCTTATGGGCAGCTGCATGGTAGATAACCTGCGGCTTATATACTTTAAAAACCTTGTCCAAACGATCATAATCCCTCACTGATCCAATAAGTGTAATAATCTGTAGTTCAGGATAATGACGTTCCAATTCCATCTGAATTTCATAAGCATTATTCTCATAAATATCAAATATAATCAATCTTTCTGGTTTGTATTTCACAATCTGACGGCACAATTCAGAGCCGATAGAACCGCCTCCGCCGGTTACCAGTACAGTTTTCTCTGCTAGAAAGGCACCAATCCCTGCCTGATTAACTTTTACAGGGTCTCTTCCCAAAAGATCTTCATACCGCACTTCCCGAACCATGTCGGATAAAGATTCTGTGAATCCAGCTGCGATTGCCGGCAGTATTTTGACCTTAGCCTCTGTCTTATGGCATTCCTCAAGCAGTTCTTTTACCATTTTTGATGTAGCTGACGGAATCGCAATGATGATTTCATCAATCTTATACCTTTTCACGACCACTGGAATATCTTCTCTTGTACCGACAATCGGAATATTCCTGAGATATTTTCCTTTTTTATTAATATTGTCATCAATAATACAAATAATTTCTCTCGGACTGCGAGAAATGCGCTGTGTTTCTTGTATTAAAATAGACGCTGCAGAGCCGCCGCCTATAAGTAACGTTCTTTTCTTAGCTCCATTATCTGATTTACCCGGAAATAACTGTTTTTGAATACGCTTTCCAAAACGAAGCGCTAAAAACAGGAGAAATAATGAAGCCACATCAAAAACATAAAAACTTCTAGGCATTGGTATCTGAAAAAAAGTATGATACAACACAAAAATAGTTTCTATGCAGACAGTAGCTTTTAATATAGACATGCTTTCTTCCATCGATGCATATGTCCAAACTCTGTTATAGAGTTTAAAAAAACGCATTACACATACAGTAATCACAATATCTATAGGCAGACAAAATATGGCGGGTCTCAGATATTCGTCAGGAATCCTGTCAAAATTAAATCTCAGCGCCAATGCCAATAATGCACTGAATATCACAATCAGTGCATCTAAAACTCCTATTAAAATAGCCCTTCTTCTCCCTGTTCCTATCATAACAAAAAGTAAACCTTCCTTTTCTTCTTATGTACTTATTATCGACATATTAAATTTATTATACCTCTTTTTTGTTTAAAAGTCTATCCCCATTCTTCCACATCACATTTTCCCGTTCTTCCTGCGTCATATCCATCTCTTCCATCACATCCACGAATCTTTTCTGCCCTGCCCACGGACTGTCCGTTCCAAATAATATCTTATCGCTCCCATGGGAGCGCATGATCCGCAGAAACTGCTCCTGCCCGATATAGTCAAAGACAACTCCCGTATCCAAATACACATTCTTCCCCACAAGATATCTCTCCACATCATCCCACTGCTGATTCCCGCCAAGATGTGCAAGTATAAGCTTCTCCGGCCTGACATCGTCGAGAAGTTCCGCCGCCATCCGGGGCGTGCAGTGGATATCATTCGGGCATTTCGGATCTAATCCGGCATGTACACTTATCATCATGCCCAGTTCTGAAGCATATGATACGACCCGTTTATAACGAATATCATTAAAATACATATCCTGATAATCCGGGTGAAGCTTGATGCCTTTAAGACCCATGGCCTTGATCTCTCTTAGTTCCGCCTTAAAATCAGAAGAAGTCGGGTGCAAGCTTCCAAAAGAGAGGACCTCACCTTCAAGGAAGCGGGAAGCAAATTCATTGATCGTACGGAACTGAGAAGGTTTTGTGGCTATCGGCAGCACAACAGAGCAGTCAATCCCTGCCTCCCGTGCGGACTTAAGAAGCCCTTCATAAGTCCCGTCTGTCTCCGGGGCTTTATGTACACATTCTGAAAGCTTAGCGATCGTACGCTCTGCAATTGACTCTGGAAACATATGTGTGTGAAAGTCAATGATCATGTTCCGCCTGTCCTCTCATCTTGTTATAGTTATTATAGAAATATCCAATGATATCTCTGCGCGTAATGATTCCAATGAACTGTCCCATATCATCGACTACCGGAACAAAATTCTGCTCCATGGCGCGGTCTATCAGATCCTCCATCTTGGAAGTTCCCATCACACACTGGTAGTCATTTCTCCGCCCAATCTTCATGACGCTAATATCTTCTGCGGCCTTCATATTCATCTTATTTTCCTTCTTAAGCCCCCAGAGAAGGTCTCCTTCTGTGATTGTCCCTTTATATTTCCCATCCTTATCAAGAATCGGAACACAGGAATATTTGTAATGTTCCATAACCTCCATCGCCTGCCGCACTGTATGGTAATCATATATATAAGCCAATTCGCTCTTTGGCTTTAGAAAAAACAAAATATTCATAGGGTACCTCCTTCATCTTTCGCCGCTTGTATTCTTAAAGCTGTGTTGTCACAAAGATATCGTAAATCGCCTTTATTGCCTCTTCAAAATCATGGTTTCTGACTCCGATGATGATATTCAGCTCACTGGAACCCTGATCGATCATCTTCACATTGACATTCGCGTGGGATAACGCAGAGAAAATACGTCCTGACGTACCTCTCGTCGCTTTCATACCGCGCCCTACAACTGCCACAAGTGCAATGTCTGATTCCAGTTCAAGGAAATCCGGCTCTACTGCGCGGTGAATGCCTGCGATCACCTTCTGCTCTTTCTCCTGAAACTCATCCTGATGAACGACGATCGTCATCGTATCAATGCCTGACGGCATATGCTCAATGGAAACCCCATTCTTTTCAAAAACCTCAAGCACCTTTTTACAGAAGCCTACCTCTGAATTCATCATCGCCTTTTCTACAGTGACGGAAGCAAAGTCCTTCTTCCCTGTAACCCCGGTAATGACAAACCGCGGCTTCTGACAAGTCGCTTCTACGATAAGGGTTCCCTTATCCTCCGGGCGGTTCGTATTGCGGATATTAATCGGAATCCCTGCCTTTTTCACCGGAAATATCGCATCCTCATGAAGCACAGTCGCCCCCATGTAAGATAACTCCCGAAGTTCCCTGTAAGTTATCACATCAATCGTTCTGGCATTGGGGATGATCCTCGGATCTGCGATCAAAAAGCCCGATACATCCGTCCAGTTCTCATAGATGTCCGCCTGCACCGCCCGCGACACGATAGAACCCGTGACATCGGAGCCGCCCCGTGAAAACGTCTTTACCTTTCCGTCTGGCAAAGCACCGTAAAATCCCGGAATCACTGCACAGTCAATATCCTCAAGACGCGCGGTCATCGTATTGTTCGTCAACTCTGCAGCAAACTCCCCGCTTTCATTAAAGCAAATAACTTCCGCCGCGTCAATAAATGTATATCCCAGATATGCCGCCATAATAATCCCATTTAAATATTCTCCGCGGGACGCCGCATAATCTCTTCCTATTTTTTTACAAAAATTCTCCCGAATCACTTTAAACTCTTCTTCTAGAGATAATTCCAGATTAAGTCCCCTAATAATCTCATCATATCTCTGCTTGATCTGCGCAAGGATCTCCTCAAAATCCTGTTCCCTGTCATCATCCAGAATCGCCTGCTTATAACACTGATACAGCATATCCGTCACTTTCGTGTCATCCGGGTTGCGCTTGCCCGGAGCCGATGGGATCACATAGCGTCTTGCACTGTCATTACGGATGATCGAACCAGCCTTCCGAAACTGTTCCGCGCTGGCCAATGAACTGCCTCCAAACTTAACTACCTTCTTCATCTTATCAGTATTCCTCCAATTTCACTCTCTTCATCGAACTCAATCTTTTATATATTACAACTTTTTTTCGATAACTGCAACGGAATATCTGTATGAAATAAGAAAGCCTGCATCCCGGCCTTTCGTGCACCCTCCACATTTTCCATGCGATCGTCAAAGAAAACGCACTTTTCAGGCTTCAGGCGGTAACGTTCAAGAAGGATTTTATAAATCCTCTCATCCGGCTTCATGCACTTTTCTTCCCACGAGAACACTCCTCCGTCAAAGTATCCGAGAAAATCCAGCTGCTCCTTCGACTGGCGGTACATCTCATCCGAGTAATTGGACAGAAAATAAAGCCTTTTCATCTGTTGCTTCAGCATGGTTGTCCATGGTTTTGTATATTCGTAAGGAACGATCGATCTGCCGAAGTTTTCAAAGGTATCCCGAATCTGAGCCTCATAAGCCGGATCATTCTCGATGAACAGATTAAGCCACTGTTCTGTGGTGACAAGCCCGGAATCTCCCGCATCCCAGTCCTCATTCCGGAACATGGCATCCGCGACATGCTCATAAGTCTTCGCATCAAAGCCAAGAGAATGAAGATAGTCCTCCCATTTGAACGCAGCCAGCACATTGCCGATATCAAAAACGACCGCCTCTGCTTCTTTCATTATTTTTTGTATCTTTTCCATTTGTATTCTGTTATCCTGCATCGTATCCCCTTTTATCCTGTTATCCTGCATCCTATCACCTTTTATCCTTTTATCCTGCATCCTATCACCCTTTATCCTGCCGTCTCATTTCTCGCCTGACGTTCCCAACGATTGACTTTTCGCTCATCTATTACAAGATCACGTCCGCATATTCCGCTCCCGCCGCCTTTCGTAAATCCTCCGGAGCAAGCTTTATCTGCATCCCTACTTTTCCGCCGCTCACATACAGATAGGGGAGCTCCTTCGCTTCTTTTTGTATTCTTGCAGGATACTGTTTCTTCATCCCGATCGCTGTGCAGCCTCCCCGCACATATCCGGTTACATTTGTCAGCTCTTTTAAGGGCAGCATGGATAAGGATTTCTCCCCTACCGCTTTCGCCGCCTTCTTAAAATCGATCTCTTCTTCGATGGGTATCACGAACACATAATGTCCGCCGCTTCTCCCGACAGTCACCAGCGTCTTATACACCAGATGGTGCTCATGCCCAAGCATATCAGCCACATGGATGCCGTCGGTAAATTCATCACATTCATAGGTCTCATATTCATAAGCGATCTTCTGCCTGTCCAGAATCCGCATGGCATTTGTTTTCAGTTCCTTTTTGCTCATATCAATCCCTCATTATATAGAATTTTTCCTGAAGATCTCTTTATATAAATCTTTATATAATCTCCCTTCCCAAGCTTTCAAGTGTCACCAGACCTTTTCCTCTTACATGTGCTTCTTTGGAATCAGCCGGAACCTTCGGATTTTTCGCATACACATCCATCCTGTGAAAATGCATCGGATTCTTGTCTTTGTCTTTTCCCATAAAATCAAGAAACGCACTCATTACCAGATCCGGTTTCAGGTTATTCTCACTTCCTGCTGCAAGAAACAGATAGATTTCTTTCTCACCCACCTGCATGTCATAGATCATCGGCTTAATATCCACTTCTTTTTCACTGCGCTTTGTGGCTTTCACAACTGTAATCTTCTCCTGCGAAAGAAAGTTCGCCGCTTTCTCTTTCCAAAGACTTGGTATCCTTCTGATAGTTTCGGCCGACTTCGCAGACTCCGACAGCGTAACCCGGTAATCGGCGGCGGCAGTAATCGTCATGCCGCTTTGCTTTTTATCCTCCGGAATCTCTACAAAGCTTACTACCTCAATACCTTCTGCCATTACCTTATTCATCTGAGTTACCGCCCGCTTTGATGTAATCGATTCTGTAAGTTCAATATCAAAATATTCTCCGTCGCTTGTCACGCCCACGCCTAAAGGCTGCGCAAAAGACATGATCATATGAGGACTGTATCCGCCCGTAAACGCAATGGGAATCTCCCCCCGGCGCATGACCTTCTGAAAATACCGCATCACGTCCAAATGTCCGATAAACTTCATAACTCCATATTTACGGAATTTAATTCTTGCCTTCATAACAGACACCTCCACCGAATTTTGCCGCGCCGCACCCGGAACACTGCTCCCGGCAGTTTGGCGTCACCTCGCCTTTCATGGCACGCTCCCACTCTCGTCTCAGGAACTCTTTCGTCACGCCGATGTCAATAAAATCCCAGGGGAAAAGCTCATCCGCCTTTCGCTCCCTCTCGTTATAGAATGCCATGTCCGCACCCGTATTTTCAAAAGCTTTAAGCCACTTTCCGTAATCGAAAACTTCCGTCCACGCATCATAGATGCACCCCAGACGATAGGCCTCTAAGAGCACCTTTCCCACCCTGCGGTCTCCTCTGGCAAAAACACCTTCTAAGACGGTTATCTCCGCATCGTGCCAATTATATTTGAGACTCTTGCGGTTGAGCTGATCATGAAACGCGTGTTTTACAATTGCCGCACGAGAGATGTACTCTTCATTGCTGTACATCCTCGCCCACTGGAAGGGTGTAAAAGGCTTCGGGATAAAGAAAGAAGTACTTGCTGTAATCTGGCATTTCCCGTTTCTCTGATCTTTTGGTATCTCATAATATCTTCTTGCAATCTTGTCTGCAAGTTCCGGTATCGCCCTCATGTCCTCCTCAGTCTCCGTGGGAAGCCCCAGCATAAAGTAAAGCTTTACCTTATTCCACCCTCCCTCAAATGCCTGTCCGGCTCCCTCAAGAATCTCGTCCTCCGTAAGCCCCTTGTTGATCACGTTCCGCATACGCTGAGAACCTGCCTCCGGTGCAAATGTAAGACTGCTCTTCCTCACATCCTGAACCTTCTCCATCACATCCAATGAAAATGCGTCAATCCTGAGGGATGGCAGGGATATGTTGATCCCCTTGCCTTTAAATTCATCAATCAGAAACGTTACCAGTTCTTTTAACTGACTGTAATCACTGGAGCTTAAAGAACTTAAAGAGATTTCTTCATGTCCTGTATTTTGAAGCATCTGGCAGGCATACTCTTTCAGCATCTTAACATCCCGCTCTCTGGTAGGACGGTAAAGCATTCCTGCCTGACAGAAACGGCAGCCTCTGATACACCCTCTCTGAATCTCAAGCACAACCCGATCCTGCGTCACTTTCATAAATGGCACAACCGGTTTCCTTGGATAATAGGTGTCCGTTACATCCACGGCTATCTGCTTTTTCACTGTCTCCGGCGCGAAAGTATTATTCGGCGCAAAAGAAGCCAGCGTACCGTCCTCATGATAAGCGGCATCGTAAAAGGAAGGAACATAGATTCCGGGCACCGCCGCCGCTCTCTCAAAAAATTCCTGCCTCGTCCCGTTATGATTCTTATTTTCTTTGTATAAATCAAGGAGCTGACGGTAAACTGTCTCGCCTTCTCCGATGTAGAATAAATCAAAAAAATCAGCAAGCGGCTCTGGATTGTAAGCACAAGGACCTCCTCCGATCACAATCGGATCCTGTTTCTTACGCTCTTTTGCCATAAGCGGTATTCCGGCAAGCTCTAAAACCTGCAAGACGTTCGTATAACACATCTCATACTGAAGCGTAATACCCAAAAAATCAAAGTCTTTCACCGGGTCCTGAGATTCCAGAGCAAAAAGAGGAATCTGTTCCTCTCTCATGATCTTGTCCAGATCCACCCACGGCGAATAGACTCTCTCACACCATACGTCCTCCCAGCGATTGAACATGTCGTAAAGAATCTGGATTCCTAAATGAGACATGCCAATCTCGTAGACATCCGGAAAACACATGGCAAAGCGGATATCCACTTTTTCCGAGTCTTTCATGACACTGTTGACTTCCCCACCGATGTAGCGGGCCGGCTTCTCGATTTTTAATAATATTTCATCATTCAAGGCTAGTTTTCTCATAAGTTTCCTTTCGAATTTATATCATGATGCTGGGGTCAAAAGGTTATGTGATTCATGCTTGCATGAATAAACATGACTTTGGGACCCGTAAAAACATGAAAAAGCAGCCCGGTTAGGGCGGATTTTAAATATTTTTAGGATTGTGGAAGCACGAAGTGCGGAACAATCCGTGGCATCATGGGGCAAAATACCTTTTGACTCCAACATCATATCATACTTCATAATTTTTTACACACTGACTTCTCTATAGGATTTCTCGGTATATGTTAAAACCTAATCGTCAATATTATATACATTTTAAGGAAGAACTTCAAGCAAATATCCTCCATCCACTTAGAAGCATTTCAATTTTCTCCGCCGTGTTGTCCGACTGTCCTTAAAAATACAGGGTACAGATTTTCTCTGCACCCCATCAGACTATAAAACATTATTCTATTTGCCGCTTCATTACACGCTCTTTTGCTTGTGCCATATCACTATATCAGATTTTCATATACTTCCCGGCAGTCACAGCAGATAATTATTTTCTCTGTTCGCAACTTGCAGACCTACCAGCTTATACTTTGCATACCCCCCAATAACCAAGGGTTCTCTTTTGCAAAGTTCCTCTGCCTCTTCACGGCTTTCAGTTTTCAGGATATACATGCCTGCCATACCCGGATATCCTTTGAACACACCGCAGATTTCCAGTTTTCCTTCATCATCCAGCCTTCGTATATTCTCTACATGTTCCTCAACCACCTTCTTTGTTATCTTATTATAAGTTTTCGTCTTTTCAATCATCATCATATACATCAGCTTATCCATACCATATTCTCCTTCACTGTTTTTTCGTTTCTTTCCCACCATTATACAGAACAATCTGATAAAAAGCACCTGTTATTTTTCCTAAAATACTCTTCTCTAAAGCACTCCCGTCAAAAAAATTTCCAGACCGATCACTATTAAGATGATACCGCCAAGCAACGTCGCCTTACCAGAAAGCCTTGTTCCAAACTTTTTACCAATCACAAGGCCCGCCGCACAGATCACAAATGTCACGGCAGCAATAATCAAGGAACAGGAAACCGCCATTTTCAGATCATAGCCGGCAATCATAAAACCGACGGACAGCGCGTCTATGGATGTCGCTACTCCCTGTATTAAGAGCGCCCTCAATCCAACTTTCGGCTTTTCTGCGCCGGCAGCTTCGTTTTTTAATCCTTCCGCAGCCATCTCCCCGCCGATCAAAAGGAGCAGAGCCAGTGCAATCCACGGAATGAATTTTTCAAAAGCCTTAAAATACCGGACCGCCGTGTGTACAGACAACCATCCTATCATAGGCATCAGTGCTTGAAAAAATGCAAACACACCGGCAATCTGGCTCATTTTCTTCTTTTTCATATCCGGTTCATTCAAACCATTTGCAAGCGAAACCGAAAATGCATCCATCGCAAGTCCTGCCCCAAGAAAGGTACTGTTGGCAAAAAATAATAAGCTCCACTCCATCTTTTGTTCCTCCTAAAACATCCGTGATCCGTCCATTCCCTGAATTTTCTGTATAATAAAAAACCAAGTACAGCTGTCAGGCCATACTTGGATAGATACGATATGCCGACTCCATGTATAGCTCTACAGTTATACATGAGTCTCACGATTTAAAACAAGCCAGACCTTACGGTCAGTATGTTGACTTGCTACGTTTCACGTTCGCTACTCCCTCATGGGATTTTCTTGTCAAATATTATCATAAAAAAGGTGCTCTGTCAATCATGACTTCTAGACTCAACACTGAAGAATGATGTTTCAAAATTGAATCTTTTGAAATGCTTCTTCTCATCCAAAACCAAAGAAAATTATTTTCCGCCAACAATACAACGCGCAGCAGCATTCATACTCGCCGTGCGTTCACTTTCATTTTGACGTATCTTAGGCTCAATCATTTTATTCAATTCAGCAATTTCACTTCGTGTAACCGCATGGACAACTTCATTACTGTGTTCTACAGAAGAAGCCTTCTTAGCAAACGAATGAACTCTCTTTCTCAAAGACGACATAATAAACTCACACTCTGATTTCTAGTTCAATCAGAATAAATCTCCCTCCCTTTAAAATATGTGCATAATATATCACAAATTAGCTTTCTTAGCAATAATTTCCGATGTATTTTACAAATACATTTTTCATACAGTCAATTTACAAAGACTCTCCCCTACGATTTCTACTGCAATTCTTTAGATTATCTTGAAAAGCAGTAAATGGGCACCAATTCTTAACGTATTTAAACTCAGCATCTCCTGTTTCAACAAAATCTTCAGGTCTCCGATAACAGACTGCATTTGGATAATGTATTATAATAAAGCTATTTGTTTTCGCATCAGCCGCTGATGTGGCATCAATTATAATCTCACCCAATACTTGGTCTTTTTGATAGAATGCCCGTGTTGTAAGTTCGCAACACCACACAAATTTAGGGAATATTGTCATATTATACAAATCTCTTACTTCATAATTTCCATTTGAAAACTGTTCGTCTCGATATCTACGAAAGGTTCTTGACGATGCCATAAATAATCGAACAACGAATGGCTCATCTTTACTTCCCGCTTGATCAATATATGGATCTATCTCTTTTAGCTTTACAGATACATCACATTTCTCCAAAATTTTTTTTATTCCAAATTGTGAACTTGACAATATGCTCAAACATATATCATAAGCATCTGCTGCCTCCAAAATCATCCTTTTGTAAAGGGGCACCATCATATATTCAATCTCACATTTGTTTAATTTTAATACAGGAATATTCTTTTCAGAAATATCTTCGGTACATACGCTAAGTTTGTAGGGGACATTGTTATCATCCATAATACAATATGTATCTACTGTATCTGCTGTGTCACAAGTCCATATTGTATTTTTATTTGCCGAATCATATACACATGTAAGTTGTTTACCCAGTTTATCTTTGTCCGGGACAATATGTCCAATACTAATGATAGAATGTCTGTTCTCTCTTCCCACTCTTAATCCCAGTGCAACAGGAATACCAGATTCAATATAATAATGCAGGATATTACGAAATTTCACTTTCGTCATCTTCTGTGCAGAATACAAACGTGGGTAAAATCCTACATCACAAAATATCTTTGAGATCAATTCATAACTCAGTCCTGTTGTGGGCATTCTTCGCTCATAACTATTCGTCTCCGCTAAACCACTGATTTCACTTGGTAATAGATAATGATATTCTGGGTAAGATTGACTATAATAATCTAAAAGGTTCAAAATTGTTATCTCCGCGCATGAAGTGGTTTCGCCATCCTGCATTCCGAATGGAAATGCCCAAACATGTAACTTTTTCCCATAAACTGTCACATTATATTTTGCCAAACGGATCTGACACGCCTTTTCTCTCGGCAAAAAATAACACGGATTCAACAGTGTTCTTCCTACAGAACGATCTGGAACAGGTCTGATCACAATAGAACCCATAAAACAGTTTTCCAATTCCTCACATGTACAGTCAAAAAAATTATGCTCTAAACGCCCTGCAAATAAACATAAGCGTTTGCAGAAACGACTATAGCTAAAATGTTTACTGGAATAATAAAAATAATAACTGTCGCGATATACACGATCAACATAATGATCTTCTAAAACCACAGTATATGTATCTAAATTCAAAAGCAAATTCCAAAGTATTTTAAATGATGCATTATGACCGATCAGAAAATCGGTTCCTTGATTCACTTCCTGTTCTGACATATCCAGAATCCATGCTATGAATTCCATTTGCTGCTCTTTCGTACATATCTCAAATACGGTGTCCCCAAGAATCTGTTCTTCCTCTTCAGAATTCTCGAATACCCATTCATGCTTATCTATAATCAAGTCACTCATAGTATTCTTCCTCACTTCGCAAATCGATACATTTTATTATATTTAACCAATACTTTACGTTCACATAATCCATCCAGAATCTCCGAATAAGAAGATACTGTTGCATTACATTGCTCGTTATTGCAAGTATTACATTCCCATTTTCCTTCTTTGATTAAATCCAAATGACTGCACACTTTCTCAGGATTATGAGGTATAATCTCCCGAACCTGAAAGTATTCTTGTGTTGCATGTGTCACTTTCCAGTTCAAAATCTGATAATATACACAACACTCTCTGTTTTGAATATATGTCGCACTACGATAAACAGCTAATAAACAGCTCATTACTGTTGTAAAAGCAAAACTCTCGCCATCTACAAGCATTCCACTAAATTGAATAAACAGTTGATCCAATATATTCTTTTTCGCGTCTTCAAAAGAAATTGAAATACGAGATTTTAAAATCGGCGTAGTGAAATGCTCACTTTCATGTAGATACCACAATGCGGTATCCTTATCACTTATCTCATTAATGGTCTGTTGTTGCTCCATTAAAAGTAAACAAACCGAAAATTTTGCTTCTTTCTCTTCCATTCCAAACTGACTTTGAAGTATCTCCTGCAATTCCGGAAGCGTTCCTGTCAATCGATATATGTGTTCCATTTATTTCTCCTTTTCAAAACAATCAAAACATTATTTGACTATCTTGTTTCTATATTGTACAAATTATACAATATACTATTTTTTTCGACAACTCACATACATCATAAACAGTTCTTCAAACATCATAACCGAATTTTTTAACAAATATGATTATATTTCATCAAAAAGAATATAAAATGATGTTTGGTCTTTATTCTTGATATTTAGTAAACATGTTCAAAACTTCTAAGCACCGCCGACGCAACGGACACATCCGCTCTTTCATATGGTATCAGGCACGCTTGAAATGCATGATAGATATCCGATTTCCCCGGCCATACGGAAGTCATCACTTCCCCTTTTGCATTCATCTGATGGAACCAGGAACCGTTCACATGATCCAACACCTGACGATCCAGATATTCCATAAATTGTCCATAATCAGCCGCATACTTCTCATCCTTTGTTACACGATAAAGAACCGCAGAAGTATTGATGGCCTCTGCAAGCGTCCAGTGCATCCGGTCATGGATCACAGGTTTTCCTTCCCAATCCGTCGTATACACGATTCCCGGCGCGCCGTCTGTGTTCCACGCATCCTGAACCGCCCTGTTATAAAGCTTTTCCGCCGCCTCGATATACTTGCCCGTCTCCTCCTTTTCCATACGGGAAGATAATGCCCACTGTGCGATCAGCCTCGCCCACTCGATTCCGTGTCCCGGCGTCGCCCCGTAAGGCTTAAAAGGATCCGCCGGACATTCCCTGTTATACTCAGGGCAAGCTGTCCAATCCTTCGTAAAATGCTCTGGAATCCTCCAAGCATTGTCAGACGCCCACCGAACCACATGCTCAATGATATCCCCTGCCCTCTTCCGGAATCCCTCTCTCCCGGCAGCATCGGCCGCGGCCAGATATGCTTCCACTGTATGCATATTGGCATTCAGTCCCCGGTAATCGCTAAGAACCGTAAACTCCGTATTCCACGTATCCACTGCAAGTCCTTCCTTCTCATCCCAGAAACGGAGTTCAAAAAGCGAAACCGCCTCCTCAAACAATTCTTCTGCACCAGCAATTCCCGCCAGCATTGCAGAGGAAGCAGCCAGAATCACAAAGGTATGGGCATAGCACTGCTTGTCCGGAAGGATCTCTCCTCCTGCCGTAATTCCCGGATACCATCCCCCGTTCTCCTGATCGTGAAGCTCGCCCTTCAACCCTTTAATGGCAGCGCCGGCAAGCTCTCTGCTCCCATCATGCCCTAAAAGCACTCCTATACTGTACACATGCGCCATCCGGCATGTGATCCACGTCTCCCGGTTTCTCTCCTTCCACGGCGTTCCATCATCTCCCAGATAATAAGAACTCCCGCCGGGCGCCGGAAATGCATGTCCAAAACGAAGCAAATCCTCCCGGATATCCTTCAAAAACCTTTGATTCTCCTTTGTATCAATTCGATATTTCTCTGTCATCTCCCGCATTGTAACCCCTGCCTCCTTCTACGCCACATACTCATGCGCTCTCAAAAACAACGGTGCGTGAAACAAGCATCTCCATAAGCAAACAATCCCGGGATGCTTGTTTTACGCACTGCGTTTTTCCTTTGCTTAAAAATAAGCCTCATAGATTCTTCCAGACCTCCGCCACATCCATATCTGTCGTAATCTCTTTCACGATTCTTTCGCTGTCTACATGAAAAACTTCCTGTTTTTTCATATCCATAGTGACAAATGCCGCAAACAACAGCAGACATAAAAACACTCTTGCACCGAAAGTCCCGCCGTTTCCGTTTCCCTCTCCTTCTTCTCCATAGATGCGATTGTAGGAACCGCTGTATCTCGGATGAATCGCCGGGGGATTAAAACGGTCGCTGTAGAGTTGTCTTGTCTGCTCCAACAGCTCTCTTCTGCGCCTTTCCGAATCATTTCTAGTAACATTTCTGTCAACCATACTATTTCCTCCGTTCGCTGCACATGGAATTTCCGCCGCTTCTTTTTTCCCGTACCTTATATACCATATGCCCAAATCATCGGAAATATATCTTACCCCTGCAGATATTTCAAATGTCTTTCCCTGCGTGATCACTTCTCGTATATCCGCGACATGATATCCAGAATCTTCTTCTTTGAAACTTCCCGGTCCTTCATGCCATAGGAAGCCTCCAATGCCAGACAAGATACCGTATAGCCGTCAGACGTCCGAAACCACGCATGCCACTGCTTGTCGCAGCTTTCCTCCTCGTCGTTCGTCAGACCGCCGATGCAGCAGTATTTCACAGTATAATCGCCCATTTTTATTTTCTTTGTATCCATATAATTCACTTTTTTATAGAGAGAATCCTTCTTCCAATTCTTCTCGTCATCCTTTAGAAGAGAGGCAAAAGATTCATCTTCCTCGGAAATGTCTTTGGACTTTGCAACATAAAAACTCAACGACTCGTAAGAAATGCCTTTCCGATTCCCTTCGGTCTTGTAATCAAATACAAGCGTATCTTCATCGCTCCATTCTGTATTGCATTCATAATCATCGGGCATTTCGACCGCGACCTCTTTCTCCTTGTCGGGAGATGTTAAAATATAGCGTCCCTTCTGATCTTTTTTCGGCTGGAACACCCCTGCATCCTCCGAAGAGGATTCCTCTCCATCCTCAGTCTTTTGTCCTTCCTTTTCCCCGGAAGCAACTGATTTTACGCCTTTCCAGTTTTCCTCAAGCTTTGTATCATAGGGAACGGTATAAGGGCCGTCCGGCATGGCGTTCAACTGCTCATAGATTTCCCATCTCCACTCCGTATCCACCTCGCTGTGTTTCCAGAAATAATATCCGTAGAGATAGCTTCTGCATATGTCCTCCCAGTTTGCAAATGTACTCTGCAGTTTCTTTGCGACAATCAAAGATTCATCCAGACACTCCTCAAGACTGATATAATCCGCCTGATAGCAGTCTCCCAATACCTGAAGGGCACGGCAGTAATCCCACCCGTCAATCCCATTCTCGCCGAATTCATGATAGGCGTGATAAGCGCCGATGCATTCCCATGCCTCATCATTATCATCTCTTGTATCGTAAACTGCGGTCTCCATCTTCTCCTCAGACATGCCAAGGAGCCCTTCTTTCTTCATATCCGCGATAAGCTCCCGGTATTTCTTTCGATGCCCGCCGGACAACAGCTTATTAATCGTTTTCACGGCACTCCTGTGGCTTTGGATTCCCCATCCGGAATCCAGCGCATTTTTAATAGCGAACTCATGCATCTCCTCATTTTCCGGCGATGTACCGCCGATCATACCGAGATCCTTCCTGTTATACTCTGTGTAAATCGCATAGGCGGAACAGAACCACTGAAGCGTATCGCTCTCCACATCCGCCTGAACAAATTCAGACGGAACATAACTTTTCTGAAAACCGCTTTCTTCCTTCTCCTTTTTCCCGGCCCCGGATTCGGTCTGTCCGCCGGCTTTGCAGCCGCCAAGCAATACCGGCGTTAAAAGAACGGCAAAAAGCAGCATAAACCATCTTTTTCTGGTATACATAACTTTTCCTCCCTGATCACAGGATTATCTGTCAGCCAATTCTTTTATGATATCCTCCCAGCTTACGCCCCTTTCTACCATCAACACCATCGCATGGTAAAGGAAATCTGCCACTTCATACTTTATCTCCTCCGGATTCTTATTTTTAGCGGCAATAACGATCTCCGTCGCTTCCTCTCCTACCTTTTTCAGAATCTTATCCAATCCTTTCTCAAAAAGATAGTTGGTATAGGAACCTTCCTTCGGATGTTCCTTGCGGTCTGCAATGGTGGCGTATACCTTTTCAAATATCTGAAGCGGATTCTTCTCGTCATAATCTATCCCTACAAGGGGCTGAAAAAAGCAGGTGGAATTGCCGGTATGACATGCCGCCCCGATCTGATCCACCTTGGCAAGAAGCGTATCCTTATCACAGTCAATGGTCAGAGATTTTACATACTGGTAATGGCCGCTGGTTTCTCCCTTTACCCACAGTTCCTTGCGGCTCCTGCTGTAATAAGTCATCCTTCCGGTCTTAATCGTACGGTCAAACGCCTCCGCATTCATATAAGCCAGCATCAGCACCTCCTGCGTTCGATAATGCTGTACTACAACCGGAATCAGCCCCTGTGGATTCAGCTTAAACTCTGAAAAATCCATAATACTCTCAAAGGAGGTAATCTTGATTCCCTCTATGCCGCACTTTTTCTTAAAATCATTAAAATCAAGCTCCGGCTGACTGATATATCTGCCGGAAAGCCCTTTGATCCCCGGACATTTCAGTATCTTAAAAAGCTCCGGCTCCTCCATCGTATCTGTCACGACAACAGACGGAATATCCGTTACATTCATAACAGAATTCAGGTCCAGCCTGTGCATGAAGATAATCTCGCTGCTGCACTCCTGTATCAGCTTTTTTCTCTTAAACAGCGCGTCAAAATCATTCAGCGACACGGCGATCTTCTCTTTTCCGAAACGGAGTCTGGCATCTTCCAAAAGCTCTGCGCATTCGTACTTTGAAAGATTGATGATCGCGCGCTTGGCTCCTGCGTACAATATCTTTTTCACATCCTCCTGCCGCCTGATATTACCGCCTGCCACCATTGGGATCCGAATCACGCGGTTGATCCTGCGCATCAGGTCAATGGAAGCCTCATGTTCATCATCCGTCTCGGACAGATCAAAGATGATCAGCTCATCCGCGCCCAGATCGCTGTAGGATTTGGCAAGCCCCACAACGTCCTCGGAAATGATCTCATCGTCATGAAACCAGCGGACTGCCTTTCCGCCGCCAATAAAAATACAAGGTATCAATCGTTTATAACTCAAACTTGTTTCCTCCTTTATAAGCTTCCTTTTGTAGTCCACGCATCGCTAAGACGCGGCTCATCCATTGTCGCCATATCAAGAGCCCTTCCGAATGCCTTGAACAGAGCTTCCGCCATATGGTGGCTGTTTGCTCCATCTAGGATCTTGAGATGTATGTTCATCATGGCGCTGTATGACAGGGCGTAGAAAAATTCCCGGATCATCTCCGTATCCATATCACCGATCCTATCGCATGCAAAATCCGCGTGAAACTGAAGGTACGGTCTCCCGGACAGATCTACCGCGCACAGGGCCAGCGTCTCGTCCATGGGCAGGAGCATATGTCCGTATCTTTTGATTCCCTTTTTCTCTCCCACCGCCTCAAGAATCGCCTTCCCCAGCACAATCCCGGTGTCTTCAACTGTATGATGGCAGTCCACGAAAAGATCTCCTTTTACTTCCACTTTCAGATCAAAAAGTCCGTGCCTTGCAAATCCGTCAAGCATATGGTCAAAAAATCCGATTCCTGTATGTATCTCGTTTTTCCCTGTCCCGTCGAGGTTCAGAGTGACAGCAATATCTGTCTCTTTTGTCGTTCTTTTACATGTCGCAACCCGATCCATCTATCCTTCCTCCCTAAATTTCCTCAAACCTGACTCTGATTGAATTCGCATGCGCAGTCAGCCCCTCTGCCCCGGCGAAATATTCAATATCCTTGTGCACCTTCTTAAGAGCCTCTCTCGAATAAGAGATGATACTGGATTTCTTAATAAAATCATCTACCGATAAAGGCGAGAAAAACTTCGCGGTTCCGTTGGTCGGAAGAACATGATTCGGTCCGGCAAAATAATCCCCCAATGGTTCGCTCGAATATTCCCCGATAAAAATCGCCCCGGCATTCCGGATCTTTGTCATAACATCATAAGGATTCGCTGTCTGAATCTCCAAATGCTCCGAAGCGATCTCATTGGCCGTATCGATTGCTTCCTCCATTGTGTCCGCCACCAAAATATATCCATAATTATCCAGTGATTTTCGGATAATCTCTGAGCGGCTGAGCTTCGCAGTGAACTTTTCTGCCTCTTGTGCTACTTCCTTGGCCAACTTCTCGCTGGTGGTCACTAATATTGCCGATGCAAGCTCGTCGTGCTCTGCCTGGGACAGAAGATCTGCCGCCACGTAATGGGGATTTGCCGTCTCATCCGCAATCACCAGTATCTCGCTGGGACCTGCGATGGCGTCGATACTAACATAACCGTACACTGCCTTTTTGGCCAGCGCTACATAGATATTGCCCGGCCCTACGATCTTATCCACATTCGGAATGCTCTCTGTCCCATAAGCCAGCGCGCCGATGGCCTGCGCGCCTCCCACCTTATAAATCACATCCGCTCCGGCTTCATTGGCGGCAACGAGAGTAGTCGGCGTCACCTTGCCGTCTTTCCCCGGCGGCGTCACCATGATAATCTGATCCACGCCCGCCACCTTTGCCGGAAGAATGTTCATAAGGACTGAAGAAGGATAAGCTGCCTTACCTCCCGGAACATACACGCCCACACTCTGAAGAGGCGACACTTTCTGCCCTAAGACAGTTCCGTCCGGTTTACTGTCAAACCAGCTTGTCTGGCGCTGCTTTTCATGGTAGCTTTGGATATTATGCATAGCTCTTCGAATGACCTCTATGAGGCAATCATCCGTCAGACTGTACGCCTCTTCAATCTCTCTGGACGTTACACGGATGTTCGTTGCATCAATCTTCGCTTTGTCAAATCTTTTTGTATATTCAAAGACCGCCGCATCCCTCCGAAGCTTTACCTCTTCGAGTATCTCATTCACACTCTGCTCATATTTCCCGTAGTGGTTCGGGCTTCTTTTCAGCAGCTCCTCCAGAAGATTCCGCCTCGTATCCTTATCTAAATGCAGTATTCTCAATCTCATCCATCTCCTTCTATATGATAATCGTATCTCCTATGATACCTGCGTCCGAAGCTTCATTAAAAGCTTCCGTATCCGCTCACCTTCCATACGCATACTGACCGGATTCACGATCATCCTCGCAGACAGCGGACAAACCTCCTCTAAAATCTCCAGTCCGTTTTCTCTTAAAGTAGATCCTGTCTCCACAATATCCACAATCACTTCTGAAAGCCCCACGATCGGCGCAAGCTCAATGGAACCGTTCAGTTTAATGATCTCCACTGTCTGATGCTTTGTATTATAAAAATAGTCCTTCGCAATATTCGGATACTTTGTCGCTACGCGGATCAGTTCATGATTTGACAGATAACGCTTCGCCTCCCTGTATCCGCAGACGCACATCCGGCATTTCCCATAGCCTAAGTCAAGCACTTCATGTACCTTTCGTCCTTCCTCCAGAATCGTATCTTCCCCTGCAACACCGATATCCGCCGCGCCGTATTCCACATAGGTCGGTACATCCGGCCCCTTGGCAAGAAAAAAACGAAGCTTTAGCTCCTCATTGGTAAAGATCAGTTTTCTGGAGTCTTTATCTTTCATCTCCTCGCAGGTAATCCCGATCTTTTCGAACAGCTTAAGCGTCTGCAGCGCCAGTCTCCCTTTTCCAAGGGCAAATGTAAGATATCTCATATTACACCACCTCGCCATTTATTATCTTATGCTCGCCGTTCACCAGATTGATCATCGTAATCTCGCCGTTCTCTCTGATGTAAATCAGACTCCCCGCATAATATCTCTTTCCGTATTCCATATATTCTTCCAGAATCCTTTTCTTGTCTTTCTTAAGAAGCTCCACATTCTTTCCCTTATTCCTGAGATCCTTGGCAAGAGAAACAGCTTCCCCCGTCTTCCCGTCCTCATAGAGGATCATCGTATTCTTGCGGGCATAAAAACTCCGAAGTTTCTGACGGTTCATGGCATTCATCAATTCATCTACTACAATGGCAAATCCAATGGAGGGTGATTCTTTCCCAAACTTTTCTAACAGCCTGTCATACCTTCCGCCCTTCACGATGGCATCTCCCGTTCCGAACGTATATCCACGAAAAATGATCCCGGTATAGTAACCGTAGGTACCGCCCGTCATACTAAGGTCAAAGGTAATGTACTGCTCCATTCCGTATAGTTTAAGGACATCATAGATCTTTTCCAGCCGCTTCACCGCCATAACTCCGGAAGAACTAAGCGCCACCTCTTTTGCCTCCTTAAGCACCTCAAGACCGCCCACCAGACCGTTCAAAGAAGCGAACGCTTCTCTGGAACTTCTTTTTACCCGAATTTTGTCAAGATAATCCTCCACCCCGAAATAATTCCGATTATTAATCAGACTCGTCACCCGTTCTCTTGCGTCTTCATCCAGATTCGCGTCTGCGATCAGACTTAAAAAGAAGTCTACATTTCCAACGCTAAGCTGGAATTCCTTGAGCCCCACAGACAAAAGAGACTCTATCACAAGGGCGAGCATCTCCGCATCCGCTTCCACCGCATCGTCTCCGATCAGTTCCACCCCCATCTGCGTAACCTCCCGAAGTCTTCCCTGATAGCTGGAATGATTGATAAACGTGTTGCCCGTATAACAAAGCCGGATAGAAAGCTCTTCATCTGCGAACAAAGTCGCAGCAGCCCTCGCTACTGACGGAGTGATATCCGGGCGCAGCGCCAGAGTATTGCCCTCCTTATCAAACAGCTTGTACAAATCCCTAGAGGGAACGGTCCCAATCTCTTTTCGGAACACGTCAAAATATTCAAACATCGGTGTCTGGATATCGTGATATCCGTACTGATGGAAAATCTTTAAGATCCTGTTCTGAAGCGCATGTTTCCTGCCGCATTGCACGTTTATGATATCCCTGACTCCCTCCGGGGTATGCAATAATTTTTTCATATATTCCTCCCATCGCACTTTAGCATGCTACCATGATAAAACCTTCTAGAATTATACGCACAATCCTATTACTTGTCAAGTTCTTCACGAAGCTCTAGATCAAGATTCATTCCGTCCAGATAGGGAACGTAACACCCGCTCTTCAACTCCATGAAAAAAGCAGCGTCAAGCTCTTCAAAGCGGAAACTTTTTCTCCCGCCCTCCTTTGCCCGGTTCCAGAACTTCAGGATTTCCTGATAGCGCATATAATACAGCTTATTTTTCGCCGAATAATAAATGATCAAAAATGCGATTCCGCCCTGTCTTTCAAACTCTCCCATGAATTTCATCTGATGCTCATGAATATTCTGAAGAGGAAACGTATCCGCCACGCACTCCTTCGCATCAAAACAGACCGGAATCCCCTGTACCGCCCCGATATAATCCACCGTACTGCGCTGCTCAAAATAAGCAAGCGTAATCTGCCGATGCTCCTTATCCATCTTCACCGGAGTAATAGGCGTCGGTATCTTCTGGATCAGCGCCAGATGCTTTTCCAGATACCGCTCGTTCGTCCGGTTTATCATGTCCTCTAATGTAGAACCTCTAAGACCTCTTGAATTCCATGTTCCCATACTGTTTCCTTAACCACCTTCCAGAATACTGGTGGAACTTTTGCCGTAAATGTCTTTTCCGAGATTTCTGAAAGAGCGCCGTTAAGCTTTGGCAGTTGAAGCTCATAAGCATGTAAAAGCTGGTCTGCGACCCCGTACTTCCTTTTATACGTCTCATTTATCTTTCGGCTTCCATACTTATAATCGCCTAAAACCGGATGTCCAACCGCCGCCAGATGAGCGCGTATCTGATGCGTGCGTCCGGTGATGAGATGAACCTTCAAGAGAGTGATCTCCCGGTTATACGCAACCGGCATATATTCTGTCTCAATCAGGGCATACTCCTGAGTCCTTAATTCTTTCTTCGGTTGCCTAAAGCTCTTCCCTTCCTTTTCTTTCAGAATCTGAACCTGATTCGTCCCTTCATCCTTCTTTAGATATCCCTTTATATGCGCCTGCTCCCTCACTCTTCCCTGTACGACACAAAGATAATACTTTTTAAGCGTGCGGTTCCGGAAAAGCTCTGACAGCTCTTGAAGCCCCGCAAGCGTCTTTCCCGCCGCGATAATACCGCTTGTATTGCGGTCCAGACGGTTGCACACAGAAGGGCGGAAAGTCAGAAGTTCCTCTCCCTTCATCTGTCCGCTCCCGATCAGGTACGACACAACGTATTCCGCCATAGTGACATCCTCTGGCTTCGCCTTCTGCGAAAGCACTCCAGAAGGCTTATTAAAAAAAATCACCTGAGAATCCTCATATACCACCTCCGGCTGCAAAAGCTTTCCTTTATCCTTAAGCGCTAAAGCATCCGCAGGCCTTAATCTTTCCATAGCTGCGCCCGCAAATTTGTCTATGGTCTCATCAGATAAAAAAAACTTTACCTGATCGCCGACGGCAAGAAGCTCTTTCCCGTTCGCCTTCTTCTGATTCAGCACGATATTCTTTTTGCGGAGCATCTTATAGATGAAGCTGTCGGGCGCTTCCTTTAGATATTTTTTCAGAAACTTGTCAAACCGCTGTCCTGCTTCATTCCTGTTGATTTCTAATTCCTTCATGATCCTATGGGCACCTTCCATATATACGTCTATTAGTACAGAAAAATCAAGTTCTGATTACATAATATTCGCTGTATTAGATGGATACTGTAAGAAGAAGGCGGCGGATAGTGTTTTCTCTCCTTCTGTCAGACGATTGATCCACCATCATGATATTGTTCATTCCCTCTGCTCTGGCAAGAAACGCTGTGTAATCGTGGAAGACCTTTACCGTGACCTTCTCCACCCGGTTGTTCTTAAGCATTTCTTTCAGATAAGAAGACAGCTTCACCTCATCTGTCTTCTGACTGTCCGTATAGCCATACACCGTATGATCCGAGATTACAAACACGTCTACCTGCATAGCCTTGCCGCTTCCGGTCATGACAAGATCATAAGCCTTCAAAAGAAGCGGCGCCTTCTCCTCCACTTCCTTATATACGTCCGCTCTGATACCGTGATGCGGCCATAAAGTAATCAGCTCTACCAGCATCTTTGCTGCCGGAAGACATCCCACTACCGCGACGACAGTCAAAAGATTCAACCTTGAACCTGTCTGCACATATCCCAGAACGACCAGCCCGATGACAACAGCGAATTCCGCGATCGTCCCCACAAGAAATTTCCTCTTCTGAGCCTTGATATAACCCGGCGCTCCCTTTTGTATCCTCATAATTTACACTCCCTGTCATTGCTGCTAAAAATCTGTCTCTGACTGATTTTTGCATGTTCTGTTATCTAAATGTGATTCACCTGCTTCATGACCGCGGCCACAGCAGCATCCGGCAGAAGCTTTGCGAATATCCGCGCCGCTTTCATAGGCGCGCCATATACGGAGATCTGCCGCTTCGCGGCGGAATCCAAGAGCGCCTTTCTGACAACCGGCTTCACGTCTGACCTGCAAAGCTGCCTTCCTTCTCCCGGAAGCTCTCCTGACCGCAGAAAAAACTCTGTGTCCACCGGCCCCGGACACACTGCCGTCACATAGATTCCCCGCTCTTTCATTTCCTCTCCAAGGGCGTAAGAAAAACTTTTTACATATGCCTTGCTCGCCGCATACACTGCGAATCCCGGCTGTGGAGCAAATGCTGCCGCCGATGCCGCATTGATGATCCGGCTCCCGCCCGACAGATACGGAAGACACAAAAGCGTCATCCTCGTCAAAGCACGGCAGTTCACATCAATGATACCAAGCTGCTCTCCTGCGTCAATCTCCTGAACCCTTCCCGTCTTGCCGAATCCTGCACAGTTCACAAGTATCCGAAGATCAGGTCTCCTTCTTAGAAGCTCCTCTTTCATTTTTTCATAAACAGAATCCTTTGCCAAATCCCCGTCAAAAACCCTCACAAGCGTCCCGGTCCTTTTTTCAATCCGATCCGCCAGCACTTTCAATCTCTCAGCCCGTCTCGCCACAATCCAGACCTCATCCAGATGTTTATAAAAATGTGCAATCTCTCTGGAAAATTCCTTCCCCATCCCAGAGGATGCTCCTGTCACTATCGCAACTCTCATGCCGACTTCTCCCTCCGTGCTATTTCTTTTTATGAACATTACGAATCTTCTTCTTCCTTCCGGCCGTCTTTTTCTTTCCGGATAAATTCTCAGGCTTTCCGGCTTTTATCTTGACAGACCGTAGGGGGCTTTCTTTTTTCATCTGGTTTTTTCTGGGACGTATCAGGCAGTGTCTTTCGTATCCGATCAGATCTGTCCGTCCCGCCCTTTGAAGAGCTTCCGCTACAAGCTCATAATTTTTCGGATCCCGGTACTGGATCAGTGCGCGCTGCATCGCCTTCTCATGAGGATTCTTCGGCACGTATACTCTGGACATATCTCTCGGATCAACCCCTGTATAGTACATACAGGTAGATATGGTGGAGGGTGTAGGGTAAAAATCCTGCACCTGCTCCGGCATATGTCCCGTCCGGTTCAGATACTCTGCAAGCTCCACTGCCTCCTTAATGGTAGAACCGGGATGAGAAGACATCAGATAAGGGACCAGATACTGATTCTTGTGAAGCCTCTCATTCATTTTTCCATACTTTTCCACAAAGGCTTCATAGACACTATGCTTTGGCTTCCCCATCCTTTTGAGCACCTGATCCGACACATGCTCCGGCGCCACCTTAAGCTGCCCGCTGATGTGGAATTCACAGAGCTCCCTGAAAAATGTGTCCTCCTTATCCGCCATCAAATAATCGAATCGGATACCTGAACGGATAAACACTTTTTTCACACCGGGAATCCGCCGAAGCTTTCTTAAAAGCTCCACATAATCCCTGTGATCCGCCTGCAAGTTCTTACAGGGCTTTGGGAACAGGCACTGCCTGTTTTTACAAACTCCCGCGCCCATCTGTTTTTTGCAGGATGGAAGCCTAAAATTAGCAGTCGGTCCTCCCACATCATGTATATATCCTTTAAAATCCTTCTCTTTCGTAAACCTCTCTGCCTCTTTTAGCAGCGACTCGTGACTTCTCGTCTGTAAGATCCGTCCCTGATGAAAGGTCAGTGCACAAAAACTACAGCCTCCAAAACATCCTCTGTTGCTGGTAAGACTGAACTTCACCTCTGAGATTGCCGGCACGCCTCCGAGCTTTTCATAGGAAGGATGATAAGTACGCATATATGGATACTCATAAATCTCATCCATCTCTTCCTGTGAAAGAGGCGCAGAAGGAGGATTCTGTACCACATACATGTGCGCGCCGTAGCCTTCTGCCAGACGTTTTCCAGAAAAAGGATCTGTATTACAATATTGTGTGTAAAAGCTCTTCGCATAATTCAGCCTGTCTTCTTTTAACTCCTCAAAAGAAGGAAGAATCACCGCGTCATAGACACTGTCAAGACTTTTCACCTTGCATACCGTTCCCGGGATAAACGTAATGTCTTTGATGTCGATACCGGCTTCCAGCGCTTCTGCGATCTCCACGATCGAACGCTCCCCCATCCCGTAGGAGATGAGATCCGCGCCGGAGTCTAGAAGGATGGAACGCCGGAGTCTGTCAGACCAGTAATCATAATGAGCCATCCGCCGAAGGCTTGCCTCAATACCGCCGAGAATCACAGGTGTCTTTTTATAAACCTGCCGGATGAGATTGCCGTATACGACCGCCGCATAGTCCGGCCGCTTTCCCATCACCCCTCCCGGAGTATAGGCATCCGATCTTCTGCGCTTCTTTGAAACGCTGTAGTGATTCACCATAGAATCCATATTTCCGGCAGAGACTAAAAATCCAAGCCGAGGCTTTCCAAACACGGTGATACTCTCTGCATCCTTCCAGTCGGGCTGCGAAATGATTCCCACCCGATATCCATGTGCCTCCAGCGTCCGCGTAATGATGGCAGTCCCGAAAGATGGGTGGTCCACATACGCATCGCCGGAAATATAGATAAAATCCAGCTCTTCCCACCCGCGCTTAAACATATCCTCCCGGCAGACCGGCAAAAACTCTTTTGTCATTCTGAAAGTACCTCGTAAGTTCCGTTCTTGATATCATCATAATCCTGTATGTAATAATCGGCGAGCGTCCGCTTCTTTTCCTCCTGACCTTTTGAAAAATCATCATCCACCGCGCACGTTTTCATGCCCGCATTCTTTCCTGCAAGGATTCCCATCGGGACGTCCTCAAAGATCAGGCATCTCTTTGGCTCTGCGTTAAGATCTTTAGCCACCAGAAGATAGACGTCCGGAGAAGGCTTTCCCGCCCCCGCTTCACAGGCGCTGCGCACTGAATCGATATATTCGGCGATCCCATGCGACTTCAAGGTATCCACGATCATCTGTTTGGAATTACTTGACGCGATCCCGGTCTTTATGCCCCGCTCTTTTAAGTCTTGCAAAAATTCCTTCGCACCTTTTTTCAGCAGAACTTCCGTCATATATTTTTCATGAGCCATCTGTGTCCACTCATCCATGATCTCCTCTCTGCTGAGCGGAATACTCGGAAAACAGTCAAGAAAATACTGAGCGGTCTCTGAATAACTCATCCCTTCCATCCCCACATGGAAATCCTTTGGCTTTGTAAGCTTGTATTTCCTTATATATTCTTCATCTACCGACACCCATACCCACATAGAATCCACCAATGTCCCGTCAAGATCAAAAATACATGCATCCACATTTTCCAACATATTCATCATAAGCTTTCTAACTCCTCATCCGTCAGTCTCCGGTACTGGCCGGGCTTTAAGCTTTGATCAAGCACAAGGCTTCCCATGCTCTCCCGCCTAAGGTATGTCACCGTCTTTCCCGCCGCCTCAAACATCCGCTTCACCTGATGGTACTTTCCCTCCTGAAGCGTAAGGCGAATCTCGGAAATCCCGGATGCTTCATCTGTTTTTAATATCTCAAGCCCTCCGGGAGCCGTCCACTCTTCACACTCTTTTGTCCCGATATTCACACCCTCCGCAAACCTTTTTACGTCTTCTTCCGTCACAATCCCCTGAATCTTCGCATAGTAACACTTGTCCACATGATGTCTCGGAGAAAGCAGACGATGCGCCAGTGCGCCGTCGTTCGTAATAAGAAGAAGCCCTTCTGTATCTTTATCAAGCCGTCCCGCCGGAAAGAGATCTTTTCTTTTTGCCTCCCCAATCAGCGAGATCACCGTCTTCTCACGGGGATCCTCTGTCGCGGAAACCACCCCTGCCGGCTTATTGAGCATGAAATACTCAAACTGACGGTAGCAGATTTCTCTCCCGTCAATCGTAACGCGCTGCTTTGTCTCATCAATTTTGTATTCCGGCTTTTTGACGGGCGCGCCCTCCACAAGAATCCGCCCCTGACGGATAGATTTCTTCACTTCCTGCCTTGTGCCCTCGCCCATATCAGCCAGATATTTATCCAATCTTATCATCAGCACAGTCTCCATCCCGGAAGATACTTATTCTTAAGAATCCCTCCCGAAAGCTTCCCCCATCCAAGCGGATAGGAATCTACACAGACGAGATACCAGCCCTTATCCCCATCCTTGAAAAGGTCGGACACATGAAGCGTCTCACCCTTCAGATAACGGAAAATGCGCGCATCATCTGCGCTCAGATCAATGACCTTTCTGTATTCTTCTTTTTTCAGATACATGGCAAAAGCCTGACTTGGCTCAAACCGATTTTTCTTGAGCTCTCCCAGAAAAAGTCCTGTTCTTAAAAAACGGATTCCACGCATATCCGGAAGGTCTTTTGGCATGTAATAGACACGCTCTCCCCGGATATCCATGCGTCCCAAATCAAATGAAACAGATACATCCTCCAAAAAACAGGCAAGCTCTTCAGGAAGCCGCATGTTCCTTTGACCGCCTTTCCTGTCAGATGCCTTGACGCCGCCTTTTGCCGCCTCTTTCTTTAGAAGCGCAAGATAATGTCCTTCCCCTTCCATCTTATGGGGAAAGATGCGGACAGTATCTGCAAGCTTGGAACAGTTCGATTTTGAAAGTTCCGGACGTCCCGCAGAAAATCCCTCATACCTTTCCATCGAAACGATGTGAAACTCCGGACACCTGTCAAGCAAATGCTCAATTACCTGCTCATTCTCCCGCCCGTCAAAGGTACAAGTAGAATACAAAAGCATGCCTCCCGGCTTTAACATACTGGCAGCCTGAAGGATGATACTCTTTTGTATATTCGAGAAAAACTCCGGTCCATGCTCTTCCCATGCCTTTACCATCTTCCTGTCCTTGCGGAACATCCCTTCACCGGAACAGGGGGCGTCGATCAATATCTTATCAAAATACTCTGGGAAATAACCAGAAAGCTTTCCCGGCTCTTCGCTGAGCACAAGTACGTTTCCGATTCCAAATACCTCGATATTTTTAAGAAGTCCCCTTGCCCGCGAGCTACTCAGATCATTGGCCACAAGGACTCCGTCCCGTCTAAGCCTTGCTCCAAGCTCTGTAGCTTTTCCGCCCGGCGCAGCACACACATCCAGCACCCTGTCTCCCGGCTCAACAGGAAGGCGGCTTGCAGGCGTCATAGCGCTCGGCTCCTGCAGATAGTAAAGTCCTGCATAATAGTAAGGATGCTTCGACGGGACATCCGCCTCACCATCGTAGTAGTACCCATTCGGAATCCACGGAACAGGCCAAATCATGAACGGACAGATCTTTTCAAATTCCTCTGCCGATATCTTATTCGTATTCACCCGAAGCCCATAATAACGCGGCTTATCATAACAGGCAATATAGTCAGGAAACTCTTCTCTCAAAAGCTCCTTCATCTTCTTTTCAAACTTTTCCGGCAGTCTCATGCCCTTCCTCCATCAATCCGTAAATTGTACCCGAATGAATGTACTTTTGCGCATATATTTTTAGTATATCACATTCTTTTATATAACTCTAGGAATATGCGTATTTTAATTTATTATTTTCGAGAAATTTTAAAAGATAGTAGGGGTTGACACTGATTTCCTCCCCATCTCTGTAAAAATAAATACCCAGATGAAGGTGTACGTCAAAATTTCCTGTCGTGCCCTCCGGCCCGTATCCGGAATCTCCCATATACCCCAAAAGCTCTCCGGCCTTCACAGGACTGCCTTCCTTAATATTAGCGTAAGAATCCAAATGCGCATAATAATAGTACGTGCCGTCCCCTGTCGTAATGCCGATCCGATATCCTCCCTTATCAAGCCATCCGAGATTGCTGATCACGCCGTCTGTAATACTGACAACCGGGTATAGTCCTCTCTGGTCTTGCACCGCCATAATGTCTGTTCCTTCATGCCCTCTTTTTCCGCCGTACGACCTCTTTTTCATCCAACTGTCCGCATAGGAAGTCTCAAGAGAAGGATCAAGGGTAGATTCCGGAACCGGAAAATAGACAGCCTCATTTTTTACCTGTTTCAGATACTGCCTGCACTGCGCTGAGAGATCCTCTTCCCGCTCCCACATACCGTCCGAAAAAAACTCATTCCTGAAATCCTCGTCCGAAATCTTTCTCATATGCTCTGTATTACGCACCCCAAAACTCTTAAGACTATCCGTTCCGAGCACGGTAAAAAACGCCAGCAGCAAAATAGCCGTCAAAAGCTTCCCGCCGTTCATACATGTTTTTCTGCAAAGTCTTTGATACATAGGTCGTGTGCCATCTTCCCTTTTTTGCACTATATGAAAAAGAACCTGCCCCATATTCATGGGACAGGCTGTTTTCTTCTTTAATTAAAAATTTACTTTAACGCCGCCAAGACTGCCTTCAGATAATTCCATACGCTCTCTGTAGACGCAATGTCAAGCCTTTCGTCAAAGGAATGAATATCATACATATTCGGTCCCATAGACACACAGTCAAGATCCGGCTTCTTTCCAAGGAACAAACCGCACTCAAGCCCTGCGTGGACTGCAAATACGACCGGATCTTTCTCGTACATATCCTTATAAACGCTCTCCATCACTTTCCGAAGCTCGGAATCCGGATTGTACTGCCATGCCGGATACTCACTGTTCACTGTCGTCTTAGCGCCGACCAGCTTCGCACACTCCTCAAGCTGAATGCGCATATTCTGCTTCAGGCTCTCAACGGAACTTCTCATCAGATGGACTACCTCAACTGCATCCTCTCTAGTCTCCATCACGCCGATATTAAGAGAACTTTCAACAAGCCCCTCCAGCTTCCTGCTGACACCCTGCACGCCATAAGGACTGATAACCAGATACGAAATGATCCGGTCCGTACTCGCCTGATCAAAAGCATGACAGCTGCCCTCGCCTGTCACCTTTGCAGACACGGAAAGTCCCGGCTCATCTCCCATAAATTCATTGTCAAATACCGCCTTCATCTCTGCCGCGATCTCGGTTACCTTCTTCGCATCAGCAGCATCTACAACGATCTTCGAGATATTCTCCATAGAGATGACATTCTCCTTGGCTCCTCCTTGTATATCTGCAAGACGAACTGCCGCTTCCTCCGCTATACGACGAAGCAGCCGTCCCATGAGCTTATGCGCGTTGCCCCGCTGCTCATGAATCTCCTCGCCGGAGTGTCCGCCTCGAAGTCCGCTGATCTCAAGCTGAAAAAGCGTGCCGCTTACTTCTTCTCTCGCCACCGGAATCTCTGTCGTAAGCCGGATTCCTCCTGCGCAGCCTGTAGTCAGGACTCCCTCTGAGGCAGAGTCGATGTTGATCAGCTTATGCCCTTTTAACACTGACAAGTCAATTCCGTTGGCTCCGCCCATTCCAGTCTCTTCGTCAACTGTAAATACAGCCTCAATCGGCGGATGAGGAATATCATCGCTGTCTAAAAGCGCCATCGCCATGGCAAGCGCAATCCCGTCGTCCGCTCCCAGTGTCGTATCCTTCGCTTTTATGTAACCGTCCTCCACATACAGCTTAAGCGGATCCTTTTTAAAATCATGATCCGAATCCGGGGTCTTTTCACATACCATATCCATATGTCCCTGTATGATCACCGGCTCGCTGTTTTCATAACCTTCAGTTCCCGGTTTAAAGATCAGCACATTCTTTACCTCATCCTGAATATACTTAAGCCCGCGCTCCTTCGCGAATTCCACATAATAATCACTGATCCGGTCAATATCAAATGTACCGTGCGGAATCTGACAAATCTCCTCAAAAAACCGGAATACCTTCTTTGGTTCAAGATTTTCTAATACTGCCATTTTCATTACATCTCCTTTTCGACGATTAATACCATTATTATAGTATAAATTTCACGAAAAACAAACTGTTTCTGAAAAATATTTGTGATTATTTTTTCTGTGACCCTTTCCTCTTCCAGAAAAATTCCACGAGAAATCTGTAAAACTCTGTCACGTTTCTGCTGTCTATCTTATTCATATTATATGAAATAATAATATCCCTCTGACATACCGGCTCCTCGATCTCCAAAAGCCTGACATGCTCATTTTCAATACTGCCCCACGTAAATTCCGGCCAAAAGCCGATTCCCATATTGGCCGCGATCATATTTTTAACTGCGGACGGGTTGTCACTCTCAAATATAATCTTCGGCGTAAAGCCCGCATGCTGACAGAACCGGTCGCAGATATAGCGGAATTCTCTGGAACCAAGGAGACTTACAAACCCTTCTTCCGCCACTTCTGCGAGACATATAGATTCCCGCTTTCCATATGTCCCGTGTTTTGGCACCGCAAGGTAGATCTTCTCTCCGCAGGCAAAACTGTTTTTCTCGCTCAATCCCTGATAAAAGAGTTTCGTCGTCACCGCAATATCATAAAGCTCGCTTTCTGAATTCTGCTGCAATTGAAACAGAATATCCTCATGCTCTTTTTTGTATTCTATGATAGCCTCCATCACGAGTCCGGATGCCGCCAGCACATTCATATGAATTGTCTCGCCCTCCAGCTTCACCATCATATTAAGCTGCTCCGGAATCTCGTCCAGCTGCTTCATCAGCGGCATCAGCTTTTTCTGAAGATATTTTCCGTACTCGGTCAGCGTGATATTGCGCCCCTTCGCCGCAAAAAGCGGCACGCCCAAGTCCTCCTCAAGCCTTCGGATCGCCTGCGTCAGCGCCGGCTGAGTGATATGAAGATTTTTAGCGCTGTTGGTCATATGCTTGGTATCCGCCACCTCAAGGAAATACCGGATCTGTGTCAATTCCATAGCTATTCCCCTTTCCTAAAGAGTATTTTGAAGCTTTAACACACGGATTGTTCCGTGCCGGCGCTCTCATAATCATAACATTAACATTATAGATTTCATAATTATTATATATTAGACATAATCATAAGTCAATGCTACACTAAGACATGAAAGAAAACAGTAAGGAAAGTGAAAGAGAGGAATGTAAAAATGGCTGAACTTCTTGAATCTACCATGCTGGTATGCTTTGGTCTGTCGTGGCCGATGAACCTTTCAAAAAACATCAAAGCAAAATCAGCAAAAACCATGAGTCTGCAGTTTATACTGCTTATCATCGCCGGATACATCGCCGGGATCTGTGCGAAATTCTATAATCACAAATTTAATTACGTACTGGTTGTGTATCTTTTAAATCTGGTCGTCGTATCCGCTAATCTGGTCGTTTACTTTATCAATCTGCACTATGACAGACAAGCGCAGAAGGCAGGCACCCAGCTATGCAAAGAACTTTCAGGCAATGCAGACACGTCTGCAGATGCTGCCCGGACAGCACATGCAGACAAACCTATCAACTCGTTAAGGAACAGTCAAGGAGAAGATGAAATGGAAAAATATCGTGAATTAAACAGTATCACAGAGGCAGGCGGCGTTGTACTTTTCGGTTCCAACACTTTCGCATCACTCCCCGTCGGAGAACTGACACAGGCTTTCCGCATCACAGAACCAATCTATAACCGCAGTGTAAAAGACATCCGGTTAAGCCAGATTGAAAGCTACTTAAAGGTATGCTTATATGACTTAAATCCCCGCAAGATTTTTGTAAATATGGGGGATGTAGATATCATGGATGAAAATGTCAACGTTAAAGACTTCATCTCAAAATATGAATGGCTGCTCTACATGATACACACGAAGACACAGGCCGCCATCTATATTGTATCGATCGTCTCTGAAAGTCCGGCTGCCCAGAAGATTAACGAACAGCTGCGAAAACTTGCCGCTCAGACCGGCTGCAAATATGTAGACGCCGTGAGCGCCTTAGAATCCAGACGTCCGACGCTGCGTCTGTTCGAGCTTTTAAAGGTACATATGAGAAATCACCCGATCAACTTCGCAGACGCGATGGAAGTCGGTACGCTCAGCAACCGCAGAAAAGCGGATGCGCCAAACGATAAACAAAAGTCCCCTGAACCAGATATGGACGTAGTTTACGCGAGGCATTAAGCAATCTGTCCCGGTTCACCTGCTATAAAGGTGAACCGGAATCCTTGTATTCACTATTTTCAAAAGATATTTCTTTCGCAGTCTCATAATTCCCATTCCCATTTTTCTTTAACCATTTCTATCTATTCAAACGGAAATGTAAACTGCGTAAGCCCCAGTTCATCCCGCATCTTTATGAACTCCTTCTGAACTGCCTCCCCTACCGGAACTCCCTTATCCTTCCTGAACTGCCAGATCTCATACTCCTTCTCTCCCGCAGTAAAGATCCGCTCCTGTCCCGGCGCCTTCTTAGATGCGCGCAGCTGTCTCAGGATCTCTCCCGCCGTCTTCTTAAAGCTCTCTGCGCCCATAAAGGCTTCCGTATCGATCGCAATAAAGAAATGTCCCAGCGGATAAGGTATCTGATTACCCTCCTCGTCCTTTCCGGAAAGCATCTTAAGAAAGCTTCCTGCCTGAAGCGCTGCAGAGAGTATCTCCACTACCGCCGCATAACCGTAACCCTTATACCCGGCAAGCTCCTCTCCGATTCCCCCAAGCGGGGTAAGAGCCGCCCTTCCGCAGTTTAGATCCTCAAGGATCTGCGCACTGTCTGTCACAGCCTTCCCGTCATTGCCGATCACCATGCCTGCCGGCGTGTCCATCCCATTCCTCGCGTAAAATTCAATCTTGCCCCTCTGGGAGATTGAGGTTGCACAGTCTAATACAAAAGGAAACGGCTCATCCGTGGGCAGGCCAAAAGTAATGGGATTGGTCCCCAGCATATTTTCCACGCCAAAAGTAGGCGCTATAGACGGTCTGGCATTCGTTCCGGTGATGCCCACCATGTTATTCTTTGTGCACATCGTTGCGTAATATCCCGCAATTCCGTAATGTGTGGAATTGCGCACCGCAACCATGCCCATCCCATACTGCTTCGCCTTGTCAACAGCAAGCTGCATTGCCTTTGTCCCGATGACCATGCCCATCCCGTTATGCCCGTCCACAACGGCGGTCGTCGGTGTCTCCTTTATGATCTCATATTCCGTCTTCGGATTTAGGATCCCTTCTTTGATCCGGTCAATGTAGATGGGCTTGAACCGATTGCATCCATGGCTCTCAATTCCTCTCCGGTCGCTCTCAAGAAGCACATCCACACAAATCCTCGCATCTTCCTTTGGCACGCCGTATTTTTCAAATACGGCGGTCATAAAATTCTCCGCCAACTTCCATCCGATAAATGGTCTTGTCTCCTTCATGACATCTTTCCTCCTGTTTTAAACCCTGATTATATACTTTTATTATATCTTTCACACATACAGAATACAACCTGCTTTTATTGCAAACACATCCAACAAATGACTATTCTTTTCTACTGAAATATGTTAAAATTTCTTATTAGAAAGACGTCTGCCGCTATCTGGGGAATCTGTGCGGTAAGTCTTTATATTATAACCATGCACAGCCTATGTTACCGGGCCTTTGCATGTAAAATCATGAATACAGGGAGGTTACACACATGAATGTACCAGAAAGAATCTCTGCCCTCCGTGCTCTGATGGAGGAGCGGGGATATGACGCCTATATGGTGCCTACCGATGACAATCACCAGAGCGAGTATGTAGGAGAGCATTTTAAGGCAAGAGCATTTATCACCGGATTCACAGGCTCTGCCGGAACTGCCGTCATCACGAAAGACGCTGCCGGACTCTGGACGGACGGAAGATATTTCATCCAGGCAGAGCAGCAGCTTAAGGGAAGCGGCGTTAAGCTCTTTAAGATGGGCGAACCCGATGTCCCGACCGTGGAGGATTACATCACCGACGTTCTTTCGGAAGGGGGAACACTTGGCTTTGACGGACGCGTTGTAGCTATGGGCGAGGGACAGGCATTAGAGAGCGCCACTGCGAAAAAACATGGAAAGATTGACTATTCCACAGACCTGATCGATCAAATCTGGGAGGATCGGCCGCCGCTTTCCGAGGAGCCTGCATTTGCCCTTGGCGAAGAATATACCGGAGAAAGCACCCAGAGCAAGCTAAAAAGAATCCGAAAGGCAATGGAAAAAGAGGGCGCCAATATCCACATTATCGCCGCTCTTGACGACATATGCTGGACAACCAACCTGCGCGGAAATGATATCGAATTCTTCCCGCTGCTTCTTTCCTACGCTGTGATCACCATGGATGACATGAAGCTTTACATTGACGAGAGGAAGCTTACAGATGAGATGAAGGAAAATCTCGCGAAAGACGGCATTTCCCTCCGTCCATACAATGCAATCTATGAGGACGTGAAAGGATTAAGCTCCGACAGCGCGGTTCTTATAGATCCGTCAAGACTCAATTACGCTCTCTACAATAATCTTCCGAAAGAGGCAAAAGTAATTGAGAGAGTGAATCCAACCGTTCTTATGAAAGCCATGAAGAACGACACAGAGATCAAAAATATCATCAACGCCCACATAAAAGACGGTGTCGCTGTCACCAAATTCATGCACTGGCTGAAAAAGAATGTAGGAAAAATCGAGATTACTGAGATCAGCGCTGCCGAAAAGCTGGAAGAATTCCGCAAAGAGCAGGAAGGTTATCTGTGGCAGAGCTTTGAACCGATCTGCGGCTCCGGCGAACACGGTGCGATCGTACATTACGCTGCCACCCCGGAAACTAATATTCCTGTCGTAACAGACGGATTATTCCTCACCGATACCGGCGGCGGATATATGGAAGGCTCCACGGATATCACAAGAACCTTCGCTTTCGGAAAGCTTTCCGACCGCATGATCGAGGACTTTACCACCGTTCTTCTGTGCAACCTGCGGCTTGCAAGAGCTGTATTCCTCCATGGAACCTGCGGCTACAATCTAGACATTCTGGCAAGAATGCCCGCATGGGAAAGAGGGATCAACTATAATCACGGAACCGGACACGGCGTAGGATACCTGATGAACATCCACGAAGCGCCCAGCGGTTTCCGTATTGCGATCCGTGAGAGAGAAAAAGCCGTTATCGAAGCAGGCATGGTAATCACTGACGAACCAGGAATCTACATTGAAGGCTCCCACGGTATCCGTACCGAAAATGAACTTCTCGTGCGAGAGGGGCAAAAGACCGAATATGGACAGTTCCTCTATTTTGAACCGATCACCTACGTTCCGATCGACCTTGACGCTGTGAATCCGGATTTGATGACAAAGGAAGACAAAGAACAGCTCAATGAATATCACGCAAAAGTATACGAACTTATCGCTCTGCGGCTTGATGAGGAAGAGCGTGACTGGCTGAAGAAATATACACGGGCAATTTAATTTTCAAAGATAGACTAAGGGGGTGTCGGTTCATACCGATGCCCCCTTTTTCAGTCTAAAAATCTTTATACTTTATGCTTCCGTCTGAATATTTAATAATATAATATCCATGTCCGGAGCCATCACAATCATATACTTTCTTCTTGGAGACTACCTTTTTCCCTTTCCCGCTTTTCGATTTTCCTTTTGATGCGGCCGGCTTTGGCTTCGGCTTCGTACCCTGCGTGATTATCTTATCAACCGGCTCCTTTATGACTTCCTCCCTGACCGCCTTGCGCCCGTCTTCTTTTCCATCCACATACGTCACTTGGTACGTGATCTTCTTTTCACCGTTGACTCCCTGCCTCGTCACCTTGCTTGTCCCGATTGTCATGCTCTTTGACTTCTCTGTCCGCGTCTGGTAAGCGATCGGCTCCTTCTCTGTCACTTCCTTAACATCAACCCGTTTTACGACTACCTTGGTTCCCTCTTCAAGCTTCTTTGGCAGCTTCGGCTCCACTATATCCCTTTTTCCGAGAGTAACTCCCTGAAGGTTCAAAAGCTCTTCCACTGTCTTCGCCTCCGTCAAGTAATCCTTTGTCTCTCCGTCCGCCGCAATGGACACTGCCAGACGGCGTATCACAGATATCTTCATGCCGTCTGTAACATATGCTTCCGGCTCATGATCAATACAGTCATGCTCTCCAAGCGTGATCTGTAACTGGTTAAGGGCATCCTTCACCTTTCCGCCCGTCATTTCTATATCCATAACCTCGTCGTCCACTGCAAGCTGCGCCTTTGCATGCCGGGAAATGGATATCTTTCCCTGATCCTCTGTGATCCTTGTATCCAAAGACGGCCAGACCTCATCGCCCTCTTGGATATCAATCTCCGCCTCTGTCAGAATGTCTTGTACTGTCGCCCCTTCCGGCGCGGTCATACGTGTCTGCGTATACATATCCTGAACGCGGATCTCTATTTTTTTACCGCACCCTGCTGACACCGCCGCTGTCATAGAGATCAGACACAATAATAATATTGTCTTTGGACGGATTTTCTGCTTCCTGATTTTCTGCCTCATAAAATTTTCTCCCTTTTACTCCCGCACCGGAACCTTACATCTCTCCTGCTTTACGGCCGTAAACTCTCCCTGCGTCTCTGTTATAACACACAATTCAACAGACTCTTCAGATATTGCATCCGCAGGCAAATATAAAAGAAATCCGTTATCGGAGCCTTCTGCCGACACTGTAAATGCTTCATATGTCTGCTCCTTATCCGCATATTGTACGCTGATATAGACATTGGTGTTTTGTTTTACGTACCCGGGGTCCAACATTCCACTGATTTCCAGATAAGACATATCATATTCCGATTCTTTCAGCTGCACAGTTGTATCTGTCTGCTTTTCTTTTTGTTTCCCGCTGAGTACTGCAGGCGGCCCCGTCATAATCGGCGGCTCATTGGCAAACTCTCTTAAATTTCTCTCTGCCTTTTCTGCGATGACCGTATCGGGATGATATTCTGTCATGTACTCTTCGACCGGATATGGAACGCTCTTAGAAAAATATCCGTCGCGATAGGCATCCGCCATCAGCGGCAGCAGGGTATTCCCGAAAGAATCCCGAAACATCAGAAGACTTCCCTGACACTTCTCATTACTGGTCTGAATCCATGCATCCTCAACACTTTTAAAATCCGACACATATTGATAAGACGGCTCCTTTTCATACCGATCATTCCATTCCGGCACAGCGCTTTTCGGGTACAGCATCCGGTTTAAATCCCCGTACTCTGTCTTTGTCCGTATGGAAGGCACGGTCTCATAGTTATCATGTTCTCTCCCCAGAGAGTCCAGCATCGTATTATAGGCCAGAACCGCGCCCTTTTGATTCCAGTGGGAGTCCCTTTTCAGATACAATGTTTCCGTTTGGTCCTCAAAGACAGCAAACAGATCCGCATAAAGAACCCCTTCCTTTTCAAAGCCCGGCTCAAGAAGCTCTATATTCTTTCTATCGCTTACCTTTCTGCCTGCATAATATGGCATGTACTCTCCATACAGAGAATTCTTATTCGGCGCCACCGTAAAAAGAAACTTTGCCCCGCTTCCTTCTACATACCGCTGCAGCAGCGACAGATTATGCAAAACATTATAAGCGCCCCGCTCCGATAACGTATCTTCTCCCAGATAGTCTGCTCTGGTCGCTGCATAATAAAGCCAGCCGTTTTTTCCATCTATTACCGTATCCATATTCGACACTCCGAATACCTTCCCCATGATCTCGGAATCCGCAGTCACAAAATACGGACGGAATGCGAAGTGATCTTCAAAATATGCCCCTGCCTCTCCAAGCCATTCCCAATTCCATTTTCCTTCTTTTTTTATTTTCGGAAAGGAAACCAGCCTTCTATTTTCTGTTGTTGTATGCGTCGGAGCTATTGTCATCCCCGCAAAAGGAATCAGGCACAGCAAAAGACATGCTGCAACAAACAAACGATTTCCTATCTTCTTCATTCCCCTTCTCCTCTCCTTATATCTGATGCAGCGCTTCTGTCAGAACCTGAAATAAATAAACGGATTGTAAGAGCTCCCTGACAATCTCAACATACACCATGCCAGCAGGATAAAGGACAAAAGATAAAGTCCTGCCTGTATTCTTACCCATACCGCCGTCACCGGCTGATCCTCCTGATATAACTTCGCTCTTATTTTGTCTGCCAGCGGCCTGATAGGAGCACAGCCGATGATGCCCGCCAAACCTGCCGCAAGAAACCAAGGTGTCAGCTGCTGCCATATTAGATTTGCGGATGCGGCCGTAAAGGTAAAACCCGCGAACATCTGTCTCACAAAATACAAGCCCTGCGAAATAGTATCCGCCCGAAAAATCACAAAACCTATGCACACTACAAGCAGCGTATAGATACGGGCCAGAAATTTCGGCGCCCTTTTTAACACCGGGACATATTCCTCAAACAGCAGGAACATGCCATGATACAGCCCCCACAGGACAAATGTCCAGTCGGCCCCATGCCAGAGTCCCGTAAAAAAGAAAACAATGATTTTATTCAGGCAGGCTCTTGCCCTGCCCTTCCTATTTCCGCCCAGAGGGATATACAGATACTCTTTAAACCATGTAGACAGAGAGATGTGCCATCTCCGCCAAAATTCCCGGACGCTTGCCGCTCCGTACGGGTACATAAAATTCTCCCTGAAATGAAATCCGAACATCCTGCCCAGCCCGATAGCCATATCACTGTATCCGCTGAAATCATAATAAATCTGCAGTAAATATGCTATCGCTCCAAGCCATGCCGCCAGAATATTTACGTGAGACAGCTCGGCAGCAAATATACAATCCGCAGCACTGCCCATCGTATTAGCGATTAGCACCTTTTTTGAGAGACCGCAGATAAATCTTCTCATTCCGATCGCCGTCTGCTTCGGACTCTGCGTCCGGTTATCAATCTCCTCGCTGATATCCCTGTATTTTACGATAGGTCCCGCGATAAGCTGAGGGAAGAAAGAAATGTAGAGAAGCACCTTAAAAAAGCTTTTCTGAATCTCTACGTTCCCACGGTAGACGTCAATCACATAGGACAATGCCTGAAATGTGAAAAATGAGATACCTACCGGAAGAGACAAAAAAGGCTCCGGCATACCGAGTCCGAACAGACTGTTACATGTATGCACAAAAAACGCCGCATATTTAAAAACACCCAGAATCCCAAGATTGACAATCACGCCCGCAATCAAGAAAAACTTTTTCTTCTCTTTGCATCTTGCAATCATTAAGGCACATACGTAGTTAAGAAATGCACTCAAAACCATAAGCAGCACATAGACCGGCTCCCCATACGCATAAAACACAAGACTCACAGCGATCAAAGCAGCATTCTTCAGCTTAAGCGACGGTAGGATGGTATATAAAATATATGTAACAGGTAAAAAAATGCACAAAAATACAAGTGAACTAAAAATCATCTCAAACTGCCTTTCCATTAAAATTATAAGTACTCTAAATTTTCTTTACATATGTTCGGTTCCTCTTGTAGTTTGGCCTTCCTCCCTTACCGCTCAAGTTATAGGACATGCCGAAATAATGATGCTTTTTATCTACCATCTCCCATGACGGATCATACACTCTTCCCTTTACTTCCGCCCAGCCATGACCGCCGCTGGAAATCGCATATGCATCCGTATACCCCACTGCATTGGCAAGAAATGCAAATGCTGCGCCATAGGCGTAACAACTCCCGTGACCTCTGTCAAACATATCCAGCGCATACTTATACTCCCAGTTCTTACTCTTTTTAAATCTCGGGGAGCCTCGGTATCTGAATTTCTTCATGGAATAGTCAAAGCACGCTCTCAGTTTCTCCTTCTTTTTCATGGTAGGCTTCGTCGCCTTTTCCATGATCTTATTCGCCTTGATCATAACATTCAGCTTTGCGGCGCTTGCTTTCGTCTTCTTAGCCTTACCGCTGTCCTTAAGCGTCACGCCGTTCACTTTCTTTGAAGTTACCATATATCCTTTTTCTTTGCTGTCTATACGGAAAAAGTAATAGTCCCCCCGTATTTTCTGCCATCCGGTACGCTGCACACCTTTTTTGTCAAAATAGTAGTATTTACCGTTAAGCTTTCTTAACCCCGTCAGCTTTTTCCCGCCTTTGTAATAAAAAACACACTGCTTTTCAATCTTCCAGCTTTCTTTCTTTTTTGCACCCGCATCTAGAGCCGAGACAGTCTGCACATCCGTCATCATTCCTAACAACACAACTAAGGCTGCGGTCAATGCCGCAAGCCTTCTTCCTGTCCGATTTCTGTTATGCATAGATTTTCCCTCTATCCTTTTCCATTAACCTTTTATCAATCCGTTCCTTTTTGCTATGTGCATCTACAGCTTTACATTGTAGTATTTTGCGCCTTTAAAGTTATTGTACGTCTTTTTTAACCCTTTTCTGTCTTTCAGAAAATACTTTCCAGAGCTTTTTGCCGCAAACTTATCCATATTCGGATCGCAGATGTACCAGTTACCCTTAATCCTTATCTCCACCCATGCGTGATCCTGCTTCACTTTAGGGTTAAAGCCGTTCGTTTTTCCCACGCCGATGCGCACCGTGTAATTGGTAGCCTTTTTTGCCAGAAACGCATATGCCGCCGCATAGTGATAACAGCTCCCTTTCTTTTTGCTGTACATCTCTAACGCGTAGTTTTTCTCCCACCCTTTCTTAGGCTTAAAACCATAGGCGCGGCCATATTTATATGTCTTCTCCGTATATTGAAACAGCTTCTGCAGCTTCTTTTTTTTGCTGTCCTTAGCTTTTACTTTCTTCTTGACAATGCCGTTTACCTGCTTCGCAAGCTTCTTATTCACAGAGGAGGCCGCCTGTACGGAAGCTGCCGGCGCCGATAGAAGGAGCGCCAATGCCAACGCAAACATGATCAGTCTCTTATATGTATTTCTTCTGTTTTTCTTCATCTTATCCACTCTCCCATTCACTCATAAATACGCGCCGCGTTTTCCTATTCCGCGCCCATATAGATTTCTTTTCCGTCCGGGGCCTTGTAAGTATATACAGTAAAGTTCTTGTAAGTCAGGATACCGTCTTTCCCCGGCCCGTAACAACCGTCATAGTAAGCTGACTTCTTAGGCTTCCCGATCAGGCGGTAAAGATCTGTCATATCTTTTTCATACACGGACGCTTTACTAAGCTTCTTTGTCTTGTCTTTGTCATACTTCCCATTTTTCCCAAAGCTGTAGAACTTCTCGCCAATGACTTGGATGCCTGTCAGCATTCTGCCATTCGCACTAAAATAATACGTTTTATCCTTGCTCCAGCCCTTTGCGGCAAGTCCTTTGGCCTTCGCCTGATATTTTACGCCTTTCACGGCCACTACTTTTGTCTTAGCCTTTTTAGACGGTATGACAAGCTGCCCTTTTTCACTGAATATATAATACTTCCCGCCGATCTTACAGCTTCCTACCGCAGCATTGCCGTCCTTTTTGAAATAATACTTTTTACGCTTTATCGTCTTCCAGACTTTTTTCTGCAGTTTTCCTTTTTTATAATAACGGTAATTGCCTTTCTCCCTGACCAGTCCGTTCTTCTTTTTGGATTTTGTACTTTTTTTCGCTGCCTTTACAACTGTCACATTTCCGGCCGGAAGAATGTTCGGGACGACTGTCATTGCTGCTAAAAACAGGCAGAACATCCCGATCAGCCTTCTTTTTCTTTTCATTTCCTCTCACCTCGTATTCCTTTTTTTACTAAAATAAGTATACCAAGTATTGGGAAAAAAAACAATAAAAAGCAAGATCCTTTCTTTGATGTTTCCTTCTACAAAAGGATAATCCCATGCTCCCTGCAGGTCTCTCTCATCTCCTTTGGCCAGAGACTTGCCTGCACCTCTCCTACATGTGCACGGTTCAAAAGCAGCATGCAAAGTCTTGACTGCCCGATTCCGCCGCCGATCGTGTAAGGCAGCTCTCCGTCCAGAAGCATCCGGTGATACGGCAGATTCCTTCTATCCTCACATCCGGCCTTCTTTAACTGCTCGGCAAGCGATTTTTCATCCACGCGGATTCCCATACTGGAAATTTCCAAAGCACAGTCAAGCGTATCGAACCAGAACAAAATATCTCCGTTGAGCTGCCAGTCATCATAGTCCGGCGCCCTACCGTCGTGCGGTACGCCGCTCTTTAACTTCTCCCCGATCTTCATAACAAACACACAGCCGTATTCTTTTGTGATCAGGTTCTCCCGCTCCTTCGGAGTCTTATCCGGATACCTCTCCTCCAGCTCCTCAGAAGTGATAAACGTCACCTGATCCGGAAGACGTTTGACTGCATGCGGATATTTATACCACACTTCATGCTCCATATGCTTGATGATCTTGAAAATATTTTTCACTGTCTCCTTAAGCGTCTCGACAGTCCTGTCCTCTTTCGTGATCACTTTCTCCCAGTCCCACTGATCCACATAACAGGAATGAAGGTTATCAAGCTCCTCATCCCGGCGGATCGCGTTCATATTCGTATACAATCCTTCTCCCGGCCGAAAACCATACCTCTTAAGCGCCATACGTTTCCACTTAGCAAGAGACTGTACGACCTCTATATCTTCGTCAGGAAGCCCTGCGATATCAAAGCCGACCGGACGCTCCACGCCGTTCAGGTTATCATTCAGGCCGCTGCTCTTTACTACAAACAAAGGTGCGGAGATCCTCTCAAGGTTCATCTCCTTCCCGAACTCCTTCTGAAAAGTGTCCCTGATATATTTGATTGCCTCCTGCGTTTCCCGCACACTCAGATGCGGATCATATTTTTCCGGTAATATTAAACTCATTCTTCTCTTCTCCTTTTATTTTGCATACCCTTTACTTTGCAAACAACTCTTTCGCATAGTACACCGACTGCATCGCGTCCTTTCCGTAAAAGTCCGCCCCGATCATATCCGCATAATCCTGGTTTAACACCGCGCCGCCTACCATGATCTTACAGTCCGGCTTTCCCTTATGCAAAAGCTTTATGGTCTCTTCCATACTGACCACCGTAGTTGTCATAAGCGCGCTTAAGCCTACCAGCTGCACATTCTCTTTAACCGCAGCTTCTAAAACAGTTTCCGGCTCCACATCCTTTCCAAGATCAATCACGTCAAAGCTGTAATTTTCCAAAAGCACTTTTACGATATTCTTGCCGATATCATGGATATCACCTTTCACCGTTGCAAGAATCACCTTATCCTTTTTTCGCTCCTTACCACTGATTTCCGAAAGCCCCTCCTTCAGCACGGCAAATGCCAGCTTTGCGGCATCGGCGCTCATGAGCAGCTGGGGCAGAAATACCGTTCCCTTCTCAAAGCCTTTTCCCACTTCGTCGAGAGCCGGTATCATCTCTTCATTGATCACAGAAAGAGGCGGTTTTTCCTTTATCATCTCACGGGCCGCATGGTGTGCCTCCTCCTTAAGTCCCTTGACGATGGCTGCTTTAAGGGTAATCTCCCCGCTCTTTTGCACCGGCGTTTCTTCCTTCTGATTCCCGTAACGGCCGATGTACGCCTCACAGTTTTCATCATAGTTCATCAGCGCGCAGTAAGAATAGTAAGCGCGCATCATATCCTCCGACATGGGATTAATAATTCCCGCGCTTAAGCCATTTTGCATCGCCATCGTATAGAAATTGGAATTCACGGCCGGACGGCAGGGAAGTCCGAAAGAAATGTTGGATACGCCCAGCACGGTGCACACTCCGTACTTTTCCCTGACTGTCCGCAGTGCTTCAAGCGTCGTCTTTGCCCCGTCAGGATCTGAGCTTATGGTCATAGCCAGCACATCGATGACGATATCTTTCTTGTCAATTCCGTATTTTTTCGCTTCTTCAATGATCTTTCCGGCAATGCGTACACGGCCTTCTGCCGTATTCGGAATGCCGTCCTCATCAATGGTCAGTCCTACCACGACACCGCCGTATCTTTTGATCAGAGGAAATACTTTATCCATCTCTTCCTGTTTGCCGTTGACGGAATTGACCATGGGCTTGCCGTTATACACGCGCATGGCCGCCTCTAACGCTTTTTCGTCCACCGTGTCAATCTGCAGCGGAAGGCTGGATATACTCTGAAGCTCTCTTACCACTTCCACCATCATAGCCCTCTCATCAATGTCAGGCAAACCTACGTTGACATCCAGAATGTCCGCCCCGTTATCCTGCTGGCTGATTCCCTCTTTTAATATATAGTCAAGATCATGCTCTTTTAATGCCTGTTTAAACTTTTTCTTTCCCGTAGGATTGATCCGCTCGCCGATAATGACCGGTTTCCCTCCTAAAAATACGGCATTTCCATAAGAAGACACGATCGTATGCTCCTTCTTTGCAAGGGGAATACACTTAGGAAACGGCTCAGTCTGTTTTACCTGCTGTACCATCTTACGGATATGACCCGGCGTCGTTCCGCAGCAACCTCCCACAAGCTGCGCGCCCTTCTTCACAATCTGAGTCATCAGTCCTGCAAATTCTTCCGGATCCACGTCATAGTAAACTTCCCCGTCACGCTGTTTGGGAAGTCCCGCATTGGGCTTTACAATAACCGGAACGGAAGCCACCTTCAGTATCGCATCAAGAACCGGCAGCATCTGCTCCGGGCCCATGCCACAGTTGATCCCAAGGGCATCCACCCGAAGTCCCTCAAGCATGGCAACCACCGACGGTACATCCCCGCCAGTCAGAAGCTTTCCTCTGTCATCAAAGATCATGGTCGCAAATACCGGCAGCTTCGTATTCTCCTTCGCCGCCAGCACAGCCGCCTTCACTTCATAAGTATCGCTCATCGTCTCAATGTGGATCAGATCTGCTCCCGCTTTTTCACCAATGACCGCTACCTCTTTAAATGCCTCATAAGCATCCTCAAAGCTCAGATCTCCCATAGGCTTTAAAAGCTTTCCCGTAGGCCCTACATCCAACCCGGCATAGACTTCTCTCCCGTCATGGACGCCTAGCTTTTCTGCCTCCTTAAGATTCGCTATCGCTGCAGTAATGATATCCTCTAGATCATAATCAGAATCGTGGAATTTCAGGGCATTCGCCCCGAAGGTATTGCTCAGCACGATATCGCTGCCCGCCTCATAATACTGACGGTGAATATCTATCATCTCTTCTTTATGCTCAAGGTTCCAGACTTCCGGCAATTCCCCTGGCTTTAACCCCTTCTCCTGAAGAAGCGTCCCGGTTCCGCCGTCAAAAAATATCAAATCCTTTCCCAGCCGTTCTAATAACATCTGTCCTGCTCCTTTTTCTATATTGCTATTTCCTCGTACATGATTGCATAAATATTGATGTACCAGTTTCATCTGCGGTAAGTACAGTCCGTTTTATCACAGGCTTCGCAGCCCCCGATATGGCAGTTTTCGTTCTCCCTTCCAAGCCCGATCAGAGCCGTCACGGATTTTGTGGGCGTCAGCATACTACCGTCTGTCATCGTAAGCCCGATCCGCCTTGCCGTATCCGCCATAGCAAGAATCTCCTTCTGATGAAGAATGGAAAAATCCCCGTACCCGGGACTGAATCTGGGCCTTAAAAAATACCCCTCCTTTTCCATCTCTTCCCCAAGCTTTTTCTGGCACTCGTCCACATATTCCTCAAGCTGCGCTGCCGCGCATGCCTGAAGCACCACCATCTTCGCCATATCCGTATAGGAATATCGTTTCATAGCCAGATCGACCTCCACCCCAAGAGTCGCTCCCAGCAAGATCACCTTCTCGCATCCGCTAAGGTTTCTCAAAAGTCCTTTGCTCTCAATATGCATTCTTCCAATCTCAATACACCCGTCCTCTGCCATGCAAAGGTCAAATATGCGGTACACGATCCTCTTCTTCGCAATTCTCTCCAGTTCTTCAAAGCATTCCCGGATCAACTGAAAAGTCTTTTCATCCGCCTCATGCTTTCCATAACCCAGATACCGGACAGCCTCCCTCACCATATGCTCCATATTATTCTCTTTCATCTCCGACATTTTTGTTCATTAAAAAAATCAACTGTGGATCTCTGTCTTAACTACGATCTCTGACAGATTATTCATGATGGCTTCCGCCACCTCCGGCTTATTCATAGAATAAATATGCACATGATTGATCCCATTTGCAAACAGATCTATGATCTGATCTGTCGCGTAAGCGATTCCTGCCTGTCTCATCGCCTTTGGATTATCTCCGAACCGCTCTACCACATCAATGAATCTTTGAGGAAGCACCGTTCCTGACATATTGCAGATTCTTTCCACCTGACTCTTGTGTGTCACAGGCATGATACCCGGCAATACCGGAACCATGATTCCTTTCTCGCGGATTTTATAAAGGAAATTATAAAATATGCTGTTCTCAAAAAACATCTGCGTTGTTAAAAAATCCACGCCGCAGTCCACCTTAATCTTTAAATTATTAATGTCGTCCCTCTTAAACTCTGTATCCACATGGCCTTCCGGATAGCATGCCGCGCCAATGCAGAAATCCCCCTGCTCTTTCATCTCCTTAACTAATTCACTTGCATATTTGTATTGATCAGGAAGCGGAAATTCTGAATTCTTCGGGATATCTCCCCGAAGCGCAAGAACATTTTCAATCTCCTTTTCCTTAAGCTGCCGAATCACTTCCTGTACATGTTCCCTTGTGGAAGATACACAGGTAAGATGGGCAAGACTTGTCACTCCCAGATCGTCCTTGATGTGGGATGCTATATTTACCGTGTTTTTGCTCGTACCTCCGCCGGCGCCGTATGTAACGCTGATGTATGACGGTTTTAATGCTGCGATTCGGTCTGTCGCAGCAAGAACGCTCTCAAATCCTGCATCTGTTTTCGGTGGGAATACCTCGAAGGAAATATGCGGGGCAGTCTCTTTTAGAATATCCTTGATTTTCATAATTCCACTCTCCTTATCGTATATAAATTGTATTTCACACTGTACTGTAATGAATTATTCGCTATATACAATAAAACAAATCCGTGAAAAATGCAAGAAAAAATGGTCATCACCCAAAAGGGCGATGACCATTTTTTTTAATCTTACATACTTTCATACAATTCTTCGTACTGCTTCGCGGAATTTTTCCACGAGAAATCCTTATTCATGCCTCGCTCGACAATCTTATTCCAATCCCTCTTCTTATCATAGTAAATGCATTCCGCATAGCGCACCGTTGCCATCATCTCATGAGCGTTATAATTGGTAAAGCTAAAGCCTGTTCCGGTCTTCTCGAACTCATTATACGGCTCAACCGTATCTTTCAGTCCTCCCGTCTCCCTTACGATCGGCACGGTTCCATACCGAAGGCTCATAAGCTGACTCAATCCGCATGGCTCGAACAAAGACGGCATAAGGAATGCGTCAGACGATGCGTAAATCTTGTGAGACATCGGATCTGAATAATAAATATTTGCAGAAACCTTGCCCGAATACTTCCATGCGAAGTGCCGGAACATATTCTCATACTGCTCTTCACCTGTCCCGAGCACAACAAGCTGGATCGCATCCTGACACAACTCATCAAGCACGCAGGCTACGAGGTCGAAGCCTTTCTGGTCTGTCAGACGTGATACAACACCGATCATCATCACCTTCGGATCCTGCGCAAGATTCAGCTCCTTCTGAAGCTCGATCTTATTCTTAACCTTTTCCTTCCGGAAGTTCGATACGGAATAATTGCTCACGATGTGAGGATTCGTCTCCGGATTGAAGTCTTCATAATCAATACCGTTCACAATACCTGACAGACAATTCGCGCGGGCATTCATAAGGCCGTCCAAACGTTCTCCGTAGAACGGCGTCTTAATCTCCTCTGCATAAGTATTGCTCACTGTAGTAACTCTGTCCGCGTATACAATTCCGCCCTTTAAGTAATTGGCATCCTTATATGCCTCCAGCTTATCCGGCGCAAAATAGTACTGCGGCAGCCCTGTAATGTCCCTTACACGCTTCGTATCCCATGTCCCCTGGAATTTTAGGTTATGTATTGTCATGATTGTCTTAATTCCACGATAATATTCGTTGCCAAAGCGGAAATTATCGAGATAAATCGGAACCAGTCCAGTCTGCCAGTCGTGACAGTGAATAATGTCAGGTCTGAAGTCAATGAGCGGCAGGGCGCTTAAAACTGCCTTTGAGAAAAATGCAAATTTCTCAATATCCGCATACATATCACCGTACGGCGCAAAGCCGTTAAAGTAATATTCATTATCTATAAAGTAAAAAGTAATTCCGTCATATTCTGTTTCCAGAACACCTACATACTGTTTTCTCCAATTTAAATCCATATAAAAATGTGTCTTATACTGTAATTTTTCTTTCCAAATGTCTTTCATGCACATATATTTCGGTAACATTACCCGTACATCATACTTTTCATTGTTGAAATATTTCGGCAGGGAACCCGCTACGTCCGCCAATCCGCCTGTCTTTATAAAAGGCACTGCCTCTGAAGTTGCAAAAAGTATTTTTTTCATGATTCTTCCTCCCATCCTCGCGGTATGTACTGTACTTCTTTCATTATACCGCAATTTTACGAAGAAAGAAAGTACTTATCTGTTTTTATATTCTAATCTGATCGTATCTGCAATCAATGCTACAAATTCCGAGTTGGTGGGCTTCCCCTTACCGTTGCTCACCGTATACCCGAAAAGGTCGTCAAGCGTATCCAGCTTCCCTCTGCTCCATGCTACCTCGATCGCATGCCGGATCGCCCGTTCCACCCTGCTTGCCGTTGTCTTATGGTTCTTTGCGATGGTTGGATATAAGATCTTCGTGATCGCATTCAGCACATCCATATCATCCACCGCCATGATAATGGCATCACGCAGGTAATGATACCCTTTTATATGGGCCGGAATCCCGATCTCATGTATCATATCCGTCACCCGCGCTTCCAGATTTACTGACATGCTCTGCTGATCTGTCTTAAGCTTTTCTGTCTTTATGCCCGCCATCTCGCTTTTTAACAATTGTCTGGCGCTCTTGACACGGTTCAGCACCATCTCATTGTTAAATGGTTTTAAAATGTAATAATTAGCCCCCTTTTTAAATGCATCTTCCGTAATTCTCTCCTGTCCGATCGCCGTGATCACAATGAAATTCGGATGCTTTCTTATCTCCTTGTCATGATTGATCTGCTCCATGACGCTAAGCCCGTCCATCTTTGGCATAATCAGATCCAACAGGACAACATCCGGCTGTTTGCTGCGTATCAGCTCGTATGCATCCTCCCCGTTATTTGCCTTTCCAACAAGATTTAAGTCTTTGTCCGAGCCGATCACATCGCCTAATAAATCCAAAATTCTTTCATTATCATCGGCAATTGCCACACTTATCCCACTCATATTACGTATTCCCCCTTTCATAATTGTAAAAACGTGTCATGTTCAATTATAAGGGTTCATTATATGGCAAGACAAGAAAATGCTGTCGGATAAATAATTCTTATTTCGACGGGTTGTTATTGCATTTTGCATATTATGACCTTTTTCGGAAACATCTCCATGCAAGAGCCGTCGATTCCTGTTCTTTTATTGTTTTAACATATTTTCAATGAAAATTCCATATCCTTTTGTCGGATTGTTTACAAAAACATGCGTCACCGCGCCTACAATCTTCCCATCCTGCAGAATCGGCGAACCGCTCATCCCCTGTACGATTCCTCCTGTCACCTCGAGGAGCTTTTCATCCGTCACCTTCAGGATGATTCCTTTGTTCACCTCGCTGGTACCCAGATCCACTCCGGTAATCTCCACCTCATATTCTTTAACCTTGCCTTCTACCGCGCACCGTATGATTGCAGGACCTTCCTTGATCTCTTCTTTCGCTGCCGTACTCACGGGAGTCTGATCCGAGAACAATGCATCGATTCGGTCAATCGTCCCGAAGATCCCCGCCTCGCTGTTTCGTGTGATACTGCCCAGAACATTATAATTATTATAGATGATGATCCCTTCCATCCCGCCGGGTATCCCATCCTCCCCTTTCTGGATGTCTTTGATACTCGTCGTATACAATGTCCCTCCGGAAATATCTAAAAGCTCGTTCGTATCAATATCATGAATTCCGTGTCCCAATGCGCCAAACCGGCTTTTGGCATCCAAAAATGTAACCGTACCGAGTCCCTGAGCATTGTCCCGGACCCAGATTCCAAGCTTATACTCATCAGCGTCAAATTTGACCGCCTGTGTCTTTATCTCTATATCTTCATCCTTCCGGTGGATATCTAAGATTACCTCGTCGCCGTCAAGCAGCTTCACCGCCTCCATAAGCTCCGATTTATCTTTGATTTTCTGATGATTGATAGCAGTAATATAATCTCCGGCCTTTACCTTATGTGCGGATGGTTCATGCTTCATCCCGTCTATTCCGGTGATCTCTCCCGTCCCAAGCACCATGACTCCCTCCGTCTCAAGATAAATACCGATCGGCATACCTCCCGGGATCACCATCGTCTCATCCGAGGTGCTGGCGCTGACCTCCTGACGGAACATCTGCTTTTTGCTGTCAATTAAGTAATAGCCGCCTCCTACGGCAATGCAAAACACTACAACCATGATTAAAATTCTTCTGTACCAATATCTGCGCATAATAATCCCTTTCTTCACAAAAACTAATATCCGTGCCGCAAAAAAAGATAGATACCCGGCCAGATATCTATCCTTAGTATGTGAAGAATTTCAATTTTCAATCAGTTTAATTTTACCTGTTTTGCAAGTTCTTTCATTTCTTTTGCGTTCTGCATAACAGCATCCGTGATCTTTGCCCCTCCAAGAATCCTTGCCAGCTCTTCTATGGATTCCTTTTCATCCATTGGGCGGATATCTGTACGGGTATCCATCTCACCCACTGTCTTTTCAATGACAAAATGATGATCCGCCATCGCTGCAATCTGCGCCAGATGCGTAATGCAGATCACCTGATGCCCTTTGCCGATCACTGCCATTTTCTCCGAAACCTTCTGGGCGGTGCGCCCGCTGATCCCTACGTCAATTTCGTCAAATATAAGTGTTTCTATCGCATCACGGTCCGCCATGACTGTCTTGATCGCCAGCATGATCCTCGAAAGCTCCCCGCCGGAAGCTACATTTGCAAGAGGCTTCACAGGCTGGCCCGGATTTAAAGAAATCAAAAATTCTACGTCGTCCTTCCCGTTTGCAGTAAAATCTCCAAGCTTATCAACCTGTATCTGAAACTGTACGTCCGGGAAATTCAGTTCTTTTAATCCCTCACAGATGGCGCTTTCAAGCAGCTTCGCCTGCTCCTTTCTGAGCTTTGTAAGCTTTTTTGTATCCCTGTCAAGCTTTTTTTCCGACTCTTCACATTTTTTAATAAGCCCGTCAATATAGCTTTCATAGTCCGTAAGCTTCTCGATCTTTTTTTCCTGCTCTTCACAATAGGACAAGATTTCTTCCACACTGTTCCCGTATTTTACCTTTAGACGGTTCAGCTCATTCAAACGGTTTTCTGTCTCATAAAACTCTTCTTCCGAGAATTCAAAGCTTTTACTGTATTCTGAAAGCTCCCTGTTAAAATCATTGAGCAGGTTATCGATTTCCTCCAGTTGACTCCGCAGTTCTCCCGCCGCCTCATCACACTCCGCAATCTCTGACATGGCGCGGATGGCGCGGCTTAAATTCTCACTGGCGCTTGCATCATCTTCGCTTGTGTAAGCGTAAGCTTCCGCCGCACTCTCTGCGATCCGCTTCCCGTTCACCATCCTCCGGTACATACCCTCTAATTCTTCGTCCTCTCCGGGCAGAGGATTGGCCTCCCTGATCTCGGCAGACTCAAACTGCAGGAGAGATAGTTCCCTTGCTCTCTGTGCCTCATCCATTCCTGCCTCATTCAGCTCTTTTTGGTATCTGCGGTATTCGTTGTATGCGTCCCTGACGCACCCTTTGCACTCTTTCACTGCCTCCCCCGCAAATGCGTCCACAATCTCCAGATGGTTTTTTTTATATAAAAGTGACTGGTGCTCATGCTGTCCGTGTATATCAATCAGCGCAGATGCCGCCTCCTTAAGAAGCCCCATCGTGACCGTCTCTCCGTTAATGCGGCTGATACTCCGCTTCTCCATCAGACGGCGGCTTAACACTACTATGCCGTCCTCCGGAAAGATATCAAGGGACCTTAACCTCTCTAAGAGTCTTTCATCCTCCACAAAAAATGTAAGCTCTACAAACCCATGATCCGCTCCCTTGCGGATGATATCCTTCGTATACCGTCCTCCCAGCGCAAGATTCACAGAACCCAAAATAATCGATTTTCCGGCTCCCGTCTCACCCGTCAGTATATTCAGCCCTTCTTTAAAATCTACTTCTATCTCTTCAATCAATGCAAGATTTTTTACATGTACACTTTGTAACATATTCTCTCCTACGAAACAATTCTGCTGATTTTGTCCATGACTGCGACCGTATCATCCACACTTCTGATCGCACACATGATGGTATCGTCACCGGCAATACTCCCCACGATCTCATTCCATTTCATAGCGTCAAGGGCAGCGCAGACCGCCGATGCCATACCTGATACTGTCTTAATGACAAGAATGTTCTGTGCCATATCCATAGACACATAGCCGTCCTTCAATACACGGATATACTTCTCACTCATACTGCTGTCTGCGGACCTGTGCGGCGCATAACGCTGCTTTCCTTCGTCAGAAGGCACCTTTGTAAGCTTAAGTTCCCTGATATCTCTCGACACAGTAGCCTGTGTCACTTTAAAGCCTTCCCGGTTCAGATGCTCTGCCAGTTCCTCCTGCGTCTCAATTCGGTATTTGTTGATTAATTCAAGGATCTTTGCATGCCTGTTTACTTTCATGTCTCTAATTTCCTTTCATCTTCCTGCGCAATATTTCCAAAAAACTGATCTTACTCAGCTTGACAATCTTCGTATCCGCTTTGCTTGTGCGGATGGTTACACACTCCCCTGTCTCCATGGAAACCATATCCGCCCCGTCAAAGGTTGTAAATACCTCCTCAACCGTCCCGTTCCTCCCTCTGCCGATCTCGACGACAAGCTCATCCTCAGCCGAAAGGACGATGCTGCTCGTATTCAGTGCGTGGGAACAGATCGGTGTGATCACGATCATCGAAGCGGTCGGCTCCACGATAGGCCCCCCTGCCGATAAATTATATGCCGTCGAACCTGTGGGCGTAGAGATAATAATTCCGTCCGCCTCATAAGAATTCAGAAGCTCTCCATTGACATACAGCTTAAAATGAAGAACCCGCAAAACACCTTTTCTTGAGACTACGATATCATTCAGCGCCACATCCTGTCCGCCGTCTGCAAAGGTGCCTTCGATCATCATGCGGCTCTCCAGCGTATAGTCGCCTCTGACAAGTTTCGAGAGCGCCTCGTCAATGTCACCTATCTCCACCTCAGTAAGATATCCCAGCGTCCCCATATTGATACCAAGTATGGGAATCTCTTTTGCATGGAAGACACGCGCCGCTTCGATCAGGCTCCCGTCCCCGCCGATGACGATCACGCAGTCGATATCCGAAGGAATCATTTCTCTGATAATCTTTTTTTTCTCATCCTTCTCACACAGGTAAGTTGTTTTTCCTGCCTCAAGAAGCAGATGATTCACTTTTTCTGTCACAGCATAGTCCGGGTCCTTCCCGTCATTTGTAACGATATAAAATCTGTCCATATCTTTGCTTCCTTTACGATCTCGACAACGTCTCAAAGGCTCTGTCAACAATCTCTTCCACACAGACCTTCCCGCTGATGCGCCCGGCGCCGCCGCATTTTTTCAGATGTATCAGATACTCAATATTGCCCTCCGGCCCGCGGATGGGAGAAAATGCAAGTTCCAACACGTCAAATCCGACCGACACTGCATATTCCGCCACCTTTTGTATGACCTCCAGATGAGTGCTCTTTTCCCGGACAACACCCTTCTTTCCGACCTTATTACGTCCTGCCTCAAACTGAGGCTTTATCAGCGCCGCAATCTCTCCCTCCTCCGTCAGATAATCACGGATGGGAACCAGCACTTTTGTAAGCGAGATAAAGGAGACGTCCACCGATGAAAAATCAACCGGCTCCCCGATATCTTCCGGCGTGACATATCGGATGTTTGTCTTTTCCATACAGACAACCCGCTCATCCTGTCTTAATTTCCAGTCAAGCTGTCCTCTGCCCACATCAATGGCAAATACTTTTCTCGCCCCGTTCTGAAGCATACAGTCCGTAAAGCCTCCTGTAGAGGAGCCCACATCCGTACACACCTTTCCTTCTACAGAGAGTGCAAAATTCCGAAGCGCTTTCTCAAGCTTCAGTCCTCCCCTGCTCACATAGGGGAGGGTATGCCCCCTGACTTCAATCTGCACTTCTTCTGGAAATGCAGTTCCCGGTTTATCTTCTTTCTGTCCCTCCACATAGACACTGCCTGACATAATAACTGCCTTCGCCTTTTCTCTGGAGGCAGCCAGATTTCTCTTAACAAGCAGAACATCCAAACGTTCCTTCATCTTTACAACTCCCCATAAGTCTCTATGATCCTGTAGGTTAACGACTCTTCATCAATCCCCGTCTCCTTGCGCAGCACATCCACGCTTCCATGCTCCACATACTGATCCGGCAGCGCACAGGAAAGTACCTTTACCGGTAAATTCCCGGACGATACGCACTCCTGCACACGCTGGGAACAGGCTCCGCTCGCTACATTCTCCTCTATAACTGCGATCAGCCTGTGATTTTTTGAAAGTCCTCGGATACATTCTTCGTCCAGCGGCTTGATAAAACGCGCATTCACAAGACTGCATCCAAAACCTTCCGCTTTCAGGCGCTCCCGCACTTTCAAAGCAACCTCAAACATATGTCCCACACTGAACAGAGCAATATCCCTTTCCTCAAAAATACTCTCGCTCTTTCCAAATCTTACAGGCTCTCTGCACTTCTGATACTCGTCGAAAGCGCTCCCTCTCGGATAACGGACCGCCACAGGCCCGTCATGGTCCAATGCAAAACGCAGCATGTCCGCAAGCTCCCACTTATGCTTCGGTGACAGAACCGTCATGTTGGGAATACTGCTTAAGTATGACAGATCAAAGATTCCCTGATGAGTCTCCCCGTCGCTTCCCACCAGTCCCGCCCGGTCAACTGCGAATACTACCGGAAGATTCTGAAGTCCCACATCGTGTATCATCTGGTCATACCCCCGCTGCAGGAATGAAGAGTATACCGCAAATACCGGCTTCATGCCGCCCGCCGCAAGTCCTGCGGCAAAGGTGACTCCATGCTCCTCCGCGATCCCTACGTCAAAAAACCGGTCCGGATAGAGCTTTTTAAATCTCGAAAGCCCCGTTCCGTCCGCCATCGCCGCCGTGATCGCCACAAGATTATCCCGCTTCTTCGCCTCATCGCAGAGCACTTTGCCGAAAACGTCCGTATAAGTATCCTTCTTCTTGTCGTTAAGCGTCCTGCCTGTCTCAACATCAAAGGGACCGATTCCATGAAAGACATCCGGCGCTTTCTCCGCCGGCTCATATCCTTTTCCCTTCTTTGTCATCACATGGAGAAGCACCGGCCCGTCGATCTTTTTCGCTTCACCGAACGCTTTATAAAGCGCCCCGATATCATGCCCGTGAATCGGCCCCAGATAGGTAATTCCCATATCCTCGAAAAACATTCCCGGCACTACAAGCTGCTTAATGCTGCTTTTTGTCTTCCGGATGTGGGAAATCATACGCTCTCCCACCTTCGGCACCCGTTCAAGCGTCTTTGTTACGCCCTTTTTAAGTCCTGTATAAAAATCTGCCGTCCGAAGCCCTGCTAAGTATCTGGACATCCCACCCACATTTTCAGAAATGGACATATGATTGTCATTCAATACAATGATAAAATTGGTCTCAAGCTGCGCCGCGTTATTCAGCGCCTCATATGCCATCCCTCCGGTCAGGGAACCGTCTCCGATCACAGAGATCACACTGTAATCCTCACCTTTTAAATCTCTTGCCTTCACATAACCGAGTCCCGCGGAGATGGAAGTAGAACTGTGCCCCGTATCAAAAGCATCACAATCGCTCTCCTTGCGCTTCGGGAATCCGCTCATCCCCCCGTACTTCCTCAGAGTATCAAACTGATCCTTCCTGCCGGTCAGAAGCTTATGGGTATAGGACTGGTGTCCCACATCCCAGATGATCTTATCCTTGGGCAGCTCAAACGCCCTGTGCATGGCAATGGTAAGCTCAACCACTCCCAGATTCGACGCAAGGTGTCCTCCGCTCTTACTGGTCTTTTCGATCAGAAATTCCCGGATTTCTTCTGACAGTTTTAAAAGTTCTTCCGGATTCAGGTCTTTGATATCATTTTCTTTCTGTATCCGTTCTAACATCACAAAATTTCCTCTCTATTTCTCCCTGCAGATCAACTGCCGAAACAATTGCTCCAGATATGTGTGGTCTCCCGGCAGTTCTTTCAGCTTAAGAACCGCACGCAAAGACTTCTCCTCTACGATCTTCTTCGCCTTCTCAACACCGAAAAGCGTGACGTAAGTCGTCTTTTCATTCTTCTCATCGCTGTGAACCGGCTTTCCGAGAGTTGCCGCCGTCCCGGTCACATCCAGTATATCATCCTGTATCTGAAATGCGAGCCCTATATTTTTCGCAATCTGCTCTGTCTCATCAAGCTCTTTCGCTGCCGCGCCTCCAAGCACAGCGCCGATCATCATGGAAGATTCGATCAGTGCGGCAGTTTTCAGTTCATAGACCGTGTCCAGTATCTCCTTTGAGACCGCATGCCCCGTCTCCTTTACATCGATGACCTGACCTCCCAGCATTCCGAAGATCCCGGCTTTCCTTCCCAGAATCTGAAGCGCTTTGGCAATCTCTCTGCTTTTATCCGGAGCGGCTTCAAAGGCCCCTGCAGCCGTCTCAAACGCGAAGTTTAACAGCGCGTCTCCCGCAAGGATTCCCATATCCTCCCCGTATACTACGTGAGTCGTCTTTCTGCCTCTGCGGTAATCGTCATTATCCATCGCCGGAAGGTCGTCATGCACAAGAGAATAAGTATGGATCATCTCCTGCGCCGCCATGAACGCATACAGCGCTCCTTTCTCCTCCGGCCGCACGCTTCCTCCTGAAAAGAGCAGATACGTCTCCTTCATAAGCATAGGACGAAGGCGCTTGCCCCCCGCAAGAAGACTATAACTCATGGCTTTCATTATTATTCTCTGATACCCTTCCTCTTTCGGCAGGTACTCTCTTATGATCGTCTCGATCTCTTTCACCTTCGTCTTCTGGCTTTCCAGAAATTCAGCTTTCAAATTCATGTTCTTCTCCCTCATTATCCAGTAGAAGCATCTTCTTTTCTACTTTATCTATCTTATCGTTGCATATTTTCAGCATATCCATGCCCTTATGGTAAAGTTCAAAGGTTTCCTCCAAAGAAACATCCTCTTTCTCCATGCTCTCAATCACCGTATCTAGCTGCAAAAAGATATCCTGAAGTGCAGGCGTCTTTTTATCGTTATCATTCCCACTCATATTCTCTGCTCCTCCTTCTTCTCTGTAACAACTGCCGATATCACTCCATCCGTAACACAGACCGCTATCTCATCCCCCGTCTCAATCTGCCTGATACTTTTTAAAGTCTGCCCGCCCGGAGCCTGCACGTAGGAATATCCTTGATTCAGCTTCTTTAAAGGGGACAGCCCCCGGATGATCTCCACGTAGAGAGACAGCCTGTGCCTCGCATCCGAAAGCGCCCCTTCCATCAGAAGACGCATATCATCCTCATATTCCGCCGCCCGCTGTCTATAGTCCTGAAGAAGTCTCTGCGGATGAAGGTATCTAAGCTTCGTCTCATATCCGTCAAGCCGCATTCGGCTCGTCTGTATCTTCCTGACAAGCAGACGTCTCATGCGAAGCTTTTGTTCCTCCATCGTATCCGCCAGTTTCCCGTACTCATACACCGCAAGTTCCGCCGCCGCCGAAGGCGTAGGAGCACGCAGATCCGCCACATAATCTGCTATGGTCGTATCCGTCTCATGCCCCACCGCGGAAATAATCGGCACCTGACAGTCAAAAATCGCCCTGGCAACTTTCTCCTCATTAAATGCCCAGAGATCCTCCATCGAGCCGCCGCCCCGTCCTACGATGATCACATCCACATCCGCTTTTTCTAAAAGAGCGATCCCCCGCACGATACTTTCCTTCGCGCCCTCACCCTGCACCAATGCCGGATACAGGATAAGCTGCACGTAAGGGTTGCGCCGCCTCGCTATATTCATAATATCCCGGACTGCCGCACCTGTGGGCGCAGTCACGACACCGATCCGCCTCGCAAAGGCCGGAATGGGCCTCTTATATTCCTGGGCAAACATCCCCATCTGTGAAAGTTCCTGCTTTAACATCTGGAACCGTTCATAGAGGATCCCTTCACCGTCTAAGCGGATCTCTCTGGCATAGAGCTGGTAAGCTCCGTTTCTTTCATAGACTGCCACACTTCCAAGCACGATCACCTGCTGTCCTTCGCACATACGAAAAGAGAGCCCGCCTCGCTGCCCCGCGAACATAACGCAGGCAATCGTTCCAGACTCATCCTTTAATGAAAAATATATATGTCCTGAAGTGTGATACTTTAAGTTCGACACTTCACCCTTCACATAAATGCAATTCAGCATATAATCCTGAGCAAACATATTCTTAATATAAGCATTCACCTGTTTCACCGAATATACATTTCGCGCCATCTTTCACCTCTGTTTCGTGTCATTAGAAATCCGCAAGCTTCGCAAGCACACCGTTGACAAAAGACGGGCCGTCATCACCGGAATACTTTTTCGCAAGCTCCACTGCCTCATCGATCGCAACGCCTGCCGGAATGTCATCATCCCACCGCATCTCATATACGGCAAGCCTTAAGATAGTCAAATCCGCCTTGTTCATACGGGTTGTCTTCCATCCCTTTGACGCTTCATTGATCAGCTTATCGATCTTAGGAAGCTCTTCTATGATCAGCCTTGTCTTCGTCCCGATATACTCCAAATCCTTTTCTTTCGCCTCTTTAAGCTGCTCAAGATACAATTCTGTCTGCTCTTTCATATCGTCCGCAGTATGGAACTCCATTCCAAATACCAGCTTAAAGATATGGTCTCTTAACTCTCTCCTCTTCACTTAATTCTCCTCCGGCATCTCCACTCCGGTGATCCGTATATTGACGTCTGCAACGTCCAGTCCTGTCATATTCTCGATCGCTGCCTTTACCTTCTCCTGAACCTTCGACGTAGTCTCTTTGATATTATATCCGTATTTCAGATTCAAAGTCAGAGACGCCGTCACAATTCCCTCTAAAACATCTACCTTCACACCCTTGGACATAGATCTTACCCCAAGCCTGCTGGCAATATCCTTCGTCGTACTCCCTGCCATAGAAGCAACGCCGTCTACCTCCATCGCTGCAAGTCCGGCAATGACTGCCACAACCTCATCCGCGATCTTAACTTCTCCAAGATTCTCTTCTGTTTTTATTGTATACGTATTTCTTTCTTCCTTTCCCATCTCATTAAACCTCCTGTCTGGTTTTACATGCTTTTAATTATAGCAAATTTCCATTCTTTTGCAAAGCTTTTTTCCTTACCTTGCAAACTCCATAAGAATCAGCCCGTCATTCCTCTCCTGAGTCATGCGGATACTCCACTCATTTACAAACAAAAGCAGCGGTCTTCCCCTAAGGTCTTTTACCTTCTTCATGTCCGAAGTTCCCGTCAGCTTATCAAGGTTTATATCCTCATTCCCGATCCAGCGGATATATTCATAAGGAAGGCTGTCCATCCGTATCTCCACATTGTATTCATTCTCCAGACGATACTTTAACACGTCAAACTGCAGAATACCCACTACACCTACGATGATTTCCTCCATACCTGTATTGTATTCCTGAAAGATCTGGATCGCGCCTTCCTGCGCGATCTGGTTGATCCCCTTCACGAATTGCTTGCGCTTCATCGTATCAATCTGGCGCACCCTCGCAAAATGCTCCGGCGCAAAAGTTGGGATTCCTTCATAACAAAATCTCTCTCCGGAAGCTGTCAGCGTGTCCCCGATGGAGAAGATCCCCGGATCAAATACACCGATGATATCCCCGCCGTACGCCTTCTCCACAATCTTGCGCTCCTTCGCCATAAGCTGCTGGGGCTGTGACAGACGGACCTTTTTGCCGCCCTGCATATGGTACACATCCATCCCCGCCTCAAACTCCCCGGAACAGATTCTCATAAAAGCGATCCGGTCTCTGTGGGCCTTATTCATATTCGCCTGAATCTTAAACACAAAAGCAGAGAAGTCCGCCTCCTCCATCGGATCAATGGCTCCCTTATCCGACTGTCTCGGTAAAGGAGACGTGGTCATCTGAAGGAAATGCCGTAAAAATGTCTCCACACCGAAATTCGTCAGCGCCGAACCGAAAAACACCGGCGACAACTCGCCCTTGCTTACAAGCTCCTGACTGAACTCGGCTCCGGCGCCGTCTAAAAGTTCAATCTCCTCCAGAAGCTTTTCCTTCTGCTGCGGCGCGATCCATGTATCCATCTCAGGATCATCAAGCGCTATCTTCCTTACTTCTCCCTGAGTAGTGCCTTTATGTGTCTCAGAAAACAACTCAACTTTCCCCGACTCCCTGTCATATACGCCCCTAAACTCCTTGCCGGAACCGATCGGCCAATTCACCGGACAGGTTGCAATGCCAAGCTCATTTTCAATATCATCCAAAAGTTCAAACGTATCCAGAGCCTCTCTGTCCATCTTATTGATAAATGTAAAAATCGGAATATGGCGCATCGTACACACCTTGAACAATTTCCTCGTCTGCGCCTCCACACCCTTGGACGCGTCGATGACCATAACCGCCGAATCTGCCGCCATCAGCGTCCGGTACGTGTCCTCTGAGAAATCCTGATGCCCCGGCGTATCCAGAATATTGATGCAGTACCCGCCGTAATTAAACTGAAGGACTGAGGAAGTCACCGAGATACCTCTCTCTTTCTCGATCTCCATCCAGTCAGACACCGCATGCCTCGCAGTTGCCTTTCCCTTCACGCTCCCCGCAAGATTGATCGCCCCGCCATACAAAAGGAACTTCTCCGTCAGCGTCGTCTTACCCGCATCCGGATGGGAGATGATCGCAAAGGTCCTCCTTTTTTCAATCTGTTCTTTCACTTCTTTCGATAACTGTGACATATATTAACTCTCCTATATTTTTAGTCTGCCGTATGATTCTGCGTTCCTAACAGTTCCATCGTAATACTTTCCACGTCATAATCCTGTGTATAATGCTCTGCAGCATCACAGATATTTTGTATCACACTTTCTTCCTCCTCCAGCATATCCGCAATATCCGGCGCTTCCATGCCTTTTGCAAGCTTTTTGCAAACCTGAGTCACCAGTATCTTTATCCGGCCTTCTTCTCTGCCCTCAATCCGACCTTCCTTCCTGCCCTCAATCCGGCCTTCTTCACGTTCGTAATATTTTTCTTCCCATGCCTGCATATACTTCACCCCGACTTCTTCACTAAGCTTTACCCTACATACCCGGTCATGTACGCGCCTTACTCTTTCACTCTTCACTTTACCTGCCGTCTCGGCCGTGGAGTGCTCCACATAATCCAGAAATTCTATCAGCTCATCCGGAACCTCATCCGCATTTTCCCCCTTCGTATTAAGAAATATCTTTGCTGTGCCGTCCCCAAGACTGCACTCAGGTACTTCTTTGCATTTATTTTCAAAGGTATACACATATTTCCCGTACCCAAACAGATCAAACGTCATGATCATGATGACATACGACTGATTCAGAATATTATAATTCGGGATCCCCGGCTCTAACAGGCTTGTATCAATGAGCGACTGGTAATACCTGCTCCGCTTTGCCAGATCCGTCTTTCTTGTATTCTGCATCTCTGTGTTGTATATGCTCTGTTCTTCGCTCATTGCAAACACATCCATCCGCACAGAACGGATAAGCGGCGATACCCGGAGTTCCTTCTCCGTCTGCGGCTGGTCTAAAGGAGGGATCTCCCTCCCGAAAATGATACTCAGCACATCCTGATAAGTCCCTCTGTCCTCCAGTACCTCGTCAAACAGGAAACGGTCTGTAAGGTTTAAATCCTTTAATGGTACGATATTTTGTTTTTTCTTCATATATCTCCTCCTAAGTTTAGCATAAATATTATAAAATTAATAGTCTTCCTTTTCAGCCGCATCAAAAAAATAACAGCACAATCATACGCACCACCCCTTTTGGAAACTGTTCATCAATAAATCTTTGGTTTGTTTTTATTTGTTGGATTCTTTGGCGAAATGCCGCTCATTACGAAATGTTTTAGAACTTCAACTTACACATCAATGCTATCACTGTCCGCAAAACTTTACAACAATAAATTTAAAAATCTGCCAGAAGCGCAGTAACAATAATCAGCAGGATATCTGTCTGTCATGATATCCTGCTGATTTTCAATGTTACTTGATTTTAATTGTTACCGACTTCTTCTTGCCGCTCCCGTCTGTCGCCATAGCGGTAATCTTGACTTTCTTTCCTTTCCCCGCCTTTAGCGCCTTTACCTTGCCGGAGCTGCTTACCGTCGCGTACTTTTTATTGCTGCTTGTCCATTTCAGTGTTTTATTCGCTTTTTTTGACGCTGTGACTTTGGCTTTCAGTTTTAATGTCTTTCCGGCTTTTACTGTTTTCTTTCCAGAGATGTCTACCTTCTTTACCACTCCTTTCATGGAAGTGATTTTATACGTTGCTTTTACTTTGCTTCCGTCTGTCGCTGTTGCCGTAATCGTCACTTTTTTGCCGCCGGTTTTTTTCTTTATGGTGACAACACCTTTACTGTTCACCGTAGCAACCTTTTTGTTGCTTGATTTCCAGATAAGCTTTTTATTCACGGCATTGGAAGGCTTAATGGAAACAGCCAGCTTCACCTTCTTTCCGGCAGCTATCTTTTTGGAAATGCCGGAAAGCGTAATCTTAGCAACTTTTACCGGTGTTTTTGGATTTGAAACTGCCGGCGGATTCTTTGATTCTTGTGATGGGCCCGGTACATTAGGGCTGCTATTGCCTCCATTGTTTCCGCCGTTTCCATCGTTTCCATCATCTCCATTGTTTCCGCCGTTTCCATCGTCTCCGCTATTTCCATCGTCTTCCCCGCTGCCTTGTTTTTTCATTACAAGGCTATTGTTCCACAATTCGTATTCATCTGCGTCTTGTGTTACTCTGCAGTACATATATTCTGTTACTTTTTTCCAGTCTTCATTTACAGAAATTATTTTTGACTCTCCGGATTTCAGGTTCCCTACGGTTATTTTTCGGATTTCAGCGCCGTTTTCATTCTGATCCCGTAAAATAACTGTCACATTGGAGGCGGTTGTTTGGGAATTATTCTTTACCGCAATTTCATCAATACCATTCTCTGCCACTTCGATATCGGTATCGCAATATTCAAACTCATATTTTTTTGCTGCCTCTTTCTTGAATTGCTGGTCTGCCGTCAGTGCAAACAATAAATCCGATTTCGAAAAATCTTCCGGTATCTGTACAGCAATCTCACATTCCTTGCTTTCCCCCGCCTTTAAGGACTCTGCAGCCTTACCACTATAGATAACCTTATCCCCGTCTGAAATTACAAGCTGTACATTGCTTAAGGTTTCTGTACCTGTGTTGCAGATTGTTACATGGATTGGGTTTCCTTTCCCCGGCACAAACGATAAGATATCATACGCTGCATTCGTCACTTCTGCCTGGCATCTGGTTATATCCTCCGTACATTTTAAAATGGTCGCCCCATACGGGTTTCCTCCTGCATTTTCGCTTACCGGCTGATAAGTGTAGGCAAACACAGGCTTTCCTTGTGCATTTTGGGCCATTGTAAAGCCGCCTACATAACCGCCCTCATCTGTGACTGCAACCGGGCCTGCCCCGCTGCCTAACGGCTGGCTTAGGACTTCGCTCTTAAAATTATTCTGCTGAATCCAGTATACGGTATTTCCATAAACCTGATACGAAGCAGTACATTCTACATTTTCTGCCTTTAGCTGTTCCCCGTCATATGCGTATAACATCCCATCAATCCTTGTGTACAGCACGCCATCCTGAATCCGCAGGCTGTCCGCCTTTTCCCCGGCGCTGCCGGCATCCAGCAGTTGGTCCTTGATATATATCTGACCGTCTTTGATATATGCAGTAACAAATGTGCCGCCTACTGTTCCAGATACTGTCTCTGTCAATACTTGTCCTATATCAGCAATCTGGGAAGGTTCCTGCCATGTGCCGTTCAGGCTGCTTTCATATATTACAGTCTGTCCCGACTGGAGCATAATATCATTTTCAGAGTTTTCCGCCCAGACCGCGCATAAAGCGCCGCTGTGTTCTACAAGCTGATATGCGTATTTCCATGTAGCACCCGTTCCCAGCCTTACAGGCTCTTCAAATGCATCCCCGGCAAGTTTTGCCACATAAAGCTCCATAGCGCCCGCAATCTGTTCCGCGACCATATCCTTTGTTATCTCCTGATTACTGCTCTCAAAGATTACATATGCAGAGCCGTTATGCTGGTACAGGTATCCCGCCGTGTCCAGATTGCCGCCGTCCCATACCGTCTTTGATTCCGACCATTGCCCGCCGTTATACAAGCGGTACGACAGCTTCGCCTGCTCGCTTGTATCGTCCAGATATGTCATTAAGAGCCGGCCGTCAGGAAGAGCTGCCATCTCGGGTTCCGCATTTTCATATACAAGCGATTCCCTTGTTGTGTCTACCGAATTCCTGCTGTTTTTCGACATCTTCTTTACCATCTGGCTGCTGACCGGTTTCGGAGCGCTGTATTGCAGCTCCGAAAAATCTCTTGTCACATTTCCAAGATTGGGGTACAATTCCATCTTCGGGAAATTATACGGGAATTCTCCGCTTAATCCGGGAACGACTGTATCCACTTTTATGAAAAGCTTTCCCGTCATATACGCGTATACCGATTCCTGAAACTGGCGCCATGGAAATGTCACCTTGCCCGCAATTGTTCCTTCCAGCCCACCTTTCACATCCGCAATCACTACATCCGCACCAAGGGCAATCGACGGCTTTATTGCCAGTCCAATCTCTCCTTTTGCTGTAATTGCTTTTGTATTCTGAGTAGTCAGGTACAATTTCCCATCAACAGAGCCGCCTATCCCAAACTCCGAGTACACGATCCACCAAAGAGGTGCTCTCACACTTGCACCTGCATTAAATCCTGCCGCGATGCCTCCTTCCAGAATATTTTTTATACTTCCGTCATCATTCATCTGCAGTTCCATATATCCGGCAACATTCCCTTTTGCCTTAAACACAGCATTCGCATCAAATTCTTTTAACTTTCCGCGCATACTTGAAAACTGATTCCACAACTTTGTCGTATCTACGGTTCCACCGCACTTTTGTACAAAAGACTTTACATCTTTATAGGTATTCGTCCAGTAAGCATCATCATTTTCCGTACTAAGTCCTTTTCCTTTTGTTCCAATTAATACCTTTACTGTTTTTTTGCTTTCATCTGCCTGAACCTCAACATTGCCCCAAAACGGCAGGGACATATTCATATCTGTCTGAAATAAATTGAACTTATTCCCGACAATTGATATCTCCGGACCTTTTAAGGTCGCAGAGCCAAGATTGCTCATATTAGGGAGCGCTTTGATAATATTTTCTTTGTATTTTTTCTCCGTTGGATTGGTTGGTGTTTCCGGCTCTGTACTGCTTCCGCCGCCCACCTCATTCTTCGTTCCATCAGAACTCACCGTCCCCGCATAGGTATAGAGATTAGATGACAGATTAAGATTCAAAGCAGCTCGCACACCATCATCATTGTTGTAGACATCCCCACCATCATTGTCGACGCCGCCGCGGCCATAGACATACGCGGCACTATTCGTCCCGCCGCCCGGCGAGCGCAGCCACCACCAGCAGTTGCCCTTATACGCATTACTTGTACTGCTATATGTTCCCATCGCCTTTGCATAAATGCTGCTCTTACATCTGCGTGCTTCATCATAAGTATTGTATGAAGACACAAATCCATGCGTCACTGCATTGTCCCCGTAAACTTCCGATTCCGACAGAAGGAAGATCTTATCTGTCGTATTATTTCCTCCTTCTGTTCCATAATTGATATTATTATCATTTACTACAGAAGTATTTACGATTGCTGACTTTTCATTTCCGGAGAATGCGCTTCCGATAAAGTTCTTACTGCTGTAATCCTTCCCTTGTTTATTCGATGAAGCGCCATAGCCGTTCAGCCAGCTCCGGATGGTACTTGTCTCCCATGTAATACTCTCAGATACTGTATGATACCTTTGGTCGTCTAATGCGATATCCGACAAAAGGAACGCCTGATTCCCGTTTACTTTCAACACCCGCCATTTAATCGGCTCATATTTGAAATAATGGTAAGTGTCATAATCTGACCAGTTATAATAACTGCTGCTTCCAGAGGGTGCGTAAGTAGCGTCACTCTTTTTCATCCTGCGGTATTGATTCCCGTCTAGTGTGATATCATTGTTAGTGTTCCACCCGGATGCGCTCTTAAGCTTGTTGTACAGACCACTGTCTTCTATGATATCACCACTTTTTCGCATACTTTTGTCTACAGCCGTATAATCGTTTGCCGAAGGCACGACCTCCGCCTGCGGATAACTCCCGAACCAAACACAGTCCCATGTCACTTTCTGCTCCGCCGTCATGCTGGAATCTTTTTCAATCCTTGGATTGTTCAGACCAGAGGCGGAAAGCAGCGCCATCTCCTGCACGGCGGCTGTTTCATCAGCCTGTTCTGACACCTCCTGCGCTTCTATCGCCTCTGTATTTTCCTTATTTTCCTCATCCTCCTTCTTCCGGCTTTGTTGTTCCTCAGAAGTCTCTGACACTCCGGCCTCGTTCTTCCCTGTCGTGTCTGTTGTCGCATCTGCTATTGTATCTTTTGCTGCATCTGCCGTTCCTGCTTTATCGTTATCTGCCCCGGAGGCTTTCTGTACGTTAGTTTCCTTGTTTTCCTCTCCCTTAGGCATACTGCTCCCGGTTTGTTCTGCTTCTTTGCTCTGCCCGGTCTGTCCGGCATGCTCTTTCTCTTCCGCCTGCTGCTGTGTGCCTTCAGAGACTTCCTGCGCATTGGCAGTAAATTCGGTACACAGGCTTACACACATCGCCGCCGCAAGTAAGAAAGCTGTCATTTTACGGGTTACACTTTTCTTTTTCATTCTTCCTCTCCTCCTTTGCTCCTCTCTTCCTCTGTCTGTTTTGATAAAACCAAATGCTCCAATATATTCTTCCTCAGATAATATGTATCTCCGTGGGACAGATGCCCCAAATAGCTTGCCATGCTTCTGCTGATATCGCTCATCTCCATCACTCCTGTCCGGTACGCATGGCGGTATCTTTTTATTTTCCGTTTCATCCGTTTCTTATTGCTTGTCCGAAGCTTCCTTACTACTTTTCCGGTATCCGTCATATAGAAATGGAAGCCCAGATAATCGACTCCCTGAGAAATCGGTATAATCTGTGTCTTTTGATTAAATTCCAGTTTCCTCTTCTCCCCCACATATTCCTGCATCTTAATCAGGCACTCCCGCAGATAGTCTCTCGACGGATGAAGCAATATCCCGTCATCCATGTATCTTGTATAGTATCTGATATGAAGCTTTTCTTTGATAAGCCTGTCCAGCCCGTCCAGATAATACAGGGCGAACCATGAGCTTGTCTGATTGCCCAGCGGGAGTCCTTTCCCCGGCGCCGTCTCATAGCTGTCTATAAACAGCCGGATCAATGTACATATCTCTGTATCCTGACAGAAAGCCTTCTCATATAGCCGATATAATATCTCATGATCAATACTGTCGAAAAATTTGTGAATATCGTATTTCAGGAAATATCCACTGATTCCATACGCTTTGTAAAAGCTATGGAGGAAGCCGTCCAGACGGTTCATGGCAAAATGCGTTCCTTTTCCTTTTCGGCTGGCGGCATTGTCATAGATCAGATGCCGTTCCGTATATGGCTCGATGATATTGTCACACAAGGAATGTTGTACGATTCTATCACGATACTGCAGCGCATGGATCATTCTCTTCTTTGGATCGTAGATCTGGAACTGCTTATATGGTTTTGGCGTATATATCCCTGTACGCAGTTCCCATTGAAGCTGGCAGAGCTGCTGCCCCAGGTCAAGTTCAAAATTAATGACTTCCCTCCGCCCGCGCTTTCCCCGCCTTGACTTCACATGTGCCTGATACAGATTCTGAAACTGGTATACATCTTCAAACTTCATCTTTTATTTTAATATATTCCACACTTATTTTCTACTTTTACTTTCTGCTTTATTTACCGTCAGAACAGCTTTATGCCCTGATACAATCAGCTTATATGTATTCCGGCATAAAGCTGCGAAGAAAGGAAATCCTTTGTCTCCTCCATCTGGCGGTCCTTGTTCTTCCGTTGCCGGAACGGGATTCGGTTCCTTTGAAATATTGGCACAGACTATACTTGCATAAGCATAGTTACAGGCCACAGCCATCTCAAATCAGCTCGCACACCGTCATTATTGTTGTTGACATTATTACCATTATTGTTGACGTAGCCGTTGTTATTGACATTCGCGGCATTATTCGTATTGTTGCCCGGCGAGCGCAGCCACCACCTTCAACCTTATCCCTTATATCTATTCTGGTCGCTTCTCGACCATGCCAGCAGAAGGCGTATAACCTCTGTTGACCGGATAGATATCTGTTCATACTGTTTGGCAAGGATTCCACCCTGCTCTTTTGCCATCAAAGCCATATAGCCCAAAAGCTTTAAATCCACGTATGCCTCTCTCTGGTATTTTTTGCGGACCTCGATCTTATCAATCGCCTTGCTGTCCTTGACAAAAACCATATTCGCACGGTACAGATTTTCTATCATCGATAATGCCAGATTCTGCAGCCGGCTGATTAATGAAAACCGGAATTTCTTCGGAGATTTGTCCGTAACTGTAAATATGTAATTCCCTAGATCCTTTGCTTTGACGATAACAAGCAGTTCGCTTTCTTCACGTTTTTTCATTCTATAATTACTCTAAAAGTCGTATCCCGATTTATAAAATCATTATTTCTTCTCAATAGTTCCCCAGACAGCCACAGTTTCTCCTGTTTTCTTGTTTTTCACATACAGTTCAATTCCCACATACTGTTCTCCTATTGGCAGTGAATATGTCTTATCATTTTTCACCTTTTTTCCGTCGGCCCGGGCATCGACTACTTTCCATCCAGAGTTCAGTTTGTAGTTAAACTTAATCTTCGATTTTTTTGTTTTTACTCCTATTCCGTTACCGCTGCTTTTTACTTTCTTACGATAGTCTTTCCCATCTATTTTCAGGCTTTTGAATGGCTGCTTAAAATTAACTATTTTAATCGTACATTTACGTGTTATCTTTTTTGCGTCCGCAACTCCTGTAACTGTTACTTTTGATGTTTGGTGTTAGAATATAATTAGTACAAGTTAGACATGGAAAATTCCCAACAGGAAAGTATAATAGAACAGATGGAGGAATGAACATGGCTACACAATATACAGAAGAATTTAAGAATGATGCAGTAAGGTATTGGAAGGAACATCCAGAGCTTGGGATTGCTAAGTGTGCAAAGAATCTGGGGATTAGTAAGACAGCTCTTTCTAACTGGAGAAAGATATATGATGCAAATGAGGGGACAGTCCCAACCAGAGGAAGGGGGAATTTTGAGAGTGATGATGCAAAGGAACTTGCACGCCTGCTGCACGCCTGC
>VIQU02000023.1 GCA_010206225.2 Lachnospiraceae bacterium MD308 | reverse complement strand
CAGTACCAGAGCACCAGTAAACTGCCGCTTTCACAAGAAGATTCTGTAAATGGAGGATATCAGGCTGTTACAGCAGGAGGGATAATTGTAAAGCCTCTCTTCTCCAAACGTTTGATTGCATTCTTATCGTACTGTTCTTGGAATTTCTGGTACATTTCTTCTGGGATTGCCGAATAATCCGTATCCGCAGGATTGAATGCTTCCTGCTTTGAGAACATATGGTACAGGCAGGTCAGCATCATACGTGCAATGGCGATGATCGCCCGTTTATGCCCACGGCGTTTTTTGATACGGTCATATTTGTATTTGAAATAGGGATTCTTTTTATCCTTAATCGCTGCGTTTGCACATTGAACCAGCAAAGGCTTTAAGTAAATCCCGGCCCTTGAGATATGGACACTTTTCTTTTTACCGGCACTTTCATTATTTTGGGGAGTAAGCCCAGCCCAGGAACATAAACGTTTCGAGGATTTGAATACCGCCATATCCACTCCAATTTCAGCAATGATAAAGGAAGCTGATTTTTGGGTGATTCCAGGAATAGTAGTAGCCAGTTCGATAAATTTATGGTAAGGTCGAGCCAGGTCAGAAATCGCTTCTTCCAGAGTGTCAACACAGGCATTAATGAAGTCGAAGTGTTTTCTACAGACCTTCATCTTAAGCGATTGGTCACCACGCAGTTCATAACCGATAATGGATCTTACCACATCTTCTGCTTTATCTTTGGCTTTTTTCATGAGCAGGGATTTGCAGTGTTCCGGGTCAAACACCTCACAGGTAAGGATATAATCAACAATGGCGGTTGCTGATTTACCAAAAGTGTCTGTGAGGACAGAGGAGAGGGCAATATTGGAAACGGTAAGGGCGTTCTGGAAACGGTTTTTTTCGCTGCTGCGGTGGCCAATCAGCTTCTGGCGGTATCGGAACAATTCCCTCAAAGCGCGAATCTCCCTGCAGGGGATATAACTGGAAGGAACAATATCAMACTTAAAGAGATCGGCAATCCAAGCAGAATCCTTATCGTCCGTTTTCTGTCCTTTGATTGYGCGGACATATTTAGGATTGGCAACAACGACATGACAGGAATCTTCCAGAATATTAAAAACAGGAATCCAGTATTTGCCGGTGGATTCCATGCAGACCTCAGAGCAGTTATGGTCAAAGAGCCATTTTTTAAGAGTTTTGAGATCTGAGTTGAAGGTGGCGAACTTTCTTTTGATGTAAGAAGTAACGCCACGGTAGTCTGTGATGGCAATGGTGGCAACTACAAATTTTTTGTGGACATCCATGCCGCAGCAGACAAAGTGCTTAACAGACAACATAGATAACACCTCCTTATGCAGAAGCAGGCATTGACTGGCTGTCCAGCAAAGAAAGACCTAAGGAATTGCTTTGACAATAATTAGGTTGCGTGCTCAAGGCATCACTCATTTGTGCTTGAAAAGACAGCCGACACATGTTAAAATACGGACTTTATTCCGAAAAGCGGAGGAATCAATTCTACTTCCTCCCCCGTGCTCTGTAGTGTACCTGCATAAGAAGAGTATAGCATAGAAACAAAGTAAAAGAAGGCANTTGTGGACATCCATGCCGCAGCAGACAAAGTGCTTAACAGACAACATAGATAACACCTCCTTATGCAGAAGCAGGCATTGACTGGCTGTCCAGCAAAGAAAGACCTAAGGAATTGCTTTGACAATAATTAGGTTGCGTGCTCAAGGCATCACTCATTTGTGCTTGAAAAGACAGCCGACACATGTTAAAATACGGACTTTATTCCGAAAAGCGGAGGAATCAATTCTACTTCCTCCCCCGTGCTCTGTAGTGTACCTGCATAAGAAGAGTATAGCATAGAAACAAAGTAAAAGAAGGCATAAAACTTGCTATTTCATAGCCTATTTGTGCCTGAGCGAAGCGAAAGGAATGTAAGTTAAAATGACAGTTCTGTGAATAGAAGCACTTTAATAAGCCCCGCCGGAACCGGACTTTGGGAGACATATTCTTTTATCTATTTAAACGGCCAGCTTAAGGCAGAGTTGATGGTATTTCGGACGTTTCGTCCGAAACCAGAGCCTGACGCCTTCTTTTGCATACGAGAGTATGCCGGAGATGCCTTTTGCCAGCCGGTAATAGCAGAAGAAAACTTTTTGCTTTATTGGATCTGCTGTTTTTATGATGGAAACTTTAAGTGCATTTGTCTCAGGTTTCATTGAAACCAAACCCAGAAATGCCATGCACAATGTAATATAAAAATTTAGGGCATTGACTGCTTTTAACTTTCTGACACGAAAGTTTTCAAACTGGAACATCTGCTTTTTGCAGCGGAAATATTCTTCTATTTTCCAGCGCGAAAAATAGGTTCTTGCCACCCGGATCACATCATCTTTGGATTTCACTTCTTTGTTGGTGGCAAGCATCATTGGATGCTCTGTAATTCCGTAAGCAAGTACCAGATAAATATCTTTTCTGGAGGCAGTAATCTGCACTTTGACATGGGAAAGGTATGCTTCATGGTTTTGGCCTTTGTAAAAGACTTTCATCTTAACCTTTCCCTTCCTGCGGTTACGCAGTTCGGCAGCCATTGTCCATTTGTTGTGGTACAAGAGCTTACGGTTGGATTTCAGGCGGATTACATAATCCTGCCCCAGTCCGTCCAGTTTTAAAAACATTTTGTTGTCATCATAGCCGCGGTCCATAGCAAAAGTTGCTTTGCCAAAGAGCGCTGCTCCCTGTTCCATGGCTTGGAACGTAACCGTATTTACAGACTTATAGTCTTTTTCAGAAGAAGAGTGTATCCTGGAAAAAATGCTGACAGGGTGGTTGCTGTGTGTGAGCACACATGCTTCTGTGACATGGTACCCTTTTTTGTAAACATTTTTTGCAGATGTGCTTTCAGAACCGTCCCTGACGATTCCAAGGGACTCAAATTTATGGCCGTCTGGCTTTACAACATCACTGTCATCGATATAAATTACCGGTTCGGCAGGCGCCCACTTTTTTACCTGCTGAAGGTAAGAAGCAGCCGCGGATGCAGGAGTGCCCTTTTCAAGATATCTGGATAAGCGGTCAACGACATTGATTTTTTTGGAAGGCAAAAGTTAAAATTTTTCGTTTCATTTGGTAAGTATTTGATGTAAAATTAGCCATAGGGAATCCTCCTCTTTTTTGTTTAGTGGATAATTGTTGTGGTGGCTTTATTTTACATCAAAAAGGAAAAAGATTCCTTATATTTTGAGTGATTTTAAGAAATTGTTTATAGTGATGCAGATAGAATTTGGTTTCTGTGGATAAAACTGCGGAAACTCAAGCAATAACTGTGTTGTATTTTGCGGCACAAAGAGATATAATAAAGAAAAAAAGAAAGGTGGCGGCAATATGGCAGCACGAAGTGCAAACGTAAATGTCAGAGTGGAACCTGATGTCAAGAAACGGGCGGAAGATATACTGGATAAACTCGGTGTATCTGCATCAGCTTTTATCAATATGACCTACAGGCAGGTAATTATGAAAAGGGGGATTCCTTTTTCGGTTGAACTGCCTTCGGGAATCGAAACCCTTGATACCATGACCGATGAAGAGTTTGATAAGATAATGCAGACCGGATTAGAACAGGCAAAAAGGGGAGAATCAGTTCCTTACGAAGAAGCTTTTGACCGGCTTATGGAAGGACTTTGATAATCGTGGAAAAACAATATAATGTCAAAATTACAAAATATGCCTTTTGGCAGATGATGAAAATAAGGGACTATATTGCGGATGAACTTCTTGCCCCGCAGGCGGCATATGACTTATTTTCTGAAATGAAAAAAACGGTTGCTTCATTAGAGAATATGCCGGAGCGTAATCCGCTGGTTGATGTGGATAAATGGAGAAAACAGGGAATCAGGAAAATAATGGTAAAAAATTTTATCATGTATTACTGGGTAGATGACGGACACAGGACAGTCCATATAACAGCAGTTGTATATAGAAAACGAAACCAGTTAGCAGAGCTTGAAAAAATGGAACTGGAATAGCACGATATATCTGAACTGAAATAAGAAAAAGTTTTCCTTCATCAGCAATAGTAAAGCATTTGTGTATGGTTGCTGCACTGTATCCATATCCCCTGCGCTCCAGATAAAAGGCCATGCTTCTGTAACCATCAACCCCGTTGTGGCTGTGGTAGATTTCTTCAATCTGTGCCAAAACCTCTGATTTTTTGGCATAATAATCCGCCTTCCGGTGTTTGCGGTAGTTGTAATAGGTGTTGGGACATATGGAAAGCCGTCTGAGCAGCCAGCGGATGCCAAACTCTTCATGATATTCATTTATAAATCGATAAGCCTCTAATCGATCTCCTTCGCAAAGAATGCCGCCGCTTTTTTTAAGAATGCCACTTCCTTTCTGAGTTCGTCATTATCTCTTTTCAGTTTGAGTAGTTCTTTCATGTTATCGTATTCGGCTTTGGATTCTGGGCTTGTCTGGCATTCTTCGCGGAACTGTTTACACCATGCGTAAGTAGGTAATAATCCGTATCTACAAATTCCCTTCCATTTTTGATAAGATAATTTCAGATGATGGAGGTGATACTAATTAATACGAATGATAATATAATCTCAAAAGCTGCGCTTTGGGCAGACCGGATTCATACGTTCCAAGAAAGCGGTTTATCCCGCAAAGACTGGTGCCAGCAGAATGAGGTGCCTCAATCTACCCTAAGCTATTGGATTCGAAAGATTCAGGGAAAGGCCACGCAGACGGAAAGCAGTTTTGATCCGGTGTTCGCAAAGCTTCCTTCAGAACGGGAGCTGCGATACGATGCCGTCGCAGGGAATTCTCCTGTAACAATCCTTCTTCCGGAAAATATCCGGATTGAAGTTGACGCAGACTGCCCCGCCCGGCTGATGGCTGCGCTCCTGCAGGCTTTGAAGGGCTATGCTTGATTTTTCAGGAAACACAACCGTCTATCTGGCCTGTGGTGTGACCGATCTGCGCAAGAGCTATACCGGCTTGGCCGCAATCATCAAACTGAAATTCCATCTCGACCCGTATTCCCGCTGTATGTTCGCCTTCTGCAATCGCAGACGCACATTGATCAAGATCCTCCAGTGGGACGGCTCCGGATTCTGGATCCTGATGAAACCCAGCGAGGTGACGGCGGAGGAGTGGACCTATGTCAATACTTTGGACAAAAAAAGTCGAAAGATTATGCTGCTTTTTTTAGTTCCTCATCCTCCTTTTGCTGTGGTGTCAAATAACCAATAGAGCTATGTATCCGCTTACGGTTATACCAGCCTTCTATGTATTCAAAGATTGCTCTGCGGGCTTCCTTTGAATCCTGATAAGTATGAAGATATATTTCTTCCTTTTTTAGTACAGAATGGAAGGATTCAATACAGGCATTATCGTATGGATTTCCCTTACGGCTAAAGGAATGCAGGATTTCTTTCCTGCTCAGGCAATNATTGGTCTTCCAGGTTATCAACAGGAACCGCCGTTTGCACCATTGGACCTATGTCAATACTTTGGACAAAAAAAGTCGAAAGATTATGCTGCTTTTTTTAGTTCCTCATCCTCCTTTTGCTGTGGTGTCAAATAACCAATAGAGCTATGTATCCGCTTACGGTTATACCAGCCTTCTATGTATTCAAAGATTGCTCTGCGGGCTTCCTTTGAATCCTGATAAGTATGAAGATATATTTCTTCCTTTTTTAGTACAGAATGGAAGGATTCAATACAGGCATTATCGTATGGATTTCCCTTACGGCTAAAGGAATGCAGGATTTCTTTCCTGCTCAGGCAATCTTCAAACGTTTTACTCGTATACTGGCTTCCAAGGTCACTATGCAAAATGATTCCTTTTGTATCCCTGACGTTCAGGCAGGCATTCTCTACCGCTTTCACTGCCAGTTCCGCTGTCATAGATGTGCCATAGGCATAGCCGATGATTTTACGGCTGCACAAATCCATGACAGACGCCAGATAAGTCCATCCTTCTTTCTGCACATGGATGTAGGTAATATCTGTGCACCATTTTTGATTGATGGTTTCCGTTCTAAAATCACGTTTCAAGATATTCACTTTATCATCTGGGATACTGCCATGATTGGCATGGTGGCTGTACTTCTTTACTACCACAGAGCGCAGTCCCTGCCCTGCCATATGCCTCTGGACCCGCTTGATGCTGCAGGGTGTCCCAGCGGCATTGAGTACACGGCATAGTTTGACAGCCCCATATCGCTGGATTTCTTTTTGGAGAGCCTTATACTCCTTGAGGGTAACCGTTTCCTCCTCTGATACCTTGATAGGGGAAAGCTGCTTTACCCAACCGCTAATCGTACTCCGATTTACGCCATATTCACGTTCCAGTTGTGGATACGAGGTTCCTCCAGCATTATACAGATCCACGATCTGCTGTTTAAATTCCGGAGTGTAAGATTTTTGATTTTTCGCCATGCCTTTCATCTCCTTTGCTCTTTCATTTGATAGTATAGGTTGTTCAACTTTTCCTGTCCACACTTATATACTAACACCAGTTCCTATGTTGTCACAGACCCGAACAGATAAGTATAATAGGGTTATAGGGAAGCGCGCACCCTCAAAGAAAGGAGGTTACACACCATGAAGAAGCAGACAGAGAAAGACAAACTCACCGCCCTATACGAAAGACTCTCCCATGACGATGAGCGAGCCGGGGAATCCGTAAGCATTGAGAACCAGAAGCGGATTTTGGAGGACTACGCAAGAAAGAACGGTTTTACCAATATCCGGCATTTTACTGATGACGGAATCCGGGGGACTACGTTCAAGCGTCCGGGGCTTGACGCTATGTTAGACGAAATCCGGGCGGGGAACGTGGCAACGGTTATCATCAAAGACCAGAGCCGAATCGGGCGTGACGTGGTTGAAGTGGGGCTTTTAAAGCGCACCTTTGACGAGTACCATGTGCGTTTTATCGCCGCCAATGACAACCTTGACACCGCCAACGGCTTTGATATTATGTCTATCTTCCGTGACGTGATAAACGAGTGGTACGTTGCCGACACCAGCCGCAAAATCAAAGCTGTTTTCAAGTCAAGAATGGAAAAGGGCTTGCGCTGTTCGGGTAGTGTCTGCTATGGCTACCGCGCTTCCAAAGAAGAAAAAGGCGAGTGGGTGATTGACGAGGAAGCCGCCGCCGTTGTGCGCCGTATCTTCCAGAGCGTACTTGCCGGGGAAACCATAGCCAGCATAGCAAAGGAACTCCGCACCGATAAAATCCCTATCCCGTCCGAGCATTGGAAGCGGACAGGCGAACCAGTCCGGGCGGCAAAATACACAGACCCCTACGCATGGTCAGCCACCACTATCGGCTACATACTGAAACGACCGGAATATATGGGGCGCAAGGTATTAGGGAAAACCGTATGCGAGAACTACAAGACCAAGAGCAGCCGCAAGACCGCGCCGGAAGAACAATATATCTTCGAGGGCGCAATCCCCGCCATTGTGGACGGGGAAACGTGGCAGACCGTACAGAAGATACGGGAAACCGTGCGCCGCGCCCCCAAGCGGCAGAACGTCCCGAACCGTTTGACCGGGCTTCTCTACTGCGCCGACTGCGGTTCAAAACTCACACACCGCTACAACCTTGTGCAAGGGAAGTGGGTAGAGGACGCTTTTATCTGCTCCGGCTACCGCCATTTAGTACATGACTGCACCATGCACCATATCCCCACGGCAAAGATTGAAGCCGCCATCCTTGCCGTTATCCAGCGCGTGAGCTGGTATGTGCGGCACAATGAAAAAGAGTTTACAGAGCGCGTCCGGGAAGCGTCCGACCAGAACCAAGAAAAGACCGTCAAGGAGTGCAAGCAGAAAATCAGCAAGGCACAGAAGCGGCATAAAGAGCTTGACGGGCTTGTGAAAAAGCTGTATGAGGGCAACGCCACGGGCAAGATACCCGACAAGCATTTTACCCGGCTTCTTGCCGAGTATGACGAGGAACAGACCGGGCTGGAAACGTCCATAGCGGAATGGCAGAGGCAGATTGAGAACTGGAACGCCGACAAGCTGAAAACAGACCAGTTTATCCAGCTTGTGAAACGCTATACCGATTTCTCCGAGCTCACAACGCCCATGCTCAACGAGTTTATCGAGAAAGTGATTGTGCATGAGGGCGAGGGGCGGGGGAATGACCGCCGCCAGCGGATAGACATTTACCTAAACTTTATCGGCGCATTTGAAGTACCCGCCCATATCGTCACCCCGGCAGAAGTGGAGGAACAACGCCGCCAGCAGGAGGAACAGGCGGCAAAGGAAGCCCGGTCAAAGGAGCTTGAAAAGGCGCGGTATGAGAAGCGCAAGGCAGAGAAACGGGAATTTACCGCAAGGAAAAAGGCGGGGCTTCTCACCCCGGAGGAACTGGAAGCCGAGGAAAAGCGGCTTGCACACAGCCGGGAGTGGCAAAAGGAATGGCGGGAGAAACGCAAAGCCGCAGAGCCGCCCAAGCCGCCTAAGAAAAAATCCATAAAGGAGCTTATGAAACTGGAAAAGACCGGGGCGGAGCTTACGCCGGAAGAAACGGAACGGCTTGCGGAACACCGCCGGAAGAAAGCCGCACAGCATAAGGCGTGGCGCGAAAGGCAGAAAGCCGGACAGCCAAAGGCAAGGACGCTCAAAGAACTTGCCGCCGCCCAGAAAGAGGGGGAAGCCCTAACGCCGGAGGAATCGGAACGTCTGGAAGCCCACAAAAGCCGGAAGAAAACCGCAAGGGAAAAGCTGGTACAGCAAGCCGCAACCGACCCGGCAGCGGCGGCAGAACTGGCAAAGAAGCGGGCATACCAATCCAAAGCCACCAAGAAATCCCGGCAGAAAATGTATGAGGAAGCCGCCACTGGAAACCCGGAAGCGGTGGAACGCTATGAGAATTACCTTGCCGCAAGGCGGGAAGCATACCACAGGAAAAAACAGGAAGCGGAGCGAACCGCATAAGGGCTGAAAAGCAAGGGCGCATTGTGGAAATGTGCATAACTGGCTATGGAATCATGGATAACTCTGTTCACAGCACATGGAAAAGCTAAAGTGCAGCTTTCCCACGTCCTGCAAACAGAGTTACCCACAATTCCAAAAGACAGCCAGTTATACACATTACGCACAATGCCGACTACTACGGAATCCCTATCATTCATTCCTGTATATATCCAGTAGTTGTAAAGCGTACAAAATCAGTATATAATCAAGGCATCTAAATACGTTTGGAGGAAATACAGTATGTTTTCGTATGAAGAAATACAAAAGTACAACGAAACGGATATTCGTATTTACAAATATATCGTTTCTGATATTGATAAAATACAATACATGACCATTAGAGAACTTGCAAAAGAACTCCAAGTATCTACGTCTACTATATTGCGCTTTTGCAATAAAAACAATTTTGACGGGTATTCTGAATTTAAGGAAGCTCTGAAAAAAGAGATAACCTTGCAGGCTACCTGCCCGCCTATGGAAGATTTGCAGGAACTTTCGGATTTTTTTACAAGGGCAAATTCAAGTGCCTTTGAGGAAAAAATATTGTTTGCGATTGACGTTCTTAGAAAAGCTGATTTGATAATCTTTATCGGAATGGGTTCATCGGGAACATTAGCAAAATACGGAGCAAGATATTTTTCCAATATGGGGCATTTTGCCGTAGGGCTTGAAGATGCGCTTTATCCGATAGATTCTTTTCGCTGGAAGAACACAGTCGTTATTGCTTTTTCAGAAAGCGGTGAAACCGAAAGACTGATTGAAGCAATTAACCAGTTTAAGAAAAAGAAATGCTGCGTGTTAAGCATAACTAATTCCCCACTCTCAACTTTGGCAAAATTGTCGGACTGGAATTTCTCTTATAACTTAAACACGAAACGGATTAACGGGGGATATAACGGAACGACACAGGTTCCAGTCATTTTTGTTATTGAAGCACTTGCAAAAAGAATATAAGGAAACAGCCTGTTACTTGCTTTGTAACAGGTTTTTTTCTACCATGAAACACGGAGGTGACATTATGACCGAATTGGAAAAATGTATGGCGGGAGAAGATTATAACTGTCATGACAAAATCTTTCTGGACTTTAAAAGCCATGCAAGAAAATTGTTGCAAGAATACAATGCCCTTGCATATGAACAGAAAGAGGAAAAAGAAAAAATTCTAAAGGAGTTATGTGGAAAGATTGGCACAAAAGTATCTGTTGCATCACCATTTATATGCGATTATGGACGAAACATTTTCATGGGAAATAATGTATCAGTCAACATGAATTGTACTTTCGTAGATTGCAATGAAATTATCATTGGTGATAATGTGCTGATTGCTTCAAATGTACAGCTTTATACAGCAACACACCCTGTTGAGTTAGCGGAAAGATATGTTCAGAATCCCGAAACAGGTCAGTTAGTCCGGCATACCTATGCATTGCCAATAAAAATTGGGAATGGCTGTTGGTTAGGGGGAGGTGTTATTGTCCTTCCAGGTGTAACAATAGGTGACGGTTCTGTTATAGGAGCTGGAAGCGTTGTCACAAAGGATATACCGAAAAATTCATTGGCAGTAGGCAACCCCTGTCATGTAATACGGAAGATTAACGGAGAAAATATGTAATGTTTAAAATAGTTGCTTTTGATATGGACGGAACAATAGCCGATACTATTCCAATGTGTATAACGGCATTTCGCAATAGCGTATCTCCCTATACAGACCATGAACTTAGCAGAGAGGAAATCCTGCATACGTTTGGGCTTAATGAAATCGGTATGGTAAAGGCTATTGTCGGTCAGAAATGGGAATCAGCGATTGAGGATTTTTATTGTCAATATGAATCGCTGCACAATGAGGTTACAAGTGTATTTCCCGGAATATTGAAACTGATTGCCTTTTTGAAAAAGAAAAATATTACCGTGGCATTGATTACGGGGAAAGGAGAAAAAAGCTGTACAATTACTTTAGAAAAATTGGGCTTGTCAGAAATATTTGATGAAATATTATATGGTTCGGAAATATCCCCGAACAAAAAAGAGAATATGGAATATCTCTTGAAAAAGTATTCTATTTCCAAAGAGAAATTTTGCTATATAGGAGATACGGTTCAAGATATAAAAGACTGCCAAGAGGTAGGCGTGATTTGCTTTTCGGCGGCATGGCAGGAATCCTCTAATGCCGATATTTTGGAAAAAGAGAATCCTAATCATGTGTTTTATTGTGTAAATGATTTGTATGAATATTTTAACCGTAAATGATAATGGCAAAATCAATCTTAACGGTCAAGGGGCGACAGCCTAAAATGCTATCGTTCCTTTGATTTATAAATGCAACTGTAAACCCAGCACCGCCCTATGTGGGAGAAAGGGGGAAATTTCTATGGATTGCACAGAAGCATACAAGGAACACATCATGTATTCTTTCAATGGCTTTTGCAAAGTCGTCATACGCTATGCCGCTATCAACGCATGGCGCGACAGGAACAGGCGGCGGCAAAGAGAAATATCCTTTGAATACCTCACAGAAGAAAAGTTCTATCCTTTAAGCACATCAGACGAATATCTCAAATCACCCTACGAACAATACCCCGTTACAATCTGCGGTCAGACAATCATACTCACCAACGGCGAGCTTGCTGCAGCCCTGTTGTCTTTGCCGGAGAAAAAGAGGGAAATCATTTACCTTTACTTTTTCGGGAATTACACACAGCAGGAAATCGGGGATTTATACGGGCATTGTAAAAGTACGGCATGGCATTATATCCACAGTGCCTTGCAGATGTTGCAGGAGGAAATGGAGGTGCTTTTGCGTGGGGAATCCTAAACTCATTCCGTATGAAACCATTGTCCGGGCGACCAGCGGCGAGCCGGAAGCCGTGGAGGAAGTTTTGCGGCATTACAGCAGACGAATCCGGCTTGCCGCCCTTGAAAACGGACACGTCAACACAGACACCGAGGACAGCATAAAACAGCGGCTTATCACCGCCCTGTTCCAGTTCCGCTTTGACTGAAAAGGGCTGCATGACGGGAGGTGGTATTTGTCGGGAAGATAGTCATGCTTACATTCAGCGACACCGAAGAAAAAGCGGTTGAGAAAGCCATAGCCGCCCTTGCGGATATGATACCTCTGGAAGCCATACAGCTGCCCCACTCCCCGGCACTTACTTTTCCGGGATTGGAAATCAGACTACACCAACGCCGGGTACTGAAAAATGGGATTGACGTTTCCCTCACCCGTCTGGAATACGGCGCACTCTGCTACCTTGCCGCCAGTCCGGGGAGGGTATTCACAAAGGCGCAAATCTTTGAAGCCGTGTGGAACATGGGGAGCGAAAGCTGCCAGTCAAGCGTTACAAATGTGATATGCAACCTGCGGAAAAAGATAGAGCCGGACAGCAGGAATCCCATTTACATAAAGACCATTTTAGGGATAGGCTACAAGTTTGTTTCCGGGGAATAACAAGAGGATAACCGCCGCTATTGGCGAAGATACGAAACAGGAAATCGGGGAATAAGGTTTCCTGTTTTTTTACGCCTATTTTGCTTGTTCCCGGCTTTTCAGCGGGAGAAAATACCGCCGCAAAGTTGGCGCAATCCACGCCACGCAAGCCGGGGGAAAACGGCGAAAGCCAGCACAGCGGAATCCGTCACTTTCTAAGAGCAAGATTCTACCACAGTACCAAATTTCGCCTACCGGCTCATTTTGTCCTGCGGGAATCTTGTTGGGGTTGCCACCCCAAGCCCGCCTTTTGCGGCTTGCGCCGCTTGAAAAAATCCACCCACGAAAGGAGGTTCACAGCCATGAGAAAATACAACACGCCCCACCGCCGCCGGGTTATCAAGACACGCTTGACCGAGGAAGAATATACAGAGTTTTCCGAGCGCGTTTCCCTCCGCAAAATGAGCCAGTCTGAATATATCCGGCAAGCCCTTATCAAGTCAAGCATACGCCCGGTTATCACCGTTTCCCCGGTCAATGATGAATTACTCTCTGCCGTTGGGAAGCTAACCGCCGAGTATGGAAAAATCGGCGGCAACTTGAATCAGATTGCCCGCTGTCTGAACGAGTACGGCGCACCTTATAACGCCCTCTCCCAAGAGGTACGAGCTGCCATATCCGAGCTTGCCGCCTTGAAGTTTGAAGTCTTGCAGAAAGTAGGTGAAGCCGTTGGCAACGTTCAAACATATCAGCTCTAAAAATGCCGACTATGGAGCTGCCGAGCAGTACCTAACCTTTGAGCATGACGAGTTTACCATGAAGCCCACGCTTGATAAAAATGGGCGGCTTGTTCTCCGTGACGATTACCGCATATCTTCCCTTAATTGCGGCGGGGAAGATTTCGCCATAGCGTGTATGCGCTCCAATCTGAAATACGGCAAGAACCAAAAACGGGAGGACGTAAAGAGCCACCATTACATTATCAGCTTTGACCCCCGTGACGCAACCGATAACGGCTTGACCGTAGACCGGGCGCAACAGTTAGGCGAGCAGTTCTGTAAAGAGCATTTCCCCGGACACCAAGCCCTTGTATGCACCCACCCGGACGGGCATAACCACAGCGGCAACATTCATGTGCATATCGTAATCAATTCCCTACGGATTGCGGAAGTGCCGCTGCTTCCCTACATGGAAAGACCAGCGGACACAAAGGAGGGCTGCAAGCACCGCTGTACGGACGCTGCTATGGAGTATTTCAAAGCGGAAGTCATGGAGATGTGCCACCGGGAAAATCTCTATCAGATTGATTTATTGCATGGGAGCAAGAACCGGGTTACAGAGCGTGAGTATTGGGCGAAGCGGAAAGGACAAGTCGCACTGGATAAAGAGAACGCTTCCCTTGCCGCCACAGGAGAACCGCCGAAAATCACAAAATTTGAAACGGACAAGGAGAAGCTGCGCGGCGCGATCCGCGCCGCCCTGTCCTCCACTATCTCTTTTGAGGATTTCTCCGGGAAGCTGTTACAACAGGGCGTGACCGTCAAGGAGAGCCGGGGGAGATTATCGTATCTCACGCCGGACAGGACGAAGCCAATCACCGCCCGGAAGTTGGGTGATGATTTTGACCGCACCGCTGTACTTGCATTGTTGGAGCAGAACGCACAGAACGCCGCCAGAGCCGCCGAAACACCCGCACCCAAACAGGAATACCCCCGCAGCATAAAAGACCGCTTACAGCGCAACAAAGCCGCCATAAACGCACCGAAACAGGGCAGCGTACAGCGTATGGTAGACCGGGAAGCGAAACGAGCCGAGGGCAAGGGGATAGGATATGACCGCTGGGCGGCTGTCCACAACCTAAAGCAAATGGCGGCGACCATGAGCATTTATGAGGAATCCGGCTTTTCTTCCCCGGAAGAACTGGAAGCCGCCCTTGCCGCCGCCAGCGCGGAACTATCGAGCGTCCATGCCGAACTGAAAGCCGTGGAAAGCACCTTGCATGAGAAAAAGGACTTGCAGAAACAGCTATTGGCATACATCAAGACCAAGCCCGCCCGTGACGGGCTGAAAGCACAGAAAACAGAGAAAGCCCGCAGAAATTACCGGGAGCAGCACGAAAGCGATTTTATGATAGCCGAAGCTGCCACCCGGTATTTTAAGGCACAGGGAATCCAAAAGCTGCCAGCGTCCAAGACCTTGCAAGCGGAGATTGAGCAGCTTATGAGGGAGAAGAACAGCCTTTACAACGAGTACCGGGAAAAGCGGGAGAAAACAAAGGAATTGCAGACCGTCAAGAACAATATCGGGCAGATTTTAAGGCGTGAGCCGGAGCGCGGAAAGGGGCGGGATAATGAACGGTAAACGCCCTTACATGGACTACCGCCAGCACCGGGCGGCGTGTCGGCTTGTGCATGAGTGCTGCAACTATGACAACGGCAACTGTATCGCGCTGGACTATGGAGAGCCTTGTGTATGCGTCCAGAGTATCAGCTATTCGCTTCTCTGCCGCTGGTTTATCTCTGCCGTGCTTCCCCTTGACTGGAAGCTGGAAGCCGCCCTTTTACACCGGGCAGAACTGAAACGCTGTACCGAGTGCAGCGGTCAGTTTCTCCCCAAATCGAACCGGGGGAAGTACTGCCCCGATTGCGCCGTAAGAATACGCCGCCGGAAAGAAGCCGAGCGACAGCGGAAAAGATACCACATTTCTACGCATTTAGGATATGAACGAAGCCCATAAATAAAGGCTTTCCAGCTACTGCTCAACGGGTATGCGGTACATTTATCCTTTACCCCCGGAAAAGCCGTTTTAAATGCGTAACAGAAGCCACAGACAGGAGGTGAAAACCATAGCTGAATACATCACAACTGAAACAATAATGCCGCCGTTTTTCCGCTACCCCCGTTTCCTACTGAAAATGGACTTGCCACAGACGGCGAAGCTGCTCTATGCGCTGCTCCTTGACCGTTCCGCCCTCTCACAGAAGAACGGCTGGCAGGACAGCGAGGGCAGGACATACATTGTCTATCCCATTACGGAGATAGCGGAAATACTGGATAAAAGCACCATGACGATACAAAGCGCACTGAATGAGTTGGACGCTGCCGGGCTTTTGGAGAGGGAACGCCGGGGATTTTCCGCGCCGAACCGCCTTTATGTGAAAGTGCCGGAAGTAGTAAAGGTTTCTTTACCTATGACACAAAGAAATCTTGATGTCAGTCATAAAGAAAACTGTACATCAGACCTAAAGGAAACTTTACCTATGACATCAAGAAAACTTTACCCTAATCAAATAAATATAAACAAACTAAAAGAGAATCAACGAATGGGAGTGAGTGGGGAGCAGCCCGCACCCTATGGCAGATATAAAAACCTTTTCCTCTCTGAATCCGAGTATGCGGAACTGAAAGGGGAATACCCAGATAGGCTGGAACGGTTCATTGAGGAATTGAGCGAGTACATGGCTGCTATCGGGAAAGAGTATGCCAACCATGCCGCCGCTATCCGTATGTGGGCGGGGCGTGACCGAAAGGAAACAGAGAAAAAAGGAATCCCCGATTATTCCTACAAGGAGGGCGAGAGCCTTTGACAGCAGAGATATAACGCCCCGTAAACAGGGCGTGGAAAAGACCATGAACAAGGAGGACGATTTATGAGCGATTATGATAACGCTATTTTCCGGCTTGCCACGGCACAGGAAGCAGAGCCGGAGGACTATACGGGCGAGGACGGGCTTTTATACTGCGGGAGCTGCCGCCAGCCCAAAGAAGCCTACTTCACCGAGGGAAAGGGGCTTTTCGGACGTGACCGACACCCGAAAGAATGTGACTGCCAGCGCAAACACCGGGAAAAGCAGGAAGCCGCCGACCGGGAGCGCAAGCACCGCGACACCGTGGAAGAACTGAAACGCCGGGGATTTTCCAACGCCGCCATGCGCCAGTGGACTTTTGAAAATGACAACGGCAAATGCCCCCAAATGGATAAGGCTTTATTCTATGCGGCGAACTGGGAGGAAATGAAAGCGGAAAATATCGGCTATCTGCTATGGGGCAAGGTAGGCACAGGCAAGAGCTATTTTGCCGGGTGTATCGCCAACGCCCTTATGGAGCGTGAGATTTCCGTGTGCATGACAAATTTTGCCTTGATACTCAATGACCTTGCCGCCAGCTACAAGGGCAGGAACGAATACATAGACCGCCTTTGCTGCTTCCCTCTGCTTATCCTTGATGATTTCGGCATGGAGCGCGGCACGGAATACGGGCTTGAACAGGTTTACAACGTGGTTGACAGCCGATACCGAAGCCGGAAGCCGCTAATTGTCACAACGAATTTGACGCTGGAGGAATTGCAGCACCCGGAGGACACCGCCCATGCCCGGATATATGACCGTCTGCTTGAAATGTGCTGCCCTGTCTGCATTACCGGGGAGAACATCAGGAAAGCCACGGCACAGGGGAAAATGGAACGGTTAAGGGGATTGATGAACGGAAAGGAGAGCCTATGAACCATGACACCAGCAAGACCAGCCGCACCGCCGCCCCTCTGGACGCGAAGCCCGACCTTGTGAAGCGGATAGGGAATACCACCTTTGACATTCATATCCATTTCAGCGAAACGAGCCGGGAAACCTTTACGGACAAGGTGGTGCGGCTTATTGAGAATGACAAGGACAGTGTAACCAACTAAAAAGAAAATACACTTTTTCTTGTTCCCTACTTGACATTACCAAAAGGCACTGTCTTAATCGAGTGCGGAAAGCTCTTACAGCGGGGTGGGTACAGAATAAAAGTGCTAAATACAATCAATTTCAAGAAGTCCATGCGGTACAACCCCTTTGCGTATCTGCGGAGTGAAAAGGATATTTTGAAACTGGTAAATACCATAATCGCCAACACCAAAGGCGACGGGGAGAAATCCGGGGAGGATTTTTGGGTGAAGTCGGAACGGCTTTTCTACTGCGCCCTTATCGGCTATATCCACTATGAAGCCCCGGAGGAAGAAAAGAACTTCACGACGCTGCTTGAAATGATAAACGCCAGCGAAGCCCGCGAGGACGACCCGGAGTTCCAAAGCCCGGTTGACCTCATGTTTGAACGGCTGGAAGAAAAAGACCCGGAGCATTTCGCTGTCCGGCAGTACAAGAAATTCCTGTTATCGGCGGGCAAGACGCGAAGCTCTATCCTCATTTCCTGCGGCGCGTGGTTAGCCCCCTTTGACATACGGGAGCTGCGGGAGCTTATGGAAACGGACGAAATGGAGCTTGACACGCTTGGGGACAGAAAGACCGCCCTTTTCGTCATTATCAGCGACACCGACGACACTTTTAACTTTGTTGTGAGTATTCTCTACACCCAGCTATTCAACCTCTTGTGCGACAAGGCAGATGATGAATACGGCGGGCGGCTTCCCGTCCATGTAAGGTGCTTGCTTGATGAATTTGCGAATATCGGGCAGATACCGAAGTTTGAAAAGCTGATCGCCACAATCCGAAGCCGGGAAATATCCGCTTCAATCATTCTGCAATCACAAAGCCAGCTAAAAGCGATTTACAAGGACAACGCCGATACCATAGTCGGCAACTGCGACACGACCCTTTTCTTGGGCGGCAAGGAAAAAAGCACCCTCAAAGAAATATCGGAGATTTTAGGCAAGGAAACCATAGACAGCTTCAACACTTCCGAAACGAGGGGACGGGAGCTTTCCCACGGTATGAACTATCAGAAATTGGGAAAGGAGCTTATGACGCAGGACGAGATCGCCGTCATGGACGGCGGCAGGTGCATTTTACAGGTGCGCGGGGTACGCCCGTTCTTTTCGGATAAATTCGATATAACGAAGCACCCGAAATACAAGTACCTCTCCGACGCAGACCCGAAGAACGCCTTTGACATGGAAAAGCACATCAAACGCCGCCCCGCCATTGTGAAGCCGGACGAGGAATTTGACGTTTACGAGATCGACGGGGAGGATTTGCAGGAGGACGCAGACAGTGAATAAACACCCCGGCACAGACAAAGGGCGGTTTACCCTGCTTGTCAACCCCAAAATCCGGGAGGAACAGCGGCGGCAAGCCGCCCTGCGGAAATTTATCAAGGATTGCGAACGGCTTTACGAGAAGAACCGGGCGCATTTACAGGAGGACGCAAGAAATGAATAAGCGTATCAGAAAGAAACAGCAGAAGCAGCGGGAGCAACGGAAACAGCTTGAAATGAAGTGGCTGCTGGATACAGCAAACGCCATTGACGCAGCAATACAGGAGTATTGGCGGTGGCGGGAAGAAATGGAACGCCGCTATGTGGAGTTTTACGCGGAGGAAATAGCCCGCCGCATGGGGCTTGTCCCGAAACAGTGACAGGGCTTAAAAGATTTGCGGCATGGAAATGTGGATAACAGGCTATGGGGCTATGGAAAACGCCATTCACAGCACATGGAAAAGCCAAAGTGCGGCTTTCCCACGTCCTGCAAACAGCGTTTCCCACAGCCCCATAAGACAGCCAGTTACCCACATTCCCACACCGCCGACGGCTACGGATAAAAGACCCTTTCCTACCTGTCATTCATAAAAAATATTTTTAAGGAGCTGATCTGAAATCAAGAACGTAAACACGGGCTATCTGATACGCGCCCCTACCGGGCAGCGTACCGCCCAAACCCTTACAACTGAATACCGCCGCGCCGCAGAAGTTACGCAGCGTGGGGACACCGCCTTTATACAGGGCGGTTTTTTTATGCGGCGGCGACCAATCGCTGACCGCCTTTTGTCCGCTTGCCGGACAGCCGCAGACGCGGCAGAAAGGATATATTCATGGCATTTTTCAACAGCGCAGTAGACGTTTTGCAGACACTTGTTATCGCACTTGGAGCAGGGCTTGGCATTTGGGGCGTAATCAATCTCATGGAGGGCTACGGCAACGACAACCCCGGCGCGAAATCACAGGGCATGAAGCAGCTCATGGCGGGCGGCGGCGTTGCGCTGATCGGCATGACCCTTGTACCCCTGCTTTCCGGGCTGTTCGGCTAAAAAGCACGGGTAAGAGCCTATGCAGAACATACTTGACGCGATCACGGAATGGATAAAGGAAATCCTCATAGGAGCCATTAACGGGAACCTGTCAACTATGTTCGGGGACGTAAACGAGAAAGTCGGCACGATTGCCGCAGAGGTAGGGCAGACCCCGCAGGGCTGGAACGCGGGCATTTTCAGCATGATACGCACGTTATCAGAAAATGTCATAGTCCCCATTGCGGGGCTTGTCATTACCTACGTCCTATGCGTGGAGCTTATCAGCATGGTTACGGAAAAGAACAATATGCACGACGTTGACACATTTATGTTTTTCAAGTGGTTTTTCAAGGCGTGGGTGGCGGTGTACCTTGTCACCCACACCTTTGATATTACTATGGCAGTCTTTGACGTTGCGCAGCACGTCGTTTCCGGCGCGGCTGGGGTGATAAGCGGCAGCACGAACATTGATGTTGCCGCCGCCCTTGCTTCCATGCAGGAGGGGCTTGACGCAATGGAAATCCCCGAACTTTTATTGCTGGTTATGGAAACAAGCCTTGTGAGCCTTTGCATGAAAATTATGTCGGTGCTTATCACGGTTATCCTGTATGGCAGAATGATTGAAATTTACCTTTACTGTTCCGTGTCGCCTATCCCATTTGCAACAATGACAAACCGGGAATGGGGGCAGATCGGCAACAACTACTTAAAAGCCCTGTTCGCTATCGGCTTTCAAGGCTTCCTCATCATGGTGTGCGTCGGCATTTATGCGGTGCTGGTGAACAATATCACCGTGGCAGACAACCTACACAGCGCGATATTTTCCCTTGCGGCTTATACGGTTATCCTCTGCTTTTCCCTGTTCAAATCCGGCGCACTTGCAAAGTCAATTTTCGCGGCGCACTAAAGGCGTGTCAAGGGCAGGGTGGAGATTTTCAGAGCGAAGCGGCGAAAATACGACCCGACCTTGACGCGGGAAAACCCCCATACAATAGGGACGGGCAAAGGGCATATATTGACCTTTGCCTTGACTGCCATAATGGGGGACTTGCAGGAAGCACAGACGAAAGGAGGTACGAGAACCCATTGAAAAGAAATACGGCATAATCTACGCCGATCCCCCGTGGAAGTACGCACAGAAGCGGCTTTCCGGCGCAGCAGAACACCACTACCCGACCATGAGCATAGAGGAATTATGTGCGCTTTCAGTCGCGGATATTGCGGCAGAGGACAGCGCACTTTTTTTGTGGGCGACATTCCCCCAGCTTCCCGAAGCCCTGCGGCTTATCAAGGCTTGGGGCTTTACCTATAAGACCGCCGCCTTTGTATGGCTGAAACTCAATAAAAAATCCTATACATGGTTTTATGGTTTGGGATTTTGGACGCGGGGAAACGCGGAACTCTGCTTATTCGCCACACGGGGACACCCAAAGAGAAAGTCGGCGGGTATTCATCAATTCATCATCTCCCCCGTAGAGCAGCACAGTAAAAAGCCGGATATAACGCGGGAAAAAATCGTTGCCCTTATGGGCGACATTCCCCGGATAGAGCTTTTCGCAAGGCAGGAAACGGCGGGCTGGGACACATGGGGGAACGAAACCAAAAACAGCATAGAACTCTGACAGAAAGGAGGTTTTCGGTATGGCGTATGTACCCGTACCAAAGGATTTATCAAAGATAAAAACGAAAGTCGCTTTCAACCTTACGAAGCGGCAGATCGTTTGTTTTGCGGCAGCACTTATTGTAGGCTTGCCGCTTTTTTTCTTGCTAAAGGACAGCGCGGGAACCAGCGCGGCGGCATTTGTGATGATCGTCGTCATGCTCCCCTGCTTCCTCATGGCAATGTACGAGAAGCACGGACAGCCCCTTGAAGTCGTGATAAAGAACATCATTCAGACAAAATTTGTCCGACCAAAGGAGCGACCCTATCAGACACAGAACTTATACGCTGTCTTGGAGAAGCAGCGGAAACTGGAAAAGGAGGTATCAGCGATTGTCAAAGGAACCAACCAAAGGCGGCGCACCGGGAAAAAGCCCCGGAACTAAGGCGAAGCGGAAACTGACCCGCAGCGAGAAGAAGCAGATCGCCGCCGCGATCAGACAGGCAAAGGGGGACGGAAAGGCGCACACCGCCCAGCAGACAATCCCCTACATCAACCTGTACCCGGACGGGATATGCCGGGTAACGGAACGGAAATACAGCAAAAGCATTGTCTTTGAGGATATAAACTACCAGCTTGCACAGGCAGACGACAAGACCGCCATTTTTGAGAACTGGTGCGACTTCCTCAACTACTTTGACGCTTCCGTTTCGGTGCAGCTTTCTTTCATCAATCAAGGGACTAAACGGGAGGAAGCGGAAAAGGCGATCAACATTCCGGCGCAGGACGACGCTTTCAATTCTATCCGTACCGAATACGGGGATATGCTGAAAAGCCAGCTTTCCAAAGGGAACAACGGGCTTGTGAAGCACAAATATATCACGTTCACTATCGAAGCCGACAACATGAGCGCGGCAAAATCCCGCCTTTCCCGTATCGAAACGGACATACTGAACAATTTCAAGGTGCTGGGGGTATCTGCCCGCCCTATGACCGGGTACGAACGGTTACAGACCATGCACGGGGTATTCCACCCGGAGGGGGAGCCGTTCCATTTTGATTTCTCATGGCTTGCCCCGTCCGGGCTTACCACAAAGGACTTTATCGCCCCGCCCTCTTTCCGTTTTGGCGAGGGGCGTTACTTCCGCATGGGGCGCAAGATCGGCGCGGTATCGTTCTTACAGATACTTGCGCCGGAGTTAAACGACCGTATCTTAGCGGATATGTTAGACCTTGAAACAGGCGTGATCGTAAACTTGCATATCCGCAGTATCGACCAGACGGAAGCGATCAAGACCGTAAAGCGGAAAATCACCGACCTTGACAAAATGAAGATCGAGGAACAGAAGAAAGCCGTCCGCGCCGGGTACGACATGGATATTATACCGTCCGACCTTGCCACGTTCGGCGGCGAAGCGAAAAATCTCTTGCAGGATTTACAGAGCCGCAATGAGCGTATGTATCTGCTTACTTTCCTTGTGGTGAACATGGCAGACACAAAAAGGAAGCTGGAAAATGACATTTTCGCGGCGGCGGGTATCGCACAGAAATATAACTGCGCCCTCACCCGGCTTGACTACCAGCAGGAAGCGGGGCTAATGTCAAGCGTCCCTATCGGGGAGAACCTTATCCCCATACAGCGGGGCTTGACGACTTCCAGCACGGCGATCTTTATCCCCTTTATCACACAGGAGCTTTTTCAGAGGGGCGCAAGCCTTTACTATGGTTTAAATGCCCTTAGTAACAACATGATACTCTGCGACCGCAAGCAGCTTAAAAACCCCAACGGGCTTATCTTGGGAACGCCGGGAAGCGGGAAATCCTTTGCGGCAAAGCGGGAAATGACAAACGCTTTCCTCATTACGGACGACGATATAATCATCTGCGATCCGGAAGCAGAGGTGCGACAAGAAGTCGCATAATAAATTGCTGGTCGTCAGCTACCCTATCCATTTGGGGTAATCCTACCACAATCTGCGTGGATGGTAACGTTCAGGTGGAAAGCTTGTGGGACAATATGGGAAACCTGACAGCCTAAGTCGGGCGTACTGTTAGGATAAGAGTGCTATGACGAATGTAAAGTGAACCATTGTAAGAGTCGTTACAGGGAATAAGTGAAATAAGGCTGATACACTTACACCAAAAGGTGCGGAGGTGGTTGCGGCGGCTTTCGCAACGCCGTAACAAATGGACATGATTCCTCCCGGCTCAAAGATGGCGTCTAAGGCATTCACAATTATTTATTATGCGGAACTTGGTAAGCCCTATGTGTTCCTTATATTTAAGGTATCGAAGCCGTAAGGCAGAGAAATGGCACAGAGGGTAGAGGAACGGGATAAAAAGCGAACGGCCCTGCTGTAATGGCGGGGCATAGGGGTTCAAGATTTGCCCTGACCCGAAAGGGTGCAGACTTATCCCACGGTATTTCATGGCAAAGAATGGAGGTAAACCTATGAACGGTAATAATTCAACGACGGAAACGCCAGTTTCTGAGAGATTATCGGACAGCAAGCGGCTTTCTGCGCAGTGGAAAACTATCGACTGGAAGAAAGCGGAGCAGGAAGTTAATAGGCTGCAAGTCAGGATTGTCAAGGCAACTCAGGAAAAGAAATGGAACACAGTGAAGCGGCTTCAGTATTTATTGACACACTCGTTCTATGCAAAAGCACTCGCCGTAAGGCGTGTGACCACAAACAAAGGAAAGAAAACCGCAGGGGTGGACGGGGAAATCTGGTCAACGCCTGCAATGAAGATGAGGGCTGTCCTATCATTGACAGACAAAGGCTATAAAGCAAAACCGTTAAGACGTGTCTATATCGAGAAGAAAGCTAAGAAAAAGAAACGTCCGTTAGGAATTCCAACTATGTATGACAGAGCAATGCAGGCGTTGTACGCCCTTGCATTAGAGCCAGTGGCAGAAACAACCGCCGACACGAAATCGTTTGGTTTCAGAAAGGGGCGTTGCTGTCAGGACGCGTGCGAATATATTTTCACGGCATTGTCACGCAAGGTATCGCCCGAATGGGTTTTAGAGGGCGACATTAAAGGCTGTTTTGATAACATCAGCCATGAATGGTTAGTGGAAAATATCCCTATGGACAAATCCATTCTGAAACAGTTCCTGAAAGCGGGATTTATCTTCAAAGGGGAGCTGTTCCCGACAGAGGACGGCACTCCGCAGGGCGGTGTCATTTCACCGATTCTTGCAAACATGGCACTGGACGGTATGCAGAAAGTATTGTCAGACAGATTCCACACCAACAGGCTTGGGAAGGTGGACTTACGGTTCAAGAACGCCCACAAGGTCAATCTGGTGCGCTACGCTGATGATTTTGTAGTAACAGCGGCAACGGAGGAAATCGCCTTGGAAGCAAAGGAATTGATAAAAGACTTCCTGAAAACAAGGGGCTTGGAATTATCTGACGAGAAAACGGCAGTCACCCACATCAACGACGGATTCGATATGTTAGGCTGGACATTCCGAAAATTTAAAGGAAAGCTGATTGTGAAGCCGTCAAAGAAATCCATACAGGCAGTCGTGAGGAATTTATCTGACACGATACTGAAACGTGGGAAAGCATGGAATCAGGACGTGCTGATTATGAAACTGAACCAACAAATCCGAGGATGGACGAATTACCACCAGTCTGTGTGTGCGGCAGAAGCGTTTGCACATTTGGACTATATTCTCTATGAGTTATTGTGGAGATGGGCGAAAAGGCGGCATCCGAAGAAAGGGCAATGGTGGATTTCCACGAGGTATTGGCACCGCAGGGAAAACCGAAACTGGGTGTTCGCTACGGACACAAAGGAGCTGATACGGGTAGACCATACGCCGATTGTCCGACACACAAAAGTAAGGGAAGCAGCCAATCCGTTCCTTGATACGGAATATTTCAAACAACGCAAGTTCAATCAGGGAATGAAGAAACTTTCAGGGAGATTCAAACTAATCTGGAAGAATCAGGACGGCTGTTGCTATCACTGTGGAATGCCACTGGACATTTCGGACGAGAGGGAAATTTTCTTTAAAGTACCAAAGTCCTGCGGTGGCAAGGAGGAAGTGGCAAATATGGCGTATGTTCACGCCGACTGCCAACGAATCTATCTTGAGAGCCGCTCGAAAGAGTGATGAAATGCTTGAGCCGTATGAGTGGAAACGCTCATGTACGGTTCTTAGGCGAGAAAGGGCGGGTAACCGCCCCGACTTAGCCGACTATTACCCCCTTGTGCAGCGGTTACAGGGACAGGTGATAAGGCTTTCCCCCACCAGCCCGCACTACGTCAACCCTATGGATATAAACCTCAATTACAGCGAGGACGACAACCCGCTTGCGCTGAAAAGCGATTTTATCCTTTCCCTTTGTGAACTGATCGTTGGCGGCAAGGAGGGCTTACAGCCCGTGGATAAGACGGTGATTGACCGCGCTGTTAGGAACGTGTACCGCCCTTTCCTTGCAGCCCCCGACCCGGCAAAAATGCCGATTTTGGGCGACCTTTACGACGAGCTATTGAAGCAGCCGGAGCCGGAAGCGGCGCGTATCGCGGCAGCATTGGAGCTTTATGTTTCCGGGAGCCTTAACGTCTTTAACCACCGTACCAACGTGGAACTTGAAAACCGCCTTGTATGCTTTGACATTAAACAGCTTGGGAAGCAGCTCAAAAAGTTAGGTATGCTGATCGTGCAGGATCAAGTGTGGAACCGCGTCACCGTGAACCGGGCGGCGAAGAAATCCACACGGTATTTTATGGACGAATTTCACCTGCTTTTGAAAGACGAGCAGACCGCCGCCTATTCGGTGGAGATTTGGAAGCGTTTCAGAAAATGGGGCGGCATACCGACCGCGATCACGCAGAACGTCAAGGATTTGCTTGCTTCCCGCGAAGTAGAGAATATCTTTGAGAACAGTGATTTTGTCCTCATGCTCAATCAGGCGGCGGGCGACCGGGCGATCCTTGCAAAGCAGCTCAACATTTCCCCGCAGCAAATGTCTTACGTCACCCACTCCGAAGCGGGCGAGGGGCTTTTGTTCTATGGCAACGTCATTCTGCCCTTTGTAGACCGTTTCCCCAAAGATACCGAGCTGTACCGTGTCATGACGACGAAGCCGGAGGAAGTGGGCGGCGCGTAAATGTTAAATGTCAAACAACCAGAAAGGAACTGTATTTACCGTGCTGACTGTATAGAGGTACTGCGGGGACTGCCGGAAAGGAGTGTGGATTTAATAATTGCTGACCCGCCGTACTACCGCATGAAAGGGGATTTTGACTTTGTTTTTCAGACCGTTTCGGAATACCTTGCATGGTGTACGGAATGGGTAAGGGAATGTTACAGAATCTTAAAGCCCACGGGAGCATTTTACTGTTGGGGAAGCAGTCAGATGATCGACAAGTTATCCGTTGAAGTCTTAGACAAATTTGACTGGATAAAGCGGAATCTGATTGTATGGAATTACAGGACAGGACGACCCGCAAAAGCAGCCTATCGGAATGAAGCGGAATTTTTATGGTTTTACAGCAACCCCCTGCACGAAATCAACATAGACGCTATCCGTGTCCCTTATGATGAGGGCGGGGAAAAAGACAAGCGGAAAAATCCAAAAGGAAAGTCCTGCGGGAATGTATGGGAATTTTCAAGGATTATGCCAAATTACAGGGAATCAACGGGACACCCCACACAGAAGCCGGAAAAGCTGGCAGAAAGAATGATACTTGCAAGCAGCAAGGCGGGTGATCTGATTGTCATTCCCTTTGCAGGTTCGGGAAGCGAGATTGTCCCATGTGCCAAACTTGACCGTTACTTTATCGCTGCTGAAACCAATGAATCCTATGTAAAAAATATCATTCTGCCACGGCTGGAAAAAGAGCGTATTCCATTTTCAGACCACGATTACAGGAAACAACCATTAGCAACCTTGCGCCCCCTGCCGGGCGCAGATCGGAGGTGAACGACCATGAAGCAGTACAAAGCCCGCGACAAGATCATGCAGAAAATGACCCGCGACGGGGCTATCGAAGTGAACGAAACCAAAGGCACGAAAAAGCGTATCAGCAAACGGGCGCGGGAAGCTGTCTTGCAGAAAACGCCGGAACAACAGGCGGCGCAGGACGCACAGGCAGCGCAGCCCATACCGGGCAGCACCGCCCCGGACATTTCCCCCAATGCACCGCCCCTGCCCCATGCGCCGGGGACGGAGCCGGAACGGGACACGGGAACCGCCGAGCGTGTTTTGGAACATATCGACGGGGCGCATACCCGGAACGCCAGCAAAAAGGCGGCAAGGAAAGCACAGGCAGAAGCCGAAAGCCGCGCCCGCACTTCCCGGCTGCAATTCACCGAGGAAGAACGGGCAACGCCGGAGCTTGAAAAGTATATCAAGAGATCGGACAAAGCCGCTGATAAGCTGGACGAAGCAAGGGCGAAAATCCCAAAGGAAAAGAAACTTGTGAGGGAACGCACCTTTGACGAAGCCACCGGGAAAGGCAAGACCCGCCTACATTTCGAGGAACGGGAAAAGCCGCAGAACTACGGCAAGGCACATAAAAACCCGTTATCCCGCCCCGCGCAGGAAGCGGGTATTTTCGTCCATAACAAGGTACATTCCGTGGAAAAGGACAATTCCGGCGTGGAGGGTGCGCACAAATCCGAAGAATTAGCGGAGAAAAGCGCGAAGTACGGGGCGCGGAAAGTCAAGGAGGGCTACCGCAGCCATAAGCTCAAACCCTACCGGGCGGCGGCAAAGGCTGAAAAGGCAGCGGAAAAAGCGAACGCGAATTATCTCTACCAAAAGGCACTCCACGACAACCCGCAGATCGCAGCTTCCAACCCGTTCTCCCGGTATATGCAGAAGCAGCGTATCAAAAAGCAGTATGCAAAGACCGTCAAGGCACAGGGCGCAAAGACCGTGAAAAACGCAGCGGAGAACACCCGCAAGGCAGCGAAAAAGACCGCCGAGGGGACGAAGAAAACCATTGCCTTTATCGGGCGGCACCCGGCGGGCGTATGTATCGCCATAGGTGCGCTGCTGCTGTTCATTATGGTTTCTTCCGCGCTGTCCTCTTGTGGGGCTATGTTTTCCGGCATGATAAACGGCATTGTCGGGACTTCCTACACGTCGGAGGACGCGGATTTAGTCGCCGTGGAAAATAACTATGCGGCACTGGAAACGGATTTACAGCGCACGATAGACAATATCGAGCGTGACCACCCCGGCTATGACGAGTACCGCTATGACCTTGACCGTATCGGGCATAACCCCCATGAATTAGCGTCCTACCTTACCGCCCTCTTGCAGACTTACACCCCGGCGACCGCACAGGCAGAAATACAGCGTATCTTTTCGCTGCAATATACCCTCACTCTCACGGAGGAAGTGGAGGTACGCCACCGCACGGAAACCCGGACAGGGACACGGACAGTCACCGACCCGGTAACGGGGGAAACCTCTACGGAAACCTACGAATACGAGGTAGAAGTAGCCTATAACTATTACATTCTGAATGTCAAGCTGGAGAACAAGCCCATATCCGACCTTGCGCCGGGACTGCTCACGCCGAAGCAGCTTGAAATGTTCCGGGTGTACTTGGAAACCAGCGGCAACAAGCCTTTAGTCTTTGGCGGCGGTTCCCCGGACACAAACCCGTCCGAGGATTTAAGCGGGGTGCAGCTTGTAAACGGCACACGCCCCGGAAATACCGCCGTGGTAGACCGGGCAAAGTCACAGGTAGGCAATGTAGGGGGACAGCCCTATTGGAGCTGGTACGGCTTCAACAGCCGCGTGGAATGGTGCGCCTGTTTTGTTTCATGGTGCTACAATCAAGCCGGGAAAAGCGAGCCGCGTTTTGCCGCCTGCCAGTCACAGGGTATTCCGTGGTTCCAGTCCCACGGGCAATGGGGCGACCGAAGCTATACGAACATAGCCCCCGGCGACGCGATCTTTTTTGACTGGGACTTAGACGGGAGCGCAGACCATGTTGGGCTTGTGATCGGCACGGACGGGCAGCGCGTTTATACCGTCGAGGGCAATTCCGGCGACGCTTGCAAGATCAAAAGCTACCCCCTTGACTACCGCTGTATCAAAGGTTACGGCTTAATGAATTGGAATTAAAAATATTTTGAAAATCAGAAAGGAGAATTTACACTATGGCAGCAAACAAGATTGACCGTATCAACCGGGAGATTGAAAAGACCCGCGAGAAGATCACCGAGTATCAGAACAAACTCAAAGGGCTGGAAGCGCAGAAAACCGAAGCGGAGAATTTGCAGATCGTCCAGCTTGTGCGCTCTATGCGCCTTTCCCCGCAGGAGCTTACTTCCATGCTTTCCGGGGGCGCAATCCCCGGCATGACCCCCGCACCCGCTTATAACGACGAACAGGAGGAAACCGAGAATGAAGAATAAGAAGATTTTTAGAACCCTGCTGACCTTATGCGCCGCCCTTATCCTCATGGGCGGCTTTTCTGTCACCGCCTATGCACAAGTCCCGGAGGGAGCAGACGACAGCGGCGTTATCTACGAGGAACCCGAAAAGGAAGCACCCCTCACCCCGGACGGGAACGCGACCCTTGTTGACGATTTCGGCGGCAACAAGCAGCTTATCACCGTGACGACCAAAAACGGCAATTACTTTTATATCCTCATTGACCGGGACGACGAGGGCGAGAACACCGTGCATTTCTTAAATCAAGTGGACGAAGCCGACCTTATGGCACTGATCGACGACGGAAATACCGCCACGGAGCCGCCCGCAGTCTGCAACTGTACGGAGAAATGCGAACCGGGCGCGGTCAACACCCTATGCCCGGTATGCAGCACCAATCTGACCGCTTGCAGCGGCAAGGCAGCGGAGCCGGAAACGGAGGAACCAGCAGAGCAGCCGGAAAAGAAAACAGGCACGGGCGGGCTGCTGCTCTTTCTGATCGTTGCCCTTGCCGGGGGCGGCGGTGCGTTCTATTACTTTAAGATCATGAAGCCGAAGCAGGACGTAAAAGGCAGCACAGACCTTGACGATTTCGATTTTGACGATTACGACGAGGACGAGCCGGAACCCGACGAAGCCGGGGACGACGGGGGAACGGAGGACGAGGAAGCATGACCCTGTTCACCGACAACCCCTTAGAAAGAATGATGATACAGAAACCGGGTGACGGGCGGCGAGGAAAATCGCCGCCCGCTTCCATTCCCCCGCGCTGCAAGGGCTGTCCCTATAACCGGGAGCCGCCTTGCGTGGGGTACTGTATCAAGAAGCTGACAGAGAAGAAATAGGACAATGCTTAATATTGTTCTGGTATGGTTTTATGAAAGGTCAAGTTATATGCAGATGACAGCAAGTTGATATTATCTCTGAAAATTTTCCTAAACCGTTTCATTGCTGATGAAAACATACTATCTGCCCAATCACCATTACCATTTTTATAAAGGATACCTGTTTCTTTTACACCACCTAATTTATCTAAAAAATCATTACAGGCATCTATCATTGAACGCATACAATCCGTTGTGTGGTTAGAAAAATTGTATTTAAAATGCAGCTCTGTAATTTTTTCCTTTATTTCAATAGCTGATTTGATACACCATTGTTTAATTTCCATTTCAATAGGATTTACCAAAATCCTTTTAGTTTCAAGGAAGAAGAAAAGTTCTTGAACGCCTTTCTTTTCTGCTTCTGTATATTCCCATGAAATACCACCAAAAGGTGTAGAAAGACCTGTTACTTTAATTCCCATATTATCACCACCATTTTTATTTTGAATTATAACACAAGCTGATTTTTTATTCAATTTTATAAGGAGGACACGAATGAAACTAATTATTGCAGAAAAGCCCAGCGTCGCGGCAAGTATCGCCGCCGCGCTTGGGGTGAAAGAGAAAAAGGACGGATATATCGAGGGCGGGGGCTACCTCATTTCTTGGTGTGTCGGTCATTTGGTGGAGCTTGCGGAAGCTGCCGCCTACGGGGAACAGTTCAAGAAATGGAGCTATGAGAGCTTGCCCGTTCTGCCGGAGGAATGGCAGTACAACGTCGCCGCCGACAAGGGAAAGCAGTTTGCGACCTTAAAGGAGCTTATGCACCGCGCAGACGTTTCCGAGGTAGTCAATGCTTGCGACGCTGGGCGGGAGGGAGAATTGATCTTCCGTTTTGTCTATACGAAAGCACAGTGTAACAAGCCCATGCGCCGCTTGTGGATTTCCTCAATGGAGGACAGCGCGATCAAGGCGGGCTTTGCTGACCTCAAAGACGGGCGGGACTATGACGCGCTCTATGCTTCCGCATTATGCCGCGCAAAAGCCGACTGGATTATCGGTATCAACGCAACGCGGCTTTTCTCCTGCCTGTATAACAAGACCTTGAACGTGGGACGGGTACAGACCCCCACACTGAAAATGCTGGTTGACCGGGGCGAAGCGATCTCCCATTTCAAGAAAGAAAAATACTACCATGTGCGGCTTGGCTTCTCCGGCGCGGAAGCCGTAAACGAGAGGATTTCAGACAGGAAGAACGCCGACGCACTGAAAGCAGCTTGCGAAGCGGCACAGGCGGTATGCGTTTCCCTCACCAAAGAGAAAAAGACCGCCGCCCCGCCGAAGCTCTTTGACCTCACTTCCTTACAACGGGAAGCCAATAAAATCTACGGCTACACGGCGAAGCAGACCCTTGACCTTGCGCAGACCTTGTATGAAAAGCGGCTGCTTACCTATCCCCGGACAGACAGCACATTTCTTACGGACGATATGGAGGACACGGCGGCAAAGACTGTTACCATGCTGTCCGGGAAGCTCCCCTTTATGGAGGGCGCGGAGTTTACCCCGGACGTTTCCCGGACGCTTGACAGCAGACAAGTAAGCGACCACCACGCCATTATCCCCACTATGGAGCTTGCAAAGACCGACCTTGCCGCGCTGCCGGAAAGTGAAAGGAATATCCTCACCCTTGCCGGGGCGCGTCTTATTTTCGCTGCCGCCGAACCGCATATCTTTGAAGCGGTCACGGCGGTTTTCTCATGCGCAGATACGGAATTTACGGCGCGGGGAAAGACGGTGCTTGCGGGCGGTTGGAAAGACCTTGAACGCCGCTACCGGGCGACGCTGAAAGGCAAGCCCGACCCGGAGGACGCAGACAGTGACGGAGAAAACACCCTGCCGGAGCTGACCGAGGGACAGACCTTTGAAACTCCCACGGCAAAGGTAACGGAGCATTTCACAACGCCGCCGAAGCCCCACAACGAAGCAACTTTGCTTTCGGCAATGGAACGCGCCGGGAACGAGGACACCGACCCGGACGCGGAACGCCGGGGGCTTGGCACTCCCGCCACCCGCGCCGCTGTCATTGAAAAGCTGGTGAAGTCCGGCTTTACGGAAAGAAAGGGAAAGCAGCTTATCCCCACCCCGAACGGCAACGCGCTTATCTCCATTCTGCCGGATATGCTGACCTCTCCCATGCTTACCGCTGAATGGGAAAACAATCTGACGCAGATCGCAAAGGGAGCCGCCGACGCTGGGGACTTCATGCAGCGCATTGAAGCTATGACGCGGGAGCTGGTAAAGGAGAACACCGCCGCCGACAAAAGCAAGGCAGTTTTCACGGGCGGGGAGGAAAAGCCCTCTGTCGGGAAATGCCCCCGTTGTGGTAGCCCCGTCCATGAGGGAAAGAAAAATTTCTACTGTTCTAACCGGGATTGCGCCTTTACCATGTGGAAAAACGACCGTTTCTTTGAGGAAAGGAAAGTTGCCTTTACCCCGAAGATTGCCGCCGCCCTCTTAAAATCCGGCAAGGCAAATGTAAAGGGCTTGTATTCCCCGAAAACAGGCAAAACCTACGACGGAAGCATTGTTTTAGCCGATACAGGCGGGAAGTATGTAAACTACAAGATTGAGATACCGAAGAAAAAATAAGTTCCGTAGCAAGCATAGGAAAAGAGTACCCTTTTCCGTAAATCCCCTTTCGACGCTGCCGCGCCGGACGGGGATTTTGCTTGTTGGGAAGTGTCCCAAACCCTCTTGAAAAAATAAAAAACTTTGGCAGAAAGCGCGGGTGCAGCGCAGCATACCGGGAAACAATAAAAAGGGCAGCTTCCGTAACGCTGCCGTAAAAGAAAGGAGAAAACGAATGAGCGAAACATTTTCAGTTTTAATTGACAGCCGCAGCCGCTTTGAAACCGGGCAACCGGGCGGCGAATGGCTTTCCATGCCGACCACCACGGAGCAGCTTCACGCGGCTATGAAAAGCGTCGGCATTACAGCGGATAACCCGCAGGATTTTTTCATCAATGGCTTTTCCAATACAGAAGCCTACCCCTTTGACGTGCCGCTTTCCGTGGTACAGGGCAGCACCATTGACGAGCTGAATTATCTTGGAAAGCTCTTGGAAATGCAGGGCGACGGCGACCGGGATAAATTCACGGCGGCGGTAACGCTGGGGGAACACGCCGGGAGCGTGAAAGACCTTATCAACCTTGCACAAAACCTTGACTGCTACTGGATATACCCCGCTGTCCGAACCGAAGCCGACTATGGCTTTTACCTCATTGACGAGCTGGACGAATTGGAGCTGCCCGAAGAAGCAAAGAAGTATTTCAAGTACGAGGAATACGGGCGGGACGCTGTAAAGAAAGACCGGGGACAGTTTACCGAGCAGGGCTATATCTACAACAACGGCAACACTTTTTCACAGTGGTACAACGGGCACGAAAGCGACATACCAAAGGAATACAAGGTAATGAGTTTCCCGGAGCCGGAACGTTCTGCCCCGGATAAGCTGGAAAAGGACGAAGCCGCGCCGGAGCAGGAGGAACCCCAGCCGGGAACGCCGACAGGTTCCCCGCCACCGCCGCGCCCGGTCAACCCGATCATTCTCACCGCCGACAAGCCCGCTGAAAAGCTGAAAGAGATCACAGACCGCTTGGAGCAGGGTATCACGGAATTGTTTGACAGCGAACGCTACAAAGAATATCTGCAAGTCATGTCAAAGTTCCATAATTACAGCTTCAACAATACGCTGCTGATCGCCATGCAGAAGCCCGACGCTTCCCTTATCGCCGGATTTAACGCATGGAAAAATAACTTTGGACGGAACGTAATGCGCGGGGAAAAAGGCATACGCATACTTGCCCCGTCGCCTTACAAAATCCGGCAGGAGGTAGAAAAGAAAGACCCGCAGACGGGAAAGACGGTGATCGGCAAAGACGGGAAGCCCGTCACGGAAACAAAGGAAATCCAAATCCCCGCCTATAAAGTCGTCGCCGTTTTCGACGTGTCGCAGACCGAGGGGCGGGAGCTTCCCAGCCTTTCCGCAAATGAGCTGACCGGGGACGTGGAAAAATACGAGGATTTTTTCGCCGCACTGGAAAAGACCTCTCCCGTTCCTATGGGCTTTGAGAAGATCGAGGGGACAGCACACGGCTACTACCACTTGGAGGAAAAACGGATTGCCATAGACGAGGGAATGAGCGAGCTTCAGAACCTAAAGACCGCTATCCATGAGATCGCCCATGCGAAGCTGCACGACATTGACTTAAACGCCCCGCAGGAGGAACAGCCGGACAGACCCGACCGCCGAACCCGCGAGGTACAGGCGGAAAGTATCGCCTATACCGTGTGCCAGCACTATGGGCTTGACACGTCCGACTATTCCTTTGGGTACGTCGCCGGGTGGAGCAGCGGGCGGGAGCTTGCGGAGCTGAAAAGTTCCCTTGAAACAATCCGCGCCACCGCCGCCGAGATCATCAACAGCATTGACGGACACTTTGCGGAGCTGCAAAAAGAACGGGAAGCCGCAAAAGCACAGGAAGCGGAAAAAGAGCCAACACCCGACCTTGCCGCAGAGCCGACCGTCACAATCCTTTGGAGTGAAAGCAGCCAGCTACGGGAGGGCGAAACAATCCCCCTGTCCCGTGCAAATACCCTTATCGCAGAATTGGACGAAGCCAACCTTGCAAGACCCGGCTACGACAAGACCGCTTTCCGTATTGATTATGTGATGAACGGACAGCCCGACCACTACGAGGGGCGGCAGGACTTGGGCGACGGGGACGGTTCCCTTGTGGAGCATATCGAACAGTACCATACCTATTATCTGAACGATAAAGAATGGGAAAATTACCTTTTGCGCAACGAGGGCAGGGAAGCACTGGAAGCCGACAAGGAACACCGGGCAATGCTGCTGAATGAGTTTATCCCCTATCTGAAACTGCATTGTAATTTATCCGAAATGGAGCGTATCGCCGGGGAAGCCCTGCAAGCCGGGGACAATCTGACACCTACGGAAACCGCCTACCATACCGCCATACAAGCCTATGTTTCCGAGTGCCGGGGGCTTGTCAATCAAGGCGAATACAACTTGCCGCCCGTCCCCCAGCTTAGGGATTTTGACGTGGAACTGGAAGCCTACAAGGAACACGTCAAGGAGGAAATCGCACAGGAAGCGGCAGACGCAGGAATGACCGTGGAGGAATACGCCGCTAATGGGTATGAGCCTTACGCCGCGCCGGAGCCGGAAACCGCACAGACCGCCGAACCGCAGGAGCCGGGAGAACCCGAAGCACAGGAAAAGCCGCAGGAGCCGGAAAGCCCTGTTTCTGAAAAAGCAGACACGCCGGAACAGGCAGAGCCGCCCGCCAGCGAAGCAGCGCAGACTTCCACCCCGGAGCCGACGGAAACAACGGTTACATATTACCCGATCAACGAGAACGCCGCCCGACGCGCAAAGGAAGCGATCAGCTTTTCCGATTACAAGCCCGGAAGCGCAACGGCAGAATACCGCCACTATGTAGACGAAGCCGCCGAGATTGCAGCAAGGCAGAAAAAGCGTGTTGACCCCTCTTTCCATGAAAAGATTGACGGGCTGCTTGACGCTTACGCCCGGAAGCTGGCGGCGAACATGAATAAAGGCTATGAGATCACCGCCCGCGTCCCGTCGATCATGATTGCCGGGGGAAGCAATTTCCCTGTACGCAAAAAGGAGAAGCAGAACGCCGCCGCAGATAAGAACATGGAGGAATACCGGGAGATACAGGGCTTGCTTGATAAAATCCGCAGTACCGGCATGGGCGGTATCAGTGCCGACGACCCGAACGCCGTTTCTAAGCTGGAAAGCAAACTTGCAAAGCTGGAACAGGCACAGGAAACCATGAAAGCGGTCAACGCCTATTACCGAAAGAATAAGACCCTTGACGGCTGCCCCCACTTATCCCCGGAACAGATCGAAAAGCTGAAAGCGTCCATGTCCGGCAGCTACCGGGCGAACCCGAAACCCTTTGAGAGCTACCAGCTATCCAACAACAACGCGGAGATACGCAGATTAAAAAACCGCATTACTGCCCTTACCCGGAGGAAAGAGCTTGGATATGTGGGCTGGGAATTTGACGGGGGACGTGTGGAAGCCAACACAGCGGATAACCGCTTGCAGATTTTCTTTGACGAAAAGCCGGATAAGGAAATCCGGGAGGAACTGAAAGGGAACGGCTTCCGCTATGCGCCCAGCGCGGAAGCATGGCAGCGGCAGTTAAACGACAATGCGATCTATGCCGCCGATTGTATCAAGTGCATACAGCCCCTTACCGGGGAACGCCCCACCGAGTTACAGAAACGGGCAAGGCAGGAAGCCGCCGCAGAAAAAGCCGCAGCCCCGGAGCAGCCGCAGGAGGAAACACAGGGCGCGGAACCGGGGGACGCTTCCACGCCGGAAACCTTTTACAAGGTGCGGCAGAACCCATACAGCGACAGCCCGGAAAACAGCTATCTCTTGCAGGAGTATGTGGCACAGGATAACGGCATGGCGAAGCTGGGGGATATTCTCTACACGGGAACCCCGGAGAAGTGCCGGGAGCTTTTGGGGAAGCTGGAAACCGGGGAGCTGACACAGGGCGATGTGAAAGACCTTTATGCAAAGGCACAGGAAGCGCAGACCGCCGCCGAGCCGGGACAGGACGCGCCGGAGCAGACCGCCGACAAAAAAGAGCCGGACAAAGACACTTTTACCATTTACCAGCTAAAGGACGGGGACGGTATGCGGGACTACCATTTTGAGCCTTACGACCGCTTACAGGCGGCGGGGCTTTCCGTGGAAGCGGCGAATTATAATCTGATCTATGCCGCAGAGCTTACGCCGGGGACTTCCCTTGAAGATATTTATACCCGCTTCAATATCGACCACCCCAAAGATTTTAAGGGACACAGCCTTTCCGTATCGGATATAGTGGTGCTTCATCAGAACGGGGAGGACACGGCGCATTATGTTGACAGTTTCGGCTATAAGGAAGTGCCGGAGTTTTTACAGGAGCAGACACCGCAGCTTACCCCCGATACCCGCATGACCGGGGAGCAGATCAGAACGCCACGGGGGAGCTTTTCTGTAACCGATATGACCGTCGAGCAGATGAAAGAAGCCGGGTACGGGCTTCACCATACATCGGAGGACGGGAAGTATCTCATTATGGGGAACGGGACACAGGCGTTTGCAGTCGCCGCAGAACCGCCGGAAAAGACAAACCCCTTAAAGCACGTCGAGGACGCTATCGAACAGAACGACAATAATTTTGACGGTATCATCAACAATACGCCCACCCCTACCGCCGACGAGCTGGAAGCAAAGGCAAGAAGCGGCGAACAGATCTCCCTTGCCGAGTATGCCGCCGCACTGAAAGCGGAAAAGGAACAGGGAACGGAAGCGAAACCGGGGAAAAAGCCGGAAAAGAAGCCCTCTATCCGGGCGCAGCTCAAAGCCGACAAGGAACGGGCGGCGCAGAAGAAACAGGCAAGGAATAAGTCACAGGACTTGGAAAGGAGCTGATTATGGGGAAATTAAATAAATTTGAAAATGTGGACGTGACCGCTTCCCTTGAAGCGATCATGAAGCAGAACACCGCTTTTTATCAGAGTGATTTTGACATTGACAAAGAGATTATAAAGCGGGCAGCAGAAAGCCCTAATGCCGGGGATAAAATGCTTTTGTGGTTTTCCCGCCCGTCCGGGACGTGCTGTATTAAGGAGCGCGACGCTTTTCTGAAAGACACGCGGGAACACAACACATGGAAGTTTTACGGGGAACAGACCCGCGACAGGGTACTTGCCTATGCCGTGGAGCTTACAGGCATACAGGACGGGAAGATCAAGGGCAATCTCTATGAGCTGGACTACCAGCAGCATTATAAGCACGTCACCGAACAGGCATTACCCGCTGATAACTATATGCTTATCTATGAGCATGGGGAACGGGAGCAGCCAGCGGCGCGACCCTTTGACGCTTCCCCCAATCCGCAGCTTGGGAAGTTTGAACGCTTTGAAGCAATCCCCAATGACCCGGAAGCCCTGCAATTTCTGTTACGGGAGGAAAGGCGCAGCCGGGAGCAATCGGCGGTTCCGGGGGACTTGGAAACGCATACCGCAGCATTGCGCGACGGGCTGATCGAAACGGAAGCACGGCGCATTGTAGGGAAAATAAAAGAGTTAAGCGACCCGAACAGCCCGGATAAATCTCATTTCATGGTGGAACTGTCCCCCTACTTTACGCAGATTGCTACCACAAAGGACACCGACCGCCTTTTTTCTATGCTGCCCTATAAGACACTTTCCTTTTCGCAGATCAAGGACAGGCACGGCACATACGCGCTGATCGGAAAGGACGAGAACCGGGACAGGCAGATAAGGAAGCCCCGCCCCTCTGTTCGGGCGCAGCTTGCACAGGATAAAAAGAGAACCGCCCCAAAGAAAGCAGCGGCAAAAAGGAAAGATCACGGATTGGAGGTATGAGCATGAACAAATATAACAATTTCACGGTAGAGGAAACCAACCTTTTAAGTATCTACATGACAGGCAGCAAGGAGGGGCTTGTGGTGGCTATGAACGCCGCGCTGCCCTTTATGGACGGGGAAATGCGGGACTTTGCCGCCCGCACCCTTGCCAAAGTGGGGCGCATGACCGAAGCGGAGTTTGCGGGGCTTGCCGTTTACCCCGCCGACGAGGTATGAGCGAGATCAAGCGGCTTACGCCGCCCCAAAGCCGGAAAGTCAACGCCCTTGTACGCCGGACGTGCTGCAATTATGATAGCGGAAACTGTATCTTGCTTGATGACGGGGACACTTGCGTATGCCCACAGCTCATTTCCTATTCCCTGCTCTGTAAATGGTTCCGTATCGCGGTACTGCCCGCAGATAAGGAGCTGTACGCCGAGCTTTACCATGCGGAGGATATGCGCCGTTGTAGTGTATGCGGTGCGCCTTTTGCTTCCATCTCCAACCGGGCTATTTACTGCCCGGACTGCCGGAAGCGTATCACCCGCAGACAGACCGCCGAGCGCATGAGGAAAATGCGGGCGAATGTGACGCGATAGGGGCGAAATAAGCCTTGATTTATGCGGCTTTCCGGGCGGGAAAATAAGGCAGCAAGGAATTTATACCTTTACCCCTGAAAACGCCGTTCTATTGCGTAACAATCCAATCTCTGCACCCATAAGAAAACCGGGGCACGGTGGCTATGTGGTAGCTACCGCGTCCCAGCCTTTTTCTAAACAAATATTTTGAGCCATTTTTATAGTCTAATTCAGCATGAAAAGCTTTGACTGAATCACTTTTGCAGTAATGTTAAATTTATTTGCAATTAAGTCTACATTTTCCTTAATATAAGGTGCTGCATACGGAGATATATATATTTCCTTTATTAACGTTTCTAAGTCGATATCTATATATTCTCCATATGGTGTCTTTTCACTTGGATCAATAATTGTGTCGGACGGATTAGCAGGATCAGGTTTACTTGTGGGGGTTTTCATATAAATACATCTAACCTCACTTTCAGGCTCAAAACTTTTTCTTTTATGTAATCCTAAATATAATCCATTTCCTTCGGGCATAAATTCTTTACTGTAATCCATATATTTGACAGCACTTATGTGTATAGCTACTGGAGTTTTATCAAAAGACTTTTTCAATCTCTCTGATGTTGTTCTTATTGCTATACCATCATTATCAGCATATTGTTTCCACATAAATGCAGTTTCATATTCACTTTTATGAAAACATGACACATATATATACTTTTTCATCATCTGTTCTAAGGCATCATAAGTATTTTGAGGTATAATTACATTTCCATACACATCTTTCCTATGTTCTACATTGAATTGTGGAAATGTTCCCTCAAATACATCTTCAAAATTATCCAACCGATTGAAATATAGTTTTCCTTTCAACATGTTGATAAATTTTGAAAAATTCATATACTTCCATAAAGTACATTCTTCATCTAAATCAAATAATTGTTCGTGTTTTTCGTACATATAAATCTATCCTTTCCATGTTTAATAAATATTACATAACACTATTCCTTACTAAAGATTTATTATATCACTTTTCCAAATACAGCAACAACATTTATTGCTATCTCATACTTACCCCAAATAGAATTATTCAAAATGCAATAGTATTACGTTATTCGCGCTCTGTCTGTCTTTCCCGTTCCAGCTTTTTCTCCGTCTGTAAAATGCTGTCTATGTTCCGCTTGATAATATCATATTCCCGTACCTGTTTTTTCAGCTTGCCATAGTCGGCGTAAAGGCTTTCTTTCTGCGCTTGGAGCTTTTCATACTCTGCTTGCAGGGCGGGGACGTTGGGGAGCTTGCCGCCGATTTGCGCCGCCTTTAGTGCCTTTGCCGCCGCTTCATGGAGGATAATACCCCGTTCATGCTCTGCCCGGTATTTCTCCTTGTTCCGGGCTTTACGGTAGGCTTCATAGAAGGGCTTTGTCTTTTGGTAGGTAGTGACGTTCTTAATAAGCAACGCCATATCCGAAAGACGCTTTTCCACTTCCTTTAGGCTGTCCCCCGCCTGTTCGCTTGCTGCCGTGATTTCCTCTATCCGGGTGAGCAGATCGGCGTACTGTTCGATTTTATTTTCGGTAAGGAAGTTCATAGTCTTTGCCGCCTGTTTCAGATTGTGGATTTTCGCCCACTGTTCATAGCCCCGGCTCTGTTGCGCCTTGATACTGTTCTCAATGTCAATGAGAAGATTAACGCCTTTGCGCTCTGCCTTTGGAGCTTTGGCGGCGCGTGTGCGCTTGCCCGCTAACCGTTCTTTTATGGCTTCCTCTGTATAATCTGCGCCGAGGGTTTTTAGGCGGGTAAACCGTTCCTGCCCCGGTGCGCGGCATGACACATATTTTCCCGGCTTGATCTCATAGCCCGCCGCCTGTAACCGCTGCAATAGTTCCTCAAAGCTGGAAACTTGGGGAATGAGCGCGTCCACGGCAATCTTTAACTTGCCTTTCCAGCTTGTCCCCGTTTTCTCCGCTTGGTACTCCGCATAGCTTTTTCCCTTGCTGCCCTTACCGGGGACGACGACGGAAAGCCCGTTGTCCCGGCACAGCTTGTCACTCATGTTGCGTATGCCGTAATACGTCCGTTTGTTGGAAACGTACTTGTGATGATCTACGAAGTTGACCGCGCAGAAAATAATGTGATTATGGATATGCCCCTTGTCAATGTGCGTCGTGAGTACATATTCATGCTGCCCCTTTGTTACCGCGTCGGCAAGCTGCCGCCCGATCTCATGGGCTTTCTGATAGTCCACTTCCCCCGGCGCAAAGGACTGTATCAAGTGAAAGGCTAAATTGTTCCCCTTATCCCGCGCTTGCGAAAGGGTATAGCCAAACTCAATATCTGCCGTTTCATAGCTGCACCCGAAAGAGGATATGAGCATTTGATTGTCCGTCTTGTCCGGGTTTTCGATATAGTCAAGGGCTTTGCTCAAAGTGCTTTTAACAGGCTTAATCTTTGTAACCGCCATATTTCCGCAAGCACCCCCTTGATTTCCTCTATATCCTCTTTGTAGGCGTTCCCCGTCGCGTTTACGCGGCGTGCGATCTGATTGACATTCACCCCGATTTTCTGTATCTCCGCTGTCATTGCCTTTATGTCCGTGTGGTCTACTTGGATAATGTACCCGTCAATGGCGATTTTGCGCAGATATGCCGCCATGTTGTTTGTGGGGACGAGCTTCATTTTTTCCTCAATCAATTTCCGTTCTTCCTCTGTCACATAGAATTTGACCTGTACCGTCCTTTTCCGTCCGTTCATGGTTTTTCGCTCCTTTCCGTTCTCATAGAGGGTTTGGGACACTTCCCAACAAGCAATTTCTGACCGACAGGGCGGGCAGAAATACGGAAAAGGGTACTCTTTTCCTATGCTTGCTACGAAAGTTTCTCCTACTACCTACAACACCCAAAAAACGGTTTTGCCAAACTTCTACAAAAGAAAAACGCTGCAATCTTCAAAAGATTACAACGCTTCTCAAACCGTATTCAGTTGTGCGCTGGACGTTTATTCGTCCCCTGTTTCGACTTTCTTAATCTCTTTTGCCGTTGCGGTAATAATCTGCAATCCCGTATCACTTATACCGTCAAGCAGCGTTTCAAGCTGTCTGCGCTGCGTGGACTTACTTGCGACCTTATCCGGGAAAAAGAACTGATCTACCGAAATGTCAAAAAAGGTGCAAAGCTCATACAGCACTTGCAGACTTGGGTGTTGCCCCTCATTTTCTATGGAAACAAGGTAACGGGGAGCTAAATTCAGCTCATGCCCCAATTTCTTACGGGAATATCCCGCTGCTCTGCGTGCTTTCTTTATGGCTTGCCCGAAAGCCTTGAAATCGTACACAAATTCGACTTCTCTTTTCATTCAGACATCACCCTATATGAGTTTACAACTCCTATTCTTGTATTGAAATGAGTGTACATAGCAAAGAATTTACCTAAATATAGCACTATATCAATGAGTGAATATCATTCATTGACTTTTCGGAAAGGCGGTGCTATAATTTTCTCTGAAAGGAGGCTGTATATATGAATAGCGCAAAGCAAAAATCAAAAATAGCCTTTAACCAACAAGCTCCAACCTATGACTGCGATATAAAAGGGCAGCACGCCCGCACATTATATCCTGTTATCATCAATAGGCTGAAAAGCATATCTTATCAAACGGCATTAGATTTAGGGTGCGGAACCGGGGAAGTAATGAAGCTCATATTGCAGCAAGATAATAGCAAAATACTGTATGGGCTTGACTTATCTGAAAAGATGTTAGAAATTGCACAGAAGAAATTAGAAAACAGGGCAACGCTCATTTTAGGTGATAGCGAACAACTCCCTTTTTCCGACTGTTTCTTTGATGTTGTGTATTGCAATGACTCTTTTCACCATTATCCTGCGCCGGAAAGAGTCTTATCAGAAATTGATAGAGTGTTAAAGCCTAATGGAACTTTTATTTTGTGCGATTGTTGGCAACCCACAATCGGGCGAGCTATTATGAATTTCTATATGAAGTATAGTAAAGAGGGGGACGTAAAGATTTACTCTGAAAGTGAAATTTGCAAATTGCTTTCAAGGCACTTTTCAAATGTTACATGGGAGCGTGTAGGAAATACGGCTTGTATCGCTTGCGGAACAAAATAATACCGTAATATTTACTGGTATTCACTCATTGATTTTTTACATTGCTATGATAAGGAAAGGAGGTGTGTCATGCGTATTACGAAAGAGCCAGAGGAACGGAAGCAGGAAATATTAGATACTGCTATGCGACTATTTTATGAAAAGGGATATGAAAAAACGTCCATTGCCGATATTGCAAAAGAGATTGGCGTAGCGCAAGGGCTATGTTATCGTTATTTTCCCTCAAAGGAAGCCCTTTTTGACAGCGCAATAGAACAGTATGCAGACGAGATAGCAAATAAGTTTACTATTTCAAAAAGCAATGAAAAATTGACCTTAAAAGAAATTATTGAAACTATGCCTATTATGGTAGAAACGGAGGGGACAGACTATTACAACGCGCTTCATGTTGTAGAGAACAAAAAGTTTCACGATCAGCTTGCATTGAAAGTCTGCGAAAAGCTCCTAAAACCTGTCACCTATTTACTGGAAAAGGCACAGGAAAACGGCGAAATTCAACTTGATAATATTCAAACCGCTGCTAAATTCTGCGTGTACGGGCAACTTGGGATTTTATTAGACACGAAATCCAGTACAGAAGAAAAAGCGAAGAATATTCGCACTTTTCTCATTTATGCTCTAAGACTTTGAAATTATCCCCTGCTATTTAGTAGGGGAATTTCAAAAACATCTAAATGAATGAAGTTCATTCAAGAAAGGAGATTTTATGAATGACCCTACCTGTTTTGTAAATATGCAAGAGTATTATCATTTTATATATGCTATATCCTATATGATGATAGCAGAAATAGTTATATGGTTATATAACTTCAAAGGCTGGATAAAGAAACCTCAAATATCCAACAAGGATTGCGGAACTTTACTTCTTGTAATTTTTGCTTGTTGGAGCAGCTTTTCAATAAGCACATTTTTTAGATGTGGCTATATAACAGAACTGATAGGAGAAATACTTATCCCACATTGCTTTTTCTATTTAGGTCTGTTTTTGCTGGTACTTGGAACTACATTGCGATCATGGGCAGTTTGGACATTAAAACACTCTTTTACATTATCAGTGAAAATAAATTCAACACAGGGCTTGGTAACAACGGGAATTTACCGTTATGTCCGCAACCCGGCTTATGTCGGAACTATCCTTTGCCTATTAGGAACAGCGTTTTGTTTTCGTTCTGCAATAGCCCCAGTATTAGTTTTGATTATTTGCTTTGTATGTTACGGAATAAGAATACAAATTGAGGAAAGAGCCTTGCGGCTACGCTTCGGAAGCGACTTTGATAATTATTGTGCGCACACATGGCGACTAATTCCTTTTATTTGGTAACTGCTGTAAATCTATGGCTGCCCTTATCGGCAGCCAAAAAAATAGTATATAAATGAATGATATTCATTCATTAGAAAGGACTTAACAATGACAAGAAAAATTGATTTTATCAATGGAAATACAAAAAAGTGTTTAATGGCAATGGTTTTGCCAATGATTGCGGCTATGTTTCTTAATATGGCTTATAACCTTGTAGACAGTTTATGGATTGGAAACCTTTTAGGGGAAACAGCTTATGCGGCACTCACAAATTCAACTCCGCTAATCCTGCTTTTAACCTCTGTTGCTATGGGGGCAACAAACGGTATTTCTATACTGCTATCACAAGCAATCGGCTCCAAAGATAATAAAAAGATTGAAAGTCTGATTGCTACCTCGTTTGCTGTTGCAATTATTTTTTCTTTGATTTTGACAGCTATTTTTGAATTATCCCTGCCAGCTATTTTGCAAATTATGAATACCCCTACTGAAACCTATGAAATGGCATATAACTATTTATCAATTTATCTTTTGGGATATTTAGCTGTTTACTTATTCTTATATTTTACTGCTGTCCTAAGAAGTTTTGGAAATGCAATGTTTCAAATGATTTCCATGCTGGTATCAACGATACTCAATGCGGTTCTTGACCCTATTTTTATTCATTTTTTTGGTTTTCATGGTGCTGCAATAGCGACCTTAATTTCACAAAGTATTTGCTTGGTATTTATGATTTGCTATCTCAAGAAAAAAAGACTGTTTAATATGCGGCTTAACCTGTTTGACAAGGCTTTCATTTTACCGCTTATACAAAAGGCTGTCCCGGCAATAGTCCAGCAAAGCATACCCGCAATCAGCACTACTTTTTTAACTGCCCTTATCAGCTCTTACAGTATCACAGCAATAGCGGCTTATGGAATTACTGGAAAACTGGAAACCATATTATTTTATCCGGCAATGGCATTAAATATGGTTCTAACAACAATTATCGGGCAATGTGTAGGTGGAAAGAGGACGGACAGGGTAAAAGACTATCTGAAATGTGCTTTGAAATATGGCAGTCTATTTCTGTTTCTGCTCTCTGCAATTATAGTTTCCAGCTCAAAATACCTTTCCATGCTATTTGTAAGAAGTTCTGATGTAGCGTCAATCGTAAGCGGTTATTTTCTGATCGTGGGGATAGGTTACATATTGAACACCATAACAAATTGCTTCCTCGGTATGCTAAACGGTTTGGGGCAGCCCTCTAAAAGTATGCTCCTAATGATTTTTTATTACATTATTGTCCGTATGCCTTTAGCTTATCTTTTTTCATATTTAGGACTTGGGCTTAACGGGATATGGATAGCTGTATTGATTAGTCATATTTGCGCAGCTATCGCAGCAATGCTTTTTTCTATGCTTCAACTGAAAAGGAAAACAACCATTTCATAAGAAAATTATGCCGCTGTTTTCTTTTCAAGTAATGGAGCTTATTAAAGTTACCTTTTTTTGAGGATATGGCGGTATTGGAGAAATATCGCCATGTTCTTTTTTATGCTTTTATGGCTATCGCCTTATGGTGAACAATTAAAAAAATCTTCTCCAGCGTAGAAAACATTTTTGCCTACGGTTTTACCTTCACACATCACAATATAAGTGTTAATAATTCCTCTTTACCCGATTGCATTATGCAATCGGTTTTTTTTGCGCTTTTTAAGACGCACTTTTTGAAAATTTCGACAAAAAAGTTTGCCGTTTTCATTTGGCAACTCTCAAAAAGCGGTGGTGTGGGTACTGAAAGGGGAAGTCATAAAAAATCACCCGCTTTCGCGGCTGCGAAAGGAGGTGAGAACATGAATGAGCCTAATCGTACCGAATGGGAAATCCGCTGCGCTTTTAATAGCTTTTGCAAGAAAGCCATTAAATGTGAAGCCAGCAACGCCCACCGCGACGTAAGACGACACCAACTGCGTGAAGTTACGTTATCAAGCCTATCCCCACAGGAAGAAAGCCAGCTTTATACCGTTGACCGCTATTTTGTCAAGGAATACGCTGACAATTCAATCTGCGTGGCGGGTAAAAGAATTACGCCGAAGCTGTTAGCCGAAGCACTCCGCACTTTGCCGGAAGAAAAACGTAACGCCGTCCTGCTGTACTATTTCGAGGGCATGACTGATAACGACATTGCAAAACTCCTCAACATTTCAAGAAGCACAGTACAGTATCGCAGGACAAGCTCTTTTGAGCTGCTAAAACGCTATTTGGAGGAACGCGCTTATGACGACGAAGAAATTTGACAGCGATTTTGACGAGCGCGGCTTGTTACCTTACCCGGTAATTGTTGCCGCGACCAAAGGCGACCCGGACGCAATGAAGATTGTGTTGCAGAACTACGACGCACAGATTGCCGCCCTGTCTGTCCGAAAATACCGTGACGAACGCGGAAATACATATTTCGGAATTGACGAGGACATACGCGACCGTTTGCGTTCAAGGTTGATACGGGCTGTCTTGGACTTCCAGTTTTGATGTAAAGCCGCTGCCTATGTTCCCCTTTCCGTAGGTGCGGCACATCAGAGCTTTTTGAACCTTGACAAAGAAAGCGGCGCAAGATAACGGCGGCGCAGCATAGGGCAGATCGGATACGTCCCTTTTGCGCCGAGCCATACGGCGGGTGCGCCACGACGCTATCCGGCGGGGTTTTCTTTCCCTGCCGGGACAGCCGAGCGACCAACACCACGCCGGGGAGCAAGTTTAGCAGCTTGCGGGCGACGACAGCGCAGAATATATAATGATACTCCCTTATCGCCACAGTCCGAGCGTTCAAAGCGTCGCAGGCAATGGGTAGGGCTGCATGAGAACCATGCAGGGGTGAAACTCCCGTGAGGTTATGCTGCTAACCGTCCGATCACAGCCCCTTTATAACTATTAACCTTTTACCCATGTTTGAAAGGGGGACTTATAGAATGAACAATGCTGATGTGCCTATTTGGGAAAAGTACACGCTTACCATTGAGGAAGCGTCAAAATATTTCCGCATTGGGGAAAACAAGCTGCGGAAACTTGCAGAAGAAAATCCCACGGCGGGCTGGGTGATCTTGAACGGCAACCGTATTCAGATCAAGAGGAAACAGTTTGAAAAAGTCATTGATACACTGGACGCGATTTAGCGAAAAAGATAGTGAAAAAGAGCCTTGAATATGCTATAATAAATGTAGGCATATCAAGGCTCTTTCCGACACGGAAAGGAGCAAAAACAATGTCGGAGAAAAGACGGGACAATAGAAACCGCATTTTGCGTTCGGGAGAGAGCCAGAGAAAAGACGGGAGATATGCTTATAAATATACCGATACTTTTGGTAAAGTGCAATTTGTCTATGCGTGGAAGTTAGTGCCTACGGACAAGACCCCAGCCGGGAAGCGTGACGACATATCCCTTAGAGAAAAGGAAAAAGAGATACAGAAAGACCTTGACGACGGGATAGACACAATCGGAAAGAAAATGACTGTCTGCAAGCTTTACGCAAAGCAGAACCGCCACCGGGGGAATGTAAGGCATAACACCACAAAGGGGCGCGAACGGCTGATGAAGCTGCTGGAAGCGGATAAACTTGGTTCCTGCCCTATTGACAGTGTGAAGCTGTCCGACGCGAAAGAATGGGCGTTGCGCATGAAAGAAAAGGGAATATCCTATAAGACCATAAGCAACGACAAGCGTTCTCTGAAAGCTGCTTTTTACACAGCGATACAGGACGACTGTATAAGGAAGAACCCCTTTGACTTCCAGCTCAACACCGTGATCGAGGACGACACAGAGCCAAAAGTACCCCTCACAGCGGAACAGGAAGAAAGCCTTTTATCTTTTATGCAAAGTGATAGCGTCTATCAGAAATACCGTGACGAGGTTATCATACTGCTGGGAACGGGGCTTAGGATTTCCGAACTCTGCGGGCTAACTGAAACCGACCTTGACTTTGAAAACCGGGTAATCAATGTAGACCACCAGCTTTTAAGGAGCGCGGAAACAGGCTACTACATAGAGAAGCCCAAAACGCAAAGCGGTATCAGACAAATCCCAATGAGTGAAAAAGTGTATGAAGCGTTGGGGCGCGTGTTGGAGAACCGCAGGGGAGCGAAAGCGACCACGATTGACGGTTACAGCAATTTCCTTTTCCTCAACCGGGACGGTTGCCCGAAAACGAATGTGAATTATGCTACCATGTTTCGGGGGCTTACAAAAAAGTACAACAAGAGCCACGAGGAAACCTTACCCAAAGTAATGACACCCCACACCCTACGCCATACGTTCTGTACCAACTTAGCCAATGCCGGAATGAACCCGAAAGCGTTACAGTATATCATGGGACACTCCAATATCACCATGACACTGAACTATTACGCACACGCAACTTTCGCTTCCGCAAGGGCTGAAATGGAAAGGCTGATTGCATAGCCGCCAGCAGAATTTACTACTTTTTTTACTACCATTGAGAGGGAAAACCTAAAAGGTTTTGAGGATATATGAGAACTTCTCCCCATATCTAAAATGCCGGGAAAGCCCGAAAATACGGGCTATACCGACATATAAGAACTTCTAAAGAGATAATCTAAATTCACCCATAATTTTAAAGTTAAAATCCCAAGGAAATAATTGAGCAAAGCCATAAACAGCAGACCTAAAACAACCATGATCATTCCGCACAGCAATATCTTCCAATTGACTGTATGTACAATGGAAATCCTGAACAAACAAAACCACAGAACCGTTGCTAAAAAGCCAATACCTGAAGAAAATGCAAGCTTCCCGACCTCCATCGCCACAAAATAGCCCTGTGTCTGTACTGGTATCACCATATATTTTGAAAAAGTGCCGTTTCTCAACATCCCCGTCATCTGCTGGCTGATTTCAGCAGACTTTTCCATCTGGAATAGATAGGAACTTATGATATAGTAGGAAATCATGGTGTGAAATTCCAATCCTGCTATCTGCTCTTTTCCTTCAAACAAAATACTCCATAAGATCCATGCAAACAATATCTTAGCCACTGACAGAATCACATCAATAAATACATCTGCTCTCCAGATCAACTGCGCTTTCATATATGCCCTGGCAATTTCCAAATATTTCTTCATGTTTTACACCCCCTTATAGATACGCTCTACTACAGAGCCTATTTCTTCTTCCTCAATTCCAATATCCCGGATCGGATAATGACCGATATACGATTCCAGGACTCTTTCTGTATTTTGTTTTGGTATTTCAAGTACCAGTTTGTCATTTGTTTTTTCTAATATCCTGCAATATTCCGGGACATCAGGCTCTACGCTGTGCTCAAAATATATCGTCATTTTCCTGCTCTTCTGGTATTGTTCAAATAACATATCCGTATCGCCGTCATATATTTTTCTGCCGTAATTTACTACAATAGAGCGTTTGCATAATGCCTTGATGTCCTCCATATAATGTGAAGTCAGCAGAATGGTCGTCCCTCTCGATTCATTTATATTTTTCAGGAAAGTCCGAATCTGTTTACTTGCCACAGCATCCAGTCCAATTGTCGGCTCGTCTAAAAACAGTATTTTGGGATTATGAAGCAATGCAACAATCAATTCCATTTTCATCCTTTCTCCTAATGATAATGTCCTTACCTGTACATCCATAAGCTCCTGCACCTGAAACAGCTCCACAAAAAAGTTCTTATTTTTCCTGTACTCGTCTTCTGGAATACGATATATTTCTTTAAACAGTCTTAGTGTATCCTCCGCTGTCAGCTCAAAAAACAACTGACTCTTCTGTCCCATAACTACCGCATATTGACGCTTAAATGCCTTCTCCAGCTTATTCGGATAAAATCCCATGACCTGAATTTCGCCGCCTGTTGGCGCAATAATACCAGTCAGCATCTTCACCAAGGTAGTTTTACCCGCTCCATTCGGTCCAATCAATCCTATAAACTCACCCTCATCCACATCCATGTTAAATGCATCTACCGCAATTTTTTCTTCATATTCTCTATGGAACAGACCCTTAATACTTCCTGTCACTCCCTCCTGCTTCTTATACCGTTTATACTTTTTCGTAATATTTTCTGTCTGTATCATCTTCATGTTTAAAACCTCCAAATGAAATATATTTTCGTTCAAGACACAAAAAAACGTGGTTTCTGCCTGTCATAAACAGACTGAAACCACGAATCCATATGTCTCAAATTGATGTAGCAAAACAAGGCCTTCCATGAAAGGATACCCGCAATGTCTTAAAACCTGCGCTCCATTTCATAGTTGGTCTAAAACAAAAAAAGCATGACCGCTACAGCCATACTTTCCTTTTTCTCATTCATCAAAACAAGACAATCATTCCCAGTGTATGCAGTATTCTGTAAGGCAGAAACAACCAGCATTCAATAATGCTGAAAAGGGTACCACAAATAAAACACTATCCTTAGCGCTTATCACTCGCAGTGCTTACCCTCTTTATTAAATTTAGTTGTTCTTTGTCATTACAGATACCACCAACATATAGCACATCTACCTTTTCTTTAAAATATGAGTCTATATTAACTCATAACTTTTCCAGTGTCAATATTTATTTAATGGATATTTTAATTATGGCAGCATATATCCAGCCAACTCTTTTTCTCATAGAAATCTCCACAAAAACAGGCATTTTTCTATAAATGCAGTCCTCTACTATTTCTTTTATCCTCCTGTCTGCTTCAAAAAAAGAACTTATCCATAGTCAAATTGCCCATATAAATATTTCCACGGATTAGCCAGTTTTGCAGCTTTCTGATATACTATTACTGGAAAGAGAGGGTATGCCATGAGTTCAGATTTAAAGAAAGAGATTGCCCTGCGTGATGAACTGCTTGCAGGGCAGGAACGGGAACTGCGGCTTCAAAGAAAACTGATTGAGGAGAAGAAAGAAATGATTGAGTTCCTCCAGGAACATATCTCTAAAATAACGGATATCATTAACAGCGCGTAATTCATTTACAGGAAGCAGCTCATATCCGCCGCAGCTTCCATCTGCTGTGCGGGCTTTCCGCTCCGCTTCGCGATCCCTGCCTGCTTCTGCCGCAGTTTTTTCAAAACGGATGCCCTGCCGGCTTTCTTTTTACAGTTATTTTTATTCCTGTAAACACCGAATAAAGTGATATTTACAGCGGAATTGTTCCGTAAATTGGGATTTTTATTTAAGAATTGTTATTTGCCCGCCCCATCCGACAGACTGCCGATGAAACGGTAATGAATTTCGATAGACTGGACTTTCTCACCGTCAACCTTGCGGACATCGCCCACTCCCGTATGCCCTTTAAGACCGCATCATGCAAATCCTGTTCGTAGATACGGTGTGGCGTGCATCCCTGCCTGCCGATCTTGCGGTATTCCATGCAAGAGCCTACACAAATCTTCTCTGCCCTCTCCCACAGCTCCCTTTCCACAAGCGGCTCAAACACATCCTCGACAACCTTCGCATCGTGGTGTGCCGACCAGTGCGGCTATCTGGAAAGCGGCATCATCCCGAAATTCTCCCTCTGCTCGGACGGCGTGAACTGGTTCAAGGGCAAAGGGCAATGACAGGACAAGAACTATGAGCCGCCGACAGGCGATCTCCTTTTCTTTGATTGAGGAAATGACGGCTCAATCGACCATGTGGGAATCGTGGAGAAATGCGAGAATGGAACGGTCTATACCGTGGAGGGCAACTCTGAGGATTCCTGCAAACAGCAGAGCTATCCAGTCGGGAGCAACTCTATCTACGGTTACGTTGGGTAGTCAGATATGTTTGAATATATGGCAGCACAGGAAAGCGAAAAAATAGAACGTATCACTTCGGTGGGTACGACGGATATCTAAAAAAATCAGATTGAGGGCGCAATAAACATCTATCGGATATGGCTTATTCTGAAAGATACACAAAAGCCTGTTGATATTCGAAAAAAGTAAGAATTTGACCACTTTTTGACTTTTAAGCTTTATAATATTTTAGATTAGGAGGTTTTTACTATGGCATATAAGATACTCATTGTTGATGATGAAAAAATGCTGACTGAATTATTATCAAGCCACTTGCAGGATTGTGGATATGAGACTTTTGCAGCGGAAGATGCGGAGCAGGCAATATCAATGCTGAATACATATCCAGATTTAATTTTGCTTGACATCAACATGCCCGAAATGGACGGATTGGAGCTATGCAAGATTATCCGTAATAATGTCACCTGCCCTATTTTGTTTTTGACTGCTCGGATTACAGAACAGGACAAGGTAAACGGTTTGCAGGTCGGCGGCGATGACTACATAACCAAGCCTTTTAGTTTACAAGAATTGACCGCAAGGGTGGCGGCTCACCTGCGTAGGGACGAGAGAAGCAAGTGTACTCCTAAAATCGTATCTTCACAAGGCTTAATTGTAAATCTTGCTGAACGCAAAATTTTTTATGGAGAAAGGTCGCTGAACTTATCAAATCGTGAATTTGATATTGTCGAGTTTCTGATGAGTAACGCTAACCAGATATTTGATAAAGAACGGATATACGAAGCCGTATGGGGCTTTAATGCTGAGGGCGACAGCAATGTTATTAAAGAGCATATCCGAAAAATCAGAAATAAACTGACGGAAGCTACGGGCAAGGAATATATAGAAACAGTTTGGGGGATGGGATATAGATGGAAAAAATGAAGAAAGTAAAATCCATTAAAAGTGCATTTATCTGGACGGTTGCCATTACAATAATAATTGTTTTTACATCCTCTGCTTTGACAATTTATATCTGTTACCGTGTGCAGAAGAATATCCTCCCCGACTCACAGGAAATTTGGCTGCATACACAGACTATTATGGCAGATGGGACGGTATCTGAGGCAAAGCAAAGATTGATACTTGATGAACCTTCTAAAGTGTCTATACTTACCCCCGCTAAATCGGAAGAAGAAAAGTTAGAGGATACAGAATTTACAATAGAGAGAATAGAATCCAGCTTCTCCACACTCCGCCCAAAACAACAGTTACTATATAGAGCAATAAGCATTTCTATGGTAGGGCTTCCTTTTATCTATTCAGTTATAGGAATCATGTTATGTGCATGGTGGTTTTATAGGAAAAAGCTATCGCCGCCAATTCAGATTCTTACAGATGCAACAAAGCATATAAAGGGGCAAGACCTTGATTTTACAGTTGCTTATAACAGTAACGATGAATTAGGCAGGCTCTGCACAGCTTTTGAAGAAATGCGGCAAGCTTTGTATGATAATAACCGACAGCTATGGAATATGATTGAGCAGCGGAAAATTTTACAGGCATCAGTGGCACATGACCTCAGAAATCCGATTGCGATTATAGAGGGCTATGTCGAATATATGCAGCAATGCTTTACAAATGGAAGTCTGAATGATGAGAAATTGCAGCATACACTATCCAACCTTGCGATAACCTCAAAACGACTTGAGCGTTATACAGATTATATTCGTGATTTGAATACCATAGAAGAAACCGAAACAAAATATTCTGTCGTTCAGCTACCAGATTTTTTGAAAAATGCTTCAGAAAGTTTTTCACTTATTGCGGGGCAACATAGCCTGGAGATTGAATATCATTCTACCGTATCCGAATGTCAAGTAAAATTAGATGAGCAAATATTTTACCGTATTGTTGAGAATATCTTTTCTAATGCCATTCGGTATGCTAATAGCAAAGTGAGTTTCCTATACACATTTATTGATGATGTACTTACTATATCCATTACAGACGACGGCAAAGGATTTTCAAAGGCAATGCTCCGCAAAAAGAATACCTTTCTTTATTCTGATGATAAAACGGATGAACATATGGGATTGGGATTGGCTACAAGCCGTGTCCTTAGCCAGAAACACGGCGGATGTTTAGAACTTTCAAATGTTGCTCCGAGTGGAGCTTCTGTAACAATTAAACTTGAAGTCAACAAAGTTGGGTGATATTTTATTTGGAGTAAAAAGTGATTGGCAAAGAATCAAATCAAGATTTATTTTGGAGGAATTAAAATGGATGATTGGAAGAATACAGAATGGCAAAAGAAATTGAAAAACAAGCCTTTAAAGTATTGGATACGTGATGAAATAGAGGAAATCATTAAAGAAGAAAATATAGACAGAAAACGATTTAGTGAATACTCTAAATTCAAATATGAGGATGTAGTAAAGCGTTTTTATTATACATTTGTGGATTATGAGAAGTTTCCAAAGATTGAGATGTCTTACTGTTGGTTAAAATTTCGCAGTTCCTTTCAGAAGGGAAACGATATTTATGTGAATGGCGAGTGGAAATACTTTTTGTATCAAGTCGGGACGTTAATTAAAGGAAGAAAAGATATAAAGCTCTATATGATTTTATCAGAGGGCTGGGTATATGAAGGTTACATAAAAGAAATATTGGATGTATTAGGAGAAACAGACGGTTTGCTTGAAGATTTTTATATTGTTTCGCCAGCGTTTGACTGGATGATTGCTTATTGTGATGATGGCGAAAGTGCGACATTGTATAAAGTTTAACATTGACTTTTGGTGAAGTACAGAAATATATATCATAGCGACAACTTCCAGTTTGACATACTGGAAAATTAAAATATGATACCTTTGCCTTAATCCTTAATAAGATGTACTGAGATTATTTATTTTACGGAGGAAACGTAGATGGAACGAAAAAATAAAATTTTGAAAACAGTTTCAGTTGTTCTATTGTTATGCAGTTTTGTTGTACCAATGTATAATATTTTTCCTAATGGGCTGATAGTCAATCAGGATTCATGGTTTTTTACTGAAACTTTTAAAATACTTTTTCAAGAGGGGGTAGGAGCATTTAATTATCTTGGTGTTGTATTTCATCTGGCTGTATGGATTCCCGCTATCATACTGTGTATCGGTTCTTTTGCACAGATGGACAAGATTGTTCGCTTTTCGGCAGGTATCGGCATTGTCCTTCTTTTGATAGGTCTTCTGCTTGCTGTTGTTTTGACAAATGAAATAAAATTGATCCATCCGATTGTTGGGTACATTTGTATTGGATACTGGATTGACTTAATTTTGCTTGTAGTTTGCGCCGCCGTTTCTTCAAAAAAGCACTGAAAATATTAAAAAATTCCCATTTATCGCGCAACATAAATACATAAAAAGTAAAACACATAAGACGCAGAACCAGCAGACTTGTGAGAAATCACAGTCTGTTGGTTTTTCTTATGTAATTTTCTATTCCTTGACCGCATTTTGACATTTGGCTTTTATAATTGAAATACATCAAATATGACAGGAGGATAAACAATGCGAAAACGAATATTATCATTAGTTATGATTTGCGGCTTGCTATTCACTACGACAGCTTGCGGAAATTATAACATAGAGGACGGAAAAGCTCCCCCGCAAAACACGGAAGAAAATCCATTCACAAAATCAGAGGAAGATGGCTCTTTAGGTTTTCTCAGCCACGAGGAAGCGAGTCCCACCAGAGCTGATGACCAAAGTGTTTTACCGTATGAGTATAACGGCGGAGAATTTACCTTGGACTATCAGTTTGTATCAGAGGGGAAATTGGATAACATAGGCTTCCTGCTCTTTTTGGACGGAAAGCCACAGGCATACAAGGTGAATGATACGAGGGCGGAATATGAGTATCTCCATTGTTTCCAAACATCAGAAAAACACGAAGAAAAATTTTCGTTTGTGTTTACACCGAACACGGGGAAAAAAGGTGATACCCTAAATATTACAATTATGAGCATTACCAATCCAGCTTTCCAACCCGATATGAAAGAAACATCAAGTTACGGCTGGTATCACCAACACCTTGAAAGAGTGCTGAAACTGCATTTTAATGAGGATGCTCCAGACAGCGATATCTTTTATGGAGAAAGTGAAAATATTTTTCGTGATGTCAGCGTTGCAGAAGAAAAAATCACTTCCTCTTTTATTGAGAATGAGCTTGTGAAAAACGGTTGGGATGGAATTACTATGGATACATTGGATAGCGGCGTTTATTCAACTATTTCATATGATGGCGAATTAGTGTATGACAATATCAATCTTACCAATAAAGATACACTTACAGTGCGTTACACGATTTGCGGAACGCCGGGTACAAGGTATGGCATATCATTTTTCTTAAATCATAAGCCCATATCGTTTGATAAAGTGATTTCATACGATGCAACATTAAGCAAAGGAAATGTGTGGATAATTGAAGCCATCATAGACACCTCTAAATTAGATGACTTCAATACTTTCTATGCGGTAGCCGTTGCTGCAGGCAATGATTGTTCTACAAATAAGACAGGCTCAATTCTGCTTTATAAGGAGGACTGAAAATGAAAACGAAATTCATGTGCATTATGCTTATACTTGCTTTTGCTCTTAATCTGTCAGCTTGTGGTAACAGTCAGGAAAATGTGAATAGTTCTGAAAACGGAATCTCCATAGACGCGCCACAATCCGAAGAAGATAACACATCGGAAAAAACAGGAAGTGAAAGCAGCGGCAATAATAAGTCCAACCCACAGAATAGTGATACAGATAAAAATACTATGGATGTTGGCACAGTGAATGGATCGGCTTTCTCTGGAAAGGTCAGCGGCTGTTATTACGCTGATGGCAATCGGATTATTGTTGCAGCAGATAAGCTCTATCTTTATGATACTGGGAAAAGCGAGATTATAGCAAGTGCGGATATTTTTTTGAATGAGTTATGTGTGCAGCCTTATTCGGACGGGTATTTCATTGTCGGTGAAGAAAATAGCGGCGGCAGCACGGACTCATTTGCAACGGCACAAAGCAGTAATGGAATAAAAGGATACCTATTAAATAAGGATTTTGTTGTTAAGAATACAATTTCCTTTAGTGGGCTGCTAAATGATGATTCTGTTCTCCAAATGGCGAGTGTCGCCATTTCACAGGACGGAAAACAAATCGCTTTCGGCGGATTACAAGGACTTTATCTCTATGATACTTCTTCCCAAAAGGTACATGCCATTCTGAACTATTCCGAAAATGGCAGGGCAAATAATATGGAGATTGCAACGATGGATAGTCTTGCATTTACGGGAGATAAAACTTTAACTTATGTAGGCATGGGAATAAGCTCTAATGGCGGGGATGGAGTTTCTGTTTATGGAACAGTATCTACAGACAATGCAAGTCTTAGTATCACAAAAAAAGCCGACTATGAAGTGGATGGTGAAGAAGTACAAAAGGGAGGGAACTTACTTGTCATGCCCCAGAGCTTTAACAAAAATAATGGAACGCTGCTAATGTTTGATACTGCATCTAATACAGAAAAAAGATTACATTCTCAAGCAGCAGCGAAGGAAAAGACGGGGTTTTCTGCTCTGAGCAAGGGAAATATGTTGCTGCTTCCATTTTGGGAGAAGCCAGCGTAACAATAAATATTTATGATACAGCATCGGGAAATGTTATCCATACTGAAACAGTCAAGGATAACAACAGTACTTATTTCCAGCGTGTCCCGCAGATTTTAATTTTGGATGAATCAGGCACCTGTATCGTTGTGCTTGGGCGAGGTATTGGCGAGGTAAGCACCTTGATCACAACATTTGGCTTTAAGGGGTAATGATCTATGAAAGTATCATTTCAGAATGTTTCAAAACAGTATAAAGGTAAATATGCCCTAAAGAATTTTACCACTGAACTCTCGGAGGGCGTCTATGGACTTTTAGGGGCTAACGGCGCAGGAAAAACAACGCTGATAAATATATTTGTCGGCATTTTGGGCAGCGATAATGGAACTGTTTTGATAGACGGTCAAGATGCAAAAAAAATGGGCAAAGACTTTTTATCAAAAATCGGATATATGCCGCAATACCCTATCTTCTATCGGGATTTTACGGTAATGGATTTCCTGTTATATATGTGCGCATTAAAAGGAATCCCTGCTGAACAAGGAAAAGAGCGGGCTTTTGAGCTTCTGGGCATTGTCAACCTTTTAGATGCGAAAGATAAAAAGATTGGCGCTCTTTCTGGTGGTATGCGGCAGAGAGTCGGCATTGTCCAGGCAATGTTAGGTGACCCTAAAATCCTTATTTTAGACGAGCCTACAGCAGGACTTGACCCAAGTGAACGCATCCGCTTTCGCAATTTGATTTCACAGTTTGCACAGGGACGGACGATTTTGCTGGCTACCCATATCGTTTCTGATGTGGAGTGTATTGCAAAAGAGATTATGATTCTCAAAGAAGGCACTTTGATTACGCAAGGGACTACCGACGTATTAGAACAGAGTATCTATGGTAAAGTGTGGGAAGTTACAACAAATGCCAAAGAGGCTGCCTGCCTTAGCAACAAATATTATGTCAGTAATATGAAGCAGCAGGGCGAAAATTTTTCAGTAAGAATTGTAAGCGATGGCACGCCCGCAACAAACGCAGTAAAAGCTTCCCCTAACTTGGAAGATGTATTTTTATATTATTTCCGCGGGCAATGAGTCAAGCACCGTGCTCGCACGAGCATTTGACGAATGCCGCGAGAGTCGAAAGACATTGGAGAGAAAAAATGACACGCTTAATCAGATATGAATTTTACAAATTGTTTTGCAAGCGGTCAATACTTGTTGTACTTATTCTGTTCAGCATGATAAACCTGTTCAAAATAAATAATGAATTTCATTCTTATTCCTACTTGGCAGACGGGAATGACAGCCGCAGTTGGAACAGCGTGTATTGGCAGCTCTATGAAAAATATCGTGGAGAGATAACTACCGATAAAATCAATCATCTTCTTGACCTATATCAGCCGTTAGCAGATGCTACGGCTGATATGACGGCAAGCACAGATACGGATGACCCGAATACGATGACGGGAAATATATATAGTGACGAAAACATCTTAGAAAAATACTATGTACAGCCTATGGAATATTTCTATAATTATCGGACTTATGCTTCGGAAGTGGCAAAGAAGGCAAAAGAAAATGCTGCATTTTACAAGGAACAAGGACTTAACTTTGAAGTGCGTAAAAACAGTGTAATTTACAATCTTTATTCTGGACGGAATATACCAGCTTTTGCCTATCAGGAAATGTATAACTATTATTTGAACTATGATTTTTCAAATATATTGGTTTTGTTACTTTGTTTATATGGGATTATCAGCACTTTCGTCTATGAAAAGGAAACGCAGATGGATATGTTGTTACTGACGAACCCTAATGGCGGTAAAAAAACCGTATTAGCTAAAATTGTTGCAGTTACTTTATTTGTAATAAGTGTTGTAATGTGGTTTTCCGTACTGGATTATCTTGGTTTTTCCTTTTCATTTGGAACAATGGAAGGATATAATCTTCCTTTGTATGCCATCAGCAATTTCAGTGCGGCTGCGGTAAACTGCAATTTGTGGCAATATGTAATTCTATCCGCAATTACAAAAGCAATCGGCATATGGACTATGAGTATGGTATTCCTATTGGTTTCCATGTTTTGGCGTAACGCTCTTATCCCATTTGTGGCTGATTTTGGAGCAGCCTTATGTTTGATTATTACAGGTGCGTCACAGAGTTATTCAAGCAATATTTGGCTAAAGATAATAAACCCATACTCGCTGCTCACTAACCGCATTCTGTTCGGTAAGACTGAATTTATCGGTTTTGCGGGTTATCCAATACAAAGTTTTTTGGCAGCTATTATTTTTGCCGTAATAGTGGGAATGGCTGTAATAACGGTAATGGTTATACTTTTTAAGAAGAATTGTCATTGCCGGGACAGGAGGATAAAATGTCTGGATTCATGTACGAAATAAAAAAGATAATGCTCCACCAAAAAGGGCTTTGCTATATCGTCCTTGTTATATTACTTGGCGCTATTTGGCTCGTTGCATCAGACAATCCTTATAATAGTGCAATGGAACAGTACAAAAGTGAATATGAATGGTATCTTGATAAGGTAAATGGATACTGTACCGATGAATCTTCTCTTTATCTGGAACAAGAAGCAGAGAGAATTGCAGACGCCAAGAAGAAACAAAATTATCTTTTGGAAAGCTACTATGATGGCAAAATCAGTGAAAGTGAATATAAAAAAGAAAGCCAAGAAATCGAAAATGTTCTGGAACATCAAAATGGATTTGAGGTCATATATCAGCAATATCTCTACATCTGCGAAAATGCCAAAAACCGCTATTTTCTTCACACGAACGGATGGACGGGGCTTCTTGGCAGAGGTACGCTTAATTTTGTCCTGTTCCTTGGCATTTTGCTGATTGTTACGCCCGTATTCTGTTCCGAGTATAGCTGCCAGATGGACGCTTTGATTTTGACCTCAAAAAAGGGGCGAAAAAGCTCTTTGCATAAGATGCTCATTGTTATTTCGGGCGTCCTCTTGATGTGCGTAAGCATGTCGCTCATTGAATACGGATTTTACAGCCTTAAATATGGACTGCCGAATGGGAATTATCCCATCCAAAGCCTTAGTTACTTTGCAGGCAGCAACAAAAGCATAACTTTATTCGAGGGATATGTATATATAGGATTGCTCCGTCTTTTCGGCAGCGTGTTTTTAACAATACTTCTTATGTTTATTTCTGTTTTGGCGAAAAAGTATGCGGTGACCCTGCTTGCAGGTGCAGTATCGGTCATTATTCCTTATGTAGGTCTATCCAAAACAATTATTTACCGGCTGCCGCTGCCTTTGCCATTTCTGCTCGGAACAGACTTTTTTGCAGGAGATATTGTTTCAAGTGATCCTTTTACAGGTGAGGAGAAAATTGTTTTTGCAGAGATTCATACGATTACACTGCTGATTTTGTTTTCAGTATCCGTATTCTTATGTATTTTGGCTGCCGCTTGGATTTTACGGAGCAATTCTAACAAATGGCAAATGAAAACAAGGAAAATGCGAAATGTTCCGACTCTTGCTATCATACTTAGTTTCGTATTGGCAATGACAGGATGTTCAGATAACGGAAAAAGCCAGAATTTTATTTATAACTCATCGGCGGAATATGATTGTATGGGCTATGAAATAACACAGGACGCAGAAACTCTTGATTATTATCTTAAAAACACTTCCACGGGAGAAATGCTTCATTTAGTACGCTCACCTATGTTTGGGGCGTTTTCTGATGAAGAAAAGGTATGTGCATTTTGTGTATGTTCACCATATCTATATTATACGACATCGGTTACGGAAAGCTATGTAAACCGCATCGGAAACTATAACAGCAGTATAACAAAGGTGTCGGTGATAGAACTTAATTTAGATACCTTTGAAGAAAAAATCGTTTTTGAACAGATTACAAATTCTGGCCGTTCCCTCTTTGGCATTGATTATGAGACGGGTGATAAATGGAAGTTTTTAGAGTTCCATTACGGTTTTTTCATAAATGATGACAGCATATTTTTCATTGGCAATGATGGTATAACAGAAGTAAACCGTTTCACGAAAGGCATTACAAAACTTGACATCCCTACAAGTGGAAATATCTCATTCGATGGAGAAAACATTTTTTACAAAAACGAGCAATCGGTTTTAACAAGGTATCATGTTCTAAGCGGCGAAACTTTTACTTATGAAAAAGTAGTTGCGTATGATTTCTGCATTGATGAGCAGTCGATTTATTATGTATCCAGAACAGACGGAAACCGTGTATATTCCTGCAACAAGGATGGGAACAACAAAAGATTGATGAGCGGTACGCCCGCAATGTCGGTTACTTGTGATGCTGGCAACATTTATATATTAGCGAAAGAAAGTGGGGAGAACATCGTTTTATCAAAAAGTCGTTGAATAATGTCTAATTCTTGACCAGTTTTGACTTTATGAGAAACAATATATTTTGGAAAAAACTTAAGACAAACCTGCTGCCCTGGCCAACCCTGCTGGTTACGGAAATCGTTCCCTGATGGGCTTCCACAATGGATTTTGCCAACGGTAAACCCAAGCCGATCCCATGGGTATCCTGAGAAATGTGGCTCCGGTAAAAACGTTTGAAGATATTATGGATATCCTTCTGATGGATCCCTGTTCCGTTATCTTCCACTACAATGTTTGTAAGAAGGGGTGTCCTCTCCCAGCTGGTCACTACTTTCCCGCCTCTTTTGAATTGCCAGTGTCTCAAAGCGTTCCGTCACGTCCCTAAGGAGCATTTCCATGTTTTCCTCTGCCTTTTCCATCCTCTCAATCTTCCTCCGCAGCCTGCGTATATAGACGGAAAGGGTATTGTCATCCACATAGCTGCCGTTCCCATCCCAAAGGCAGTCTAAGATCAGTTCCCTTGGCAGAATGCGGCCCGGATTCTTTAAAAACAGGCAGAGCAGCTTATATTCCACCAATGTCAGGGAAAGCTCCGCTTCCCCTTTCCAACAAATCCTCTCAGACAGATCAATTTTAAATCCCATTGGATCCCAAAATGGCATCACTCTTATAAAATTGCTGTTCAGAACGGCGCAGCAATGCGTTGATCCTTGAAAGGACCTCCCCCAATTTAAAGGGTTTGGTAATGTAATCATCCCCGCCCATGTCCAATCCTTTTACAATGCTGATCTCTTCATCCGAAGCCGTCAGGAATATGATCGGGACAGCGGAGGTCTATCTTACTTCCTTACAGATATCAAAGCCTGTCCCGTCCGGCAGCGTGACATCCAGCAGCAGAAGGTCATACTGACCTGCCCGGAAGAATTGATATGCTTCCATTACGGTACGGGCATTATCTACCAGAAAACCATTTTTCTCAAGTGCGTATTTCAGGCCTTCGATCAGACTTAAATCATCTTCTACATATAATATCTTTTTTTCATTCATTTTTTATCCATCACTCCGGATGCCTCCGACATATACCTTGACGGACGGAGTCCGCCCGAACGGGCCTGCATTCACGAGTGCCCTTTGGGTATAAAAAGTAAAATTGTAATTTCCACAGCCAACAGCACCAGCAGGACATACAGCAGTACCGGCCAAGCTAAGGCGCCTCCCGCAAACAGCAGCATTACCACCGGAATCACATATTTCCGGGGGTGATGCCACAGGTCGCTTTCAATCTTCCAGCCACGAATGGGGTGAAACCATTCCAGAAGTACAGACAGCACCGCACTCTGCAGGGCAAAGAAAACACTCCCGGCAATCATTAGGACAGTGACACCGCCGTTTTGCATCTGCCAGCTACAGAGGAATATCGCATCTGCAGCCATATTACAGGAAAAGATAAACAGGCAGTATGGGATGCAAAAGCGCTGTTTCTGTCCAGGCAGGAAACGAACCGCCTGCTCCAGATCACAGTCACAGGACAGCAGGATACAAATAGGGGTATTTAAGGATAGAATCGCAAACCCCACCGGGACAACAAACAGCCCGGCTATTTCTCTTAAGAAATACGGCATTACAATGGCTACGCACCACATCACCACAGTATTAAGCAGATAATTCTTATGGTCACTCAGGTACCGGAAAAAATACCGCCATAGGGAACCCCTCTTCCTCTGCCGGATAGCATGGCTTTTCTTATCTTCTGCGCTGTTTTTTGCGCATACAGATATACCCGAAGGGTGTTTCTCACTTTCTCCCTGATAAAAAGCGTATCCGTCTGCCTTCCACAAAATCAGAACAGCAACTAAGCTATTCGCAAGCAGCAGCAGTCCAAACCATGTCCTACTTCCACAAAATAAAATTACGGACACTATGGCAGCAGCCCAGAGCCCACCCGTATACCAGTATTTTCTCAAGGAATAGACTGCGGCAGCCATAAGTACCGCATGAAGCATACTGATGGCCATTCCTATCATCTCTATGGAATTCCATGCAGAAACAGCCAGCAGAACCGCCAGAAGCAGTCCTGTCTTTGTAAGGACCGTATAGCCTCCCAGCGCCGCCACATAGGAGAAGACAAATTCCTGGGGCTGCTGCGGCAGCATCAGCATATGTTTCAGTTCCACTGCGTTATCTTTGGAAGAAAGAGCCTGCCACATTACGCCTGCGGTAAAGGTGCTGATCATCAGGATCCGTACAGAGGCTGTAATCTGCACCTGGAAACCTGCAATATACAGCCCCCAAAATATGATCACATCAAGCAAGATCGTCTGGAGTAGCCGCTCGTATCTTGCCCCAAACAGTTTTTTTGCAAAAGCTTTACCTGTCATTTTCATCATGCAGAGCCTCCCGGATATCCGCGGCACCTATCTGCCCGCCTTCAAATGTCTGCCGGATCTTACCGTCCTCCAGAACAAATACCCGGTCAGAGGTCAGCGTGATGCTCTCCAGAATGTGGGAGGAAAACAACACAGTTCCATGCTCCTTATACCCCGAAATCAGCTTATACAGATATTCCGTACTCTGGAAATCCAGACCGTTGACCGGCTCATCCAGAAGGAGCAGTCTGGGTTTCAGAGAAAAAGCCGTGATCAGAAACACTTTTTTCCGGTTTCCGGTTGACAGCTCCCGTAACAGGGTATCTGTATATTCTTCAAAGTGAAAACCCTGTACCAGTTCCAATACATCTGGAACCTCTTTCCCATAGGCGGCGCATACATAGGTCAGGTATTCCCGGAAAGTAAAATACGAAAAGGAATTGTCCTCGGCAAACACTGTATAGCGGCAGAGCTTAAAATCCTGCTTCCGAAAATCCACAGGAGCGCCGCCAAAGCAGATACCATCTGAACGGAAAGTAGGGAGCAGGCCGGAAATCACCTTCAGAAATGTGGTTTTCCCCGCTCCGTTCAGCCCGATCAGGCCCGCCACTTCATGCTCCGCCAGCGAAAAAGAAACCCCCGAAAGTATCCTTTTCTCTTCACTGTACCACGCACTTAAGTTCCCCACAGTCAGGAGCGTTTCTCCCATCTTACCTCCTCCCTTTGCCGTCCTTCTCTTTTTTCCATGCCGCATAGGCGGAGTACAGGAATACACCTGCCAATACCAGATAAAGCCCCATCATTAGGAAGTTACCGGATACCCCACATACAATGGCTACAACCAGCCAGATCAATCCCAGACTTCCACGAATATAAATATGACGCATTGTTTTTACCTCCTTCATCGTCTCTTTGTGTTCTCTATGTATCTTGAAGCTTTCTCCATACATCCGCTTCTTTCAGCAGGCATTCTATGCATTCCTGCTTTCCTTCCGTATAGCTTCTTCGGTCATCTGGAAATTGTAACGCCAGTTTTTTCTTACAGGCATCGTATATCATTGCTTTATCAGGATGGCAATTCAGATAATCCCGAAAATTGATATAGTTCTTCCATTCTGTCCCATTCCATTTGACTGCATGGATATGATGTGTGCGCGTATCTTTTTCAAAATTACCCATTACAAATAGCATTTGTCCGGCAACATCTTCCCCGCGAAAAAGAAAGCCGTATTCCTCCAACCGTTTCTTATAAGGTAAAATATCATTCAGATCACGGAGTCCAATCACAATGTCAATAATTGGTTTTGCATAAATGGAAACAATCGCAGTGCTTCCCACATGCTGGATATCAACAGCGGCATTTCCCAAAAGCTGCTTCAATTCCAAAATTACATTTTCGGCATTTTTATCCCATTCCTCCTGATGGGATAAAAGTGCCACGCTTCCTCTTTTTAATCCTATCATTTTTCTCCCCAGGCAGCTTGCGGCTCTGCCGTATCCCTTGTACCAGTATGACTATTCCGACAGGGCGATCCTGTAAATATCCGCCTGTTCTCCATCAATTTCAAAGCTACGTTCATAGACTCCTCCATTCCGGATGATTGTTTTAACCGAAGGTTCATTCTTCCTTTCCACAGAAAGATACAGTTCGTTCATCCCGGTCTTTTTGGCAACCTCCAATAACTGCCGCAGCATTTCCGTAGCAAAGCCTTTTCTTCTTTCTGACGGACGGACGCTGTAACCGCAATGGCCGAGATCCTTCAGGAAGTCGTTCAGCGTATGCCTGAAATCAATGATTCCCACAATTCTATCATCATCGACAGCAAAGAATGTGTCCGTCATAACCCAATTCGGATTAACGGTCTCTTCTTTCGTGTTTGCGTCTATGGATCTGCACCATTCTGTGTAATCATCCGTTTTATCAAATAATTCACTTCCGTTGATGACAAATTCCCCATATTCAAAAAATTCCTGTCTGAACTCTATGGCCTGTTCTTTCATCGCTTCTGTTGGTCTGACTAATTGAATCATTTTTCACACTCCTTAAATCACTGACTGTTTTATCTGCTTTCAAATTATCCCGTGCACTTTTTTCTTCTATCTTCTTATAGGCTTCCAACATTCCATTTTTAACCGCCCATTTGATTACAAAATACAATGCTGCCAAAACAACAATGGCCGTTCCTGCGCTAATACCCAGTTCCTGCCACAGTTCGGCAATCCCTTCACTCATTCCGAATTTATCCCATAAATCCATTTTGCGTTTCTCCTATTATTCCTTTTTTACGCTCACGTTCCTTAACAACACGGAAATTATCAATCAACCTTATGAAAACTCACTGTCTGCTCTTTCATGGATATTTTCCCGACCTGCCAGCCATATTCTGCAAGCTCTTTCTTATATTTCAGAAAAGAGTGGTCAATCGGTATCCCTGCGATCTCCTGAATCTCCTCAAAGGTCAGCTGAAATGATTCCTTTCCGCTTTTCTGCACATATTCCCATAATGCGTTGTATTTACTCATTGCCTTTCTCCTCTCTAATGATTACAAAAATCGAGACAAATTGCTGAACAGCTTCTGTCATTCCTTTTCCCCTTTCTGCCCTCTCATTTTCTTAAAAACCCATACAATAGAATCCACGCTTCGCGAGTCTTCTGCAATAAAATCTAAAAGAAGATTTTATTGTAATGTATTGTCATGAATAATGCCGCTATTCCAAAAATACCGGAAAACAGTGCGCATTTGCCACCATCTCCCGGTATTGATACTACACTAAAATCTGAATCTCTTTTATTCTGATACAGAAGCATTCTGCCGCCTGTAGGTATCATTGTCTTTCTGGCTTAACTCATTTTCTACCTGCGCCAGCTTTTTCTCCAGTTCCCGGATTTTCTTTTCATCTCCGGAAGCTGACTGAATCTGCTGTTCCAGCTGCTGTTTCTTTTCTTTCAGCTTTTTGATTTCCCTGTCAACCTTATCCGTATTTGTAACACATTTCTCCGCCGGCTTTCCCTGGCTGTCCCCGCTTACCTTCGGCCCTTTTCCATCTTCGCCTTCCCCGGAACGGTCATCCTTTCCATCTGCATGGTCAGCTTTCGGGTCATCAAAAAAGATTTTCCGGTTGCCGTTCTCGTCCTGGCCTACCCGGTACAATCCCGTAGGCTTTTTCCCCGCCTTTTCACTGCTGATGTATTCATCCTGTGGTTCGGACAGCCTGCCGGATTTTTTCTCCTCTGCAGCCTTCTCTGCTTCCTTTGCTTTTTCTGCCCTCTCTGCGGCCTGTTTTTCCTTCACCCTTTCTGCGGAATCTGTTCTGGAATGTTCATAGTTTCCATTCACCTGCATTGACATAAGCATGTTCCTCCTTCAATTTGATATTGTCAGATAGCTGCCTTAAGTTCACTGACAGACAACTTCCTTTCTCTTTTTTCGGTTATGGAAGGTAACATTTTAATCCATTTGCTGTGTACTGCTTTCTGGATGCTGTGAAATGATCAGCAGCACATGGAGGACAAATACATTCTCCTGAGTCTCTATACTCATGGCGCCGCCATATTTTTCAGCCACTTTTTTTACATTCGACAGACCTGTCCCTTTTTTGAATGTGCTTTTCCCATGGAAGCTGTTCTGAATTTCCAGCATAAGGAAATCTCCCTGGATCCGCCCGGACACACGGATATACTTTTCTATGCCGGCACCCAGATTTTTTACTGCATGGATTGCATTATCCAGTGCATTTGACAGGACAATACAGATATCAATATCCTGGATGCCACAGGGATATGGCAGAAGAAGGGAACAGTCCACATCTATCCCCTTGCTTTTTGCAATCCCCAGTTTGTTCCCCACCAGAATATCCACTACCGGATTATTGGTACTGCAGGGGAATGACATTTTTTCCGCCATATCGTCCAGATCCTCCATATAGGTTATGGCTTCCTCCAGTTTCCCATTCTGCAGGAGCTTTTTTACCACTGCGATGTGGTTTTTGATGTCATGTCGGAAAGACTTTGTTTCATCGTAACGGGTTTTCGCTTCCTCCACATACTGGTTCAGGGAATGCTCCTGCTGCTCCAGCAGTGAAATTTCAGTGCTTAAACGAAAACTCTGCTGCAGTTTCTTATAGGAAAACAGGATGCAGAACAGACTGGCAAGTCCCAGAAAATACATGAACAGCATCTGCCCATGGCTGAAAAAGAGTTCCGCAGGCCCTTTGTCCACCGAGATTTCAAACTGGAAATCATATTCAACCGCATTGATATAGCTACTCATAATAAATATCATCAGGATCGGAATGAAAATCAGAACCATCTGCTGCATTCCCATTGTGGTTTCAGGAGTATCCACAGGATCAAGATCATCCCGGGAAAAATAACGGTACACCATATAATAACAAAAACCGGTCAGAGCCAGTGATGCCGCCTCACTGATCAGCATGGCCGCAATATTATCTGTCTCACGGAAAAAGGCGGGCAGCCATGGGTATGGAAGACTAATCAGCGAGTTTACAATTCCGCCGCAGAGCAGCATAATTTCCGCTGCCAGAGCCGCATACAGATGGGAATACTTAAAATCTGCATGGCAGATAACAGTCCCGTATGCTGTGAGCAGAAAAATAAGCACCACAAAGCCAATGATTGTGCTGGCCGGAACAAAATCATTGATAATCACTGCACCTACTGCAAACAGGAAATAAAAAGGTGGCCATATTCTCTTTTTCAAAATTTTTACCAGGAAATAAAACTGGAAGGACATCTCGACAACGCCCATTATATATACATTAAAAAAATCTAAATACTCAGCCATGCTACCTGCCCCCATATGTAAAATCCCTCACATATTCTTCATATACTGCAGAACAACACCGGAAAACTCCTTACTCCGCAGCCGTGCTACGGGAACCTCTTTGCCGTTATCCATACAGGCAGTCCCGTTTTTATATCCTTTTAAATGCTTCAGGTTGATGAGATAGCTCCTGTGGCACCGAAAAAAATGGCTGCAAAGCTTCGTTTCCAGATTTTCGATCCGCTCATAATAATCAACAACCTCACCTGATGTAAGATTCAGATATATTTTCCGGTCTATGACCTCGCAAAAAACAATTTCCTCCTCCCGGATGATGCGCCCCTCATATCCCTTTTGCACCAGCAGGCTGTCCTCGCCGGCGTTTTGCATGGAAGCGTAAAGGCGCTCCATGGTCTTTTCAAACTGTTTTTCCTCCACCGGCTTGACCAGATAATCGTAAGGCTCTACCTCGAAAGACTGAAACACCATCTCTTTCAGTACCGTGATGAAAATCAGAACCCCCCGGAACTTAAAAGCTCTCAGCTTCCTTGCCGTTTCCATGCCGTCCATGCCCTTCATCTGGATATCCAGAAACAGGATATCGATCTGCCCATCGTAGCTTAGCAGCTCTTCGCCGCTTAAAAATATCCGAAAATAGATCTCCCTGTTTTTTTTACGGAAAAAATCGGAAGCCATTGCCCTTATATGATCGGACATATGTTTTTCATCATCACAGATTGCAATACGAATCAATGTGCCACCTCCTCTCCATTATTCGTCAACGGCAAAAGAAAAACTTTTGCCGTTGCCATAGACTGACATTTTATTATAACCTGCTAAATAAATCAAAACAATATAATTGCTGTGAAATGTTAATCTGTTGCCGCGAAATGCTGTATAAAATCCGATCTATCACTCAGAATATTTCACCAAGTTAAATTTAACTTAGTGCCCGCATCTGTTCTACCAAAGATTGCTTTTTCTGCCTGCGCACCATCCAGACTGACCGGACTACCTCCATACCAAACAGCACAAAGAGGAACACCCCCATTTGCTGGAACGGGAACCGGCAGGATACTGTTCTCCCGCTTCCGGGACGTCTGGTCAGAAATCGTCATATTGATCAGATTGACAATGCCAAACAGAAAGATCAATCAAGAAAGAGCCTGCAGGCATGTTTCCTACTGCTTTGCCATCTCTTACCACTACGCTGGCACCTGCATCTGCTGATTCACCCGTATCCTCTGTCTCTACTATTTCATCGGTATCCTGTTTTTCTTGGCTTGTCTGTGCATCTTCACTGTTGTTTTCCTGCGAAGTGTTTTCTGATCCACAGGCTGCCAGCGAAAATACCATCGCTCCTACTAAGAATAAAGTTATTATTTTTGTTTCATGCATGTACCTCCAACTTTTTCTCGTTAAAGCCCAAGCCCTGCTACCCACTCCTGCACGTCAGCTTCAGAAACTCCGGAACGGAATCTCTCACCCTCCAGCCATTCGCCGGTTCCTGCCATCTCCTCCAAAAGTTCTCCACTTTCTCCTAAACCGGATGAGGAAGAAGTTGCAAGTCATCGAAATTCTCTTCGGTATCTGCAACCAGTTCCACATCTCTTTCCTCTTCATTTTCATGCTCTACGGATACACGACTGTTCCCATCTGTCCAATCCAAATCTGCATCTGTATATGGTTCTGCAGGCTCTAATTCAAACAAATCACCGCTTGTATTTTCTTCGATCTCTGTCTGAGAGCCACAGCATGCCAGTAAACCGAATGCCATTACCCCAACCAGTAACATGGATATTATTTTTTTTGCTTTCATCATCATACTCCTTTTCTTCATTATATTTTGTAGTTTCTTTATGGTTATCATAAACAAAATGGCGGCTTATAAGAAGTCTCCATTCGTTATTCAGGTCATGGCTAATTAGAGGTAAGCAAAAGAGGAAAGGGAAAGCATATCAGTATGGAAACTCTGACAAAGATTTGTGAAACTCTGGACTGCGAAATTGCAGATGTAATTGAATTGGCAAAAAACTAATACGTGGCTAAAAGCCGTAAAAATGGCGATAGACACCGATGTCCAGTGCGAAATTAACGGCATTTTTCGCTTTGTGTCGTGTTCTTCAGCACCAGAAAAAGGTGATCTGTATGCGAAAGGTGGAAAACTTATGAATCCAAAAGAGATAGGAGCTTTCTTAAAACAGCTCCGTAATGAGAAAGGAATCACACAGGAGCGGTTAGCAGAGATTTTAGGGGTTTCAGGAAGAACCGTTTCCAGATGGGAAACAGGAGTTTCCCAAAGTTAAAGATACTACACCAGACATAACGACACCACGCTTATAAATACTTCTCTATAACATGAAATGCCGGATGCAGCGGGCATATAACCACTTGCATCCAGCATTTTTGAGAGAGAATCCATTCTATTTAGCAATTCGTAATCTGGTTGAAATACTGTTCTTTGAAATCTGCTTGTAAGTTAATCTGGGAACAACAAGACAAATCATAATGACCAACGCAAAAATCAGAACAAGCATTACAAAAGGAACCTTGAATACCAAATAATAGAATTGCCCCCTAAGAAGTTGAAGGACTAAGTATGTTGCGGGCAACCCTATAAACAAAAGCAGAAGTATGGAAAACATAGCATATAGGCATCCCTCTAACGAGAGCATTGCAAGGATTTGTTTTTTTGTCATTCCGATACTTTCTAAAATTGTAAGTTCATGTTTTCGTGAGTAAATTGTTGTTGTTATGGTGTTTACAAAATTTATGATTCCGATAAACAACAATAAAAACGAAAATACTGTACCTATCAGCAGGATAGACCCCAAGGATTCTTTATAAAGCTGTGTGGATTCACTTTGTGACAACAACGCAACCCCTGTTTTGTCCTCCAAAGCTGTTTTAAGCTGCTGATTAATATTACTATCCATAGGCGGTTCTACATTTAAGAGAATTTGACCTATAAAGGGATGACTGTTCAGTTTTCCAATGCCTGCTTCACTCATGTAAATCTTCCCAACAGAATAATTAGCAAAATCCGAAGAGAGGTCATCCGTATAAACACCGTCCACCGTTCTATAGTTGATTTGATTGTTTTTAATGTGTTCTGTTGTTACATTTTCATTAAAGATGCCCGCAACAACATAGGAAGCCGTTTGCCCGGTAAAAGAATCGGTTATGGATATTTCACTTCCAATAACGTCTTTTTGTATATTGCCTAAACTCGTTGGCGCTAAATAAACCGTATTCCCACTAGCAAAATCAGGAATTGCTTTTTCATCAAAACTTCCGACTTCCAAAGCGATTTTTGTAAGCAGCGAAGAAGAAATACCATCAACTTCAACCAAAGCATTTTGTGCTATTTTATCCCATTCAGACGAATTTATATCGGCAAGGTCTTGAATATATTGTGTCCAAACAGATTCCGCTGTATCAATTTTGCAGATGCTGCCATAAACAATCTCTTGTTCTTCAATCCCTTTCATGGAAGATAATTCTCGCAAGAAGTCATCATCCAACTGGTTTTGAGCAGATTCGCCCATGCTTGATATAGTCTTATCGTTCACCGTGAAATCAAAGGGCATATCTATCTTAGCCTTTAAGTTCCAGTCAGGATGTGAAAATGTGGTAAATACCATAACAAATATCGTCAGTCCTACAGAAAGGGAAAGGAACACTAAAACAGCCCTTTTCTTATTTTGAAAAACATTCCGAAACGCCATTGCAGATAATTTAGTTCCCCGTTTCCCCTGATATTGTTTTCTGACAGAACTGCTGACCCCTATATACCGGACTGCTTCGATAGGAGAAACTTTTCCGGCTTCTTTTGCGGGTTTTCGGCAGCTGATATAAACAGTGACGAAAGAAAACAAAACAGCAGCTATATATATAAGCGGATGAAATGATGCGTTATAAATCATCGTTTCTGCCAGACCGCCGGAGGATAGAAGTGCTTTAAGGCAAATTGGCACAACAGCAAAAGAAAGGACGCTTCCCAATAAGATTCCCAAGGGGATGGCGATTCCCGAAAATAGTAAAATCTGTTTTCGTACTAACTGCCTTATTTGTGAATAGGTAGTTCCCAATGTTTTGAGAACCCCATAAAAATGAATGTCTTTTGTTACAGATATATATGCGATATTGTAAATCAGCAAATAGCCGCATAACATTATGAATATTCCCACCATCACTACACCCATTACGGCATAGGAGCTTTCCATGCCCGCTTCACTTTGAGTATCTACAAGAATAATGGAGCGTGTTGTTGGTAAGGATAAATCTGTTTGCAGCCTCGTTACAACATCTTCTACATCATTTGTCACATTGAAAGAAATTAAACTTGCAATAAAATGATTTTCAGCATAACTTTTGGAAACAATCGCATTGGCATCTGCCTGATACCCTTTCAGAGCTGCGGCTGCAACATTGCCGCTGATTCCACCGCCGGGACGAGAGACGGATACATAATCTTTGTACCAGCCACAAAGTGTAAAGACCTTTTTTGACATTTGATTCATGCTCACTTCTATTTCCATTCCAATTTCAGGGTCAGAAATATGAAGTAATGCAAGGGCATCCGCTGACAGCATGATTTCATTTTCTGCCTGTGGCAAAGACCCATGTACTTTATCTACCGTGTTTCTAATATGGCTTTCCCATTCTGTGTTGTCATAATAGGTCAAAGCAATTTGCTCTTTGTGTTCAGTTTCGATTGCTCCTGCATAAATCTGTTCTCCAACCGAAGATATATAATCTAATTGTTTCAAAGCGCCGATCTGATTATCCGATGAATCAGTCAGCAATCCATTGGCGGTAGTTCCTTTCAAGTGCAGATTCATAGAATTAAGATTTTCTACAAAGCTCAATCCAACACTGCACACAGAAAAAATCATGGCTGTAACAAGCAAAATAGAAAATATCATAATTTTATTCTGCTTTATATTCGCCTTAAAATTTCGAGAGGACAGCTTTTTGATAATGGCTGTATTGTTATTTCCAAATAAAATATCATTCATCGTCTATGCCCCCTTATTCAGAAATTTTTCCATCTTCAATGCGGATAATGCGGTCTGCAAGCTGGGCAATTTCGTTATTGTGGGTAATCATTACAAGAGTCTGGCGGAATTGCTGGCTGGTAGCTTTCAGAAGTCCCAAAACATCGTTACTCGTCCGGCTATCCAAATTGCCAGTCGGTTCATCGGCCAGAACAATAGCCGGCTTTGAAACAAGGGCACGGGCGATTGCTACACGCTGCTGCTGACCGCCGGAAAGGTTGCCCGGCATACTGCTTTGCTTATCTTCCAAGCCCAGCATCCGAACAACTTTATCCATAAATTTCTTATCCACATTGTCTCCGTCCAATTCCACTGGCAGAACAATATTTTCATAGACATTCAACACTGGCACAAGGTTATAATTCTGAAAGATAAAGCCGATTTTCCGTCTGCGGAAGATGGTGAGCTGTTCATCATTCAGTGTGGACAATTCTTTTCCATCCACAGTAACTTTTCCCGTAGTAGGGACATCTAAGCCGCCGATCATGTTCAGCAAGGTAGATTTTCCGCTGCCGGAAGTACCGACAATGGCAACAAATTCGCCCTGTTCGACAGAAAGCGTCACACCGTCTAATGCCTTTGTGATATTCGGCGCTGCACCGTAATACTTTTTCAAATCAGTTGTTTGTAAAATGCTCATAGTGAATACCATCCTTTCTTTTGATGGCTTTATCATAAAAGGCAATCCTTACGGAAATGTCACGGCAGACAGAATGATTTGCCCTAAAATGTAACAATCTTGTGACATTTCAAATATTATTTTCACTTCGGAGAAAAACCGAGAATGTAGCTCCACGTCCAACTTCTGACTTAACCTTGATATAACCGCCTTGCATGGTAACAATTTCACGGGCAAGATATAAGCCTATTCCAATACCGTCTATATCATGTACTGTATTTTCTCGATAAAATCGTTTAAAAATGGTTCCCTGATGTTGTTCTGGAATACCAATACCAGTATCAGAAATATCTATCTTTATGTACATTTCCAGAGCTTCTACCCGCACATGAATCCTGCCCCTGTCCGGCGTATATTTTACAGCGTTGTCTAAAATATTGAACAGAGCTTCGCCCGTCCATTTACGGTCGTGGGAAACTGTCAGATATTTCGGGCAATCCACCTGAACGCCGATTTGCTTTTTTTCAGCGTTCAACAAAATACCCCCTAAAGCAATGGCAAGGGTATCATAAATCGGCTGCTCTTTTTTCTCCAGAGAAATCACGCCTGTTTCCAGACGGGAGGTTTTAATCATGGCCTGCATGAGAAAGTCCAATTTATCGAGCTGCGTGTTGCTGGCAAGCAAAAATTCCCGCTGTTTATCCTGCGGCACATTCTGTTCTAATAAGGTTGAATTTACCATTTTTAAGTTTGCTATCGGCGTCTTTACCTGATGGGAAATATCCGAAATCAATTCCTGCAAATCAGCTCGTTCACCGGCAACACTATTTTTACTTTCCTGCATGACCTCATAGAACCGCATCAGTCTGTGAGTGATTTTATAAAACAAACTTTCTTCTTCCGTTATTTGTGGTGGCTGTTGTTCTCCGTTCATCATCTCATCCAAAGTATCGCAAAGCATATCAGAAAACAAAGTCAGCTTTCGTCTGATTACTGCTACAAATGCAGCAATACAAAGTACCGCAAGGAATACAAAAACGATTCCGCAGCATATCACAGATATTTTTTCGGTCAGTACATACAGCGCCGAAAGCATAATCACAGAAATAAGCAAAATAATAGCCGCCAGTATGAAACAGGCTTTGTTGAGGGAAAGTTTTCTTGAAGTCATTTCTGCGTTCCCCCAATCCACATATAACCCATGCCATACACTGTTTTGATATAGGTATGTCTGTCAGCTTCAATTTTGCTGCGAATCCGGCTGATAGCTGTGGTTAAAGCGTGTTCGTCTACATAATTTTCATCTATATCCCACAGCTTTTCAAGTAACACTTGCCGGGTCAGGACAATTTGAGGATTTTTTGTCAGAACTTTCAGCAAACGATATTCCAACGGTGTGAAAGTGATTGTTTGTCCGGCAAGAGTAGATGTAAGTTCAGAAAAATTAACATATAAGTTCCCATCATCATAAAAATCGCCGCCAGATTGTGTGACAATACGTTTTAACAACGCAGCAACTTTTCTCTGGAAAACACTCATTGGAAACGGTTTTGTCACATAATCATCCGCACCCAATTCAAACCCCTTCAGCATATCGCTCTCCATATCGTTTGCAGTCAGGAAAATAACAGCGGTGTCTGGGCGGCGTTCTTTCATTTCACGGCATAGATCAAAGCCATTACCATCCGGCAGATTCACATCTAAAACAATTAAATCATAGTCCTGCTTTTTAAGGAATTGCAGGGCAGCTGCCTTTGACAGTGCCCCATCCACGATATATCCGACGGCAGACAGATTGTAGCTTAATGTATGATTCAAAAGCTGGTCATCTTCAACAACCAGTATTCGCATAGTATCACATCCTTTTTCTTTTTATAGTATCAGCAAAATGTCACAGAAACCTCTCAAGAAGAAAAAATTTAGTATTCCATCAGCTCTACAATTACATTACTCTGCTGATACAGCCAGTCCGTAAATTCTTTCGGGCTGGCTGTTCCTGTTTTTACAGCCTTTTTTCTCTGCAATGCTTCTTTCTTGAAATCAGCAAAAGCAGCCTGTATTTTTTCTAGACGGTCAGCCGGAAAGCCTGCGGTATTTTTTACCCGGTTTATTTTGTTGCGCCAGTTCTGGCATTCATTTTTATAAAGCAGGTCATAATTATTTTCTCTTGCCCTCTCGTCAAATTCCCGCTTGTTTTGAAGCGCCTGCGCTTTGCGGCATTTGTCGCTGCACAGCTCATACCGCTGGCTCTTTGCCAGAAAATATTTTCCGCAGACCTTGCACTGCCGAAAATAAAGCCCCCAGTCATTCAGCCGGTTCAGATAATAGGTAATCAACGGGTAGAGGGACGCATAGGCAGACACACATTCTTCTGTGCGCCGGTTATCCGGGAACCAGAGGTCAAGCCGGGTATCTTCTGACGGTGCGCCTTTGAAATAAAGGCTGCCAGCTTGAAAATATTTCGGTTTTCCTGTCTCTCTGTCAAAGCTCATGGCTTCGTTATGGAATGCCCCGGTCAGGCTGCTCATTTTATCCATGAAGCGGTCACAGGCAGCGTTACGGTCACGGGGTTCTCTGGCAAGCAGATAGCTGTTCCAGATACGGAACGCCACATACATTTTCAGAGGGTCGTTGCTAAGATATTTTCCCCAGAGAAATTTGCTTGCCGCCTGCTCCAGCTCCGGCTGTTTCCATCGGTTGGAATGGAGGGCTTGCCGCAGCGGAGAAAGCCCGTATAAGTTCCAATCTCTGTCCGTGTCACGCTCAAAGGTTATCAAAAAACTTCCCAGCGGGCGTGTCATATCACAAAGCACCTCTGCGTTTTGGCTCCCGTTCAGCCGGAAGCGGATCTGCTGTTCTTTCCCAATCAAAATCCGTTCTTTCATTTTCTTTCTGTCCAGCGTCAGGACAAACAAAATCCTTTCAAAACATGGCTCATGCCGTATAAACTGATTCTTCATCCCCATCCCCTGCTTTTGCTTATGGTAATTATACAATTTAGTTATATTAGTTACACTCATGGTATCTCAGAAGCATTGTTTTGTCAAAAATAGTCCGCTATGATGATTGCAGTTGGTAATTTCGTGCAACACAGTACCTTGACAAGTGAATGACCGTCCAAAAGGAATATGACCGGCAGGAGAAGTGACGCATCCGGCGCACCAATGCAGGGAAACACCGCAGGAATGGGGCAGGCTTATCAAGGTCAGCAGGATTGCTTTCTTTGAATGGATGGCAAAAGGCTCCGAAACCGTACCGAGAAGCGACAAATAAGCGTGAAGTTTCATTCCCTGACTGCAATACTGCTGCCCTTTCCAAAGGGGCATACAGAGGGAAAAATCCTTGAAAATGATACCGAAACGCTACACAAAAACCGTCTGTCTGCGTACATCAGATAGAAACGGAGAAAGGAGCCGATCATGGCAAGAATGAGCAACAAGCGGCGGCTGGAATGGTCTTTCTTCTTAAATGACCGCAGCCGTATCACTTACAACGAACTGTGCCGGAAATGCCAGCACGAATGTAAACAGAGCTTCCGGGCAGTGGTGGTTGACTGCCCGGAGTATCTTTCCAAGCGTTCCAGGAAAAAGAACAGGACTGCCGGAAACGGCAAAATCCCTTAGGAACTAAGGGCGCACTTCTATACAGGTCTTTCAGTCCCGTATTGTGCGTCCTGCGGAGCTTACCTCTGCCGCTGATAAAATCAGCAATCTGAGGTATGCGTTCGCTTCGCTCCGACAAGGTGGCTACACCCCCTTGCGCTGCCAAAGTGGCTATCCCCTGTGTACTTTGTGCCTGTGTCAATCCGTACCGGCTTGTCACAGCCGCAAAGTCTGATGAAACAGCACATGCCACATGTGTTCCTAAGATTTCATTAATAGAATGTATTCCTTGGTCATAGATCGATATCAGGAATTATAAAAATGAAAGCCTGACAGTGGTTGTCAGGTTTTCAAAATCTTTATAGAGGTTTTACTTGATTATTTCCAACATAGTAGCAATATCCTCGGTTGCCATTGCTACTTTTGACTTTTCGATTAAGATATTCCCTCCTGTCATTATATATGACGGCATTATCCGAATACCCTTATAATAAATTTCGCTATTCCGCAATTTATAGGTGGAAATGGCAGGAACAGCGTTTTTCTTAGTTGACTTTTTCGTAATCATGTTAAAGGCTTTCTTTGCAACATCTCCCATAAGCATAATAACCTTTGTGTTGGGGAATAAAGAAAGCTCTGCTTCTAAATATGGCAGGCTACTTTCAATACTGCTTTTGTCAATGGCATATTCTGTCTTTGGGGTTTTTACTGCATTTGTGATATAGATACCCATTTGTAATATGTCTTGTATGGAAGTAACTGCCGTTCCCGCTCCTTGCAAAAGGGGGATAGTTGTTTTCAGATAATCAGCGTCGGGGAGTCCATAAAAATCCTGTAAAGGGTCAGAGGGAACAACTTCATTTATCATAATTGCCTTAATCGTAAGAGGGGGAATATCAATATTGTTTAGATAAATGCCGTTTGCTATACCTACTTTTGTTTCAAGTTCTCTTTTAATGTTCATATTTTTATTCTCCTTTATGATGTTCTCTTGCAGCTTCGTGTTTTGCTTTCAATGTTTGACGAATAGATTTAGGCTGAATTATTGTTACTTTGTTTCCAAATAACATAAGGAAATCATAGAGCCAATCATTTTCTGGCAGAGTGAGCTTAACAGTATATCCGTTTTCATTCTGGATTCTCGGAGTTAACATGACGAGGTTGGTACCTTCACTCCGAGGTCCTCATATATTTTTGCCTGCTTATTGAGAAGTTCTCCAATCCTTAAGGAATGGTTTGCTTCTTCAAAGCACTCAATCACATCAAGCTCATCAAGTAACTGATGCAGAGTGTAGTTTTTATATAAATCTGATTTTTTCATCTTATGGTCAAGATGAGATATCAGAATTAATGCAACAAACTCTGTAAACATTTTACCATTAAGACCTTTTTCAGATGACACCAGAAGCCTCCGCATATTAAGTCGTTCTTTCAGATTACCAAAGGCTTTCTCTACAACATCTTTCATCCTGTACAGATGCAAGGCTGTAAAGGCATCCATTTTTTCATTGGGTAATCAAAGCAAAGTAGCCAAAGTAACGACGCGCCTCTTTGATGGCATCTTCTTTATAATAAACCTGACGTCCCCTCTTGGGGGTTGTCTTCACTTCAAAGAACTGGTCATAGGCCTTTTTATGGC
>VIQU02000022.1 GCA_010206225.2 Lachnospiraceae bacterium MD308 | reverse complement strand
CTTGATATGAAAAGGCTGCGAATCCATTCCTCAGCAGCAATGGATGGACGGATGTTTATCCAGTATATCGCCCTGATATTTTCTTCTCAGATTAAAAACATCATGGATAAGGCCGGATGGTTCAAGAGCCATAATATGCAGGAAGTGATAGATGAGATGAAATCCCTACGGATGGTTTCTGTTGAAGGGAAACGTAAGCAGATTTACACAACGGCAACAGCCTTTCAAAAAGAAATTATTGAACTCTTTGGGATTAACATCGGCTGACATATGTATAATTGATACGGGATTTTAGGTGACAACAGTATTATTAGTAGGTTGTAACAGTATCACAGTAAGAGGGCAACAAGACAGTATTAAAGCGAATAATATGGGTAGTATGCTAGGTAATATAGTCAGCAGTATAACAGATAACATAACAGTAAGTAATGAAGCACTGGCAGCAGGACATAGCTTGCATGGATGGGATAATACAGAGATATACTTCACTCGTACACAAAAGGATTATGACGCAATGACAGAGATATTAGAGAACCGGAACGGTAAGATTATCATTGAAGTGATTCAAGCTACTGTATTAGATGATGAGGGTAACGGCTCTGATCAGTTTGGATTTTATGTGAAGTATGATTCAAGCCGGTTTGCAAAGGGTAATAAGGTGCAGAGCGTATTTGTGTACAACCCTGATACGAATTATGTTGACGATATACTGTATAGAGTGGATTCGTTGATTGAGTAGTAGCGTAAAAAATAAGCCTTGGCAGATTAGATATCATGCAGTCTGTCAAGGCTTTAATTTTGTGCTTATATTGTAGCTCTATTTTGCGTTTTAAGGGCATTTCTCGGCTTTTACTGCTGTAGGTATATTCTTGTTGGGTGATTGTTTTTTTATTGAAAATAAGTGCCATATTCGCTTGTCTGATGGGTGTTGGTGGGGTGCTGGTGCTATAGGGTATAGGGGGTACATTACATCTTGAAAATCTGAGCTTGATCCCCAAACCCGTGCATGTATTGTATCCACATGTCAAGCTTATTTTTCAAAGGCACCGAACCACTTTATTATAAGACACAAATAAATTTGCACTACCTAATCAGGTAATTTCATTTATAGAAAATTACTCCAGTTAAATCAGTTTCCGACAAATCTGATTCATTTAACTTCGCTCTCATAAAATTTGCACCAACAACTTTAGATTCAATAAATTGAGCACCAAATAATTTAGCTTCACTTAAATCAGCTTCTGTTAAATCAGCTCCTATCAATTTTGCATGTCTTAAATTTACATTTGATAAATTTGCATTTGATAAATTCGTTTGAGTAAGATCCAAATCATCGATACTCAAACCACTTAAATTTAATCCACTTAAATTCAAGTCAATTCCTTTGCTATATTTGATATATTTACAAATAGATTTATCAAATTGAAAATCACAGCACTCCCACAAATGTAATATTTCTAGCATATTTCTAAACACTTTAATTTCACATTCCACTACATTTCTATAACATTCTTTAGTGTAAAATGTCATACCATCATGTAACATCAATTGAAAAGTTTCACAAATAAAATGTAACAAGCCACTTCCTTTGATTTGTTTTACTTTATATTTTAAAAATTCAAGAACTTCATCAGATAACGCATATTCTTTTAATAATTTTGCAAGTTTTTCTGCTAAATACTTTGTGCCAACTGTCTGAACAAGCAAATTAAAAATATATTCCGAAAAAAAATACTCAAATATAGATTTATGTATAAATTCAATTTCTGTATCATTTTTTTCAAATAAATTTTTAATTGGAAATTCTAATATCTTCACAGAACTTTTTTGAATTTCCAGTTCTGGAATATCCTCTTCTTTAATTGTTACTAGCAAACTATTTTCTCTAAACATTTTAGACGAAACTCTTTGCAAAAACTCTAAATATATTTTCACATTATTAGGATCTCTTAAAATTTGTAATCCCTTATCATACCCTCTTCCTTCATAACAGAATTTGTCAAATATTCCACTCTTTTGAGCAAAAATACGATTATACAATTCTGGTTTAGATAGATTCTCGCTAATATCTATATCAGACATAAGAGCCATATATAATATCACCGGAATACCTAAAACATCTAAATTAGATTTTATTTTCTCACTCACTTCTAAATAATAACCTGTTATTATTTTACAAAAATCTTCAACTTTATAAATATTGAATTTTTTTACTTCAAGAAAAACATTAAAATAACTTGTATCAATATAACCCAATCTTGATGTAATAATACATTTAAAATTATCAAAATCTTTCATTTCACCCATAAATTCATTAAGTAAATATTTTCTTTTACTTAATAATTTCATTTCGTCAAAACCGTCTAATATCAAAATTCTATCTTCTAAATCTTCATTATTACAACAAAAAGAATTACAAACAGCGTTCAAAATTCCATTTTCCAATTCCTCACGTTTCCAATCACGAAACCTTAGTATTATCACATCGCTACAATCTTTACATTCATTTGCGATCCATGATACTATACTTGATTTTCCTATACCTGGTACACCTGCAATAAGCATAGTTGATGTGTTATTGTATTTTATAAATTTATTAATTACTACATCCAATGTATCATCAAGCGTAAAGCCTATCTTCTTTATAGAATTATAAATCTTGTAATCAGGTATAATAAAGGCATCTGCCAAAGTTATAGGATTCTCTTCATTATCTATATGGAGAAATAACCTACTATTCCATGTTTTAAAATAATCTTTTTTCTTATTCTTTTGAAACTTCTTATCTTGAACATCAACATTATCTTCCTTATTTTTCGTATTACACTTTTGAGTTTCCTTTAAACTATTAAATCCTTCTCTCATATCTACTTTGATATCATCAACAGTGTTACTAATATGAATCAAAACTTCGTTTTCAAATCCATCACTTTCACGCATTAATTTAATTAAAACCTCTGCAATGGCAAATAAGACTCCTTTAATCTCATTTTCATATTCTATATAACTATTTTTATTTTCACTATATTCTTTCCACAGGAAATCTTCTAAATTTGAACTATCATATTTACATTGTCTGAATATCTCACCAGTAATTTCAATTTTAGAAAGCAATTCTTTTATTTCAGCAATTATAAAATCAATATACTCTTCTGATATATTCATAGATTTCAGATTTTCTCTCGAAAGAACACATTCAATTTGAGACCTCCCTTGAATAATAGAATTCTCAATCTTATCAATACCATTTTCGGTAAAAACAGCAGCTAATTCTTTACCCAATTCATTTTCTGTTATATTACTTACTCCAAACTTCAATATTACTTTAAAAACATCAACTGCGGTTTTCATATATTGTCCCCTTTGCATTAAATAACCTATATATAATTACTACACTGCAACAAATAATTTTAATTAATATATCGACAACTTCAAATGTACACATAAGCCATGATACTAAGAGAAGGTAGGGTGAGGGGAGGGGGTATGTTTCCATCAGAAATATTTAAGTACCTACTATATACAACTATACCCTCTGAAAAATCGTAAAAAAATAGGGCATACCAGACTTTCACATCCGATATGCCCTATCAATCACTTATTCCACGTATGGTTTCACTTCAAATCTCAACAATGCATCATATACCTTTTTAGGAACCTTATTCTTATATTTATCTGCCATAATCAATATATCTGCCTGTTTATGTCTTTTATATTCCTCAAATGCTTCTTCCGGCGTATTCCAATAAGATATCCTGATAACTTCATCATGTCCATATGGCTTAAACTCACCATAATACATATTTATTCTTTCATCATACCTTACGCCTAACGGCAATTCCATTTTAGGTTTTCTCCATTTACCAAGCTGACGGCATGACCTATGTTTCTTACAGTTAGACAGCATAGTATTCAATGTCTGCGGAATGATACAGCATCTATCAGGGGCATACTCCTTATTGCCCGGAAACAATAAATCTTTATCAACTGCCATTGATTCTCCGTCGCACTCATAATATTCTGAACTCCACCATTCAGCAAAAGCATCTTTATCATTCTTCCACAGATCACACATAAATGCACCTTCATAAACTCTTTTATCTTTATAGCAGCGAATATATATCCCGTTCCAGATTGAGTATGCTGCATTAGACTTCAGTGTAATATATGGTATATATTCCTGCTGCCTTCCTAATTCGTCAACCAATAAAATGCCACGTTCTAAATCCATGTATTCTTCGTTATTTACCCATATAAGATTCCTATAGAAACAATTATCCTTATTTCTGTCAATATGCCATACTTTTTTGTATCCTTTTGGATTCTCAAGAAAATGCTCTGCCACAAGCCTGTCTGTATATGTTTCTATTTTGGTATCTATTCCGCTGAGAGTAAAATGTACACACCCCGTTTTATGCATATGGAAATGGCCACGCAAATTATTTGTCACTCTGCCATGATTAGAGATCCAATAATTATTTGTATCGTTTACTAGTACAAACACTTCATCATTCGCCATCAGTTCTATACCCGATTGTTTGACATCCAATACCCTTCTATCTACTATGGAGAGGTATTCCTTAAATTCTTTTCTCTGTTCTAATTTCCTTTTACTATTCATTTTTCTTATATTGCTTCCTTTCGATATGATAATAGATACGTTCGCTTATAAACGAACGCAAAAAAGAGAATCCCGAAACGGACTCTCTGATATGATTTATGTATTTAATTGTATGTCTTCGTTCTTATGACGATTTCTCAATTCTGTGTGATCGTAATTAGACCTTGATGGACTAACATATTTGCCGTTGCCCCACGGTGGGGTAGCCATTTCACAATTCTGTGTAACCGTAACAAGTTGTCCATCGTGGACAACCTTTTACACAATTCTGTGAAGAACAACCGTATCTATAAGTACACACCAGTTTCTCGCGGGGAATCAACGTCCCGTGAGACTATGGTATACGGTGAAATACCCCACCCAATTCAATCAATTGCGTATGGAGCATTAGAACTTGTTTTTTCGTCAGACGGATCATTGTGCCAATACCTCATATGCTTCTTTATTCTGCTCAATCAGCCTTTTTGAAATATTCATAATATCTTCATCTGAAGCAACGGAATCATTTTCAACTTTACTAAAATCTATCACAAGATATCTCGGAACATTATTTTTTAAAATCACAGCAGTCCCATGTTTATCTACTAATCTTGCCACTTTAGAAAAATTCTGATTTGCTTCTGTAATGGAAACCATTGTATTTGTATCAATTTTCATAAACGGCAAACTCCTTTAACTAAATATTATGTCTATATTATATGCAATTTTTAGGATATATTCAACCTATTTTTAATTATATATAATCTCTTTGCCTTATCAATACAACTCATCCAGATCAATAATATCCAAATTTCTTTCTCTAACTGCAAATAACCCATGATTATCTTCACCATGAGTATCATTTATGCATAGGTCACTCTGTCCCACACAATCACTATTTGTCAGATTCATTTGATCCTCACCCTCTGTAGGCATGTCCAATATTTCATCTATGGAAAAATTTTGTTCCATAGAATTAGGTTCTCCCCAATTATCATCGGATATAGTATTATCTATTTTACATGAATCCGAACTACTATTCTCAAACAAATAATCATATTTGTAGAAAACATCTTCAGGCACAATCTTATTAATCAAGCTTTCACCCGAATAACCTTTTTCTATCTCCTGTTCATATTTCTTTAAATTCTGTTGATTTCTATAATGTACATATCTATATATGCATTTAGTTTCCTTTTCTGAATATTCCGTACCATATTTAACCATACAATAATATTTCTGCATGAGTGATCTACTCTCATTAGCTCTCTTATCAACAAAATCTTCTCCAAGCTCAAAGTTTTCCCTATTAACAGAATAGCCAATAATCAATTCCTTATCTTTAAATCTCCCATAATGATTAGGAAGATTCTTTAACTTTCCTTTTTCATTTCGTACCATCATACTGTGTCTAAAAACATAAATAAGTTCATTATCCTCTAGCAGATGATTATACTTATCATAGGTTGTATAAGAAGTTACACCGCAAAGTGAGCCTATATAATCATTGGTCATAAAACCCACAAAATTATTATATTCCTTTCCCATTACATCATAATATGTTGCATTATAATTTATAGTGCTGAGCATAGATATGAAGTATCTCAATATAGAGAATTTGTCCAATCTACTATTTAAATTCATAATCTTATGAACTTCTTCTGATGTAACAATAGTAAAGAAAAGCTTATCATCATTCTCATTGTGATGAGTATCTATGATTAGATTACTAATATCCAAGATATAATCTTTCTCATTATTATTAACAACAATTTTTACGTAATCATTTACAACTAATTCATTTAACCCTTTAGACAATCTTTCTACATATTTACGACTAATTATAATATCGTCAGTCAAACAAAACGTCAACAATTTAATATTTACATAATATTTATTTGTTTTCAAATTCTGCATCATCCTCAATGCTATATATACAGCAATGGCATCAGAAGACAATTCTTTATTAGTTATAATTTTACTATCTAAAAATATATCCATAATAATATTCTATATCCTCCTAAAAATAAGTAATAACAAATCATAAAAATAAATATCACCTTGCATTGTTGTAAGTGATGTTAAGTCTTTTATATTAATCAATCATGTATATTAATAGCACTTCACGTTAGTGCAATTTTTTGTACCAACCACTTGATTTATTTCAAGTGTATAAAGCAATTTTTTGTACTAACGTGGAGTCCGGTTGTTTTTAGTACCCTGTGAAGCAAAAAAACGAATATCATCCAACACTTTTAAATACCTACTATTTACACAAAACACATGGAATACATTCCCTGTTTTGTCATGCTTCCCACATCCGATAGGGAATACTCCCCGCTTAAATAACTGGTTACATTCTTCAATGTTATAGTTATAAACCACTTTTTTCTTACCCATAAAAATAGTCCTCCAACACTTAAAATAATCATCAAAATAATAATTCTCTTTTTATTTCTTTTTTTTATCAGATGTGACACCTAAAATTTTTTAGGGGTGTCATTTTGGGACACTCCCTATTTCTTCTCTATTTTTCTTTTTCAATATTCAGTTTTTACTTGTATTGGAATTTCACTGTGCAGAATTACACAATGGAAAAATTAATAGTCAGATTTTCTTGATTTCACTGTTACAGATTATTTTTAATTTTTTCTTAATGGACACCATACAGGACTTGTCTCAGGCAGTTGATCCACTCCCAATTTACCCATATCATCTGATCTATCCTCATGGTCACAATAATAAATCTTATTACCGTAATCATACATCTTTACAAAATCACATTCTCCGCAATGTAGCTTTACCTCGTTGTTTTTCTTCATATGCACGTTTCCACCTTCTAAATCATTTGCCTTTTTCTCAATCACGATTACATTCTTTGCTTCTTCTCGTTTGGACTTTATATTAAGCCCTACACAAAATTCAACGATATATCCTCTTTCAAGCAACTCATCCTTAACCTGTGATATGTGGACAAAATAATCTATTCCATCCACTTTAGACCTGATAAATCCATATCCACGCTCTTTATTGTATTTGACTACGACTCCCCACATTTTTTCCTGATCAATGCAATTATTCATCAACTACTTCAAACCTCTTTTCTCCCCTGATATGTTTATCTATTTCTTTTGAAATATTAAATTTGATTACCCTTCTTTCGGGAAGGCGTATTTTCTGTCTGTGAATTGAATCAAAAGCTACTCTTCCCTTCCGTGTATTGGAAACAAAATTTCCAAACCCTCTTAAATTAACGTCTTCACCGTCAATCATGCACTGTGATAGCTCTTCAAGGAATTCATTGATGATAAGCTCTATATCAACATATCTCAGCCTTTCCTTATATCCCACTTTGTCAACATTTACCTTTTCCCATACTTTTCTGATTAATTCCGGTTTTAAAATCATGTTACTTGTCCTCCTGTTTGTTTAAATATTCTTCTACCTGTTTAATGGATAAATCAAATTTCTGACCGTATACAGGCTTCTTATCTTTTTGATTTTTAAAGATTGCATATCCACTGACTTTTAATGGATGGTTTCTTGTACTGCATTTCTTAACATAGAACCCTTTTTTTGCAGCTAACTTCTTTATGTACTTTGGCATTGGCCTGTTGTCTGCAATGTCATGTCTTTTCTGTTTGATTTCATTTTTTGACATTTGTAGTGTTTCCTTTACCCATTCATATGCCTCTTGAAATCCCGGATCAGAAATATCATGAAAATCACCTTTCCACCATTTAGCCCATTGAAGAAACATTTTGTTTATTCCAAAATCTGTCTTCGTGAACCAATATGCCATGATCCATTTCTTTTCCTTGAAAAAGTGTATTTTGTTTCTGCTTTTTGTTACTTCTGTCATCTCTGTGACCTCCTTTTTTTATCCTTGAAATTGGAATTTTATTTTGTGCCTATGCAGTACCCATGTAATGCGTTATACGGCTCATACAGACATTTTATAGTGCTACCCATAGACTTTTGCCTTATATTGATATATTCTCTTTTCAGGCACTAAAATAAGCCTCACAATCAACATATGCTGTACTGAATACGTGATTGTGGGACTTATTTATATGTCCGAAAATATTTAATTGTCATACGTGCAAGATTCTCCTTTCTTGCGTATTTCTTCAGGTGATTACCAAGTAGTCAAAAGTAATCAAATCAAAAACCGTGAAACCCTTGATTTTACTGGCTTTGCGGCACTTTTCTCACGGGTTCGAATCCCGTATGCTCCATTGTGAAACTCTTGGTTTTGCCATTTGGCAGTTTTGCTTGACGAAGTCGTTACATTTTCAAAGATGGCTTTTGGAATTAATCTTACAGATATTGACAAGATAAAAGAGTAAACACAATAAAATACCAGACAGCCAATCCACCATAACACCAAGCTACAAAGCCTTAAATCAATCAAGGCTTTGTAGCTTTTAATTTTTTTATAAGTAAATTCTATTCTTCATTATGAGTATTTAAAATAAATTCTATCCCTCTGTAGATGTCCCTTCGCTTAAATTAGGATTTAACATTAATCCCGCCTCAAAACTAAGTAATGCTAATTCTAATGCCTGTGCACTGCAATTCCTATATTTCAAATGATAATAGAAACTTTCTATAAAGCCATTAAAACACTGTAGTCTTACTTGACTTAAATCCTGAAATTCGAGATTTTCTTTATTTGTTGTTATAAAACTAATTGCATAAGATAAAATGAATTTCTCATTAATATATACCAGCTCTTCATGACCATCTTCCATAACTTGAAGCGGTTTTCTTCTCAAAAGCCAGCTTATTTCATAAGCTTTCGTTTTATAAGTATTTGTAAAATCAATATTATGAAAATCTTTCAATCTAGAAATATCAGTAAAATAATCCATAATTGCATGAATCAACATAAAGGAATTTACCTTTACCGTACCAGTCAAATTTTCTTTTACCAAAAACTCTTTATAAATCTGGCTTAAATCCATGAATCTCTTTTGTATCTTGCCTTCTCCAAATCTTTCAACGACATCTTTATAACCTGAATAAATTTCATGAATTTTATCCATTATATTTTTCCTCGCACATTTGCATCAAATCATTCATTAGATCTGAGTCCAAAAATTTTTTATATCGTTTTAATACTTTCCCACTATCATATTGCTCTGCACTATTAGACATAATATGCTTTTTAATAGTTTGTGACTTAAGCGCACGCATCACAGAGATTGTATTCTCGATTATCTCTGAGGAATATCCATCATATACCGGAATTGTGTTTCCATTCCTTAAATAAAGTGTTATCGCGGTTACCTGTACTAATAATAACACTATCAAAATTCCACCAAATATAACCATTACTGTCAATTTATAGTTCCTCCTTCCTACACATCTAATGCAATGATCTAGATAAAAATCCAAGTATAACAATTGACACCGAAACAATGATATATCCTACATTAAGCTCAAAAGATTTTTGCAACAATTGATTTTGTGGATCAGTAATTTTGATTATAGAATATGCCATAAAAAGCATAGCACCAATCAAAGTCAGTATTCCCTCAATTCCTAATGTAATACTATAAAGCCAGCTTTTATCCGCTTCTTTACTCCATATCTGTTCTAAAAGTGCTGATAACACTAATGAAAACATCATATTAAGTGCATCAACTTCTTTAATAGTATCTCTAAATACATCCAAACTTCCCTTAACTACTGTTATGATTACTAATGAACCAAATAATACAATTGCTGTTACCAGCCATATTCCAACAAATTTACCAAATTCTCTAAAATCACATTGAGAGCGGACTTTACCTATATTTTCCTTTTCTCCACGCGATATTATTTCCATTGCATGTTTTTCCATGTTTCTCTTGCTGTATTTCAAAATCCTCCCCCTGTACTATTATGAGATCAAAGACGGGTAATAAAAAACTTTCTTCCATTACCTGTGCCATACATATTATAATATGCTCATTCTTCCTGTCCAACACTATTAACAGTTCTTTATATTATAGCACAACTTGTCAATGGCATATTTAACATTTTTTATGGTGCATTTTTGTTTATTTTTCTAATATCTTATTTCTTACCGGCAACAAAATTATCTATTTCCCGACAATATTTTTTAATTTGATACCCTCTGGGAGTCACCATCTTTCCTTCTATTACTTTCGTTTCCTTATTTCCGATAAATACGGTTGAAAACATATCTGCCTGCGTGCTTTTCAACTCATTAAGTGTCAGCACTTTCATCTCTTCTTCATCTCTCGCTATATTTCTTACAATCCCGCATATTGTGCCGGGAGATTTTTCTTCTAAAATAATCTCACATGCCCGCTCAAGATAATCGCTGCGTTTCCTGCTTGAGGGATTATAAAGGCAAATTGTAAAGTCCGCTTCTGCCGCCAGACGCAGTCTCTTCGCGATTACTTCCCATGACGTCATAAGATCACTGAGACTGATGAACGCGCAGTCGTGTCCCAAAGGAGCGCCTAAGATTGCCGAACCTCCCAGAGCCGCCGTCACTCCCGGAACAATCTCAATCTCTGTCTTCGGGTAATCCGCTGCCAGCTCCAGCATCAGTCCTGCCATTCCATAGATTCCGGCATCGCCGCTGCATACCATAGCAATCTTTCTCCCCTTCTTCGCTTCCTCGAATGCCATCCGGCATCGCTCTATCTCACGACGCATCGGTGTTGTCAAAAACTCTTTATCAGGAAAATGCTCCTTAAGAAGCTTTACATAGACGATATAGCCTACGATCACCTCACATTTTTTCAAAGTTTCCGCCGCTTTGACCGTCATCTGCTCATAAGCGCCCGGACCAATTCCCACTACATAGATCTTATTCAAACCTGACACCCCACCTTCTCTCAGCTGCCGCTATCGTCACGCCGTCTTCCGCCTGTTTTGCCGCAATGATGTGTCCGCCTTCGCTTGCGCACACGGCGCTTCTTTCACATATATTATCAACTCCGGTTATCTTTTTTACGAACCCGGAACTTAGGAACTCTCCTTCTGCACTTCCCAGAACCTCTGCAGAAAATGTCTCAAATTCCCATCCATATTTTTTACAAAGTTCTATGATTCCCGTCTCATCTTTTTTCAGATCAATGCTGGATACCTTGCAGACGCTTTCTAAAAAAATGCCGCCGTTTTCCAGTACCCGCTGTATTTGCCTCTCTATTTTTTCTCCTTCTTTTCCCTTCCGACAGCCAATTCCCAGCACAACTGCTCTGGGGATAAGATACAAAGTCTCTTTCCATGCAGGATTTTTAAAAACTCCTACAGCAACATCTGGTTCCGGCTTCCCTTCGTCTCTCTCCTCGCTCCACAGCTGTACTCCCTCTGGCGGCTTTCCCTGAATTTCGCCGCAGGATCGATCTATATATACCGAGATACTCTCTCCCGAAAGTAATCTGGCGGAAATTGCCTTTGCTTTTTTCATATCCTGAATTTTCAGGCTGTTTTTGGCAGCAAACACATCTGCCGCCCACTTCCCGTTCAGATCTGTAGCCGTAGTAATAACCGGAATCGCAAGAAGCTTGTCGCTGATAATCTCTGCCAGCTCATTCGCACCTCCGAGATGCCCGGAAAGAATCGGTATACAATAAATCCCTTGTTCATCTATGACTAAGACAGCCGGATCCTCTGTCTTAGTCTTTACATAAGGCGCGATTGCCCGAACCGCAATGCCCGCTGCTCCGATAAAGATCAGCGCATCCTGTTTTACAAACTCCCGTCCGGTCCAGTCTGAAAGAGACTCCTGTATCGAATCCGAAGCGCCTGTATACTTTCTCGCCAATGTTGCCGCATATCCATATTGGCAGAGACATTCCTTTACTTTTCTTGCAATCCTGCTTCCGTTTTCTGTAAAGCAAATAACCGCCCCTTTTTTTGTCAAGATTTTTCCGCCCCTTTCCTTCCTCTGCGGAACTCTGTTGTAAATTCCGGATGATATAATTTGGACCGGTCATAACTGTCAGGAAGAACAACATTTCCTACAATGATCAGAGCCGTCTTTGTGATGTTATGCTTCTTCGCTGTTATCTCCAGCGTCCCCACTGTGCAGATATAAGCCTCTTCCTCCGGCCATGTCGCTTTATATACGATTGCCGCCGGGGTATCTTTCTTATAACCGCCCATGCAAAGCTTTTCAGAAAGTTCTCCAAGAAGTCCCGTACTTAAGAACAACACCATCGTCGCGCCGTGCCCTGCAAAGTCTTCTATCCTCTCCTTATCAGGAACCGGAGTCCGCCCCTCTATCCGCGTGATCACTACACTCTGACTGATGCCGGGCAGAGTATACTCCAGATTGAGCGCCGCTGCCGCTCCGCAAAAAGAACTGACTCCCGGACAGGAATCATAAGGAATTCCTCTGTTATCAAGAAGATCCATCTGCTCTCTGACCGCTCCGTAAATACTCGGATCGCCCGTATGCAGCCGCACAGTCGTAAGTTCCGCTTTCTCCGCATTTTCCATAACTGCAATAACTTCCTCCAGCGTCATGCGGGCGCTGTTATAGATATCACATTCCTTTTTCACATGTTCTAAAAGCTTAGGATTCACCAGCGAACCTGCATAGATCACCACGTCGGCTTCGCTCAAAAGTCTCTGCCCCCGAACTGTGATCAGATCCGGCGCCCCCGGTCCCGCTCCTACAAAATGTACCATAACTCCTCCTTAGATACCGTTTCATGCTCCATCTGTAAATTTCCCTAATCCTATGGATTGTTCCGCACTTCCGCAATCCTAATACAGCTGCCGGTATATTTCTGCCATCTGAGCCGCCGTCATCTTCACATAGCTCTGATCCAGCAGTCTCTGCTGACTTTCTTCTACGCTCTCCGCAAAGCTTTGAATCTCATCTTCCTTCATCCCATACTCCCGAAGCTTCTTTCTGGATATGATCTTGTCAAGAATTCCCTCAAGCTGCTTGTAGACCTCTGTTTCCGGACAATCAAGAAGTCCTCCAAGAAACTGATTCAGCTTCTTAAGCTTGCCATCTGGGTTCATTCTCTGATAGGAAGCAAACACTGCTGTCAAAAATTGATAATTCGCCTCTCCGTGCGTCACATGATACACGCCGCTCAAAGGATAAGACATCGCGTGGACCGCCCCTGTTCCTGCATTTCCGAAAGCAATCCCCGCCAGATTGCTGGCTGTCAGGAATTCGTCCAGAAGTTCCATCCGGTAATCTGCTCCTTTTTCAATGATCTTCTTAAATCCCTGTATAATCATCTGCATCGCTTCCATGCTGAACATCTCTGTATACAGATTGCTCCTCGGCGACACATAAGACTCAATCGCATGGATAAATGCATCAATAGCGCTTGTTGCAAAAAAGTCATAAGGAAGCTTGCTTAACAATTCTGGGATCAACACCGCCTCATCCGCATAGATCTCATCCGATGCCAGTCCCAGCTTGCTGTGGATACTCGTAAGCTCTGTGATCGATACGTTAGAAACCTCTGAACCTGCACCGCAGGTTGTAGGTACTGCGATCAGCGTCCTTTCTTTTGCTAACGGCACTTCTCTTTTAAATATCTGCTCTGTGCTATAATCGCCCGCAAGCACCAGTATCTTTGCCATATCGATCACAGCTCCGCCTCCGATGGCAATGATCCGCCTGCACTCTGTCCGCCTGAAATCCGCCAGAAGTGCATCGATCATCACATCGGTCGGCTCTCCTGCCCCGTATTTGTTCTTATACTCCACATGTGCTTCAAGCTTTTGCGGCGCAAAATAAGCCTCATAGATACTTTTGCTCGCCAGAATAAAGTCCCCTTTTCCAATGCCGTACTGTTCTGTGAATTCCCCGGCGCTCTTAAATTTGTGTACTGTTGTTTTCTGCTGAAATAATTTCATAACCATTCCTCTTCTTTCACAATTACTAATGTATAATACCCCGCCGTTTCCGGCATCTGCTCCGCCCCCCGGCATATTCGTTCCTCTTCCATCCCGCAGTTTTCCACCATAAAAACCTGCTCCGTGCAGTCTTTTGGCTGTCCCTTCACATCGGAAAGCTTCTGCTCTGTCTCCAGCTGTTCCTTCACTTCAGAAAGCCTTCGCCCAGCCTTCATCAGTACCTTTGTTCCCGAAAGCTCCAATCCCTCCTTCACCTGATAGACAGCAGGAATAATATGAAGCTGCTGCGCGCCCATAGCAATACTCATGTTAAGCTTTGCCGCCGCCGCACAGAATGATGGAATACCGCTCACAATCTCCACAGGATACCCCTTTCTTTTTACCTCCTCATGCAGATAAATATACGTAGAATAAATCGTCGGATCGCCTAATGTGAGAAATGCAACGTTCTTTCCCCGATCAAGCTCTTCGCAAAGCCTGTCTGCTCCTTTCTCATGGCTCGTTTTCAAAACGGCTTTATCCTTCGTCATGGGCATATGTATCCCTAAAAGCTCCTTTTTCTCAATCTCTGGATAGATCCCATCGACAATTTTATAAGCAACCGTATCCTGCGGGCTCCTCCCCGGAACTGCAATGACATCGCACTCCTTGATCAGACGCAGCGCTTTTATGGTAAGAAGCTCTGGATCACCGGGACCGACCCCGATTCCATATAATTTCCCATCCATTATCATCTTCTCCTCTCATTTTTTTAATTCCCGTCACACTCCCGGAATTTCGCAGCCGCTATCTCATCTGCCCGGCTTGTCTTTCCAAGGATGCCGTACACTTTTGAAAATATCACGGCTTCTATCAACATCTCTTCTCCGGCGCGCATCCTCAAATACTCCTGTATCTTCTCCATAACCTGATACATGAGAGACTCCTGTTCCTCTTTCGTACACCGTGAAAGTGCATCGTCTGCCGTCGCACACTCTAAAAGTTCTCTCGATTTTTCTGCCGAGAACCCTGCCCTGAGCGCTCCTGCTGCCAGAAGTTCCATCCGGCTGTCCGCCCATCTGGAATGGGTATTCATAATTCCCCCGGCTACTTTCACCAATTTCCCGATATGTCCTGCAAGTAACAGCGCGTCACACTGAAGCTCCTTTGCCATATCAATGGACTGCCCAATAAAATTACTGCACTTGACAACCTCATCCTCTTCTATCCCGTACGCTTCCTTTAAAAATTCCAACCCGTAATTTCCCGGCGCCATAATAAGAATCTTCTTTCCTGACTTCTGTCCTTTAATCTTCACCTTCATATCCAGATAAATCGTGTCTAAAATCGCCTGTTCACTCATAGGCTCTACAATTCCACTTGTCCCAAGTATAGAAAGACCTCCCTCCACACCAAGCCTCGGATTGAAAGTCTTCTTCGCAAGTTCCTCCCCGTCAGGGACAGATAGTTCAATATCAATTTCTCCTTCATATCCGATCTCCTCGCAGATAGCTTCCGCTTCTCTGGTAATCATCTGCCGCGGAATACGGTTGATCGCCGCGGCGCCCACCGGCTGATCCAGTCCCGGTCTCGTCACTCTGCCAATCCCTCTTCCTCCGTCCAGCCTGATAACTCTCCCCTCTCCGCTACTGACCATGCGTCTCACTTTACTGTATACAAAAATACCGTCTGTAATATCGGGATCGTCTCCGCTATCCTTCTTCACAGCGCAGGAAACAGTATGTGGAAACTTCTCCGTTTCTTTATATTCTATTTTAATGTCTCTGATTTCCAGATTGAGTCTTTCTCCTTTTGGGAGCTCCACCCGCACGTCTGTCAGCTCGTCTGCCTTACTGATTCCAAACAGCAGCAGCATAGCGGCCTTTGTCGCCGCCTGGGCGCATGTTCCGGTGGTGTATCCCCGTCTTAAGCTCTGACTGCACATTCTTTGTCCTTCCATTCCCACCTACCCCTTTACTCTGTTTTAAAAGTATATCACAAAAAAGAAGCAATTCAAACCGCACATCTATCCGAATCTGCATATCGCCGTCGTACCTTCCTTTTCCGTCGATATATAGCGCATTTTCCACCCATGTACCGCCGCAATCTCCCGGCACACTTGAATACCATAGCCATGTTTCCCCGCACGTCTGTCCGTCAGTTCCTGTCCTTTATTAACTGCTTTTATAAGTTTTTCGTCCATCGGTTCTCCGTCATTCCAGACACGGATTTCCCTTTCATCCACCGTGATCCTCACCCGACATCCGGCGTTCTTTGCATTTGCGGTCAGGTTTTCTAACAGACACTTTACAAGCGTCTCATCTCCATTCAAATAATTGATCCGGCAGTCTGTCTCTATATCCGGGTACTTGTCTTCAAGTCCGCTAAGAAGTCTCCTTACGTCTATCCGATCAATCTGGAGCGCGCCTTCCCTCACGTTTCCCATGATCAGCAGTTTTTCTGTAATGCTTTCCAGACTCTTCGCACTGTCCACAATCTGCTTTGCGGCAAAGAAGCAATCCTCTTTTGTCAGCTTACCCATCATAAGATATTCTGCATATCCCCGGATTCCCGTAAGGGGTGTCCGAAGCTCATGGGCAATCTGGTTCACCGGACGGTTAATCCGCCGCATCATATAATATAGAAAAATGCCGATGCCTGCCGAAAACAGCAGGCCCGCAGTACAAAAGATCCACATTCTTCTTGTCTGAAGCCGTGTTAATTCCGTAAGGCTTTCTGCATAGTTTACCTCTATGACATCTCCACCCACTTCCTTCTTCTCTCTTATGATCAGAAAACGTCCGCCTTCCATCATTTTAATATCCACAGTCTTTTCGCTCTCAAGCCCCTCCGGATAATAATCTGTCACAACGTATGAATTCATCCGTATCCGGACCTGCACACCTGATTTCTGATATCATTTTGCCGCATCCTCCAGATTCATGCTCATGCGGCTGACTTCTCCATCCTTAAGTCCGGCCGCAAGGTAAAGTAAACTTTTTTCGCTTCTTTTCCCATGCTCCACCCACTGCTTTAGTTCATTCTGCGAAATATAGCCATCCAGCAGCAGAAGCCCCCCGCAGATAACAACCAAGAATAATGCATAGATGGTCAAAAAATTTTTCTTCCAGATCTGCATCCTATATCTCCAATCGGTATCCGTATTTAAAAACCGTCTTAATATCCTTTTCCAGCCCTAATTTTTGTCTAAGCCTTCGGATATGCACATCCACTGTCCTGTCATCCCCGTAATAATCCATTCCCCACGCAAGGTCAAGCAGACGTTCCCGTGAAAGAGCAATATTCTTGTTAATCAAAAGAATCTTTAAAAGTTCAAACTCCCGGTTCGTAAGCTCCACAGCCCTCCCGCCTCTCGCCGCAGTGCCCGCCGCCAGGTTCACTTCCACATCCCGGATCACATAGATATTCTGCTCCTTGTGAAAACGCCGCAGCACTACTTGGACTCTGGCGAGAAGTTCTTCCATGGCAAAGGGCTTTACGATATAATCCTCTGCCCCTCCCACAAGCCCCTTCACCCTGTCCGCCACTTCGTCCCGCGCCGTCACACAGATCACAGGGATGTCTCCGTAATCTTCAGACAGCCACCGCATCAGCGAAAATCCGTCCATATCCGGAAGCCCGATATCCAGCAGAATCAGATCGGCTCTTTTCTGTTCAAGCGACAAAAGGGCCTCCCGGCCTGAAAAAGCCGTAAGCCCCTGATGTCCTGTCATAGACAGGGTTCTGCGGATCAGTTCATTTATCTTTTTATCGTCTTCAATGATCAATATATCTGCCACGATCGGTCACTCCTTTGGATGATCGGAGGTCATATACGCCTCTTCGCCAATCTGCGCCAACTGCTCTGGTGTCAGATCAGAGATGACCGCACCTTTGGGGTTGATTCCAAACTCCTTGCACATACCCTCAATCACAGCCTTCCCCTCCCCAAAAGCGTAGATCTCGCAGATATAGATCTCCAGAGAAGATATCTCACGCACCGCATTCTTTTCGTCCGCTTCTTCGTCAAGCAAAGCACACTCTCCCATGTTTTTCCGAAGCCACAGTGCCTCCTCGTAATCCCGCATTTCCCGTGTGACGTCTTTCATCCGGACGGTATCAAAGTCAGCATCAAACTTACTGCACACCTCTTTTACAATCTCCTCATCGGCAACCGCATCTTTATACAGCATTTTTTGCTGTGCGTCTACCGAAAAATACAGCGGAGCGGGTTCATCCTCCGCGTCCTCTCCCTTCTGCTGGGTGACCGCAAACTCTTTATCCGCAGCCTGCGTAACCATCTTTTCCGTGCGGCTTCTTGACCAGCTTATTCCCATCGCCAGTCCTGCCGTCATACATACTGCCATCCCGGCAGCGATCAACAATACTCTGTACCTTTTCCATTTTCTGTTCATAATCTTTGCCCCTTTCTCATAACGGTGCGGCAATCCGTGCCGGCTCCCGATCTCATTTTACAGCCATATCATAAAATACAGTTGTTGCAAAGTTATTACAGAACAAAATACTACTCTTTTGAATTATTCCGGTGTCAAATCACCAGCATCGCATCTGGAAAAAAGAGCGGTGCGGGGAGAGTTTCCCTGCACCGCGTTGATGTATAATTATAATAGCGGGTTTGGGTGGGGAAGTCAATGGGTGTGGACAGATTTTAGGATGTTTTTTGAAAATTGTCAGATAATTGTTCCTTCCTCTAACCAACAGTTCTTATCTCTTTTTCTTATCCCCTTGCTATCCGTTCGGAAATACGGTGCATTGCACCGATTTTCAAATCATCAATACTGGCAGTACTTTCTTCAGCTCCTCCAACATGTCCTTTGATGTCTCATAAGTTGCCACACCCATCGGCTTGGTATAATCCTTAACCACAAAATCTACAAAGACTTTATTCATATCCTTGCAAAGAATAATTCCGATAGAAGGATGCTCATGGGGCTTCTTTCCAAATTCATCAAGTACACTTAGATAGCCCGATAGTTATCCCAAATACGATGTCTTAAACTTTCCTGATTTCGTTTCAACAGCTCGGGACAATTCAACTCTCTATTAAAAAATAAGAGAGCGATGTTCTGATCTTCTCCAAAAGTGTTTCTTAAAAATTGTTTGATCTTCATTTCTTATTTTTGAAGGATAAGACGATGATGCGAGAATCCAATACTCAAGAATACCTCAATAGAAAAAACCTACGTTTTTTGCACAAGCGTATTCCAGATCTTTTCATTCGGCAATTTGGCACACATATGTGCCAAATTCAAATTATGCTATTGAATCGAAAGGGTTATTTCCACTCTGAAGGAAACAATATGAATTTTAGCCTGCCTTTCCCTTATTTCTACTTCAAATGTTACATTTAATTTTACACTATGTATACCCGCCAGCAGCCGGAATACAAGTACATATGTTATGGATAATTTTCAAATGCATTTCTCAATTTTCTTTGGAAAAAAGACGTATCATCCTTACCAGAGTCATTAACGGCTCCACCAAAAGTACTATTGTTCAGGTTATCGGCAAAGACGAATATCCTTTTGAACACCAGTGTATCCCAACTTATCTGCCCTGAGAACAGAACTTATCAAGAATATTCCTCTATTGTCTATTATCGAAATATAATAAACATTCAAATTAGGAACGTGCATATATTTACTTTTATCATTCAAAGCTATTTTTCTACTTACAAAACGAAAAATCCCGTCTTTGTTTCTATACACATTCATACGATGAAAAGTTTTTTTAGACTGTATATATACATCTACTTCTTCCTTTGCCTGTGCATTCCAATAAAACAGAAATTCATTCTGAAATTCTCTTTCAATTTCATAAGGAGATAAATTTAAGAGTTCAAATAATCTATTTATTGCATCTATCAGTTTCTCCTCGTAAGTTTTTATATACTCAATCTGAGTACCTGACTCATACAAGCATAAGGCACGATAATTGTCTCCATTTATAGGTATCTCTGACAGCATAATATGCGGATAGTCATATTGCTCATCGTCTTTAATAAAAATTATTGGTCTACTAAGAGGATCTGTCAAAGGCAAGAATAGTAACCCATAAGTATTATTATAAAGTTCAAAAAATACAATCTTTCCATCATCACTGATATTTGATATTTCATCATAAGAAGATAATATTTCTCTTATTGTTTTTATTTCATCCAAAACTATGCTCCCTTCTATTCGAAGAAGTAGATATAGATACTTGCTTTGGTGGAACCAAGAATTTGTCTCCAAGCACTTTTTGCACACTTAATCCTGCATCATGCTCTGATTCCACGTTACATGCATCCGTCAAATTCTGTAATGCCGTATTCAAGCGATTATAGAACTTAATTATATTTGAATCACTTTTTTTCATTTTAGAAAATACATCTGTAAATGGAACTACCGGAAGATCATATGTAATGTCTGCTTTAATGAGATTGCCAAAATAATCATATGTCAAATCAAACTCGTTCATTATATTTTGAATTGACATTCTCAAAGACAGCAAATCATCATCTCCTTCAGAGCTTGTTGAAGGAACAAAATGTTCACACATTAGCAAGTTCAAACCTATACTTGGTGGGACTTCATGACCCAATGATGAATCATGGTATTTTTCCTGTTTCCATTTCTTAATATATCGAATATTTCTTCTTAGCTGATCGTTTCCCGTGATTTTCCCCAGCAGCCATTCATTTAATCCTTCTGGATCGGCATCTTCCCAGCGATAATTCCCTTCCTTTGCGAATTCACTTCCTCTTGCCAAATAAACATTTCCATCATATTGAGCATAAACTGGTAAATCTATATGCATCCATTCCTCGCCATTTTCGATATATGATACATTTACACAGGGTTCCTTGATATCTAAAGTTCTATTCTGATGTTTTAGCGCATCTCTGACATATGCCTTAATCTTTCTGGGATCAGAATTTTTAACTATATTTAATGGAAACATTACAGCCACATCTCCGATGGTTTTCGTTTTCCATCTTCCACGCATCTTTTATAATATCTCTCCACCATCTGAATCGCCTTTTTTTCATCTCCATGCTACACCAGCTTCTGATAGGTACTCCTGTCGTTCTTGGAATATTTCTGCCCCGTTATCTTTTCGAACCTCTCAGCAAACCGATCACAGCAGGTAAAAGACTCCCTAATCACAGGCATCTCTCCAAAATATGCATACATCCATATCTCAAAGCAGGGATTAGACCATCCCGCACCTACACCGCTTTTCTCCGCTGTCTGAATAATCTCGTCAAAATCCTTTACCTGTCTCTGTCAAAAACTATCCACGAAATCCGGTACTGTGATTCCTGTCCTGTCATTTCCAGAGCCTTCTTCACAAGCTCTACCGTTCTGGCCTTTTCCACCTTTATCACAAGCCGGTCTTTTAGTTCCGCCGGAATACTGTCCCGCAGCCTTCAAAGTAATTCTTCTCCGTTTCTTCCGTATCCGTCACAATCAGATAATATCCCAGTTCGGGAACCCTGGCTCCCACACGTTTGTTTCTGTCCCGCCTTTTTCCGGCCCGGCTGTCGCTGGGTTTTCCAGCGGCAGTGACTTTCTTTCCTGCCGCTTTCCCCCTATTTGCCATCCGCTCCCCTCCCCTTCAACATCTTCATAGGCTTTAACGCTGGAATCGCTCCATAATTTCCTGTAAGATAATTCTTTGCAAGAGCCTCGTCCCGCCGTACCTTGTTCCCCTCTTCATCCTTAAACTCAACCAGAGAGTACAGTTCCGAAACTCCATTTCGTTTTTTATTAACCATCCAGATTTCATCACGCCGCAGCAATTCATTGGAAAACTGCCAGATATCATGAGTTGTAAATACCAGTTGCGCATTCCGGGTATTGATTTCCGGAGAAAGAAAAGTCAATATAATATTCCTTACCAACAATGGATGCAGTCTGGCATTCAACTCATCAATAAACAGCGTGGAACCCTGGTCCAACACCTCCTTTAAAGAGGGATACAGGGCAAACATCTTCAGTGTTCCGCTGGATTCCTGTTTTATTGAAATGGAAGCCATTTTCCCACTTTCACCCATTTTATGCAAAGCATCAATCTTATAGCTTTTGCTATTGTCTTTTTCATCCTCCTGGGGAAGTTCTTCAACATTAAAATCCTGTATCGCCTCGTCAAAAGATGCAAAATATTCCACCACATTATCCTGCACCTCTTTTCGGTCTACAAAGCCTTCCGGCAAAACTCTTGAAAGGAAAAAGTTCTCTGCCGGGTCGCCAAAGTTTACAATCTCATTATTCAAAAACCAGTCCCTCACCTTTTTCAGTTTGGCTATCCGCAGCTTCGATCCCAAAGATACAATAAGGGATTCCTTATTCAGAGATGCCTTGATATTCTCCACATGATTTTTGGAAAAGCCGTTCATCTCCAGTTCTTCGCCTTTTTTACGGTAGAAGATTGTCCGGTACTTGTTTCTTGCCGTCTTTGCTTTGGAATAGAGCCATTCCTCCACTACTTCGTCCTTTTTCAAGGAGAACCCATACTGGTATGTCTTGCCTGTATCTTCTGAATTGTCAACATAAAACACTTCAAAGGTGGTTTCCTCGTCACGGCTGTTTTCATCAAAAAGGAATGGCGTCACTTTCAGATAAGAATCTCCCGTTTTCCTGCGCCGTTCTTCTTCATCACCGAATTTAAAAGATTCATCTACATAGTAAGTCATATATTCAAAGGCATCATACACATTAGACTTTCCGCTTGCGTTGGCGCCATAGATAGCTGCTACCTTTAAAAGCTTATCATTCGCCGCTTCTGCCACATGGTCTTCGTGTTCTGTTATTTTCGTCGCTGTCAAGTCTAAAGACACCTCTTCACGAAATGATTTGTAATTTTTAAAATTAAATTGAATCAGCATAATAGTCTCCTCATTATAGGTCTCATATCTATATTTCAGTTTTCACTTTCACGTATATTATATCCCTTTTTTAATAAAAATCAACATATAATTTCAGTTTTTCCGTTTTTGTATGCTTATTTTATTCCAAATTATGTCTTAGCAATCCTCTTTCTATCACAAAAATCTATAACGCGGCAATCACATTGTTCCAATTACTCAGGTATGCTTTATACTTTGCCGCTTATCTTACAAGCCTATAAGAAGCAAGCCTGACACAGTAAACAAATATCGTAATTTCAAAGACAATATTTCAAAAATGTCAATTTCACCTTATTGACAAAAATCATAATTTTGAGTATCATATTTTTATACAAGTGCAAATGAGGTGTGCAAATGGATTATCTTGACCGATTGAAAATGATAGCCGAAAGCAACGGCGGTATTATAAACAACAGAATGGCGGCGGAGCAAGGTGTTTCGAGAGCGATACTATCAAAATTATACTTGGATAATAAAATCCAGCGCATTGCCCGTGGCCAATACGTCTTCAGCGATGATATGCAGGATGAATTGTTATCCATCAGCATACGATCCAATCTGTTCGTCTTCTCTCACGAAACAGCCCTGTTTTTACATGGGATTTCGGATCGAACTCCGTTTGAGCATACAATTACTGCACCGTCTGGAAAAGTCCCCTCAAAGGCGATACAGGAAGAATGTAAAGTATACTATATCAAACCTGGACTGTTTGGTCTCGGTAAAACAATGCTTACCACTCCTTCCGGAAACAAAGTTGCCGGATATGACTTGGAGCGAACGATTTGCGACATTGTAAGGAGCAGAAATAAAGTAGGCAGCGAAACATTTCTTGCCGCACTCAAAATGTATGCCACAAGTTCCAAAAAGGATTTAAACAAGCTGAATACTTATGCTACGGAAATGAAAATAGCCGGGATTGTAAGAAAATATCTGGAGGTACTTTTATGAGCAACGCTATGAGTTTAAAAGCTAAAATAAGAAACATCGCAAAGCAGAAGAACCTTCCTGCTCAGGTAATTCTGCAAAACTATATGTTTGAACGTCTGCTGGTCCGTCTCGCCAAATCAGAATATAAGGATAAGTTTGTTCTAAAAGGTGGTATGTTGGTTGCCGCTATTGTAGGTCTGGATAACAGGGCTACCATGGATCTTGATACCACTCTCAAGAATCTTCCACTGATCCCGGAAAAAATAAAAACTGCATTGGTCGAAATTTGTGATATTCCTTGCGAAGATGATGTGGCCTTCGAGATCAGTAATATTGCTCCTATAAGAGAGGACGATATCTATGGTGGTTATCGGATTATGATAAAGGCAAAATATGATACTCTTTTAACTCCTCTCTCCATTGATGTGTCTACCGGGGATGTCATAACCCCACAAACAGTAGAATTTACTTTTCATGAAATATTTGACGAGGACAAGTCCTTTAGCCTTTGGGCATACAACATTGAAACCGTTTTGGCAGAGAAGGTGGAAACCATTCTTCGCAGAACCGTATTCAATACCCGTCCCAGAGATTTCTATGATGCCTACATCCTTGCTACTACACAAAAATTCGATGAAAGTATTTTCAAAGAAGCGTTGCAAGCTACTGCCGAACATCGCGGTACAACAGAGCAAATTTCAAATGTAGAGCTAATCCTAAAGAATATATCTGAAAGCAAAGAACTTCGAGTAATGTGGGACAAGTACCGCAAGCAGTTTGCCTATGCAGAAAATATATCTTATGAAAGTATTTTAACTGAACTTCAAAAACTGATCCATTGATTTGTTTTGTAAGTTCTATCCAATATGAATGATCGGGAGATGGATATGATTAAATTTAAAAACCGAAAAACTGGTGAGATTAAAACTGCATTCTCGCTTCGTGAAGAACGAGAAAAGACATATATCAAGTTCTCTAAGGACGGAAAGGAATACGGCTACTTCAGAAACAATATCGAAATCATTCCTCCGGACAGCGACAAACTGCCATTTCGTGTATATTTATACACAAAAGAATGTTACAAATGCCATAAGCCCACAGAGATTTTAACCTATATTACATATGCAGATAAGCCTGCCGAAGATGTGATATTTCCTTATGATTATAGCCGACTATTGAAACATCAGAACATTGCTGCGCATTTGCAAGACCCGAGTATTGAATACTACGGATTGAATGTCATTGGCGATATCATGGAATTTGACCATATGCTTATGGAAAAATATTCAGAGAGAATCAAAAACATCTATAGCAAAACAAAAAATGAAACTTACCCTATGAATGTCTGCAGGCATTGTGGAAGTGGACAAGGCTGGTATTTTATTTACCGAGATATCAATAATGCAATTAAAAATAAGGAAAAAATCCAGACATTCGATAAATAAGCGTTCATTTCCACCCCTCAATATCATTCATATTTCAAGTGAACTTCTTTAAAGCATTTTTATTGGGGAGGTGTTCACTTGACTAAGAAAAGGGAATATGAAAACATATTATTGCAGGAATATGGGATTTCCGATATGGAGCCATTGATTGCTCATTATCGATGTAAAATGGGAATCAGTATTTTCTGTGCTTCCTGGGAGGCTACACAAAGAAATAAAAAGTATGCTCTTTCTATCCATGAAAATTCTAAAAAATCACCTTAGATAAGCGGACTAACATCGTTCTTCAGGTGATCTCTAAGAGATTTTACAGGACAGAAGCAGCAAGTTTCGTGTAAAACTGGTTTGTATAGATTGTAGGGCCAATACCAATCATATTAGGAGACAAAGTATACAACTATATACTTTGTCCCCGACTCAACGACCAAATCGCACTCCCCCCTCAATCGCCCAAAATTCACATTATATTCACCCTACCGATTCCGACAATAGCTCACCCAGATATTCTTCCGGAAAAAGAATATAAGCATAATCCGTATCTTTATCCAAGGGTAAGTATCTGTCTACATCGGGAATGATTCCCCGGATAATCACCGCCATATCTACATAAACATTTGCGGTAAACGAAGCTTCTGTATGTCCCAGAGAGCGTGACACCTCCTTTAAGCTGCAGTTTTCCTTCAACAACAGCGTGGTATAGCTATGGCGCAGTCCATGCCATTTCATATCCGGGAGGCCCTGTTCTTTCAGCAAATCTTTAAAAGGCTTCCAGAAATAGCTTCTGCTGCGAGGACGACCATAAGAGGAACAGCAGATAAAATTAAAATACGCAATTGCCAAACACCTGAACATTCTTCCTCTCGAAGAACGTATCAAAGAGAGATGGCAGATGCCCACAATTGAACGGATGCTAACAAACATTTCCTATATTGGCGCGCTTCGATACAATTATCGCGGCTACACCTCGAAAAAGGATTGGGTAATAAATGACGAGAAAGATTTGGTTCTTGTGGAAAATGATCATCCGGCTATTATCTCCAGCGAATTATTTGAGCGATGTCAGCAGAGATATACCGAGAGGAAAAATACGGTCTATCATGTACGTAAGCCGCTTTTTGCAGACTTATTGATATGTACTACACATCAGCTTCCGCTCTCGTGAGAAAAAGAAAATGCTCGCAAATTTTCATCACCGGCCACTTATCAGTGTCCGCATTGTCCGAAAAACAACTTTACAGACGAAGAAGTCGGCAGTTTTATCATGAACTATCTTCTCAATCTGCTAAGGGCATGTGGGCAGGTCTCCTCCTCCACTTCTCCTTTGGCACTAAAAAGGATGCTACTTCGTGGTAAAGATTTTCATAAGTTTAATTGACAGGATACAAATAGTGAAGAGGGGGCAGCGCTTTGGCGACCTCCTCTTCTTTTTAATGAAATATTAGCGACATAATTAACAATTAAACAATACCCGCACTAAATTCCAATATTTTCTTATTCCTCCAGCCATTCGACAGGAACAAGCTTAACGTTATTTCTCCATTTTTCAACAAGATGAATTTGAGAATCGGGGATATTACCCCATATATCATCATCAGCATGTTCTGTAACGATGATCTGTATGTCAAACTTAGCGTTCTTTACAAAGGCAGATAGAGTCTCAAATATTTTTCTGACTGAATTTTTATCATCATCTTTCAATTGCTCTTCAGCCTCGTCAGAAGAATACCGAGTACGAGGAAAGTAAACTTGGCTTGGCTGATCAAAAAATATAAAATTTGGCACATTGACATTGGACTTGCTTTGGAAAAAATGCTGTAAGGCAAGAATCAGTGATATATGGTAAGATAGCCAGTTGGATGCGCTACCGATCTCCCACAAATAGTCATCACGACCTGTTTGATTTTTTACACGGACAGTCAAGTCCTTTATAACAAAATCCACGGGATCTTCTGGGTGTTCCACATCCAATTTGGCAAGGATTTTTCCCATCTCTGTTTTCAAATAATTCAAAGCATAATCCACTTTGCGTTGTATTTCAGATTCATTCACTTCCTTTTTTAGTTGTTTAATGCGGTTATTAACCCCGTCCAGTCTGGTCTGAAGCTCACTATCCGTACCAATACGTTCGTAGGTATTGATCGCCGCATCTATGCGCCCAAGGAAACGGGAGATTGATTCCAGTGTATAGCTTTCCTCTCGATGGATAGCAAGCGACTGTGATTCAGCTTTAATGCGGTTCTGAATGGCTTCCAACTTATCAGCCTGCTCCTGTATTTGCTCCTGAACAATCTGCATCTCGCGTTCAAAAGCGGCTGGAACAACATCCATTTCCCTTGTTGTACTCTCAATCTGCTCAACCGCATCACATAAAGCATTTACATCATCCATAACATTTTCATGACTTGGTTGGAATATAGGAAGTACATTCCGTTCTGCCATATTGGAACGAAGCCAAGTCGATATATCGAGACGATCAAGCTGGATTTGCATTGACTTGTCATATTCCCCCATCGACTTCATCAGTTGGAGCATTTCTGTATGGCGTTTACGAGCGGCAAACAATTCCCTGGATATTTTCTGTTCTTCTCGCCGCAACACCACTATATCTTCAGATAAATATGTAACACGTTCGGGCGCAACCGAGGCATCTGCAATTCGTTTTTGCGAAATAGCACGAAGCTCGTCAACTTGACGAGTAAAATCGTCGGTATCATTAGCAATATATTGAGTCAAACCATATTCACGGGCTTGCGTCAACCATCCAGAAACTTCCTGTTTCCACCCTTCGGCAACAAATTTAATTTGATCCAAATCACGCTGTAAACGCTCTGATTCTTTCGATAATCTTTCAATTTGCTTACGCTTTGCAAGAATTTCAGGAGTCACCGCTCCAAGTGCATACGGAAACACATCAATGAGCTTCTTGCGATGCTCCATGGTATCTGCTTTGTAGAACAAAACATCAGCGTTCGCAACAATATTTTGTGGCTGAAACAAAAATGCCATAAAATCACGATATGACGGTCGATATACTCCAGCTTCAGCATTAAGTTCAAGAAATGAAATTCCAAACAACTCATTCATCATATCTTTAATAGACGCGATATTTGCGTTGTTTTTTTCTATCTGCTTAGGGATTGTTATCTCTTTGTCTCGTAGAATGAACATATCGCCAGTAGAAACTTTATCACCTGGTTCTCGTCTGCAAAGAAGAAGCTGCTCTCTATCCATATCGAAAAGTACGCCAAACCATGAGCAGGCATTACGGATAGTTTCTACTGGAATGGTGCATTTTTCAGAGCCGAGACAATAATCAATAATTGGAATAAGCGCTGATTTACCTGTTCGCGATGCACCAGTAATGATATTAACCGACTGGCTATGGAATGGCACAGAACGAGGAGAAAAACCAGCTTTCTTTGGCCATAAAATAACAGAATTGATTGTAAACCTCATCTTAAAACCTCACTTTCAGCCATTTTGCGATTTCCAGAAGCGTAAGCCCGGAGCACCATGCTCCAAGCTTTTCCGCTGCATTCATCATATCTTTGCAGTCTCCTTTTGGGGTATATTTACGAAAAGTTGTAACCATCGGAAATACTGTGGCGGTTTCAGCTGACATCACCACAAGGTTTGCTTCAACCGCAATATTAAATGCTTCAAGTGTTAACTCACGCATTTGTATAGCAGTGGCATTCACATAATGAATGCTATCGTTTTGTTTACCTGAGAATAATTTTTCTGATACCTTTGACAAACCACTAGCTTTTTGTGTACCCTTGATTACAGTGCATAAGTCTTGGCAGAACCCAATAGGAAGAACCACAAACAGTAACGGAAAAGGTACTGGCCTATTTTCATTGGAATAATATCCACAGACAAACCTCCAGAGCAAGGCAGCGCCAATCGCTGGATTTTGCACATACATTACATCACGGTCCGAAAAACTCATATGTTACCCTCTTTCAATAATTTTATATACTGTGGATGCCATCCAATCCGTGGTGCATCGACAGGATCGTTCGCTAAAACATGTAAGGAACCATTGCCGAAAAAAGCCGGAACCTCAACACCCTGCAATTTTTGCCGTCCCGAATCCTCTCTACAATTAAAATACACTGCTTTTCCGCACATAATAGGGTCTGTCCCATATTGCAACCCCATAAGTTGCTTTCGATTTGTCCAACTACGGTAAAGTTCATCATAAAAGTCGGCAAAGCTTGAATCAATCACAATACCACGTTGTGCCCATTCAATTTTGTCAACCTTTGCCCTCAAAAAATCACTAGCCGCTTCAAACAAAGTACTATCATCCATTTCAATCATCTTCAGTTGCCTGATATAAGTATCCAGACGTTCAACCTCGCCACTTTGCTCAGCATTTGAAGGAACCTTTGAAACTGCACGAAGTATGGCCTTTGTATCACATGCTCTAATTTGTTTATTCAAAGCTTGACGATAGTCTTTTGCGGCAATACAGGCAGGCTTATTGTTCTTCGTAAATGACTCTACTGTTTGAGTAACCCAACCGAGCATATCTATTAGCAGGAGATCCGCATATTCTTCGGGGATTATTTGGCTGTTAAATCGTTTCACGAGATCTTCATCATAGGTATCGCAATGAATTTCAATTTCCATGGCCTTGATAATATCGCAAACAATTTTTTCCCGACTTTCATCAAAAAGATATCTGATATACTCTCTATAAGTATCTGGCAGAAAATCATATATATCAACAGCTGAATCATCTGTCGGTGTTCCTAAAATGGTAACTTTTGCATCATCAAAAGCTTTTCGAGCCTCATCATTGGAATGAGCATTTGCAAATGTCTCCTGAATGCTACCAGGGGTAATGGTTCCATTCGCAACAACAACAAATCGCAGAACAGCGTCGGATGGCAAAGAACCGTCTTCAATGTAAGTACACCAATTGTAAAGTGTCTTCCAAAAAACTACGGATCTCTCAGCCATTGGATTATTGGATGATGTAACACTTTTTATTTGTTCGGCAATAACCTTCCCATCAACCTCCACAGCTACATCATCCAGTTTCTCAACGCTTACAACACGATCATCAACTGAAATCAATTCATAGAGCATATGCCTCACTTGAAGCAGATACCCTTGCAACTTATCAGGAACCAGCGTCTTATTTGACATATGCACTCCTCCGTTTTTATACGGCCTATAAACTATTACAGACCGTTAAATTTCATTGTATTGCTTATAAACCGCTCCTCAATATCTAATATTATAATACTATATTTTTCCACATATTTCCACCTTCTTTACTCTTTTTGCAACTCAACAATCTCCAAAAAACGTTAATTTTAATCTAATTATACTCGTCCACCAGCTAAGCCGTCTGAATATATATGCAACATATTCAAATAAATATTCACAATTTGGCACATTCAAACTTTTGCAAAAGTTTGCCCCAAAAACACCCTTTTTCCCTGATTTCACCCCAAAAACGCCCAAAAAACTGTTTTAAAAAAATGGTGCCAAAAACCCGCGAACCCTCAGTATTCCTGCGCCTTCGCGGGCTTTTCCTCTCCAAAATATTTTACTCACACCACAAGCATCGCATCCCCGAAGGAAAAGAACCGATACCTCTCCTTTACCGCTTCTTCATAAGCCGCCAGCACATTCTCTCTTCCTGCCAGCGCGCTCACCAGCATAATAAGCGTTGACTCCGGCAGATGAAAATTGGTGATCAGCCCGTCAAGCGCTCGAAACTCATATCCCGGATAGATAAAGATATCTGTCCACCCGCTCTTTGCCTTTAGATGTCCGCTTTCATCCGCCGCAGACTCGATGGTGCGGCAGCTCGTCGTCCCCACACATATAACCCTGTTCCCGGTTGCTTTTGCCCGGTTAATCTTCTTCGCAGCCTCTTCGTCAATTTGATAAAACTCCGAATGCATATGATGATCTGTGATCTCGTCCACCTTCACCGGCCGGAACGTCCCTAAGCCTACATGCAGCGTAACCTTTGCAATCTCAATCCCTCTTTCCTCGATTGCCCTTAAAAGCTCCGGTGTAAAATGAAGTCCCGCCGTAGGCGCAGCAGCAGAACCGGTGTGCTTCGCATACACGGTCTGGTAGCGGTTCTTATCCTGAAGCTGGTGAGTGATATAGGGCGGAAGCGGCATCTGGCCTAACTGATCCAGTATCTCTTCAAAGATTCCCTCGAAAGAAAACCGGATCAGACGGTTTCCTTCTTCTACGATATCTATAACCTCTCCCGTCAGCAAACCGTCCCCGAAGCTTAGCTTCGCTCCTGCCTTCATCTTTTTCCCCGGTTTTACAAGAGTTTCCCATATGTTATTTTCTTTTCTTTTCAACAGTAATACTTCTATTTTGGCATCCGTTCCAATCTTAGAACCGATAAGCCGGGCCGGAATCACCTTTGTATCATTGATAACAAGGCAGTCACCCTCTTTAAGATACTCTGTAATTTCTCTGAATACATGGTGAGAAACAGCCCCGGACTTCCTGTCAAGTACAAGAAGTCTGGAGCTGGAACGATCCTCTAATGGATCCTGCGCAATCAACTCTTCCGGCAATTCATAATAAAAATCCGTTCGTTTCATTGATCATGAATTCCTTTCTGTGATTCCTGACTATTCTCTTTGCCCGCATACGGAGCATCCCACGGCATCGAAGAATGATTGACCGGCGTCTCGCTCTCTGAATTCATCTCCTGCTTCGGAACTCTCCCCATCGGCTCTGCAAGAGGCAGAAATACCTGCTCCATCTTAAAGACTTTGATCTTCTTCGCATAGATGACTCTTGTATCGCAGAGAATGTCATGGATTCCCCGTTTTTCTTTATCTATGCCGACCATAAGGTAGCCGGCGCCCATAATCACGCTGCTAAGAAACCTTCCGACCGTCTCACGGTATATCACTGTAAAAAGACCTAACTTCTCCTCCCCATCCGCACGGATTACGCGAAGATTCATTGCTTTTTTCCCGAGAGTCGTTCCTGTATAATAAGTACAGAGAATAAAATACAATACTTCTGCCGCATACAATACAATATCCTTCAGGTTATACTGGAACAATATATTTCCTCCCAGTACCGTCCCCTTAACTGCCGCCATAAATCCAGACATGATAAGACGTACAACCAAAAGCGCGGCAAACACGGCCATACTGTCTATCAGATAAGCCGCAAGCCGAACCCAAAAGCCCGCATACTCATACTCTGGCTGGCCGTTATCGTAACTGTTCTGCATAATACATCAGCACCCCGCTTTCTTTCTCCTCTGCGGTCTCTTTTAGTATCTGTGCTTCTGATTTCGGAACCAATTCAGACGCTTTTGAAAACAGATCGGCAAAGATATTCTCCTTTGATTTCGGCTGATAGAATTCACTGACTCCAAGCTCGCGGCTCATATCCGCTTTCATATCGTCAAACAGGCTGATCTCGTCTATTAGACCATTCTCCTTCGCCTGCTTTGCAGTATAAGTCCGCCCGTCCGCCAGAGCCTTCACTGCCTCCACGGACATATCTCTTCCCTCTGACACCTTTGCTACAAAGTCCTCATAGCACTCATTTACCTGAGACTGATAGATTTCAATCTGTTCATCCGTCATCTTGCTGCTGTCTTTATTCTCGCCGCTTGTAATACTGATATAGCGCATTCCGAGTTTTTCATAAAGTCCTGTCAAATCAAATCCGGACATGATAACTCCGATTGAACCTGTCGTTGTATTAGGATTGGCGTAAATCTTATCTGCAGGCATAGATACCATATATCCTCCCGATGCCGCATAATGTGCCATATAATCCCAGATCGGCCGCCCAGTCTTCTCCTTATATTCCTGAAGCTTATCATACAACTCTTCCGACTCGTAGACTGCACCGCCGGGAGAATCTACGTAGAGCAGCATCCCTTTGTTATTCGTATCTGCTATCAGCTTGTCAATATAATCCAGTGTCGTAACATGCTGATAACTTTGCACTGTATCAAAAGCTCCTGTCTCAATCTGCTCTTCTATTGTTCCCACCACATTGACCACTGCGATATAATCTTTCTTCGGTGCGTTAAATTCCACTCCGTTTGTCAGCGACAGCATCTCCGTAACGCTTTCATCCAGCGCCTTTTTCGATAAGGCGTTTGTAAGCACGCTGCTCGCGCCAATCAAAATAAACAATCCGGCTGCCACCGCAAGGCCTATCGTCTGCTTCTTATTCATGTGTAAAACCTCTTTTCCTATTTGCGAAGTTCAATTCCCATTGCTTCTAATGCTTTCAAGATCCGTTCCATCGCTTCTGTTACTTCCCCATCTGACAACGTCTTATCCTTTGCCCGGAATACAATCGAATAAGCAATGGACTTATAACCTTCCTTAATCTGTGAGCCTTCATAGATGTCAAACAGAGAATAACTTTCCAGATATGCTCCGCCCTTCCTCTCGATCACCGCCTCTATCTGTCCGGCCAGTATTTCCTTTGGCATCACCATACTGATATCACGGTTCACTGCCGGGAATTTTGCAAGTCCCACAAATTTTCGGTCAAAGGTAGCCCGCTTCACGATTTCCGGCATATCAATAACCGCCACGTAAGCCTTCCCGCCGATTCCGTAAATATCCGCCACGTCCGGATGAACTTCGCCAAGATATCCCATAATCTTACCGTCATAGATGATATTTGCCTGACGCCCCGGATGAAGAAACGGTTTATTAGCCTTCGGATCATAAGTCTCTTTCTTATACAGTCCTACTTTCTCAAAGAATTCCTCAATCACGCCTTTCATGCTAAAGAAGTCGCCTTCTCCATACATTCCCAGCGTAAACTGCATTCTCTCCTCTGGAAGTCTGGTAAGCGGAAGCGACTTCGGAAGATAGATATTTCCCAGTTCATAGAGCCTTACATTCTTATTTCTCCGATTATAGTTCGTCGCCAGCGACGTCAGCATTCCGTTCAGGGAAATCGTACGCATGATACTGTAATCCTCTCCCAGAGGGTTCATGATCTCGACAGCGTTGCGAAGAGGTGAATCCGCCGGAAGCAGCAATTTGTCAAACACCTTCGGACTCTCAAAAGAATACGTCATGCCCTGACTGAAACCGCAGAATTCTGCAATATCGCGAGCCGCCTCTTCAATTCTTAACTTGAAGGAAAGCTTTCCGGTAGTAGCCTCTCCCTTCGGAAGCGTCGTCGGGATATTGTCGTATCCGTAAAATCTTGCGACCTCCTCTGCCAGATCCGCCAGACGAAACAGATCATGCCGGAAGGTCGGTGCAATGACTTCACCGGCCGTTTCATCATATTCAAGATCAATCATTTTAAAATAAGAAAGCATATCCTCTTTGGAAATATCCGTTCCAAGAAGCGCATTGATCTGGTCTGCGTCAAACGGAACTCTCACCGGTTCTTTTTTCTTCCCGTATACATCTACGATACCGCCTACCACTTCACCGGCGCCCATCTCTTCTACCAGTTGGCAGGCACGGTCGATTGCTGCTTTGGCATTGTTCGGATCGAGTCCTTTCTCAAACTTTCCGGAAGCGTCCGTACGAAGCCCTACTTTTTTACTGGATTTGCGGATATTCGTTCCGTCAAAACATGCGGCCTCGAAAAGCATCGTATGCACGTCGTCCGTGATCATGGAATTCTCTCCTCCCATGATACCTGCGATACCAACAGACTTTTCTCCGTCGCAGATCATCAGCACAGAATCGTCCATCCGGCGTTCCTGTCCGTCCAATGTCACAAATTTCTCTTCCTTATCAGCTCTGCGGACAATAATCTCTCTTCCTGCAATTGTGTCGAGATCATATGCGTGCATGGGCTGTCCGTATTCCTCCATCACATAGTTTGTGATATCAACCAGATTGTTGATGGGACGGATTCCTACGGAAGCAAGTCTGCGCTGCATCCACTTTGGTGAAGGTCCGATCTTAATATTTTTTACCACTCTTGCGCAGTATCTCGGACAGAGCTCTGTATCCTTTACCGTGACTTTAATATAGTCGTTCACATCTTCGTTATTGCCCGTCTCGGTTACCACCGGAGGATGGAATTCCTTCCGGAAGGTCGCTGCCGCTTCCCTTGCAATTCCGACTACGCTGAAGCAATCCACTCTGTTGGATGTCACCTCGTATTCAAATACAACATCGTTAAGCCCGAGCGCCTCTATTGCACTTTCGCCAACCTTCACATCATCTTCAAAAATGTAGATTCCGTATTCCGGCGATTCCGGATACATATCCTTGTTGGAGCCAAGCTCTTCAATGGAGCACATCATGCCAAAGCTTTCCACTCCGCGAAGCTTGCCCTTTTTAATCTTCACTCCGCCTTCCACGCGGCTTCCCGGTTCATGCCCTCCTGCTACACGTCCGCCATCTAGAACGACCGGAACTTTGTCGCCTTCCTTTACATTCGGAGCGCCTGTGACGATCTGCACCGTCTCCGTCCCTACGTTTACCTGACAGACGATCAGCTTATCCGCATCCGGGTGCTTTTCAATCTTGTCAATCTGTCCAACGACGATCTTGTCAAGGTCAGCATCTAATTTTTCATATCCTTCTACCTTTGTTCCCGACAGAGTCATCGCATCTGCATATTCCTGTGCAGTCACATTAAGGTCTGGAACATATGCTTTTATCCATGATAATGATGTATTCATTCTTTACTCCTTCCTAATATATAAAATTCAAAATATTTACCACTGTTTCAGAAACCTGATATCATTTTCATACAGCAGCCTCATATCATCTATCTCGTATTTCAGCAATGCGATTCGCTCTAATCCTACGCCGAACGCGAAACCAGTATACTCATTTGGATCGATTCCGCACATCTCCAGCACATGAGGATGCACCATACCACAGCCAAGTATCTCTATCCAGCCGGATCCTTTACAGAACCGACAGCCCTTTCCTCCGCATTTAAAACAAGATACATCCACCTCCGCGCTTGGCTCTGTAAATGGAAAATGGTGCGGACGGAACTTCGTCTTTGTATCCGGTCCGAATAACTCCTTTGCAAATATTTCCAGCGTTCCTTTAAGATCTGAGAAGGAAATATTCTTATCGATCACAAGTCCTTCAATCTGATGGAATGACGGAGAATGCGTCGCATCCACCTCATCAGACCGAAATACCCTTCCCGGCGCGATCATACGGATCGGAAGACGGCCCTGTTCCATAACACGTGCCTGTACCGGGGATGTCTGGGTACGCAGCACGATATCCTTGTTAATGTAGAAGGTATCCTGCTCATCCTTCGCCGGATGGTCGGCAGGAATATTCAGCTTTTCGAAGTTATAAAGGTCATATTCTACCTCTGGTCCTTCTACTACTTCATAACCCATACCCACGAAAATTCTCTCTACTTCCTCTAAAGCAATCGTATTCGGATGACGGTGCCCCACCATATTTTTTTTGGAAGGCAATGTAACATCGATCACTTCCTGCTTCATCTTTTCCTCACGAATGGCACGCTCCATCTTCTTTTTGCTCTCTTCAAGAACCGACTCGATGGCCGCCCTTGTCTCATTCACCATCTGTCCTACCTTCGGTCTCTCCTCGGCAGCCACATCCTTCATTCCCTTTAACACTGCGGTAAGCTCGCCCTTTTTTCCGAGGAACCTTACACGCACATCATTCAGTTTCTCCGGCATATCAGCAGCTTCAATCGCTTTTAACGCCTCGTTCTTGATGTTCTGTAATCTTTCTTTCATCACATTAGCTTCCTTTCCATCTTACTAATCAATGCAGATATATTTGCACAAAAAATCCCCGTCCCTATAACTGTAGGGACGAGGACAACCCGCGATACCACCCTGATTCCTGCATATGCTGTGAAAGAACTATGCAGACACTCATTGCTGCGTAACGAGCAGGCACGGCATTTCCTACTATTGATGGACGTACGTCCACCTGCCCGCACGGGCATATATTACAGATGCCCTTTGGGTTTCATTTCAAAAATGCAGCTTACGTGGGAAATTCGATTGCCATCCGAACCTGAGGGAACTTTCAGCCAGAGATTCCCCCTCTCTGATGGAAAATGACTCTCTACTTTACACGGTCATCGCTTTTGTCTTTTCATACCTCAACATTGTAACACACTAATAAACAATGTCAAGAGTGAAAACTTTAAAAATCATTCCGCCTGAAACATTCTATCCCCGGAGCGTAGCTATCAGCCTCTTCGGTTTCAACAGCAGATCAAGCGCATCTTCAATATTTCTTGTACATACGTCTGCTTCTCCAAGAAGTCTTCCGCACATACCTTCCTGCTCCAATACAGCGATTGCAAGTGCGCTTGCCCGGCACATAAGCTTGTCATTGCGCCCGTTCCCGATCGCCACACACAGGTCAGAACCAAGTTCTTCGATGACCGCCAGCTTTTCATCCAGCGCCCCATCCGTCGGGAAAGTCTGAATCTTAAGAGGAAGTCCCTCGCACATCTGCTTCGCTGTTCCGTGGGTGTCCGCAGTCAGCACATAAATCTCCAGATTCTCAGACAGCTTAAGCAGCTGCTCCTTCACCGTCTTACGTATCTCTCCGTCCAGAGCGATCGTTCCGTTATAATCTAAAACAAGATATTTCAGTTCTAATGTCTTATAATTAGGTATTTCTATCTTTATCAATTCTCTTTCCTCATCACTTTCTAATCTTTTTCGTATCTTTTGTATCAAACAGTTCATCATACAGCAGCACATTCAACTCCCCGCCGAGCAAGATACTGTACATGCAAAAATACATCCACAGCATGATCAGTACAATGGTCGTAAGACTTCCGTACATACTGGAAAATCCTTTGAAAATATCCAGATATATAGAAAAAATCCATGAAACGACCATCCAGCCAAGCGCTGCGAACGCGGCTCCCGGAAGCTGTTTTATAAGCCGATCCCTTCGGTTCGGAAGAAACTTATAGATCAGGAGGCAGAACACTACCAGCACCGCCGGGGAAATAAAAGTTCTGGCCTCGATCAGCCAGTCCGCCGTTCTCGACATAAACGGAAGATGCTCAAGAATAAACAGGTTCAGCGAATTGCCAAACACCGACAATACCAGAAGAAGCAGGATAACAACAACAAACATAACCGTATACAAAGTTGCTCTTATCCTTAAGAAAAAATAATTACGTGTCTCTGGACAGCCATAGATACTATTAAGCCCTGTCGTTATAGATAATACACCCTTGCCCGCTGACCATAAAGCTACAATAAGCGTAATAGGAATAATTCCGGTAGACTGATTATACACCTGATTGACAATGGATGTGATCATCGAATCTACAGACGACGGAAACACCTTTATAACCGCTGTCATAACGTCCGCTTTCGTCACTGGCGTAAACTGCACCAGCGTCAAAAGAAGAAGGATGATCGGAATCATGCAGAGCATCAAAAAATATGCGGCCTGCGCAGCATACGCACCCACATGTACTTTGGAAACCTGATCCGGTATTTGTGAAACTTTCAAAAAAATCCGTCTTAACTTTTCCATAATCCACCCCTATATGTCCTATATTCTACCCGATTTGCCATATTTTGTCCATCAAAAAACTCTCTTCCAAAAATTTCCGTATGACCGGCAAAAAACCGGAACACATCTGATAATTGTATTCCGGCTTTTCCCTTATCTTTATAATAGTTTTTTCTATTTTGTAAGGAGCAGCATAATCTCATTGCTTCTCTGTACAAAGGCTGTCATCTCTTCTGGATTCAGCGGCTTATGCGCGATCATGGCAAGATCGTAGAGCTGCTTGCAAATGACAGATACATTCTCATTCTCTTTATGATCTACCACATACTGTACAAGCGGATGATTAGCATTGAGAATCAGAGTTCCGTCATTTCCCGTATCCATTCCCATAGCGCCCATACCGTACATCTTCATCATCTCCTGCATACGGCGGCTCTGTTCCGAAAGAGTGATCATGGATGCAACCTTGTCATCTTTGAGTTTCTCAACCTTTACTTCCAGCTTGTCATTACCCAGTTCCTTTCGGAAAATTTCTGTCAGACTATCTGTCGTCTTTTGGAATGCCTCTTTATCCGTCTCTGCAACCTCTTCCTTTGCGGTATCCGTTACATCCGCGTCAATCCTCTGGAACTGAATGTTCTCGTTGCGCTGCTCAAGCTGAGTGATAAACGGTGAATCAATATTATGGCTTAAGATAACCGCATCCTGTCCTTGATTTCGGAACATGTTGATATACTGGCTCTGCTGAATCTCATCTGTCACATAATAGATAGTTGTCTTCTTCTCTTCCTTGCTGTCGGCATTTTCCTCAGCGGTTCCGTCTTCAGAAACATTTTCCTGTGCCGTGTCTTCTGTCTTCTCTTCTTCTTTCTTATCCTCCGGCTTCTCTGACTCACCGCCGTTTTCTTCGATACAGTCCTTAAGCGTCAGATATTTTCCGTCAATGTTCTTAAAGAGAATCGCATCCTTCATCTTGTCACAGAATTTTTCATCCTTCAGACAACCGAATTTTACAAACGGGCTGATATCATCCCAGTATTTCTCATAATCCTCTCTCTTTGTCTTGCACATACCAGAAAGCTTATCCGCAACCTTCTTCGCAATGTAATCCGCGATCTTATTGACAAATCCATCATTCTGCAGCGCGCTTCTTGATACGTTAAGCGGCAGGTCCGGGCAGTCGATCACACCCTTGAGCACCATCAGGAATTCCGGGATGACTTCTTTGATATTGTCTGCAATAAATACCTGATTATTATACAGCTTAATCGTTCCTTCAATCGAATCATACTCCGTATTGATCCTTGGGAAATAAAGGATTCCCTTCAGGTTAAACGGATAGTCCATATTCAGATGAATCCAGAATAACGGCTCTTTATAATCAAGAAATACCTTGCGGTAGAACTCCTTATAATCCTCATCCGAGCATTCATTCGGGTGTTTTGTCCACAGTGGATGAATGTCGCTTAAGGAAACAGGACGTTTTTCAATCTTAACCTTTTCTCTGGCAGGAGATACCTCTACCATCTCCTTCTCGCCATTCTCATTCTCTTTCTCTTCCATCTTAGCTTCTTCATGGATATGCTCAACGACAATATCAGTATCCTTCAAATCTTCCTCATCAATCGTCTCGTATTCCGTCTCTGCATTCGCTTTGGAAAGGAAAATCTCTACCGGCATAAAGGAACAGTATTTCTCAATAACTTCTCTCATGCGATACTCATTGGCAAATTCAAGGCTGTCCTCATTCAGATAAAGGGTAATCTCAGAACCGACCGTATCCTTCGTTCCTTCTTCCATCTCATACTCTGTGCCGCCGTCGCTTACCCAGTGGACCGCGGCTGCACCCTCTTTATAAGAAAGAGTGTCGATCTGCACTTCGTCCGCCACCATAAATGCCGAATAGAATCCAAGTCCGAAATGTCCGATCATATCATCTTCCGTTGTCTTATCCTTATATTTCTCCAGAAATTCGGTTGCTCCGGAAAACGCGATCTGTGTAATATACTCTTCTACTTCCTCCGCCGTCATACCAAGTCCGGTATCAATGAACTTCAAAGTCTTCTCTTCCGGATTCACAATAATCTGAATCTTCGCCTTATAATCGTCCGGCAGCTGGTATTCGCCCATCACATCCAGCTTTCTAAGCTTTGTAATCGCATCACAGCCATTAGACACCATCTCTCTCACAAAAATATCGTGATCGGAATACACCCACTTTTTAATGATTGGAAATATGTTTTCACTGCTGATTGATAAATTCCCTTTTTTTCCCATAATTATCACTCCTGTTTTCTTTCATATTGTATTTATTTTTTTAGTAATTGATCACAATGATGCTTTCCCTTTTGCCTAAATGATATAATAATACCGCTGCAAATAAATGTCAATAGAAAATTAGCACTCTTTTTGATTGAGTGCTAACAATTTCATGAAAAATATTAAATATACATAAAATGCATCCGACAAAAAATTATTCCACCGTAATATCCTTATAAAACAGCGCAAGTATTTCCTTATAATTCTTCCCCTGCTTCGCCATCTCATTGGCCCCTGTCTGGCTCATACCTATGCCGTGTCCAAATCCTCCGCCTTGTATTACAAATTCATCGCCCTTTTTTTCAATTGTAAAAAAAGCGCTGGGCAATAAATCTCTGCCGTTCGTCTCACTGCCATCCTGTCTCCTGATCTTATACTCACTTCCTCCCAAAGCTCTTCGTATCTTATTCTCCGTTTTTACTGTGACACTTCCTTTATCTCCGACAGCTTTCATGACAATTGCCACATCCCCCGGTCCGCGCTTCGTAATCTCAATGCTTTCAAGCCTTCCGATATCTTTCCCTGTGTTCAGACCGACCAGATTAGACAAAGTCTCTGCCGGCACGGTCACAGACCAGCGATACCACGGCAGCTCCTTTTCATAATCGCCGTTCTCGCCTTTTACCTCTGCGGAATACAGATATCCGTTCTTCTTGCCCGGCTTTGTTCCCCACGCCTCCATTGTCGTAGTCTTACCGCAGGATGTAGAGTAGAAATATGTAGACACAATCTCGCCTTTATACCTGACTGTCTGTCCTGCCGTCTCTTTTACTGCTCTCGAAGAAGCTTTTGCCTGTTTGGAATTGTTATAAACCTGATAACTGGTGCTGTCGTTAATATGCGCTTCATACTCCGGATACGCATACTTTTCCATCTGCCTGTAGGCATAGCTCCTGGCACATACCGACTGTGCCTTCAGTGCCTCCATCTCATAGGAAGCCGGCATTTCACTGGGAACAACTCCGCAGAGATAGCTTTCCACCGGAAGCTCATTTACGATTACAATTCCTTCCGCCGTGCTTCTAAGCTCAATCACACCGTCGTAGGACGGCTGCCCGTCGCCCCGTTTTATGCTTTCTATCTTAATCTTACCCTTTTTTGCGCCGACACGCACCGTCCCCTCATCAAACCACTTGTGGTCAGGAGCTATTTTGAGTGTGTTTTCCCCTTTATATTCTTTTTTATTCTCTCCATATGTAACAACCATCCCTGACGCAGACGACAGGCTGACCTGCGAATGCGTGATATCGCTAAAGCCGTTCGTCATAATAAGGACACGAATGTCTGGATTATCGGCTGTTATTTTCTCATTTTGATCCGTTTCTTTGTTTTTCTCTTCATCTGTTTTATCATTATCTTCTTTAACTTTGTCCGCTTTTTCTTCATCTTCCGGCTTTACTTTTTCTGCCCTGCTCACTTCCACGCTTTCCTCTGCCGCTCCCTTTATAGCCGTCGTAAGCCCGACGACAACGAAGACCGCTGTCAGAAGCGCCATTCCATAATAAAACAGTCTTTCTTTGTTTTTTTTCTGTCTCTTCTTCATCTTGATACTTCTATTGCTTCTTTTCAAATCGACACCCCTTTTGGGATAAACTCTGTTAAACCTTGCACAGACTATTAAAAAGACAGCCATATGAGGCTGCCTTTTCTCTTTTGTACGTTCCCCAAAATGCCGGTTCCTGTATTTTGACTCCTAGCCACAGCTAGGTGGGTGTCCGCATCCGCTTTTTTGTCTTCCCCTGCGTAAATGGAGGCCTGACATATTACGGAGATATAAGAGTCCCGTTTAAAGTTTTGTAGGTTCAAAATTACAGAAGTTGTCGAACATCTCAGGTAATTCGCTGGAATTATTATAACCCATTTCTATGAATTTTACAACTATAAAAAAATGAATCTTTAGATAACCACTTTGTGAAGTTTATAACAATTTTGAAAAATTTTGGAGGATTTTTATTGATTTTATCGTATGATTATGTATAATATGAAAGAGAAACACAATGTCTGTTTTGTGTGAGAATGTCACAGTTCCTGCATATGCAGGCAAATATTGAAGGAAGAAAGGATATTTAAAAATGGCAGAAATCAATTTAAGCAAGTATGGCATTACCGGAACTACAGAAATTGTTCACAATCCTTCTTTTGAGATGTTATTTGAAGAAGAAACAAAGCCTGAACTGGAAGGTTATGAAAAAGGTCAGGTAAGTGAACTCGGTGCAGTCAATGTAATGACTGGTATCTACACAGGCCGTTCTCCTAAGGACAAGTTTATCGTAATGGATGAGAATTCAAAAGACACCGTATGGTGGACTTCTGATGAGTATAAGAACGATAACCATCCACTTTCCGAGGAGTCATGGGCCGTTGTAAAGGATCTTGCATTGAAAGAACTTTCTGGAAAGAGACTTTTTGTAGTAGATGCATTCTGCGGCACCAATGCTGACACTCGTATGGCAATCCGTTTTATTGTGGAAGTTGCATGGCAGGCCCACTTTGTTAAGAATATGTTCATCCAGCCTACAGATGAAGAACTTGCAAACTTTGAGCCTGACTTCGTTGTTTACAACGCTTCCAAGGCAAAAGTAGAGAATTATAAAGAATTAGGCCTGAACTCAGAGACAGCGGCAGTATTTAACATCACAAGCCGCGAGCAGGTTATCCTTAATACATGGTATGGCGGAGAGATGAAGAAAGGTATGTTCTCTATGATGAACTACTATCTGCCGCTCAAGGGCATCGCTTCTATGCACTGTTCTGCTAACACAGACATGAACGGAGAGAATACAGCAATCTTCTTCGGTCTTTCTGGTACAGGCAAGACAACTCTTTCCACAGATCCGAAACGTCTCCTCATCGGCGATGATGAGCACGGTTGGGATGACAACGGTGTCTTCAACTTTGAAGGCGGCTGCTATGCTAAAGTCATCAACCTTGATAAAGAGTCTGAGCCGGATATCTACAATGCGATCAAGCGCAACGCTCTTCTTGAGAATGTAACGCTGGATGCTGACGGTAAGATTGATTTTAATGATAAGAGCGTAACTGAGAATACACGTGTATCCTATCCGATCGATCATATTGAAAAGATTGTCCGCCCGGTATCTGCCGCACCGGCAGCCAAAGAAGTAATCTTCTTATCTGCAGATGCTTTCGGAGTACTTCCGCCGGTATCGATCCTGACTCCGGAACAGACGCAGTACTATTTCCTGTCAGGATTCACAGCTAAGCTTGCCGGTACAGAGCGTGGTATTACAGAGCCGACGCCTACATTCTCCGCTTGCTTCGGTCAGGCATTCTTAGAGCTGCACCCGACAAAATATGGCGAAGAGCTTGTTAAGAGAATGGAAGCTAACGGCGCCAAGGCATATCTGGTTAACACCGGATGGAACGGAACCGGAAAACGTATCACGATCAAAGACACCCGCGGTATCATCGATGCGATCTTGAACGGCGATATTCTGAATGCTCCGACAAAGAAGATTCCATACTTCAACTTTGAAGTTCCGACAGAGCTTCCGGGCGTAGACTCCGGTATTCTTGATCCGCGCGACACATACGCAGATGCTGCTGAGTGGGATGCAAAAGCGAAAGACCTTGCTCAGAGATTCGTTAAGAACTTTGCAAAATACGAAGGCAACGAGGCGGGAAAAGCTTTAGTTTCAGCCGGTCCTCAAATTTAAGGTTTATAACAGAATTCTGTCACAAGCTGCAAAAGATGTTACAGATACAAAAGACTCCGGGCGGATGTAAGTTAAACTTACTCCGCCCGGAGTCTTTGTGAAAGTTCACGACTCTTCATCTGGATTCACTTAATTCTATATGCCAAAATACTTCTTGTTTATCTTTTTTATACGCAGGCAGAAGAAAACTAATGCCGCAAACACAAAGACTATCGTCGCAGCCAACACTCCTGATACTCCATGAACATAAGTATTATAAAGGTCAACCGCCCCGTATATCAGAACAACAATTCCCAGAACAAGGGCCGGTATCTGCGCCTCTTTGCAATACCCCTGCAAATCCTTACACTTATTCATATTCGTATCTTTAGGCAGAAACAGCGACTGCATAATCTCTCCCTTAAACTTAAGCATATAATATCCATATAGACAGTAAATCCCGCAGCCAACTCCAAATATGCCAAATATTCCATCCAGTCCTGACATATCTTTTCACCTCATAATAAGCTCAATATGTGTTTCACAGTTTCTTTCATCTTATCCACATCACATTCCGTTCTATGGATAACCTCGGCGTCAAGAATATCTTTGATCGCCTGCGGCATCTGTGTTTGAGAGACATCCCGCAGCGTCTCCAAAAGTGCAAATTCGTCCGTATCCGCATATTTTTTATCAATTGCCGTCATGACACTCTTTACGAATTTGTACGGGCTGGCCGTTGACGCTACAATACATTTTTTATCACCTCTGTACATTTTATTACACACATAGGATGCAACTGCTGTATGTGTATCCATCACATAGCCTGTTTTTTCATAGACTCTCTTGATCTCATCCGCTGTCTGCTCCTCTGTTGCATAACCGCCGATTATGTCGGAAAGCTTTTCTCGCATATCATCAGAAATCTCGTATTTTCCATTCTGTTTCAATGCTTCCATTAACGCCTTCGTCTTTTCAGAGTCTTCTCCTGCGATCAGGTAGATCAGCCTTTCAAGATTACTGGATATAAGAATATCCATAGATGGGGAACTTGTCAGCAAAAATCTTCTGTTTTTATCATAAACACCCGTCTGCAGAAAATCAAAAAGTACTTTATTTTCATTGGATGCACATACCAGTTTATTGATGGGCAGTCCCATCCTTTTCGCGTAATATGCCGCGAGGATATTGCCAAAATTTCCGGTCGGCACAACTATATCTACCTTCTCGCCCTCTTCAATCTCATCATTTTCCAAGAGCTTCGCATAGGCGTATACATAATAGGCCACCTGCGGAACCAAACGTCCAATATTGATGGAATTGGCAGATGAAAACTGATATCCTTTTTCATTCAGCTCTTTTGCCAGCTCCTTATCCTCAAACATGGCTTTCACGCCGCTTTGGGCGTTATCGAAGTTCCCATGGATCGCAACCACATCTACATTCTTTCCCTTTTGCGTTGTCATCTGAAGCTGTTGAACCTTACTGACTCCGTCTTTCGGATAGAATACGATGATTCTCGTACCTTCCACGTCTGCGAATCCAGCCATCGCTGCTTTTCCCGTGTCTCCGGAAGTGGCAGTAAGAATTACGATCTCATGGTCCGCCTGATTCTTCTTTGCGGCAGTTGTCAGCAGATGCGGCAGAATAGAAAGAGCCATATCCTTGAATGCAATGGTTGCGCCATGGAACAGTTCTAAATAGTAAGTGTTATCTACTTTTACAAGCGGCGCGATACTTTCTGTATCGAATTTATCATCATAGGCTTTCGCGATACATTCCCTTAGTTCTTCCTCCGTAAAATCCGTCAGAAATTGCTTCATCACGGCATATGCCGTCTCTTGGTAATTCATTTTTTTAAGCTCATCAAGAGACACAGAAAGCGCCGGTATCTGCTCCGGCACAAACAGCCCTCCTTCCGGAGCAAGTCCGGCAAGAATCGCCTCTGAAGCCGTTACATACACGTTAGAGTCTCGTGTGCTTTTATAGTGTAAATCCATAATTTCACCTTTCTTTTACTTTTTACTATTTGTGTACTTTACAAGACCGCCTGCCGCAATCAGCTTCTGCATAAACTCCGGGAACGGCTGCCCCTGAAACTCGGTACCTTTTGTTCTATTATAGATTTTACCACTCTCAAAATCAACTTCTACTTCATCGCCCGCTTCAATTCCTCTTGCCGCTTCCGGACATTCAATGATCGGAAGTCCGATATTGATCGCATTTCTATAGAAAATTCTCGCAAATGTCTCGGCGATCACGCAGCTCACTCCCGCTGTCTTAAGACACAGCGGCGCATGTTCCCTTGAAGAACCGCAGCCAAAATTCTTATTCGCTACGATCAGATCCCCCGGCTGTACCTTTTTTACAAAATCAGGATCAATATCCACCATCGCATGGCTGGCAAGCTCCTGCGCATCAAAAGAATTCAGGTATCTTGCCGGAATAATAACATCTGTATCTACATTATCTCCATATTTGAATACATGTCCTAACGCCTTCATTATCTGTCACCTACTTTCTCAGGATTTGCAATGCATCCGGCGATCGCACTTGCCGCCGCTACTTCCGGCGAAGCAAGGTATATCAGCGACTCCACGTGTCCCATTCTGCCTACAAAATTGCGGTTCGTCGTGGATACACATTTTTCACCTGCCGCCATAACACCCATATGACCGCCCATACACGGTCCGCAGCTCGGAGTATTCACCGCACAGCCTGCATCTATGAAAATATCAACCAGCCCCTCTGCAATACACTGCTTGTAAATCTTCTGTGTCGCAGGAACAACCATAACGCGCACATCCGGATGTACCGTATGTCCTTTCAGGATTGCGGCTGCTTTTCTCATATCCGTGATTCTTCCATTGGTGCAAGAGCCGATCACTACCTGATCGATCTTAATCGGTTCCATCTCCTCAATCTCATCAATTGTCTTTGCATTGCCCGGAAGATGCGGGAAAGCGACTGTCGGTCGCACTTCACTCAGATCAACCTCCACAACCTCGTCATACTGCGCATCATCATCAGCGCTGTATATCTTATATTCTTTCTTCGTATGCTCCTGAAGATATTCTTCCGTCAGTGCATCCACCGGGAAGATTCCGTTTTTAGCTCCGGCTTCAATCGCCATATTCGCCATCGTAAATCGGTCGTCCATCGTAAGATTCGCAATACCGTCTCCTGCAAATTCCATAGATTTATAAAGCGCTCCGTCCACACCGATCTTCCCGATAATATGGATAATGATATCTTTACCGGTTACATACGGTCCCGGCTTTCCTGTAAGTACGAATCTTATCGCGCTCGGAACCTTGAACCACAATTCTCCTGTCGCCATACCTGTAGCGATATCCGTAGTTCCTACGCCTGTTGAAAACGCTCCCAATGCTCCATATGTACAAGTATGTGAATCTGCGCCTATGATACACTCTCCCGCTGCCACAACTCCGGATTCCGGAAGGATTGCATGCTCTACACCGGACTTCCCCTGTTCAAAATACCATGATAACCCCTGCTCTTTTGCGAATTCACGGATTGCCTTGGAGTTCTCTGCGGATTTAATATCTTTATTCGGAGTAAAATGATCCGGCACGAACACAACCTTATCCCGATCAAACACTTTATCTGACATCTGCTTTACAATGGGCAGCGCCATAGGCCCGGTGATATCGTTCGCCATAACTACATCTAACTTTGTCTCTATCAACTGGCCTGCTGTCACGCTTTCCAGCCCTGCATGTGCCGCCAAAATCTTCTGCGTCATTGTCATTCCCATTACGACAACCTCCTTACTCTTCTTAGTCTCTACGTGCTATTCTAACACAAGTAAATATTGAGACGCAAGAAATAATCATCAATATCACAAGATGTATCAAGGAATTGTCATCTCCGGTCTTAATAAGTTCCAACTTTCTTTTCGGTTTGTAGGGTGTATCCTTTGGTCCTGTCTTTTTGGATTTTTTCTCTGCAAAAACTGTCTGCCCTTCATCTGCAATATCCTTATGCACTGCTACTTTTTCCGGTTTCTCCGGCTCTGTAACATCATATAACTCCTCAAAAGTCACAAGATTCAGGCCGCCCAAAGCTGAAGCATCAAATGTAAATTCAAGCTGCACCTTCTTATCCTTGCTATCCGCCGTAAAGAAAAGATCGCTTTTCACACGTTTTCCGTCAGTCTTAAGCTCTGCATTCTCAGATTTTACCATCTCCCAGCCGGATAATTGATACTTCCTGCCGACCTCCAGACCTTCTATAACAACCGTATCTACAATCGTCACTTTCCCGTCTGCCTTCACAGTCTTGCTCCCATCCATCTTATTTACAGCAGTCGTGTGTATCCGTATTTCCTGTTCCTCTACAAATACAGTCTGTTCTTCATTCTCGATATCTTTATGCTCCGCGACCAATTCCGGCTCCTCCGGCTCTGTGATATCATATAATTCCTCAAAAATCACAAGATCTGAACCGCCCAGGGCAGATGCATCAAACACAAACTCTATCTGCACTTCTTTATCTGCTGTATCCGCTGTGAATTCAACTGCGTTCTCTACGCGTTTTCCGTCAACTTTAAGCTCTGCATTCTCAGATTTTACCATCTCCCAGCCGAACAGTCTGTATTCCTTGCCAACCTCCAGACCTGTAATCGTAACTTCATCCACGATCGTCACTTTACCATCTGCCTTCACAGCCTTGCTTCTATCAGCTTTGTTCGTGGCAGTCGTATGAATATATATATCTTCTGGTTCCTCTGGCTCCTCCGGTTCCTCTGGCTCCTCTGGCTCTTCTGGTTCCTCTGGCTCTTCTGGAATATCCGGCGCTTCATTTGTGACAGTTCCAAGTTTAACTACTCTTTTATCAGCAGACACCTTTATCTCAAAAGCCGGAACCAGTTCGTGCTCCTCATTTGCCTCACAGCGCAGTTCTTCAATAAGGTAAGTATCATAAGGCAAAGCGCCCATCCTGTCATCAACTTCCACATTTTCACCGGCTTCGTTCAGCCCAAACCAGATTCCCGCAGATGAATCATATTCTTCATCCTCCGTATGATCATCATTGGCATTGGTATTGCTGCTATGTTCATTCACAGAACTCTCTGTGGAGAAGCAGCCATTGTCATCGGTCACCGCAACATGACTTTCGTCTGTTGTCTTACTGGTAATCCTAAATGGAATGTTAGCCATACGCCTGTGGGTTTTCCCTTCAATTTTTACAAACTCCAGATCCCCGCGTTTTACTTGATTGAATATGGAACTGTCTTTATCCGCAAGAGAAATAACTTCGCCGTCTTTACGGATCGTGAAAGCTCTCTCTACCACACCCTGATTCAGATATCCTTCCGGCGCTCTGCTTTCTGATATCTTATAATTGCCATATGGAAGGCAGTCAGACGTTGTCTGTGCATTTCCCTTTTCATCTGTTATGATCGTCTTTACAATCTCTCCCGCCCCATAAGTCTTACCATCTACGATTACACTGTTTCTGCTCATATTAGTGATGTCAAATGCTGCGCCTTCCAGCGTAGCTCCTCCCTCCGGATACCCATCCTTTGACTGCAAGTCACGCTTTTTTACTTTCACTCCTCCTCGGATAACCTGATTGAATATGGAGTTTTCCGTATCAGTCAGAGACACCATCTCACCATCTTTCCGTATCGAAAAACTCCTCTCAACCACACCTTGATTCAGATATCCTTCCGGCGCTCTGCTTTCTGATATCTTATAGTCGCCATATGGGAGACAATCAGACGTTGTCTGTGCATTCCCCTTTTCATCTGTTATGACTGTCTTCACAACCTCTCCTGCCCCATAAGTCTTACCATCTACGATTACACTGCTTTTATTCGCATTTATAATCTCAAATACTGCGCCCTCCAGTGCGGCTTCTCCTTCTGGATTGTCTTCCTTTGACTGCAGGTCACGCTTTTTTACTTTCACTCCTCCTCGAATAACTTTATCAGACACCGTATATGCATTACCACCAGTCAAATGTACTCCGTCATTCTGTTTTTTTATCTGCGCTGCATAAATTCCTTCCACTCCGTTACCGCCCTTCACCGGCTGCAAATAGGAACTCTCCAGACAATAACCGGCTGGGGCTTTTGTTTCCTCGATTGACAGCGTCCCATACGGCAATACAACTTTATTGCCGACACAATAAAAATCATCGCCGGACACTTTATATTCATTCCCAAGAGCTGCAATATAATGAACCGAGCCGTCGGCAGATTTTTGTTCTTTTGTCTCGATCACCCATCTGCGCTTTGCTTTTTGGGGAAGATTACTTGCCGTATAAAAGCCATTATAATATTTCACTGTAAACTGTGCTCCTGCCAGCGAAGCCGTTCCTTGAGACACAGAGCCTGTCTCTTGATCAGTCTTTTCGATCCGAAGCAAAAGGGGTTCATATTCCGGCATGTCTTTTACAGATACGGTAGCCGTCTCCCCTGCTTTAATCGCAACCGGATAGGAATGCGTATCGATCTCAAACCCTTTCGGAGCAGTAATCTCCTTCACCCAATATTTGCCCAGTGTCATACTAAGCGTATTCGATTCACCCTCTTCATCCGTCTTAAGCTCTCCAACCTTTCTGGTACAGCCTTCATCCGAATATACGCCATATAACGCGCCTTTTAAGGAATAATAATTGTTCGCCTCACTGATTCCCGAGTTCAAAGATACCTTTTTAAGCTTAACGCTTCCCTTCGGATTCGGCTGTATGATCATCTGCTTCCCGGAATCATCCGATTTCCATAATGTAGAAGCGCCATCCTCCACGCCGCCGCCTTTATATGCCGCCGCACTTCTATACAGCTCATCCGCCGCTGCGTTCCATGCTTCTGACTCGCTGTTTTGGTAATACGATTTCCCAAGCTCGATCAGCCATGCCGCATACTGTGTAATATCACGCGCTTTATTATTGGACCACTCTATGTCGTTTATAACATTCGTATTGGGATACCCATGATACATCAGGTAATCATAACTATGATACGATGAGACCTGATAATATTTTGTTCCGTCTGATCCCGGCCCGGAAAGATTCTGATTTGCACAGTACGCGACTTTTCCGTCATCATCTTCATAACCATGATCATGAAAGATCGAGTCATAAGTCACCGTATAAAAATACTTTTGATCAGCAGCATATAACTTCCTCAGATCATTGTTAAAAAAGGGTACAAAATCAAATGCCATAGCAAGCACAATCGCTATCGCAGCCACTCTTCTTATTATTTTTCTGTTCATATACAATCTCCTTTTCTTTTGAACAAAACATTCTTGACTGAATTAATATGAAATAACAACAAAAATTAAAATTGTAACCTTGACATTCCCCCTTTTTTATAAGTATTTCTCGTTTTGGAAATTTGGGATGAATGCTCCCACCTGAGGATCTCCTCATTACTTGAAATGATTTCATGAATCTTTTTGAAAATAGAATTTCTCTAGACGAGTGATATTATCATAAATACATTTCTTATATTTGTCAATAGCATTTTTATATAATTAATGCTATCATAAATAATGATTATCAAAAATAACACAAAAGAGGGAAGACCGATGACACTGAAACAAGGAAAGAACAACCAAACTTACCAAGTGCTTTCCATTGACATAGAACTGAAACTGGAACGCAGGTTAGAGGCACTTGGCCTGACACAGGGAACCCACATCACGATTCTTAACAACGACAAAAAGGGATCGCTTACTGCAAAATTCCGCGGGACAAGATTTGCCCTCGGCAAAAGGATTGCGGATCACATTGAAGTAAAGGAGGTTTCCCTGTCATGAGAAATATAATTAATGTCGGATTCATCGGCAATCCAAATTGCGGAAAGACAACTCTGTTTAATGCGTATACCGGCGCCAACCTTAAGGTTGCCAACTGGCCCGGCGTTACAGTTGAAAAAAAAGAAGGACAAACCACTTATGAAGGCGATGTTTACAAACTTATAGATCTTCCGGGTATTTACAGCCTGAGCTCCTACACCATGGAAGAAACTGTATCGCGCCAATGTATTATGAGTGATGAGGTGGACGTCATCGTAGATGTGGCGGATGCCTCCAGTCTTGAACGCAATCTTTATCTCACTCTGCAACTTATTGAACTTAGAAAACCAGTAATATTAGCTCTTAATATGATGGATATCGTGGAGGAACGCGGCATGGAAATCGACCTTCACCGTCTTCCTGAGATGTTGGGTATCCCCGTAATCCCTGTTTCCGCGCGCAAAAAGACAGGCCTGTCTATCCTGATGCATGCAGTGGCACACCATAAGACCAATCTGCGTCAAAGTCCGTTGATTCATCACCATCCAGGTATGCAGACGTCGCATATCCACAACCATCACAATGAATACGCCATGGTTTATGAAGATTATATTGAAGACAAGATTGACAGCATCATAAACACATTAAATGAGAAATATAAAGAACTCCCGAACAAGCGCTGGCACGCTATCAAACTTCTGGAAAAGGACACCACTGTTACAGAACACTATCCTCTTGAAATTGATGGTATAACAGACAAAAGCTACGAAAAAGACATCATTAACCAGAAATACAATTTTATCGAGGAGATTATTTCGGAAACTCTTGTAAACAAATCTGAGAAAGCAGCTTCCACTGACAGGATTGACCGTTATCTGACGAGCCGTTTCCTTGGGCTTCCCATTTTCCTTGTAATTATGGCCTTTGTATTCTTTCTGACCTTCACCATAGGCGACTGGCTGAAAGGATACTTTGAGATTGGTCTTGAAAATCTCTCTGCTTTTGTGGCGGAAGGACTATCTGCAATACACACGAATCAGATGCTTTCTTCCCTGATTCTTGACGGTATTATAGCAGGTGTCGGCGGAATCCTCACATTTCTGCCTAATATCTTTATCCTCTTTCTTGCTTTGGCTATATTAGAGGACAGCGGATATATGGCGAGAGTCGCCTTTATCATGGATGACATTATGAGTCATCTGGGATTATCAGGACGGGCTTTCCTTCCTCTCCTGCTGGGCTTCGGCTGTACGGTTCCTGCCCTTATGGCATCCCGCACATTAGAGCACTCAAAAGACCGTTTTAAGACAATTATGGTTACGCCCTTCATGTCCTGCAGCGCAAGACTTCCTATCTATGTACTGTTTTCATCTATGTTTTTTGGTAAAAATGCAATGCTCGTATGCTATTCTCTTTATCTGCTGGGGATCATCGTTGCTATTGCCACTGCGTACATATTATCAAAAATAGATGGAAGCAAGGCAGAACACGCACTGCTTATTGAATTGCCGGAATACAAATCGCCGAACGCACATACTATTGCAATCTACGTCTGGGAAAAAGTGAAAGACTATCTGAGCAAAGCCGGGACTGTCATCTTTATCGCTTCCGTCATCATGTGGATTATTTTAAATTTTGGTCCAACAGGATATGTGACAGATATCAGCCAAAGCTTCGGCTCTCAGATCGGAAAAGTAATCGTGCCGCTGTTTAAACCGGCAGGACTTGGTTATTGGCAGATTGTTGTAGCCCTGATTGCCGGAATCGCGGCCAAAGAGGTTGTTGTCTCAAGCTGCAGTGTGTTGTTCGGTATTCAAAACATCACATCTGCTTCTGGCATGGATTCTATGGTGGATACGTTAGACTCCCTCGGTTTCGGAGCAGCAAATGGACTTGCACTGATGGTATTCTGTCTGCTGTATGTTCCCTGTACCGCTTCCATCGCAACGATGCATCGGGAACTAGGAAGCGCAAAAAAGACTTTTGGAATCATCTTGTATCAGCTTGCAGGCGCATGGATCATGAGTGTTATCGTATACCACGTCGGTCTGCTTTTCTAAATCACTTTGTGCAGCAAAAATGTGCAGTCACTGACATCTGCTCTCTGAACTCCGTCGTGACTGCACATTTTTTATTCCTATTGCAGTTTCCTGTGCAAATATTCAAATTCAATGGGATCTATCGGATCAATCGGGTTTTCAACCTCACTCTTAATCCTCCGCTTTCTTCGTTTTAAAAGCGCTCCCCCTTTATTATAAAACCAGAACGAATAAGGAAGGATCTTACTCGCCTTTCCGATCCGCTCTTTTGTCGTCTTCGTATAAAGTGTTCCGCCTGTCTCAATGGGCACTTTCCTTCGGATCAGCGAGATCAATTCTGTCTCACATGTAACCGGCTCCGGAAATACCGTGTAAGCCTTCCCGACGCACTCCAATTTGTGAGAGTCACTTCCAGCTATCCCCGGCTTCCTGTATTTTTGCGCCAGCTTCTCAGCGCCTTCATTAGAGCACACTGGTTCACAGGCATTAAATGCCTCGATAAAATCAAATCTTTTAATAACCTCCGGAGAATGATAATACCTCTTTGTGTGGGCGAAACTCATATACTTCTCTCCACATGGGTGCGCCGGCCCTAAAATACCGCCATGGCGGTGTACAAAATCAATCAGCACCGCTACCGGCATCCCCCGAAGCTCTAAAAGACGCATCTTCACTCCCTCCGGCATGATACAGAGGATGTGTCCCGCATCACAAGTGTCATATTCAATCCCCTTAAGCACGACAAAATCCTTGTGGACCTTGCCTTTCATTTTATATTTCCAATATCTGTATCCTTTATAAGTATCATGATCTGTAATAAGCATTCCGTCAAAGCCATTCTCTTTCAGTTTTGTGATATACTCATCAATGCTGACCTTGCTGTCTATTGATCCTTCTTTTACATGACAATGCATATCAAACTTCATAATCAGCCCTCCTTCACAGTGCTCTTTCAGTTCTATTATTATGCCACCTTTTACTGAAAATACAATCAACAGTACTTAGTCGTCCAGATCGTCGTCATCATCGTCCAAAAGCATTCTTGCCTTCTCAACTTCAGATTCCATAATGTCTTTTTTCTTTGACTTTTTTGCATACGTTTTCTCTGTCTTCCCCGATTTTTTGGAAAACATTACAAATTGTACTATCATTCCTATCACAGCCAGCGCTCCAGCAATACCAAGACCAATAAATAAATTACCCGTCAAACCCGCTGCAGACACAATACCCGTTCCGGCGGAAAAGCCCCCGATCACAGAAGTGACAATAATCGCTCCCTGCTCTGCAAATACCATTGCCGCAATTCCCAAGACAACTGCCGCACCCAACGCAGCTATAACATATATCTTCTCATTAGCGCCGACAAAGGTAAATACTGCTGAAACCGTAAACGTAAATGTCATAAGGAAAATTCCTACTCTATGCAGGAAAAATACCAGTGCTGCCAGTACAACCGCACAGGCAAATATAATAATGATTCTGGTAAATCCCGTAACTCCTGCAATACTGCTGATAACAACTCCCCCTGCGGCGCCTATGCACAAACCCATCAGTGCCGATATGACTTTTATCAGCTTCAAGCCAAAAAAGCAGAACAACAGACCGATCACAACAGACGCAATCGCCATACCCATACTGACTTCTCCAAGTTTACCCGCTGCAAATACCGCCGTCGGCCCGTCTGAACTCCCGTTTTTTCCAATAAGCTCTATTATGTTCTGTAAATTATCCATACTACCTTCTCCTTAGTTCCTTAAAATCTCTTCCCCTGATACCATATTATCTCACAATCTATATAAAGGCAAGTAAAAAAAGAGACATCAAGTATCTTCCATTTTAAAAATACAAAAATAACGGCACAACATTTGCTGTACCGTCACCGCTGTATACGTACTTTTTACAGATATTAAAATGCTACTGCGCCGGTTTCTGTCTTGTTAATTACGTAATAAACCGCTGCTTCCTCCGGCTTTATGTAAAGCTCTATACTTTTAATATCTCCTACCTTTTTGCCAGACTTTGTCCATGCTTTTTTTACATCAGCAATAATATCTTTCTCATCTACCTGCTTTCCATAATACTCAACAACTGTCTTTACCTTTATCTCCTTCTTGGCTGCCGTTCTTTTTGCGGCTGCAGGCTTCGCATCTTTCTTTGCAGAAACTTTTGCTTCTGCTGTCTTATCTTCTGTCTTCTTCGGCGCTGTCGCCGGATCTTCTACGTGCACTATCTTTTCTGCTGCCGTCTTATTCTCTGCGGATACTTTCTTTTCCGCTGACGCTTTATTATTTGCAGAACTCTTCGCAGGTACTGCTTTGACTGTCGGTGTTTTCTCTGGTACTGTCTTTTCCGCTGCCGATTTTGCCGTCTCAGCAGACGCTTTCGTTGCTTTCTTTGTAGCCATAATAATTCCTCCTGGTCCCATAAACCTTTTTGTCTTCGTGCACATTATATCACATCCTAAAAAAAATGCAATTCTCTGGGAAAATCCCATTGTTTTGCCCTAAAAATACTGTGTTTTCGCTTAAAATCCTATGAATTTTTCCATAGACTCCAGTACGATTCCTACCATGACTGCAAAAATAAACAACAATCCGGCTATTTTAGCATTTTCTTTTTTGTGATAATTGACTCTGCACAGCATTATGAACCCCACCCCTGTTCCGGTGCAAAGCCCTGCAATTACAGAGGCAAATGATATAGCTTCGCTCAAATATAATTGTATTAAAATCACCGATGCCGCACAGTTGGGAATAAATCCAATCACTGCCGCTGCCACTGGCTGAAAAAACGTATCGCTTAATAGAATCGCCGACAGGCGCTCTATCCCCAAAAACTGGATACAGAAATTCAAAACCCCCGTAAATACGAGCAGATATAAGAATATCTTTCTTGTGTGCCTCCATGCCGGAAGAAAAATTCCCGCTGCTTCCTCGTGACAGCCGCAATGCCCACATATCTCTTCACAGTTCTTAAGAGTTTCCATTCTGTTTTTCAAAAACAGATCTGTAAGATATCCCGCTATAATAGCTGTAAGAATCTTCACGGCAACAAGCACTCCCACTTCACTGATTCTGTCAGGATTGCTCAAAATAATCAATATCGCTTCATCCGATGTTGCAAGAAATACCGCTATTAATGTACCAGACGAGATCATCCCTCCAGCATATAGATTGGCTGCCATCACTGAAAAACCGCATTGCGGCACACACCCTGCAAGTGCGCCCACGATCGGTCCTTTCCTTCCTATCCTCCCGAATATTTTACTCACAAGGTTCCCGGAATAATGTTCCAGAGACTCAATGAGAAGAAATGCCGCAAACAGAAAAGGCAGCATTTTCAGACAATCCAGCACCGTATCAAGAATCATATCCGCTAAAAGTTCCATATATCATTAACCTTCCAACTATCTTATGCTTTATAGATCGACTCAAGCACATCCACTATTCTTTCCATACCGAGTCTGCTGACATTCAGCACGATCTGATGCGTATCCTTACTTCCCCATTCCACACCGGTATGAGACTCATAGTAGTATCTGCGTTCTCTGTCAATCTTTGCAATCTTGTCAACCGCTTTGCGCTCTGACATATCATATCGTTTTGCAATCCTTTCAATACGCTCTTCCTTATCGGCACAGATAAACACATCAATACGGTTTTCATAATCTTTGAGAACATAGTCCGCGCATCTTCCTACGATCACACAAGGCCCTCTGTCAGCAAGCTTTCGTATGATCTCTGTCTGAAGTTCATATACCTGTTCATTAAGCGGCCGTATCGTCTCAATACTGTCTGCATTTTTTGAATATTCCATCGGTGCAAGCACATATCCTGCAAGAAAACTGTTAAGAGTCGTCTCATCCACAGCACGCGCCGTCTCTTCACGGATATCAAGCTTTTTTGCCACCATCCGAACCAGATTGTTGTCATAGAGCGGAATATCCAGACGCGTTGCCAAAAGGTTCCCGATCTCGTGTCCGCCGCTTCCGAACTGCCTGCCTATCGTTATGATTTTGTGAGCTGCCATACAAATACCTCCTCTGCTTAAACATGGTACATAAATTATCAGTTTCTCTTGAAAGAAGATTTCCCTCTCTGTGTATTTTTATATTATACTACAAAAACATGCAAAAAAGGAAATTAATTCTCCCTCAATTTCATGTCATTTTTCCTGTCTAAAAGGAATACAAATGTTGTACAAGTATTTTACGGCATTAAATTATATCAATATTGTTTAATTTTAATCGACAGTTCCTTTTTCCATAGAATATTCTATTGCCATTTTTAACATATATTGTGATATTTTTACACAAAACATGGTTTTTTTACATAAAAGCGTAGAAAAATTCGTTAAATAATTGTATAATATAAACTAACTTCAATGAAAGAGAGGACTCATTATGAAACAAAATAACATGCTAGCAATGATTTTGGCCGGCGGTCGTGGCAGCCGTCTACATGAGTTGACTAATAAAGTAGCCAAGCCGGCCGTTTCATATGGCGGAAAGTATCGTATCGTAGACTTTCCTCTTAGTAACTGTGCAAATAGCGGAATTGACATTGTAGGAGTTCTTACACAGTACGAATCCGTCCTTTTGAACAGTTATGTCGCAGCCGGAGGACGCTGGGGTCTTGATGCCAGAAACAGCGGCGTATTTGTCCTGCCGCCAAGAGAGAAGGCAGATGCGAATCTGGATGTTTACCGCGGTACCGCAGACGCGATCTCACAGAATATTGATTTTATTGATTCTTACTCCCCTGAATACTTACTTGTCCTTTCAGGAGATCATATCTATAAAATGAATTACGCTAAGATGCTTGCTTACCATAACGAATGCAATGCAGATGCAACTATTGCAGTTATTGAAGTTCCAAAAAGGGAGGCAAGCCGTTTTGGTATTATGAATACAGATGAAAACGGATGTATCGTAGAATTTGAAGAAAAACCGGAGCATCCAAAGAGTAATCTTGCATCCATGGGTATCTACATATTCAATTGGAAAACGCTCCGAAAGATGCTGATCGCCGATATGAAAAACGCTGGTTCCAACCATGACTTTGGAAAAGATATCATCCCTGCTCTTCTGGCTGATAACCGCAAGCTTGTTGCTTACAAATTCAAAGGCTATTGGAAAGATGTCGGAACGATCGATTCCCTTTGGGAAGCTAACATGGATCTTCTGGACTCCAACAACGACTTAGATTTAAGTGATCCGACATGGAAGATCTACACGGAAGACACCACAACGCTGCCGCAGTATCTCGGACCTGATGCTGATGTTAAACGCGCTTACATCACACAGGGCTGTGTTGTAAATGGTAAAGTCAAAAACTCTGTTCTGTTTACCGGAGCAAAAGTCGGCAAAGGTGCTAAGATCATTGACAGCGTATTGATGCCAGGCGTTGAAGTTGAGGAAGGCGCCGTTGTTACACGCGCTCTTGTGGCAAATGACATCAAAATAGGTAAAAGCGCTAAGGTCGGAAGCGCAGACAGCGAACACATCGAGCTTGTTGCAAAACGTGTAAAGGGGGTAGAATAGTATGTGTGATGCATTAGGAATTGTAAGTTTTGCCGGGAATCATATTTGGGTTGAGGGACTTCATAATTACCGTCCGGTTGCAGCATTTTCATTCCTTGGAAGATATCGTATCGTGGACTTCCCGCTTTCTAATATGAGCAACAGCGGTATGGATCACATTCAGGTATATCTGAATGCAAAACCACGCTCTCTGATCGAACACCTCGGCTCAGGACGTCACTACAACATTAACTCCAAACGCGGTAAGCTTCATATGCTGTTTGCCGGCAGTATGATCGACCACGATATGTATAACAACGATATTGCGGCATATATGGAGAATTTGGAGAGTATTGCACTCGTGAACAAACCATATGTCATCATTGCTCCAAGTTATATGGTATATAAACAGGATTACAAAGCGCTTCTTAACGCTCACATTGAATCCGGTGCAGATATTACACTTTTATATCATTCTGTTGACAACGCCAAAGATGGATATGTGAACTGTAATATATTGAATCTGAATAAACAAAAGGGGGTTCTCTCTATTGAAAGAAACCGCGGCAATGCAAAGAACCGCAACATATTCATGGATACCTATGTTATGAAGAAGGAGCTTTTCATCGACCTGATCAAACAAGCGAAAAAAACTTCCTCTCTCTACACCCTTTCCGATATCGTAGGCAGCGAGTGCGGCGAAAACGGCTCCTTAGATATACGCGGTATTTCTCACCGCGGATATTTTGCAGCGGTCACAGATTTCAAGGGTTACTACAATGCTAATATTGAACTGACAGATTACAATACTGCCACTTCTCTGTTCGAATCAAATTGGCCGATTTACACAAGGACAAACGATTCCAGCCCTACTCACTATTCTGAGGACGGCTGCGCAAAAAATTCTGTTGTTTCTAACGGCTGCCTGATCGAGGGGACTGTTGAGAATTCTGTTATCGGACGTGGCTGTACTATCAAAGAGGGCGCTGTTGTTAAAAATTGTGTAATCCTGTCTGATGTAACAATCGGCACAGGAATCCATGCTGAAAATCTTGTCATCGACCGCAACGCCAAATTAACGAAAGTACAGGAAGTAGTTGCAAACGAAGGGGATCCTCACTACGTAAAGCGTTATGATGTGATTTAATTTTCATGATGTATCGCCAATTTAAATTTTGTGATATTTGAGAAAAAGGGACTGCCTGTCTGAGATAGTCCCTTTTCCTATCTGTATTAGCGTCTTTATCATATATTATAAACTTATTCCCGAAATCAATCTTTTTGCAATAGTATTAACAATTTCTTTTTTATCTTTCTTGCAAGAATCTCTGGGACTATAAAAAACATGAAAGAAGTTTGATTTCTTCTCTGCGCTCGATCTCAATACATCTATAACACTTTTTAATGAAATGACACTATCATCCAAATTAGGGAATAGAATGGGAATATCCCCTACAGATGGCCGAAAACTACTGCTAAATTTCTTTTGAAAAATAATCAGGAATTCAAAGTTTAGCTCTAATTCATCTGCAATATTTTCTAACACTTTGATCCAACGCCGCTTTTCTTTTATACCGCGTACAATGTCTTCATAATACTCATCGTCAAACTCATCATTCTCTCTTGAAAATAATGCTTCTTTCTCCTCGTCTTCTAATATACAATAAATGCTCTCGCTTACAATAGGAACTCCTGTCTTTGTCATACAATAATCAACTAATCCTTCAAAATTAGCTTCCAATATTTTTATATTTTTAGAATCATCACCAATACGTTCTTGAAATAATGCTCTGAATTCTGCTTCTGATTTCCATGCTGCATACCGGCGCTTATTTCTTGCAAAATATTCATACCCCAATCCATCTTTACAAAAAATTTTCATCAGATAGAGAAAATCCTCATCGGCCAGTAAAGAAAGCGGAAATTTTCTATAAACAGTTAAATTAGATGTATCAACACCATTCTCTTCACAAAATAATTTCCTTTGGAACAATAATATATTCGCCTTATTCGAAAACAATTTCTTTTCATCCCACAATATTCTCGCTTCTTCTGAAAATAATGAAATAGGAATTGAAAGTTCTTTTCCTGTCTCAGTTAGAGCCTCATAACAAAAAATCGGATTAGGATCTATCGCTGAACTAAAAAGCTGTGTAAGCTGTTCCATTGCATTCTGAAGCACTGCCATTTCATAAAGAATAGCAGGATGTCCTTGAATCCATTTCTTCTCAGCATCATGCGCATAAATTGCACTTTCTATAACACTAAGAGCGCTCTTATGGTATCCAATACACAGTTTTTTCTGTTTCTTTTTACATGATTTTTGTTTTTCAGAATCCAGTGGCTTTTCATATTCTACAATACGAAGGCCATCTAATAAACGCATATAATCTACCTGTGCATTTTTGAATCCAATAGTTACTGAATCTCGAATTATATAATCTAAACGATCTACATCTATAATGGATGAATTCAACAAACTAATAATGCAATTAAACAGCTCAATCTCTTTCTTCTTTGAATTATATCTTTCCCTTTCTTTTTTTATTTCTTTCTTTTCACTCTGACTCATTTTTGACTCATATGATGCCGGTTCTTTTTCATTAAACGTCATTGGCATACCAATGATACAACGTGCAAATAAATCACGCTGTTCTGCATTTTCAAAATAATTGCTATATGTGCGTAATCCTACAACACAACTCATACATTCATGAGGAGCAGGTTTTTTAACACCCAATGCATTAAAATCATCTGAAAACTCATTCTTATTAACACTCTCTTTTAGTGACGTATATAATGTCTCCGCCTCATCTAAATAAAATTTTTCGCCAGTGTGTGAAAAAGGAGCGTGCCCCACATCATGCAATAAACAAGCCAGTTCAAAAATTCGTTGAATCATATCAATCTTATCACAAATTTTTGTGTCTTTACTATACCTAACTAATTGTGGTTTAATCGCTCTAAACGCCATACACCCCAAATGATATACCCCTAGCGAATGTACATATCGATTGTGATGTGCAGCGGGATACAAAGGCGTATAACTAGTCTGCCTAATATCTTTTAATCGCTGAAAGGATGGTGTATCTATAATTTTAGAAACAATAGTATTATCAATTTCTATATAATCATACAGCGGATCTTTAAACCTCTTCTTAAATATCTCTGAAAATTCTTCCCCTTTGTTTTCCTTTTCCTGCATCAGCTTTTCCTCCATCAATCAATACTAAAAAGGATGCCACTTTGAGAGTAGCACCCTTTTGACTACTAGGCCATAGCACTTATCTTTAAAGCTGTTAGAGATTCGCTTCTGGTAAGAGCTTTCGCAAGATCTACCGTAAGATTCTTTCTAAATTGATCTCGCAAACCTTCTTTTGTTATGCCATTTTGCAGTTCAATATATTCAATCCCATCATATACTTTTATCGAAAAAAATTCGGCATAATCATGAACGAATTCATATGTGCTTTCCTTTGTTAAAAAGAGAATCGCATTCTGTCCCTGTTTTGTAAGTAATTTTACAATTACTGTCCCGTAATCAGAAAGCATTTGTAAACTTATTTTTCTACTCGATTCCTCATGCTTTATTAATTCAATCAACGCACTAGCAACCAAGTCTTCAATACCAATGTATCTATACACGGCATTTCCCCCATTTACTATGATTATGACTCTATTATATGTATAATTTCTACAATTATTTTTATTATGTATTTAAAAATAAATTCTTTTATGTAATACAATGCCCTGTAAAATCAGGGCATTGACAATACAAGTTCGTTAAACAAACTAATAATTACATTTACTTATCTGCAATAGCCGCCTGTGCTGCTGCCAATCTTGCGATCGGCACACGGAACGGTGAACAAGATACATAATCCAGTCCAATCTTATGGCAGAATTCTACGGAAGAAGGATCTCCGCCATGCTCGCCGCAGATACCGATGTGAAGCTTGTCATTAACAGGCTTGCCTAACTTGATGGACATCTCCATCAGTTTGCCGACACCAGTCTGGTCAAGCTTCGCAAATGGGTCATTCTCAAAAATCTTAGCATCATAATAAGCGTCAAGGAACTTACCAGCGTCATCACGTGAGAATCCGTATGTCATCTGTGTCAGGTCGTTTGTGCCGAAGCAGAAGAAGTCAGCTTCTTTTGCAATCTCATCTGCTGTAAGAGCAGCTCTCGGGATCTCGATCATAGTACCAACCTCATACTCGAGACTGCTTCCTGCTGCCTTAATCTCTGCATCTGCTGTCTCAACTACAATCTTCTTAACGTACTTAAGTTCTTTGATATCTCCGATAAGCGGAATCATGATCTCCGGTTTCACTTTCCAGTCAGCGTGAGCCTTCTGAACATTGATGGCTGCACGGATAACTGCTGCTGTCTGCATCTTTGCAATCTCCGGATAAGTAACTGCAAGACGGCATCCACGGTGTCCCATCATCGGGTTGAACTCATGAAGTCCATCGATCAGTGTCTTAATATCTTCTACGGACTTGCCCTGTGCTGCTGCCAATTTTTCAATGTCTTCTTCCTCTGTAGGAACGAACTCATGAAGCGGCGGGTCAAGGAAACGGATCGTTACCGGATTACCCTCAAGCGCCTCATACAGAGCCTCGAAGTCTCCCTGCTGATATGGCAGGATCTTCTCAAGCGCTGCTTCTCTCTCTTCTACTGTATCTGCACAGATCATCTCACGGAATGCTGCAATTCTGTCTTCCTCAAAGAACATATGCTCTGTACGGCAAAGACCGATACCCTCTGCGCCAAGCTCACGAGCCTTCTTAGCGTCTGCTGGTGTATCAGCATTGGTACGAACCTTAAGTGTTCTGTACTTGTCTGCCCATGCCATGATTCTTCCGAACTCACCTGCGATCGTAGCGTCAACTGTAGGAATGATTCCGTCATAGATGTTACCTGTTGTACCATCGATAGAGATCGGATCTCCCTCATGGAACTCTTTTCCTGCAAGAGTAAACTTCTTATTCTCTTCGTCCATAGCGATGTCGCCGCATCCGGATACACAGCATGTCCCCATTCCGCGCGCAACAACGGCTGCGTGAGATGTCATACCGCCTCGTACTGTCAGGATACCCTGTGAAGACTTCATACCTGTGATATCTTCCGGTGAAGTCTCAAGACGGACAAGCACAACCTTCTCGCCTCTTGCCGCCCACTCTACAGCATCCTCTGCAGTAAATACGATCTTACCGCAAGCTGCGCCTGGAGATGCGCCAAGACCTTTGCCCATCGGTGTAGCTGCCTTAAGAGCTGCTGCATCAAACTGCGGATGAAGAAGCGTATCAAGGTTACGAGGATCGATCATCGCAACCGCCTCTTCCTCTGTTCTCATACCTTCATCAACAAGGTCGCATGCTATCTTAAGAGCTGCCTGAGCAGTTCTCTTACCATTACGTGTCTGCAGCATGTAAAGCTTGCCATGCTCTACTGTAAACTCCATGTCCTGCATATCTCTGTAGTGATTCTCAAGAGTTGAGCAAACTTCTTTGAACTGTACAAACGCCTCAGGGAACTTCTGCTCCATCTCGGAAATGTGCATAGGTGTACGTACACCGGCAACTACGTCTTCGCCCTGAGCATTAGTCAGGAACTCACCAAACAGACCGTTCTGCCCTGTGGCAGGATCACGTGTGAATGCAACGCCGGTACCACAGTCATCACCCATATTACCAAATGCCATTGACTGTACGTTTACAGCCGTTCCCCATGAATACGGGATATCGTTATCACGGCGGTATACATTCGCTCTCGGGTTGTCCCATGAACGAAATACAGCCTTGATAGCTCCCACGAGCTGCTCCTTCGGGTCAGCCGGGAAATCCTGTCCGATCTTCTCCTTGTACTCTGCCTTGAACTGTCCCGCAAGCGCCTTGAGGTCTTCTGCCGTAAGCTCAACATCCTGCTTAACGCCCTTTTCCTCTTTCATCTTATCGATCAGTTCTTCAAAATATTTCTTTCCGACTTCCATAACTACATCTGAATACATCTGAATAAATCTTCTGTAGCAGTCCCATGCCCAGCGCGGATTGCCGGATCTCTCTGCCAATACTTCAACAACATCTTCATTCAGACCAAGATTCAGGATTGTATCCATCATACCCGGCATAGATGCTCTTGCACCGGAACGTACGGAAACAAGAAGCGGATTCTCTTTATCACCGAATTTCTTCTCTGTAATAGCCTCCATCTTTGTAACGGCTTCCATGATCTGTTCCATAATCTCGTCGTTAATTGATCTTCCATCCTCATAGTACTGTGTGCAGGCTTCTGTTGTGATCGTAAAGCCCTGCGGTACTGGAAGGCCTAAGCTTGTCATCTCAGCAAGGTTAGCGCCCTTACCGCCAAGAAGATTTCTCATGGTTGCGTTACCCTCCGAAAACATATAAACCCATTTTGCCATTGTCATGACCTCCTAAATTTCTTAATTACTAAGTCGCACTTTATATTTTACTGTTTTTACCAATATTCGTCAAGAGAATTGCCTTACATTTCAAGAGAAACTTGGAAACACTGAACTACCGCCAGCTCAATCCTGACAGTTACACAAAAAGGCTTTATATCCCTTGTATGCTTCGTACACATCAGCCTTGCTCACTGCCTCCCACGGAGCGTGCATCCCTAGAACAGCCACACCACTGTCAATCACTTCCATTCCGTAATTGGCCATAATGTAGGCAATCGTACCTCCGCCGCCCGCATCCACTTTTCCAAGCTCTGCAAACTGATAGGCCACCTCATCCTCGTCAAGCGCCTTTCGAATCTGTGCCAGATATTCGGCATTGGCATCATTGGAACCTGACTTTCCGCGGCTTCCGGTAAATTTATTAAACACAAGTCCTTTAGAGAAAAACGCCGAGCTTCTCTTCTCAAAATTCTCTGCAAACATAGGATCATACGCAGCGCTGACATCCGAAGAAAGCATTTTTGAATTCTGAAGAGCACGCCTTACCTTAAGTTCAGATTCATTTCCGCCAAGAGCGATCATCTCCGCAACGACATTCTCAAAAAAACTGGAATGCATACCGGTCGCTCCTACGCTCCCAATCTCCTCTTTATCAACAAGAATACAGCACGCCGTCCTTTTTACCTCCGGTACATCCAAAAGTGCAAACAGGGAAGTAAACGCACAAACTCTGTCATCCTGACCATAAGCAAGAATCATGCTTCTATCCAGCCCCAGATCTCTTGCCTTCCCGGCCGGGACAATCTCAAGCTCAGCCGATACGAAATCTTCCTCCTCCATGCCGTAATATTCCTTCAAAAGCTTAAGCACTTTTGCCTTCACCGCGTTCTTTTCTTCCTTATTAAGTCCTTCCGCTTCCGTAAGAGGACGGCTTGCGATCAGAAGATCCAACTTCTCCCCTTCAATGACCAGACTTGCTTTCTTTTCCATCTGCTTTGCTGCAAGATGAACCAAAAGGTCTGTAATCGTAAATACCGGATCCGTATCCTTTTCCCCGATATTTACTTCCGTCACCGTACCATCCTTCTTCGCGATCACTCCGTGTAGAGACAGCGGCAGCGTCACCCACTGATACTTCTTGATCCCGCCATAGTAATGGGTGTCAAGATAAGCAAATTCCTCACTCTCATACAAAGGATTCTGCTTCACATCAATACGCGGCGAGTCAATATGCGCCCCAAGGATATTCATCCCTCTCTCCAGCGGTTCACTTCCAATATGAAACGCCGCGATACTCTTCCCCATACAGACTGCATATACCTTATCGCTCGGTTTTAACTCCTCACCGGAATTTTTCTTCTCCTCGAGACTTACATATCCCTTCTCCCTCAATCTTTCAACGGCAAGTTTCACGCACTCCCGCTCCGTCTTGCCTGAGTCAAGACAATCTTTATACTCTTCATTAATCCTTTCAAGCTCCGTTATCTGCTTATCGCTGTAATTCTTCCAGACATTCTCTCTGTCCATCTCTGATATCTCCCTTCCCAAACATAAAATCACAGTAAATTATAACAAACCCCAATATCTTTGCAAAGGGGACTTTGAAGTTTTTTAGTCAGCAAAAAGCACAGCACCAAAATTGATACTGCGCTTTCTGGTCTACTTCATCTCTTCTCTTACTTCTTTGAAGCATTTTACAATAAAATCTATATCTTCTTTTGTATGACTTGCACACACTTGTGTCCGGATTCTTGCTCTTCCCTTCGGCACAACCGGATAGGAGAACGCTACCACATACACTCCCTTTTCCATCATCCGCTTTGCAAACTCTGCCGCTGTCTTCTCGTCATACAGCATAACCGGCACGCATGGATGTGTTCCCGGAATGATATCAAATCCATTATCCGACAGCTCTTTGCGGTAATATGCGGTTATTTCTTCCAGATGATCGCGAAGTTGTGTGCTTTCATCCAGCATGTCGAACAGTTCGATGCTTGCGCCTGCAATCGCCGGAGCAAGGGAATTAGAGAACAGATAAGGACGGCTTCTCTGACGAAGGAGGTCAATGATCTCTTTGCGGCCAGACGTATATCCGCCGGAAGCTCCGCCGAGAGCTTTTCCAAGTGTTCCCGTAATAATATCAACACGTCCCTGCACACCGCAGTGCTCCGGTGTTCCGCGTCCGGTCTTCCCAACAAACCCTACCGCATGGCTGTCGTCTACCATGACCAGTGCATTGTACTGATCCGCCAAATCACATACACCCTGCAGATTACAGATAATCCCATCCATGGAAAACACGCCGTCTGTAGCGATCAGCTTAATCCTTGCGCCAGCTTCGTCCGCCTCTTTTAACTTCGCCTCAAGGTCTTCCATGTCATTGTTTTTATAGCGGAAACGCTTTGCCTTACACAGACGTACTCCGTCAATAATCGATGCATGGTTCAATTCATCGCTGATAACCGCATCATCGGCTGTAAGAATCGTCTCGAACAATCCACCGTTTGCATCAAAACATGAAGAGTAAAGTATCGTATCATCCGTTCCGAGGAAATCGGAAATCTTCTTCTCCAGCTTTTTGTGGATATCCTGAGTTCCGCAGATAAAACGCACCGAAGCAACTCCGTAACCCTTCTCATCGTATGTTCTCTTTGCCGCCTCGATCAGCCTCGGATTGTCTCCAAGTCCAAGATAATTGTTCGCACACATGCAAAGCAGCTCTCTGCCGTCTTCCATCTTAACTCTGGAACCCTGCGGAGAAATAAACGGCGCCTCTCCTTTAAAAAGCCCTGCCTCCTTGATTCCTTCCACCTCTTTTGTGTAAATACTTAAAATATCATCTTTACGTGCCATCGTAATCATCCCCCTTTATTTTACATATTTGATTTAATCATTCACATGCGCCCAATCAAGAATTACCTTTCCCGACTGTCCCGATATCATGGCCTCAAAGCCCTTCTCATAATCCTTGATATCAAAATGGTGCGTAATGATCTCAGAAATATCAAGTCCTGCCTGAATCATTGTTGACATCATGTACCATGTATCCCATACTTTTCTTCCATAGATCCCCCGAAGGTTCAGTCCGTTGAAGATCACAGTCTCAAGGTCAACCTTGGCATCCGTTCTCTGCAGTCCCAGCATGGCAATATTTCCGCCGTGCTTCATATTGTGGATCATGTCATGGAGCGCAACCTGCGAACCAGACATCTCAAGGCCAACATCGAAGCCTTCTGTCATACCAATTTCTTTTATAACCTCTGAAAGCTTTTCCTCTTTCAGATTTACCACTCTGGTCGCTCCAAGCTTTTTCGCCAGATCAAGACGGTACTGGTTCATATCCGTAACAACTACATGCCTTGCTCCTGAGAATTTGGCAATGGCCGCCGCCATACATCCGATAGGGCCCGCTCCTGCGATCAATACATCCTCACCTAACATCTTATAGGAAAGTGCTGTGTGCGTTGCATTTCCAAATGGATCGAAGATCGCGTACATCTCTTCCGGTATCGCCGGATTACACGGCCATACATTGCAGGACGGGATTACCAAATACTCTGCAAAAGCTCCGTTACGGTTCACTCCGACCCCCTTGGCATCCTTACAGTTTTCCTTATGTCCCTCCAGACAGTTCCGGCATTTGCCGCACGTAATATGTCCTTCGCCGGATACAAGATCCCCAATCTTAAAGCCCCGCACACCTTCACCTGTCTCAACCACTTCCCCGACATATTCGTGGCCGGCAGTCAGCCCTACAGGAATAGTGTGCTGCGCCCAGTCATTCCACTGGTATATGTGAACATCCGTCCCGCAGATAGCCGTTTTGTGAATCTTGATCTTTACATCGTTAGGCCCCACCCCCGGAACCGGAACACGCTTCATCCACAGACCCTCTTCAGGCTTTTCTTTAACAAGCGCCCACATCATACCATCATTTTTTTCAATCATTGTTCTTGTGTACCTCCCATTTCCACCGTCTCCCCTGACGATATTTTGTCGTTGATGCCATTATAGCACTCTTCTATAACATGCACAACGGATTTTTAGATGTTTTTGACTATTTTGTCATTTATTTCACATTTATTCTTTCAAATTACGTCATTTTTTACAATTATGTGTTTACAAACGCATAGAAATTATATATAATTTTTATATGTTATCAGTATGCCGTATGGAGATTAACATATTGATATCTTGGGGAACTAAATTCAAAAAAGGAAAGAGAGGAGAAGCAGATATAGATATTATAAATATCTGCAAACAGATGTATGAAAAATTTAATTCAAAAATGGAACAGTATCAGCCTTGTAAAACGAATCATCTGTGGCTTGGCCATCGGTATCATACTTGGTCTTATTGTTCCGCAGGCATCAGCGATCGGGATTCTTGGGGATTTGTTCGTAGGAGCGTTGAAAGGAATTGCGCCTATTCTGGTATTCTTCCTTGTCATGAGCGCATTGTGCCATATGGGCGCCGGGCAGAAGACGAATATGAAGTTCATCGTTATCCTGTACATTATGGGAAATCTTATCTCTGCTTTTACGGCAGTGATCGCAAGCTACGCTTTCCCGATCACACTTACCTTCTCAGAGACCGAGGGTGCAGGAGACATCGCTCCTCCGAGCGGTATTACGGAAGTCCTTACCAACCTGCTTATGAACCTTGTTAAGAATCCGGTAGATTCCATCGTAAACGCGAACTATATCGGAATCCTGTTCTGGGCTATCATTTTTGGCATCGCCCTGAAGGCTGCCAGCGAAGGTACAAAGACTGCTTTGGAGAATATTTCCGACGCAACGGCTACTGCTGTTAAGTGGATCATCAGCTGCGCTCCATTCGGTATCATGGGTCTGATCTTTACAGTAATTTCCCAGCAGGGACTTGGCGTTCTTCTCGGCTATGGCAAATTAATCCTCTTACTGGTAGGAAGTATGGCTGTGGTTGCGCTGATCATCAATCCGATCGTTGTATATTTGTTTACACGGCAGAATCCTTATCCGCTTGTATTCAAGTGTTTGAAAGGAAGCTTTATTACCGCGTTCTTCACAAGAAGTTCTGCTGCCAATATCCCGGTTAATATGGAACTTTGTAAAGAGCTTGGTCTGGATGAGAATACATATTCCGTATCCATTCCTCTGGGCGCAACGGTAAATATGGCAGGCGCTGCCATTACCATCTCTGTTATGGCTCTTGCTACTGCAAATACTGTTGGCGTAAAGGTTGATTTCATCACAGCGATCATCCTCTGCGTACTGGCGGCTCTCAGTGCGGCAGGCGCTTCCGGCGTTGCAGGCGGCTCACTGCTCCTGATCCCCATGGCCTGCAGCTTATTCGGTATCCCAAATGACGTTGCAATGCAGGCAGTAGGTGTCGGCTTTATCGTCGGCGTTATTCAGGATTCCTGCGAGACAGGACTGAACTCTTCCACAGACGTTCTCTACACAGCAGTTGCTGAGCTCAGAGACAGAAGATTGCACCCGGAAAATTATCCGGCAAAATAAAGCCGCGAACCGGAGATCATTTTTAAACTTCATATTGAAAATATTTTAGGACCGCCCAATACGGACGGTCCTTCTTCATCTCATTCTTGTCTACCACTCAAATTTCTTCGCAAAGTAGGCATCTAATTCATCAATCTTAATTCTCTCCTGCTTCATTGTGTCGCGGTCACGCACAGTCACTGCTCCGTCTTCCTCTGAATCAAAATCATAAGTCACGCAGAACGGTGTGCCGATCTCGTCCTGACGGCGGTAGCGCTTGCCAATATTGCCGCGGTCATCGAACTCACAGTTATATTTCTTAGAAAGCTGTGCATATACCTTTTCAGCTCCCTCATTGAGCTTCTTGGAAAGCGGAAGCACGCCGACCTTAACCGGCGCCAATGCCGGATGGAAGTGAAGAACTGTTCTCTTATCTCCTCCTTCTAATTCTTCCTCATCATATGCACTGCAGAGGAAGGCCAGCACCATACGGTCAGCGCCGAGCGACGGCTCGATTACATATGGAACATATTTCGTCTTCTTCTCATCATCGAAATAACTTAAATCCTGCTTGGATGTGTTGATATGCTGTGTCAGGTCAAAATCTGTCCTGTCGGCAATACCCCAAAGTTCTCCCCATCCAAACGGGAACAGGAACTCCACATCAGTAGTAGCTTTACTGTAATGGCTTAATTCTTCCGGAGAATGGTCACGGTAACGGATCTCCTCATCACTGAGTCCTAATTTCTTTAACCAGTCAAGACAGTACTGCTTCCAGTAAGCAAACCACTCAAGGTCTGTATCCGGCTCACAGAAGAACTCTAGTTCCATCTGTTCAAATTCTCTTGTGCGGAAGGTAAAATTCCCCGGCGTAATCTCATTACGGAAGGACTTTCCAATCTGGCAGATACCGAACGGGATCTTCTTTCTGGAAGTACGCTGTACATTCTTAAAGTTCACAAATATGCCCTGCGCTGTCTCAGGCCTCAAGTACACTGTATTCTTTGCGTCTTCCGTTACGCCCTGAAATGTCTTGAACATCAGATTGAACTCTCGGATTTCTGTAAAATTATGCTTCCCGCATGTCGGGCACGGTATCTCATGTTCTTTAATATAGTTCTCCATCTGTCCATGGCTCCAGCCGTCAATAGAATCTCCGATATCCAGCCCTTTTTCCCTTGCATAGTCCTCAATAATCTTATCGGCACGGAAACGCTCATGACACTCTTTACAATCCATCAGAGGATCACTGAAGCCTCCGAGATGCCCGCTGGCTATCCATGTCTGGGGATTCATCAGAATCGCACAGTCCACACCTACGTTATAAGGCGACTCCTGAACAAACTTCTGCCACCATGCTTTCTTTACATTGTTCTTGAGTTCCACGCCAAGATTGCCGTAATCCCATGTATTGGCAAGACCACCGTATATCTCGGAACCCGGATATACAAAACCTCTCGACTTTGCCAAAGCTACAATCTTTTCCATCGTTTTCTCTACCATAGCTTATCCTCACCTTCTTATGTTTCCTTCTTTTTTAGCAGATATTATTTAGCCGGCAATCATTCTGATTAAAATGATTCGTTATATTAGTATAACGTTAACCCGAAAGCATTGCAAGCATTTTATGCTTGTTATTCTAAAAGCAGAGTGCTATAATACTCCCGTAATTGTATTGTATCCCGCTAAGCGGGAATGATAACAAGGAGGAATTGAATAATGAAAACACAAAAACATGACACCCGTCAAATGGTCAGTGTTGCACTTATGGCAGCCATCGTCATCGTACTGGCGAACACACCGCTCGGTATGATCCAGCTTCCCATCATTAAGGCGACAACTGTTCACATTCCGGTCATCATCGGAGCTATCCTGTTAGGCCCTTCAGCAGGGGCAATTCTCGGCGCAGTATTCGGAATCTGCTCGTTGATCAGCAACACGATGACGCCGACGCTTTTATCCTTCGCATTCTCACCATTTATGAGCACCTCAGGAATTCCCGGAGCGCTGAAAGCAATCTGGATATCTGTAGGATGCCGAATCCTGATCGGTGTTGCAGCCGGATGGTTATGGATCGCGTTGGAGAAACTAAAGATTAATCAGCTTATCGCTTTGCCGGTTGTCGGCTTTGCCGGTTCGATGGTTAATACCGTCACAGTTATGGGAAGTATCTATTTCTTATTTGCGCAGCAGTACGCCGAGGCAAGAGAAGTCGCAGTGACTGCTGTCTGGGGGCTTATCATGGGCACTGTCACCGCCTCGGGAATACCGGAGGCAGTCGCGGCCGCGATTCTTGTTCTAGCCCTTGGCAAAGTGCTGATCCAGATTTTCCGAAGGATGGGTTCCGGCACGTTACGCACTGAACCTGCAAAGTAAGAACTTTAAAAATAGAATAATTTACACCAGCCACTTGACAGCCCTTGGCAAAGTATGTTATAAATAGTAAGTGCGGTAGGCACATACAGGGGATTGGTCAAGTGGTATGATAGGGGTCTCCAAAACCTTTGGCGGGGGTTCGATTCCCTCATCCCCTGTTAGATGAAAAAAGTGTTGTAAACCTTGAATTTTAGGGCATTACAGCACTTTTTCTTTTTTACATTTTGATGTGTTTCAGAGTGTTTCGCAATGTTTCAGAGTAAAAAAATTAGGGTAAAATTAGGATATGAAATCAAAGTAATAGAAACGAAAGGGAATATGTATAACTACATAAAAAATGGATTTGAATGAAAGTTTGTGTACACACACATCATTAAGATGCAACAATAAGGCAGTCGGTTCAGATAGTTTCTCTCCACTTAAAAATGCACATTTGCTAAAACGTTTTTGAATAATTGAGTTTAAAACTCGGTCAAATAAAAAATCACCTATTTCAAGGTAATCTCTTAACTGCCGAAGGCCTACAAAATCAAGGCCTTTTTAAATCAGAGTGACAGAGGCTGTAAAAAATCCTGTGTCTATGGAAAGCAAGACTTTCTGATATGAATTAGATATGTAAAGAATTACTTGTCGGTTTAACATTTTTATTGTTGTCGATTTGCTGTCGAAGAGTTCCTTGTATTTATAGTATAACCATATCAGGAAAATATATACAATTCTTTCTGTTTTTTTGCATGACTATTAAGACCCTGTATGGTTGCCTTTTTGTGGGCGCTGCCCACACCTGGCCTCCGGAATAAGTCTGGAGATTTTGGGCAATAATACAGAGGCCGATGGAATAGGAG
>VIQU02000021.1 GCA_010206225.2 Lachnospiraceae bacterium MD308 | reverse complement strand
TCCATCCTCAGACGGCTGTACCGTGCAGACAGGATGCCGGTCAGAGGATTATTGCGGGGCAGGTTCTTCTTTGGCTGTAAAATCGGAGCATTGAACTTCAGGAAGCTCTTCTCTTACAGAAAGGGCAGGGGACACTATGCGCAAAATCCGATATTAACGTAATGGTTAAGGAACAGACAGCCTGACTGTTGCCTAAGTATACAAAGCAAGCGGCTTTAAAACGGTTGTGTGAAATTTTCAAGGTACTATATGGAGGGTTATGGCGTTGTTTGTCAACTCTTTTGACCCTTACATCTTATAATGGAAGAGAATTTATTTAAATCTAATGATTGTATTAATTTGTCGGTATCAAATATATCAGTGGGAGGAAAGGATATGCAATGTGATGCAAAAAAATTTGCGCAGATGTATGAAGAGATTTATAAAGATTTGTACCGCTTTGCGCTTTGCCGGATGAAAAATGTGCAGGATGCAGAGGATGCAGTAAGTGAGTCTGTGCTTGCCGCATACGAAAATATTCGTAAACTGCAAAAGGAAACTGCATTTAAAAGCTGGATGTTTACGATTCTTGCGAATATATGCAGAAGAAAGCTTAAGGAATCCGGAGAGAGGCAGAAAAAAGAAGCGAATGAAGCGGAGGGCTTAGGGGAACTTCCGACAAAAACGCCGGACTATGGGATTGCAGTGGATGTAAGAAAGGCATTTTTTGTTTTGACACAGGAAGAACAGGAAATCATAGCGCTTTCTGTCTTTGGGGGTTATAACAGTAAAGAAATAGGAAGTGCGTTGAACCTGAATGCAAACACAGTGCGTTCAAAGAGAAGTCGTGCGCTGGAGAAGATGGAATTTGTACTGGCATAAAGAAAGGGGCGTTTTTATGGAAAAAAGAGAACAGGAAATTCTGGAAAAAATAGAAGAGAAGACGAAAGATGTAAAAGTGCCGGAGAGCCTTATGCCAGAGAAGATTGAAATGCTTTTAGAGGATAAAGGAAAGAAGAGCGGTATCACACGTACCAATCTATATCGTATCGGCGGTCTGCTGGCGGCCTGTCTAGTACTGGCTGCAGGAATTGGGATCGCAGGAAATGTCGGCAGAGGTCCTGATTCCGGAAATGTGAATAAGAGTGCGGCAAAGACGGCAGAGAAAGCAGCGGAGGATGAAAGCAATGCTACCGCAGCGGGAGAAGAATCTTCCAGTACGGCAAAAAGTGAAAATACAGAAGAGGACAACGGAAAGGCGGACGATTATAAAAAAGTTTATTCCTATATCAAAGCAAAGCTTGACATGCAGAAGAGCGACGAGATGAGATATTTTGAGGCGGAGTCGAAAACCACCGAAGCGTTAACGTCGGGAACGATGCAAAAAGAGAGCGTTGCGGAGGATATGGCCGTAGCTGCTTCGGATACCGGAAGCGCTAAAAGCGCCGGCGGCGATTATTCAGAAACGAATGTACGTCAGGAGGGAGTAGATGAGGGCGATATTGTAAAGACAGACGGAAGGTACCTATATGTACTGAAGGAAAACAAAGAACAGATATCTATTGTAGATACAAAGGGCTCTTTGAAAGAGATTAGCAGGATCAAGGCAGAGAAAGACAGAAGGATAGAGGAATTCTATCTTTTGCCGGAAAAGAATAAGCTGGTCTATATTACCGGTGTTTATGAGACGGAAACGGTTGTTCGGGAAGAGTCGTCAGAAGCGGTTTATGAGGAAGATCATGTCTTTTTGGGTAATGGGGAAGAGACTGCGGAAAAAACCGAGGCAGTGACCTATGATATCATAGATCCGAGGAAGCCGAAAAAGTCAGGAAGCGTTACCCAGAGCGGATATTACAGCTCTTCCAGAATGGCGGGAGGATACCTGTATCTGTTCAGCAATTACAGTGTTGGAAATCGGGTTGACGGGAATCAGCCGCGGACATTTATCCCAATGATAAATGATAGTCTGATACGGGAAAAAGATATCAGCCTTCCGCCTTTTGGGTGCGGAAGTATGTATGAGGTTGTCACGGCAGTAGACATCGAAAAACCATCGGAGACGGCGGACAGCAAGGCGATTTTTACTGACGGCGGCGAGCTGTATGTGAGCAATGAAAACATCTATTATTATGAGACAAAATGGAATGATGACGGAGAAGCAGAAAAGACAGTAATCCGTAAAATAGGCTACAAAGATGGAAAGCTGTCATCTGCGGTACAGGGCAGTATCAAAGGGTATATCAATGATTCATTTTCCATTGATGAATACAAAAGAAATCTTCGTATCGTAGCGACGGTCGGGGAGACGAACTCTGTCTATGTACTGGACGAAAAGCTTAAGACGATCGGCTCGATTAAGAAGCTTGCGAAGGATGAGAGGGTTTATTCGGCGAGATTTCTTGGAGATACGGGATATTTTGTGACATTCCGTGAGACAGATCCTTTGTTCAGTGTGGATTTGTCGAATCCTGAGAAGCCGAAGATTTTAGGTAAACTTAAAATACCCGGATTTTCAGATTACCTGCATTTTTACGGAGAAGGCAAACTTCTTGGAATCGGGATGAATGTAGAGGAGGAAGCGCAGGTCACAGACGGTGTGAAGCTCAGCATGTTCGATATTTCCGATAATACGGACGTGAAGGAGGAGCACAAGCTTGTGCTGAAAAATGTATACAGTACGGATGTGTCCTACGATTATAAGGCAGCGCTTATCGATGCGGACAGGAATATCATTGGATTTGCCGGAAATACGGAGGGCGGAGAACGATATTATCTTTTCGGCTATGATGAAAAGACCGGATTTAAATGTAATATGTCCGAGGAGATCAATGGGCGTTCCGGGAGAGGCGCCAGAGGTGTTTATATCGAAGAAACGCTGTATGTTGTATGCGGAAATGTGATAGAGGCTTATTCTCTTAAAGATTATAAGAAGACAGAAGATTTGATTCTATAGTATTGTGCGAATTGAAAGAAAAATATATAAAATTCAGACAATTTATTTATGAGCGATATAAAGAACAAAAAAATAAAAAATAAATCAAAAAAAGTATTGACAAATGAGGGGGATGGTGATATTATAATGACAACAAAAGAGAGAAAGTAATCTTTTAAATATAAAAGGAAGGAGGCTTACTCCAATGGACACAGTGAAAGAGACAATAGTTCAATATGTTAGTGGTGCGGCAGATGGAAGTTCCCAAGGAATAAGCCTGAACCTAAGTGTTTTGAGATAAGCCGGATATAGAATGAAAAGTGAGAATTCGGAGAAGTAAAAGCCGGGTAGAAAGTAAGGATTTGTAATCTGCAGACATATTGAAAGAGGATGCCACATAGATATGGTTAAAGATTTGGGAACGGTTAATCCAGATGATTCCTCCGAATTATAAGATAGAAACAAATTAAACTAAATATAAAAAGATAACAGCCGTCGGAGTAAAGCATTCCGATGGCTGTTTTGCCGTTAAGAACTTATGGTGGTTCAGTCATATATGCTTTAGACCATTACGTAAATGTTAATTGCCGCTAAATTGTAACAATAATTTAACATTAATTAAGTGTATATTTTGACATTGCGGGAGCCTTATGATACACTAATAGCAACGATTTTAACAATAAGAGTATATGAAAGATACATTTTGAGGTGAGGAATTTGGATAAATATGAATATAGGGTAAAAACAGAACAGCTCCTTGAATATTCGGAGAAAAAGCAGTATCGGAAAGCGATGGAAATTGCAGATACGATTGATTGGCGCAGGGTAAAGAGTGTGTCTATGTTAAATACTGTCAGTGAAGCTTATGAATACTGTGGAGAATTTCAAAAGAGCCGTGATATTTTGTTGATGGCATTTGACCGTTCTCCAGGGAGCAGGAAGATTGTCTATCGGCTTGCAGCTTTGGCGCTTAAGGTTAATGATCCGGAGGAAGCTTCTGATTGTTATGAAGAGTTTATTAAGCTGGCACCGAAGGATCCGAACCAGTATATCTTGAAATACAGGATTTTGAAGGTGCAGAAGGCGCCTCTTGAGGAGCAGATTGCAGCTCTTGAAGAATTTAAGAAGGCAGAATATATTGAAAAGTGGGCGTATGAACTGGCGAAGCTGTATCATGAGGCTGGCATGGTGAGGGAATGTCTGGAGGAATGCGATGATTTGATCTTGTGGTTCAGTGAGGGGAAGTATGTCTATCTTGCGATGGAGCTTAAGATGAAGTATAAGCCTCTCACGCCCCTCCAACAGGAGAAGTATGATAAGCATACTGGTAAGAAGACGAAGGATATCGTAATTCCCGGACAGGATGACAACGATGAAGAAGATAATGAAGAGGATAATAAAATGGATGAGAGTGAATCGGAGCCGGCAGAGGAGGATGTACAAAAATCAGAAACTTTAAAAGAAAAGAATGAGCCGGAAGAAGAGAATGACGGGCAGACAGCGGCTCTTGCAGAGGAAGCCGCAAAAGCTTTGCCAAAGGAAGAAGAACCGGAAGAAGTAAAGAAAAAACCTCGTGCTCCAATTACCAGAATTGTGACAGGAGCGACGCTTGAGGAAGCGCTGGCAAGCGGTGTTGCGATGGCAGCAGGGCTGAATAAGGAAGAAAAAGCAATGGCCGACAGGGATGAGGAGCTTAAGATTAACGGCCAGATGAAGATAGAGGATATTCTTCAGGAATGGGAGGAGAAGCAGAAGGTAAATGCTAATGCCATTGAAAAGCAGAAAGCAGAAGATAAAGAGAGATTAAAGAAAGAACGCCGGGAGGCGGAAAAGCGTAAGGAAGCGTCAAGGAAGGCGGCAGAAGAAGCGGCAAGAAAAGCGGAAGAAGAGGCCAGAAAAAAAGCGGAAGAGGAAGCGAAGAGAAAAGCGGAGGAAGAAGCAAAGAAGAGGGCGGCAGAGGAGGAAGCAAGAAGGAAAGCCGAGGAAGAAGCAAAGAGAGCTGAGGAAGCGAGAAGAAAAGCCGAGGAAGAAGCAAAGAAAGCCGAGGAGGCAAGAAAGAAGGCGGCTGAGGAAGAAGCGAAAAAAGAGGCTAAAGCATCTGCAGCACAAAAAGCGATGAAAACATCGGCAGGGAATGGGCCTAAGGCGAAAAAAACTAAGAAAAATATATTGGAGGAGAAGACACAGAAACTTCCTGATGATATCTTGGAGTTGGTGGAGCAGCTTGAAAACAGAGTTGCCGGAACTTCTGCGCCTCAGAAAGAGGATATGGCGGAATCAGATGATTTTGAGGCAGAGGGATTGTTAGAGGGTATCACAGAAGACTTTGCAAAGTTAGAGCCGATAGAACCATTTGAAGAGGAACCGCTGGATGGGGAACTTGATGAAGAAGAACCAGCAGAGGAAGATGAATTCATAGAGGATGAATCGGAGGAGGAAGAGTTCGAAGAGGATGAATTCATAGAAGAAGAACCGGAAGAGGAAGAGTTCGAAGAGGATGAATTCATAGAAGAAGAACCGGAAGAGGAAGAGTTCGAGGAAGATGAATTCATAGAAGAAGAACCGGAAGAGGAAGAGTTCGAAGAGGATGAATTCATAGAAGAAGAATCGGAAGAGGAAGAGTTCGAGGAAGATGAATTCATAGAAGAAGAATCGGAAGAGGAAGAGTTCGAGGAAGATGAGTTCATAGAGGAGGAAGATGAGTTCGAAGAAGGTGAATTCATAGAGGAAGAATCGGAAGAGGAAGAGTTCGAGGAAGATGAGTTCATAGAGGAGGAAGATGAGTTCGATGAGGATAGCTTCGAAGAAGACTTTGACGAAGACGATTTTATAGAAGACGAAGAAGACTTTGACGAGGACGACTTTGACGAAGAAGATTTTGAGTCGGAAGAGGAAGAATTCGATGAGGATGAATTTGAGGAAGAAGAGCCGTCGGAGGACGACTTTAATGAAGAGGACTTTGATGAAGAAGAATTAGAAGAAGAGGTTTCTCTTGAGATTGAAGAGCCATCCGAGGAGGAGATTCAAAAGCGTTTTAAGAAAGCAAAGGGCGGAGGAGGAGTTCCATTTGATACGGGCTTTGTTGTAACGGGACGTTACGACTTAAGTGCGACCAGCGAAATAGGCTTGAAAGCAGGGCTTACGGAAGAGCAGAAGAAACTGTTCTCCTATTTTGTGCCGGTTCGCGGTATGAGTGAACAGATTGTAGATGCGCTTGATAATGACCGCAGGGCTCAGAGAGAAGGGACGTCAAAGACTGGAAATATTCTTGTCATCGGAAGAAAAGGCTCAGGAAAGACAGTTCTTGCCGTAGATATTGTTAAGGCGATACAGAAGCAGAGGAACCTGAAGCAGGGCAAGGTGGCGATTGTTACAGGTGAGTCTTTGAATAAGAAGGAGCTGCCTAATATCATTCAAAAGCTTAAAGGCGGCGCGATTATCGTAGAGAAGGCCGGAAAGCTGAATTCCAGAACGGTAAAGGAGCTTAACCACCTGATGGAGAGAAAGACTGGCGAGATGCTGTTTGTACTTGAGGACCAGAGGAAGCCATTAGAGAAAATACTGACAGCCAATCCTGACTTTAAGAAGAAGTTTACCTCAAAACTGGAGCTGCCTATTTTCATCAATGACGAGTTGGTAACTTTTGGTCAGACGTACGCGAAGGAGAATGGATACAAGCTGGATGAGATGGGGATTCTGGCATTGTACAGCCGGATTGATGTGATGCAGAGAGAAGATCATGCTGTGTCGGTTGCGGAAGTAAAAGATATTATGGATGAAGCGATCTCCCATTCTCAGAGGGTGAATGTAAAGCATCTGGCACGTCGGGTATTCGGGAAAGGTACGGATGATTCTGACAGGATTATCTTGAAGGAAGAAGATTTCAAAATATAAAGGTTAAAAAAGGGTTTTGGTGGACTATATTTGCCAAAACTCTTTCTTTTTGCGGCTATGGGGGGTATAATAATATTATAAATAAACATAGCAAGAGAGGGTACGAATATGGCAGAAAAGAAAAAGAAAGCATATGAAATCAGTGAACTTGATCAGTATCTTTTCGGACAGGGTAATCATTATGAGATTTATAAGAAACTGGGTGCGCACAAAGTAAAAAAGGGCAAAAAGGAAGGAGTGTATTTTGCTGTATGGGCGCCGCATGCAAAGTCGGTATCAGTCATTGGCGAATTTAATGAATGGGACATAGAGGCGAATCCGATGGAGCGTCAAGAATCTGTAGGGATTTTTACTTGTTTTGTTCCGGGAGTAAAGGAATATGATATGTACAAATATTGTATTCAGACACATACGGGAGATTATGCGTTTAAAGCAGATCCATTTGCGAATCATGCGGAACTTCGACCGGGAACAGCGTCTAAGATAGCAGATATCAGTAATTTGAAGTGGACGGACTCGGAGTGGATGGAGAAGAGAAAGAAATGGAACCACATGCAAAAGCCGATATCTGTCTATGAGGTGCATATTGGTTCGTGGAAAAAGCATCCGGGACGGGAGGATGAAGGATTTTATACCTATCGTGAGTTTGGAAAGGAAGTTGCAAAATATGTGAAAGATATGGGTTATACTCATATTGAACTGATCGGTATTGCGGAGCATCCTTTTGACGGTTCCTGGGGATATCAGGTGACTGGTTACTATGCGCCGACTTCCAGATATGGAACGCCTCAGGATTTCGCGTGGATGGTTAATTATTTGCACCGCAATAAGATTGGCGTAATTCTTGACTGGGTTCCGGCGCATTTCCCGAGAGACGCGCACGGACTTGCTGATTTTGACGGCACACCTACATTTGAGTATGCGGATCCGAGAAAAGGGGAGCATCCCGATTGGGGAACGAAGGTGTTTGATTTTGGAAAGAATGAAGTAAGAAACTTTTTGATTTCGAACGCATTGTTCTGGATCGAGCAGTTTCATGTTGACGGACTTCGTGTTGATGCAGTCGCATCTATATTATATCTGGATTACGGAAGACAGGATGGACAGTGGGTTGCCAATAAGTATGGCGGCAACCAGAATCTGGAAGCTATTGATTTCTTCAAGCATTTGAATTCTGTTGTGCTTGGCAGAAATCCGGGCGCTATGATGATTGCCGAGGAATCTACTGCATGGCCGAAAGTGACGGGGGATGTAGAGGATGACGGACTTGGCTTTAGTCTGAAGTGGAATATGGGATGGATGCATGATTTTACGGAATATATGAAGCTTGATCCGTATTTCCGTAAGGATAACCATCATATGATGACCTTTGCTATGAGCTATGCGGGCAGTGAGAAATACATCCTTGTGCTTTCCCATGATGAAGTGGTTCATCTGAAGTGTTCTATGCTCAATAAGATGCCGGGGCTTGGATTTGACAAATACGCGAACTTGAAGGCCGGATATGCATTTATGATGGGACATGCCGGGAAAAAGCTTTTGTTCATGGGACAAGAATTTGCGCAGCTAAGGGAATGGAGTGAGGAGAGAGAACTTGACTGGTTCTTATTGGCGGAGAAAGAGCATCAGGCAATTCAGAATTGGATGAGGGACCTTCTTCACCTGTATAAGAAGAATCCGGCGCTTTATCAGGATGAGCAGATCTGGGAAGGTTTTGAATGGATTAACGCGGATGATGGTTACCGCAGTATCTACAGTTTTGCGAGACATTCCAAGAATCGGAAGAAAAATCTTCTTTTTGTTATTAACTTTACGCCGATGGCGAGAGATGATTACCGTGTTGGTGTTCCAAGGAGAAAGCAATACAAGCTTATTATGAACAGCGACGATGTAAAATACGGCGGAGAGGGCAAGGAACGTCCGTCGGTTTACAAGGCTGTGAAGCAGGAATGTGACGGAAGGCCGTTCTCTTTTGCGTATGAATTACCTCCATATGGAGTTGCTGTGTTTGAATTTTAGGCTGAAAACAAAATTCAGCACTTGACAAATGTTTTGTTATCAATTAGAATTACGGTTAATTGAATCCCTGCTGGCAATGTTGGTTGCAAAAAGCAGGTTTGGCGATGAAGAGGGATAGTAGTACAGATGAAGTTCTACAGAGAGAGAATTCAGCGGCTGAGAGATTCTTGTATGGAACTGTGATGAACCTGCCTTGGAGCCGCCGTGTGAAAATGCGGCGTGGCACTAGCGTTAATGGTGATAAGAGAGAGGACTGCATAAGGTTTGCAGTTAACGAGGGTGGTACCGCCGAGATTTTCGGTCCCTTTTGGGGCAGAAATCTCGGCGGTTTTTGTGCCTGAAAAAATTATTTAATTGATAATAAGAAGAAAGAAGGAGAAGGAAACATGGCAAAGGAGAAGAAATTAGTAAAAAATATCACACCGCGCGATGAAAATTTTGCGCAATGGTACACAGATGTAGTGCGTGAAGCAGAGTTATGTGATTATTCAAGCGTAAAGGGATGTCTTAATTATCTGCCTAACGGGTATGCAATCTGGGAGTTGATTCAGGCAGATTTGGACAGGCGTTTTAAGGAGACAGGTGTAGAGAACGTATCGTTGCCGCTTTTAATTCCAGAGAGCCTTCTTGAGAAAGAGGCAGATCATGTGGAGGGGTTTGCGCCGGAGGTTGCGTGGGTAACACACGGCGGTATGGAGAGACTTCAGGAGAGATTATGTGTCCGCCCGACATCTGAGACACTGTTCTGTGACTTATGGGCAAGAACCGTCAAATCCTACAGAGATCTTCCGAAGGTATGGAATCAGTGGAACAGTGTACTGCGCTGGGAGAAGACAACAAGACCGTTCCTTCGTTCCAGAGAATTCTTATGGCAGGAAGGACATACGATTCATGCAACATACGAGGAGGCAGAGGAACGTACGATCCAAATGTTTCATGTATACGAGGACTGCTACAGGGAGACGCTGGCAATTCCGTTTGTATCGGGAAGAAAGGCAGAGCATGAGAAGTTTGCAGGTGCGCAGGATACCTATACGATAGAAGCACTGATGCATGACGGCAAGGCGCTGCAGTCAGCGACGAGCCATTTCTTCGGAAGCGGATTCCCGGATGCATTCGGTATTAAATATATTGATAAGAATAATGAGCCTCAGAGTGTATATGAGACTTCATGGGGCTGGTCCACAAGAAGTATCGGCGGATTGATCATGGTTCACGGTGATGATGACGGGCTTGTTCTGCCGCCGCATGTAGCTCCGGTTGAGTGCCGGGTAATTCCGATCGCACAGCATAAAGAAGGTGTGCTTGACAGAGCATATGCACTGTTTGATGAGCTTAAGAGAGCCGGATACAGAGTAAAGATTGATGATTCTGACAAGAGTCCGGGATGGAAATTTGCCGAGCAGGAGATTCTGGGTATTCCGACACGTATCGAGATTGGACCGAAGGATATTGAGAACAATCAGGTTGTTGTTGTGCGTCGCGATACTCGTGAGAAGATTATCGTTAAGATGGATGAGATCGCAGGAAAGCTTCGTGACATTTTAGAGGTGATTCAGCAGGATATGTACAACAGGGCTAAGGATTTTCTGAATGCACATATTGACGCGGCTACGGATCTGGAAGAGATGAAAGAGAAGTTTAAACAGAACAGGGGCTTTGTAAAAGCTTGCTGGTGCGGCGATCCAGAGTGTGAGGGTGAAGTAAAATATGTGACAGGCGGTGCAGCGACCAGATGTCTGATTGAGGATGAAGAGATGATCTCAGACAAATGTATCTGGTGCGGTAAGCCGGCGAAGCATATGGCTTACTGGGGCAAAGCATACTAAGATGAAGATTTTTGATATTCGGCTGCCTGAAAAAGTGAATACGATAATTATTACCCTGCAAAATGCGGGCTTTGAGGCTTATGTGGTGGGCGGATGTGTGAGAGATTCTATTCTTGGAAGACAGCCAGAAGATTGGGATATCACCACTTCCGCCACACCTGGGGAGACGAAGGCATTGTTTGAGAAAACCTTTGATACGGGTATTAAACATGGGACGGTTACGATTCTTCTTGACAGGGAAGGTTTTGAGGTGACAACCTACCGGATTGACGGGAAATATGAAGATAACCGTCATCCGAAAGAAGTGACATTCACCCGGAGCCTTAAGGAGGATTTGCTGCGCAGGGATTTTACGATTAATGCGATGGCGTATAACGAGAAGGAAGGTCTTGTGGATATCTTCGGAGGACTGACGGATCTGAAAGAAAAGAGAATTCGTTGTGTGGGAGATGCAAAGCAACGATTTTTGGAGGATGCGCTCAGGATACTGCGGGGCATCCGATTCGCCGCACAGTTGGGGTTTTCTATTGAAGATGAAACAAGAGCGGGGATGAGAGAGCTTGCCCCCACCCTTCGCAAGATTAGTGCAGAGCGGATACAGGCAGAGCTTATCAAGATGTTGGTGTCAGACAGGCCGGGGCTTCTTTTGGAAGCATATGAGCTTGGCATTACAGCGCAGTTCCTTCCAGAATTCGACCGGCTTATGAAGACAGAGCAGGAGACACCTCATCATATGTACAATGTGGGGGAGCATACGATACATGCCATAGAAAATGTCCGGGCAGATAAAATCCTGCGGCTTACGATGCTGCTTCACGATATGGGAAAGCCGGCGCTTAAGACGATGGACGTAAGCGGAAGGGCGCATTTTAAAAAGCATGCGTTCGAGAGTGAAAAGATTGCAGGGAACGTCTTAAGAAGGCTCAGATTTGACAATGATACTCTTCGTAAAGTGACAAGACTTGTATATTACCACGATTACCGGATGCCTGCTGAGGCAGAGAATGTCCGAAGGGCTGTAAACAGGATTGGCGAAGATCTCTTTTCTTATTATATGGAAGTGCGGCGCGCAGATGTACTTGCGCAGAGCATGTACAGAAGGGAGGAGAAGATACGGAATCTGGACGAGATAGAAGAGCTGTACAGTGACATTGTGAAAAAGGAGCAGTGCGTATCTTTAAAGAAACTGGCAGTGACGGGCAAGGATCTGATTGAAGCTGGCATGGAGCCTGGTAAGGAGATTGGCAAAAAGCTTAACGAGTTGCTTGAACTGGTCATTGAGAAACCGGAGCTTAATACAAAAAAGGAATTACTAAAGTTTCTATGGAAAGAAAAATAGAATAAAAATATAATCGGGGCGCGGATAAAAAAGTCTGCGCCTTCAATCATATTTCTGCTTTTAAAATCATACTTTAAAAAGAACATGTAATGTAGAGTGCAGGGGATGTCAAAATGCAGGATTATGATAGGAATATATTGGAAAAATATAAAATTGACATAAACAGCACCCGTAAAGTGAGGGGTGCTGTTTTATGCGACACAAGCCGGGGGCTGTTTCTTTTAAAAGAAGTGTCGGCGCCCACAGGACGCATCCTCTCGCTGTGTGAGTTGTACGCACATCTGGCAAAGCACGGCTATGAGAGTGTGGATTATATTGAGCCCAATGAGGAGGGTGAATTTGTTACAACTTTTGAAGATGGGAAGAATTATATGCTGCGTCGTTGGTTTAAGGGGCGGGAGTGCGATTTCAGAAAACCGGCGGAACTTTTGGCGGCATCAGGAAATCTGGCTAAGCTCCATATGATCATGCGAGTAAAGTTGACACAGGAGACAAAGGCGGAGCCTCTCCTTCATGAATATGAAAGACATGACAGAGAGCTTCGGAAGGTCCGCCGGTTTGTGCGATCTATGACATCGAAGGGTGAGTTCGAGATTGCGTTTCTGAAATATTTTGATTCTATGTATCAGTGGGCGCAGATTGCAGGTGATCTGTTGGTGAAGTCAGGCTATAATAAGCTCTATCAGAAAAGTATTGCAAAGAACTGCCTGACACATGGGGAGTATAACTATCACAATATTTTAATGAAAGGCGATGAGATATACGGCGCGTCTGCAGGAATTCTGGCAACGACGAATTTTGATAAATTCAAGCAGGATATTCAGGTGGAGGATTTGTATTATTTTTTCAGAAAGGTAATGGAAAAGCACGGGTGGAAAGAACGGCTTGGAGACAATATGCTTAACGCGTACTCTGCGATCTGCCCGTTATCCGATGAAGAGATGGAATACCTGAAAATACGTCTTGCTTATCCGGAAAAGTTCTGGAAGATTGCTAATTCTTATTACCATTCCAATAAGGCGTGGATCTCAGTAAAGAACGTAGAGAAGCTGAATACGGCAATCCGGCAGACAGAAGAGAAAGAACGTTTTATGGAGAATATATTTGCTTTTCATTTGTAGGCTATTGGTGTATAATAGTTAACAGTAATAGCGAGACAGGAGGTACAGATATGGAATATCGCGAGCGGTATGAGGAGTGGATTAGCAATCCATATTTTGATGAAGCAACAAGAGAGGAACTAAAGAAAATTGCAGACGATGATAATGAGATAAAAGAACGTTTTTATAAAGATCTCGAGTTTGGAACTGCAGGACTTAGAGGTATTATCGGTGCGGGTACAAACCGTCTGAATATCTATACGGTTAGAAAAGCAACACAGGGACTGGCGAATTATATCACTGCGAAAAAAGAGATGGCGAAGGGCGTGGCAATTGCCTATGATTCCAGACGTATGTCGCCGGAATTTGCGGACGAAGCAGCGCTCTGCCTTGCGGCAAATGGCATTAAGGCATATGTGTTTGACGCACTTCGCCCAACGCCGGAACTTTCCTATGCAGTAAGGAAGCTTGGCTGTATCGCCGGGATTAATATTACGGCAAGTCATAATCCGCCGGAGTATAACGGATACAAGGTGTACTGGGAGGACGGCGCGCAGATCACACCGCCGCACGACAAGGGAATCATGGATGAGGTTAAGGCTGTTACCGATTATAATACGGTGAAGACGATGGAGCTTGAAGCGGCGAAAGCAGAAGGGCTTTATCAGGTGATCGGGACGGATATTGACGACGGATATATTGCAGAATTAAAGACGCAGGTACTTCATCAAGATGCGATTGAAGCAGTGGGAGACGAGATCAAGATCGTATACAGCCCGCTGCACGGGACGGGAAATGTTCCGGCAAGGCGCATTTTAAAAGAGCTTGGATTTAAGAATGTGTATGTAGTAAAGGAGCAGGAGCTGCCGGACGGTGAATTCCCGACAGTTTCCTATCCGAACCCGGAGGCAGAGGAAGCTTTTGAACTGGGACTTGCGCTTGCGAAAGAGATAGATGCGGATCTTGTGCTTGCGACGGATCCAGATGCGGACAGGCTCGGTGTGCGTGTGAAGGATAAGGATGGAGTATATCATACATTAACCGGTAATATGTCAGGATGTCTCCTTGCGGATTATGAGATTGGACAGCGCAAAGCACTGAAAGGACTTACGGATGACGGATATTTGATTAAAACGATTGTTACATCTAACATGGCGGACGCGATTGCGAAAGAATATAATGCAGGTCTTATAGAAGTTTTGACAGGATTTAAGTATATTGGACAGCAGATTCTCGGCTTTGAGACAACAGGAAAAGGTAATTATCTGTTTGGGTTCGAGGAAAGTTATGGCTGTCTGATCGGAACACATGCAAGAGATAAGGATGCGATCGTAGCTACAATGGCGCTCTGTGAGGCAGCAGCTTATTATAAGACGCAGGGTAAGACTCTGTGGGATGCAATGGTGGACATGTATGAGAAATACGGATATTACAAGGATGATATCCAGTCCATCACACTGAAAGGTATCGAAGGACTTCAGAAGATTCAGGAGATTCTTGAGACATTACGGAAGAATCCTCCGACAGAGTTCGGCGGCTACAAGGTGCGAAAGGCCAGAGATTATCAGGCGGATACGATTAAAGATCTTGAGACAGGCGAAGTTACGAGTACAGGACTTCCGGCATCGAATGTACTGTATTATGATCTGACAGACGATGCATGGCTTTGTGTAAGACCGTCCGGTACAGAGCCGAAGGTTAAGTTCTATTATGGTATTAAGGGAACCTCCTTGGAAGATGCCGATGAGAAGTCTAAGAGTCTTGGCGAAAAGGTTGTAGCCATGATTGATTCTATGCTGTAAACTGTAAAGTTGTAAATATTTTCAAAATCACAAAAAGGATTAAAAAGGGGAAATATCCTTGACAAACAGTGGGAAAATAGTTATAACTATAACATGAGGCGAAAAAAAGCATAGGACAGATATGCGTGACCGCTCGAAAAGGAAAGACTAAAATTGTATTTTAGATGATAACAAGAGGAGGAAATTATCCATGAACAAAACAGAATTAGTAGCAGCAATTGCTGACAGAGCAGAATTATCGAAGAAAGATTCCGAAAAGGCTTTGAAGGCTTTTGTTGATGTTGTAACAGAGGAACTGAAAAAAGAGCACAAGGTTCAGCTTGTAGGTTTTGGTACGTTTGAAGTTACAAAGAGAGCTGCAAGAGAAGGAAGAAACCCACAGACAGGTAAAGTTATGAACATTGAGGCTTGCAAAGCTCCGAAGTTTAAAGCTGGAAAAGCTTTGAAGGATGCTGTGAATGAGTAATTCCTAAGGATAAACAGGCAGAGAGTCTTGTGCTCTCTGCTTTTTATATTCCATGTTATGTAAAGCTGCCGATGGAATTTCTTTTCGGATGAGGAGGAGATTATGAGGTTAGATAAATTTTTAAAGGTATCCCGCCTGATCAAGCGGAGGACAGTGGCAAATGAAGCATGTGATGCAGGACGTGTTACAGTGAATGGCTGCGTGGCAAAGGCTTCTGTAAAAGTAAAAACAGGTGATATTATTGAGATTCAGTTCGGAACTAAGACGGTGAAGGCGGAGGTTCTTGATATTAAAGATACTACGAAAAAGGAAGAGGCTTCCAGTCTCTTTAAATACTTGTAATAAATGCGAACAACCTTTCATATGATTATTAAGAAAGGTTGTGATGTGTATGGAAGATAAGACTGTACAAAAAAATCATAAACTGGTTGTGAATAACCGCAAGACGAGTCTGGCAACGGGAGTGTTGGATGTCTTATCGTTTGATCTGAACGAGATTCTTCTGGAGACGGAGCAGGGGATGATGATGGTGAAAGGGACAGATCTGCATGTGAATCGTCTGAATCTGGAGAAAGGTGAAGTGGATATGTCAGGTAATATTGACAGTATTTCTTACTCGGATGTCCATGCAGGAGTAAAGCAGGGAGAGAACCTGTTTTCTAAGCTGTTCAGATGACGGATGCTGCAGATCAGGGGAGAACTTGTTATATTTCTGGTGTCGGTAGTCACTGGAATCATGCTGCGTCTGGTGTACAGGAGTATCAGTATTTTCCGTCAATTAGTAGAACATAGTCTGTTTATAATCGGAATAGAGGACATCATTTTCTGGCTTGGAGCCGCGCTGTATGTGTTTGTGCAAATTTACCATACAAGTGATGGTAGCATCCGATGGTATTTTATACTAGGTCTTGTGTTTGGAACGTTTTTTTGCGAGGCATTGATAAGACGTTTTCAAAAAGGGTAAAAAAAAATCTACGTTGATTTTGAAATTTATTCTTTTTTTGCTGTTGCGTAAATCAGAAAAAAAAGATAAGATAATGATTAGTTAACGATACGGTTTGAGCCTATCAGCAAGGGTGAGTATAAATTATGAAAAAAGTAAAACAGGAACGCCGCCGCAGTAACAGCAGGCAGAAACGGCGTCTTAGAGAGCACAAGAGAAGTATGCTTGTGGTCAGTGCCGTGATCATACTGTTGGGCGCTATCGTGTTTGTGAATAGTATGACGTTGAGAGCGAAGGAGAAGGCATATCAGGAGCAGGAGATTGAACTGAAACAGCAGATAGAGGAGGAAAATCAGAAGACGAAAGAGATCGACAAATTGGAAGAATATGTGGGTACGGATGCCTATATAGAGGATATGGCCAGAGAAAAATTAGGCATGGTTTATAAAGATGAAATAATATTTAAGGCAGAGTGATGCCGTACGAATGATAAGCTTTAGGATGTATATCCTAAAGCTTTTTTGTACCATAGCATACAAGATGGCTGCCGGCGGTAGTAAGTATTTTGTATATGAATCAATTGAATAAGGGGAGCGGATTAAGATGGGAGAAATTAAGGACAAGGGTGCATTCTTGAATCCATATGTGATACAGATGGATAAATTTGCAGATTCGATGGTGCATCTTTCAAAGACATTTTTTACATTAGAAGGCTATAGAGGGACGTTTTCAAAAGAGGAATTTGAAGATATGTTTCACAAGGTTACAGACAAGGTGTGTGAGAATTGTGAGCGGAGGGAAGAGTGTCTTCAGGAGAACAGGATCTATACGTATCAAATGATGTATGAAGTTCTTTGTGCTGTAGAAGACTACGGCGCGGAGCTTAATGTGGAGCTTAAGAGGAGCCTGCAGAAAAGGTGTCTTTTCGCTCCAAGGTTTCTTAGGGAGACATTGGAGGTCTACGAGAATGCCAAGAAGATTCTTCTCTGGAATAATAAAATCGTACAGAACAGAGAAGGGTTTGCGGGACAGCTAAAGAGTTTTGCAAAGCTTTTGCAGTATACGACGAGGGAGCTTGACGCAGGGATTTTTGAGGACGAGCATCTGGAGAAGAAGTTGAAGAATAAGCTGAAAAAAATCGGTATCAAGATGCTTTCTTCGGTATTTTATATTACAGCTCAGGGGAAATATGAAATTCATCTGACAGTGAAAGCGGCGAAGGGAATCTGCGTGGCTACGAAGGAACTTGCCTATGAGGTGGGCGGATGCGTTGGAAGAGTTATGATGCCTCAGCAGGGGGAGCGTCCGATTGTGGGGGCGCAGTATTGTACCATAGCCTGTGTTGAAAGTGCAAGATACCAGACACTTCAAGGGATTGCGAAGATTGGGAAGGATTGTGAGCAAACCTCTGGGGATACGTTTCTCATGGCAGACCTTCCGGGCGGGAAGAAGGGGATGGCAATCTCTGACGGTATGGGTTCCGGGGAAGAGGCATGCAGGGAGAGTACGATGGTAGTGGAGATGCTGGAGGAACTTTTGGAGGCTGGATTTCCAGCGAAGACAGCGATTGAGATTATGAATACTGCTTTGGTTATCGGACGTGAGGAGGTCCGTTTTTCTACGGTAGATATCTGCTTGTTTGACTTGTATTCGGGAAGCTGTGAGTTTGTGAAGGCGGGGGCATCTACTACATTTATAAAGCGGGCGGAGGGTGTGGAGAAGATTACCTCTGCCACATTGCCGATCGGCGTGCTTAAAGATATAGAAATCGAGTCAGTGGAACGGGAGTTGTCTTCCGGGGATTTTGTTATCATGGTTACAGATGGCGTGATGGATGCGCTTCCAGCGAAGGAACAGGATACTTTGATGACGGAGTTCATACGGGAGGCTAATACGGTAAATCCGAAGGAACTTGCGCATTATCTGCTTGGAAAAGTGCTGGAATGGAGCGGCGAGAAGCCGACAGATGATATGACGATCATGGCTGTGGGGCTGTGGAAATTATAAACTTGCATTTTGCGTAAGTTTTCTATATATTTAGATTAAACGAATTAGGATACGATGTATAAAGGATGAAAAATGTATAGGAAAGTCAGAGAATATATAAAGACATGGCAGATGCTTGGACGTGAGGACAAAGTGATTGCAGGCATATCGGGAGGGGCGGATTCCATATGTCTGCTTTTTATGCTTTTGGAGCTCAAAGAGGAGATGGAGTTTCGTATTGCAGCAGTGCATATCCACCATGGACTCAGAAATGAGACGGCGGACAGGGATGAGGCATATGTAAGAAGTGTCTGCGGGAAAGAGAATGTGGAGCTTTTTGTGTATCATGAGGATGTGAAGCAGTATGCGAAAGAACGCGGCCTTACAAAAGAAGAGGCCGGACGGGAAGTAAGAAGGAGGTGTTTTTTGGAGGTGCTTCGGGAGCAGGGGGGAACCCATATTGCAACAGCACATCACAAGAATGATAATGCGGAGACGGTGCTGTGGAACCTGTGCCGGGGGACAGGCTTGAAAGGCATGGGAGGAATTTCGCCGAAAAATGGCGTATGGATTCGTCCGCTTCTTTGTCTGGAGCGCAAAGAAATTGAATCATATCTGGAAAAAGGGGGAATATCTTATTGTACAGATGAGACGAATCTGGAGGATGCCTATACAAGAAACCGGATTCGTAATCATGTGCTACCCTTTTTGGAAAAAAACATTAATGAGAGATCAGTCATTCATATTGCGGAATGCGCCGCGAAACTTAATAAGCTTTGGGGGTATGTTGAAGCAGAGACGGCGAGATATATAAAAGGCTGCAGAAAAAAAGATAACGAAAAAACCGTTGTTATAAAGGAAGAGTATGAAAAGGTGCCGGGTGCATTGAAGGCGGAGGTCATGTACGGGATAATCTGTGAAGCGGCCGGCAGACAGAAGGATATAGAAGAGACACATGTGAAGTCGGTACAGGAGCTTATGAAACGTCAGGTGGGACGCAGAATTGATCTTCCATATGGGAGGGAGGCAGTAAGATGCTATGAAGGGATTTATATTCGCAAGAAAGAAAAGATGGAAAAAGAGGAAGAAAAGCCGTTGTTTCACATGAGAATTTTTGAAAAAAGTGTGGAATCGGCAACATTTTCGCAAAAAAACTACACGAAATGGTTTGATTATGCTATAATTAGCAATGCTGTAAAAATCAGACACCGTGAGCCGGGAGACTACATCGTTATTGATAAAGAGGGGAGAACTCAGAAGCTGAAACAGTACTTTATTAATGCTAAGATTCCTCAGGAATTAAGAGACAGTATCTGGCTTGCAGCAGATGGAAATGAGATTATGTGGATAGTAGGTTACAGACAAAGTCAGGCATATCAGATTACAGATCATACAAAGCAAATATTGGAGATTAGTTTTTACGGAGGAGAAGACGATGGCAGAGACGATAAGAGTACTGGTTTCGGAGGCAGATGTTGCGAAGAGGATTGAGGAAATAGGTAAACAGATCAGTGAGGATTATGCGGGACGGCAGGTACATCTTATCTGCATTCTGAAGGGCGGAGTTTTTTTCATGTGCGAACTGGCGAAGAGAATCACAGTGCCGGTTTCTATGGATTTTATGAGCGTGAGCAGTTACGGTGACGGCACTACGTCCAGTGGGATCGTTAAGATCGCCAAGGATCTTGATGAGGCATTGGAGGGTAAGGATGTTATAATCGTTGAAGATATTATTGATTCCGGCAGAACGCTTTATTATCTTATGGATGTCCTGAAACAGAGGAAGCCGAAAAGTTTAAAGCTCTGTACTCTTCTTGATAAACCGGAGCGCAGGGTGAGGGATGTAAAGGTTGCTTATGTGGGATATGAGATACCGGATGAATTTGTGGTTGGATATGGGCTTGATTATGCGCAAAAATATAGAAATCTACCATACATCGGCGTTATAGAAGGTGTTGAGTAGAAGGAGGCTTGAGAATTGAACGATAGAAGGACCAGAGGGATCAGCGGCGCGAGCGTGCTGATATTCATATTATTTTTATTCGGGGCATTGTGGTTTACGAATCAGATGGACCAGAGGGACAATGAGCTGAATTGGAAGCAATTTGAGAAAGTGATAAGAGGCGATAATGTGAAATCGATCAATATCACGCAAAATAAGAATGTTCCGACCGGACGTGTCGAGATTGAGCTTAGGAGCGGTAAGAACGGGACGGATACAGAGGTTAAGTATCTATATACGTCTGATGTCAATGAGGTTCAGAAGTATCTTAAAAATGAGAATATTGAGAACTACACGATAACGAATGTTCCGCAGGAGAGTTGGTTTGCGAACACAATCGTGCCTATGCTTCTCATGATTGGCGGTATTGCCCTGATTTTTACGCTTATGAACCGTCAGGGAGGCAACGCGAATACGAAAGCCATGAATTTTGGAAAGAGCCGTGCCAAGCTTAGCAGGGACGGAGAGAATAATGTTACATTTGCAAAGGTAGCAGGTCTCAAGGAGGAGAAGGAGGAACTGGAGGAGATTGTAGATTTCTTGAAATCTCCGAAGAAATATATTCAAGTGGGAGCAAGAATCCCAAAGGGCGTCTTGCTTGTAGGTCCTCCGGGAACCGGTAAAACGCTGCTTGCGAAGGCGGTGGCAGGCGAGGCGGGCGTGCCGTTTTTTACGATATCAGGCTCGGACTTTGTGGAGATGTTTGTCGGAGTCGGCGCTTCCCGTGTCAGGGATCTGTTCGAGGAGGCAAAGAAGAATGCGCCGTGTATTATTTTCATAGATGAGATCGATGCGGTCGCGCGCCGCAGAGGTACTGGTATGGGAGGCGGACACGACGAGAGAGAGCAGACGCTCAATCAGCTTTTGGTAGAGATGGATGGATTCGGTGTAAATGAAGGAATCATTGTTATGGCAGCGACTAACAGGGTTGATATCCTGGATCCGGCTATCCTGCGTCCGGGAAGGTTTGACAGAAAGGTTATGGTAGGCAGACCGGATGTTCAGGGAAGAGAAGAGATACTGGCTGTCCATGCTAAGGGTAAGCCCTTAAGCGAGGAGATCGATCTGAAGCAGATTGCGCAGACAACTGCCGGGTTCACAGGAGCAGACCTTGAGAATCTGCTGAATGAAGCGGCAATTCTCGCGGCGAAGGATAACCGCGTTTTTTTAAAGCAGGATGATATAAAAAAAGCTTTTGTTAAAGTAGGCATCGGTGCAGAGAAGAAAAGCCGGGTGATTTCTGATAAGGAAAAGAAGATTACGGCTTTTCATGAGGCGGGTCATGCTATACTGTTCCATGTGTTGCCGGACGTGGGACCTGTTTATAGTGTCTCCATCATACCAACAGGAGGCGCGGGCGGATATACGATGCCGCTTCCTGAAAAGGATGAGATGTTCAATACGAAAGGAAAGATGCTTCAGGATATTATTGTGTCTCTTGGCGGGCGCGTCGCGGAGGAAGTGGTATTTGACGATATTACGACAGGTGCTTCGCAGGATATTAAGCAGGCAACGGGCATTGCCAAGTCTATGGTGACAAAGTTTGGCATGTCTGAGACGGTAGGGCTTGTCAATTATGATAACGACAATGATGAGGTATTTATCGGGCGAGATCTTGCACATGCGTCAAGAGGGTATGGCGAGAGTATCGCAACGGTTATTGATCAGGAGGTGAAGCGTATTATTGATGAATGTTATACGAAGGCGAAAGCGATTATTCAGGAATATGACAGTGTGCTCCACGCATGCGCGGACCTCCTCCTGGAGAAAGAGAAGATTTCCCGAGAAGAGTTCGAGGCGCTTTTTCGGCCCGGGGAAGCAAAAGAGGCCGAAGATATGGTGCGAGTATAATAAAGGGGACTGTGAGGACAAAAAAAGCATGAATAAGCAGGCGTTGTTTTGTGACGGCTCCAGATGGTACGTGTCACCGCAGGAGCCGGACTGCAATCAGATAGTAACATTGAGGTTCCGGACCGCAAAAGAAGATGCGGTTCGTGTCTGTCTTGTTGTAGGGGAAGACAGATATAATGTAAGTAAAGAGTCAGTAGAGGGAGAGTTTGATTATTATTCCATTGACTGGAAACTGGGCGATGAACCGTTTTGCTATTGCTTTGAGATTTCAGATAAGGATCAAGTGTGTTATTATAATCGGTGTGGTGTATCAGATGTCCGTTCCTGTCTTTATGATTTTAAGATTGTTCCAGGGTTCTCTACGCCGGAGTGGGCGAGAGGCGCCGTTATGTATCAAATTTACACAGATCGGTTTTATAATGGCGATAAGTCGAACGATGTAGAAACAAATGAATATTTTTATATAGGAGATTACAGCCAGAAAGTGACTGACTGGAATAAATATCCTGAGACGATGGGAGTTCGGGAATTTTACGGCGGCGACCTTCAGGGAGTGATGGATAAGCTTGATTATCTTCAGGATTTAGGCGTGGAGGTTCTTTACTTTAACCCTCTGTTTGTATCGCCCTCTAATCATAAGTATGATATTCAGGATTATGATTATATTGATCCGCATTTTGGCGTGATCGTCGAGGACGGCGGTGAGGTACTTCGCGATGGGGACAGAGACAATGCACATGCGACAAAATATCAGAAAAGGGTTGCCGACTTTAAGAATCTGGAAGCGAGCAATGAGCTTTTTATAAAGCTTGTGGAAGAACTGCACAGAAGAGGGATGAAGGTGATTCTTGACGGGGTATTCAATCATTGCGGTTCTTTTAATAAATGGATGGATAGGGAGAAAATTTACGAGAATCAGGAGGACTATGCTTCTGGGGCATATTTAAGCTCAGATAGTCCGTACCGGAATTATTTTGATTTTCGGGAGAACGAAGACGGAAAGTGGCCGTATAACCGCAGTTATGACGGTTGGTGGAGTCATGATACGCTGCCGAAGCTTAATTATGAAGGCTCCAAAGAACTGGAAGAATATATCTTGAGAGTCGGGCGAAAATGGGTTTCACCTCCTTACAATGCTGATGGATGGCGTCTTGATGTAGCGGCAGATTTGGGGCATAGCAGTGATTATAATCATAAGTTCTGGCGTAAGTTTCGAAAAGAAGTGAAAAAAGCGAATCCGGATGCGCTGATATTAGCGGAACACTACGGGGATCCCAGCAGTTGGCTGCAGGGTGATCAGTGGGACAGCGTGATGAATTATGATGCGTTTATGGAGCCGCTTACATGGTTCTTGACAGGCATGGAAAAGCACAGTGATGAGAGCAACGATGACCTGTTGGGGAATGCGGAATATTTTAAAAGTACCATGAATCATTATATGTCAAGGATGCTGACGCCGTCTTTGGAGGTGGCGATGAATGAATTGTCGAACCATGATCATTCCCGATTCCTGACAAGAACGAATCGTGTTGTGGGAAGAGTGGCGGAAAAAGGGCCGAGGGCGGCAGAAGAATATGTGAATCCCGCGGTTATGCGCGAGGCGGTTGCAGTGCAGATGACATGGGTAGGAGCGCCTACCATCTATTATGGCGATGAGGCAGGCTTATGCGGATTTACAGATCCGGATAACAGACGTACTTATCCATGGGGATATGAGGATCGGGAACTGATAGAATTTCACCGGAATATGATAGCGATCCATAAAAACAGTCAGGCGCTTCGCAATGGTTCGATTCTGCTTTTGTGCGGAAACAACAATATACTTGCCTATGGCCGGTTTACGGAGGACGAACAGATCGTCGTGGTCATTAATAACCGCAGTGATTTTGCGGAGGTAATCGTACCAGTGTGGAGAATCGGAGTGCCTATGAGAGGCAAGATGCAGAGGCTGATATATTCGTATGAGAAAGGCTATACGGTATCACCCGATGTATATTTAATACGCGGCGGAGAACTAGTCGTAAATATGGGTGCGAAATCAGCGCTGGTAGTAGAGAGTATAAGTTGATGACGGAGTCAGAAAGTCATGCGATTCATGGCGGCATGAATAAGCATGACTTTAAATCTGCAAGTGTATAAAAACAGACGGATCATTTTGACAATACTTCAACTCCGGTATCAGTTACAAGAACCATATATTCGGTTTGGGCGGACAATCCGTCGTCAATTGTGTAGACCGTCCAGCCGTTATCTTCATCTATAAAGAAATCGGGGCTTCCCTCATTTATCATTGGTTCGATCGTGAACATCATGCCCGGTACAAGGACCATCTCACTGCCCTTTGGCGTAACATAGCTTACGAAGGGATCTTCATGAAATTCAAGGCCGATTCCGTGGCCGCCGATATCTTCGACAACAGAGTATCCGTGTCTTTGGGCATGGGTATTGATCGCATAGGCAATATCACCGAGGTGTCCCCATGGCTTTGCGGCTTTAAGACCTAATTCAACACATTCTCTTGATACACGTACAAGTTGCTTGGCCTCTGGGGAGGGTTCGCCGATCATAAACATGCGGGAAGCATCGGAATAATATCCATTGAGAATAGTTGAGACATCTACATTGATAATATCCCCTTCTTCTAAAAAATCATATTTGTCAGGAATACCGTGACAGATCACATTGTTGATCGAGGTACATACACTTTTTGGAAAACCCTGATAATGAAGCGGTGCAGGGACTCCGCCATGTTTTTTTGTAAAATCATAAACAAGCCGGTCTATTTCTTCGGTATTCATGCCGGCCCGTATGTGTTCCGCAACATGGTCGAGCACTGCGGTGTTCAGAGCGGCGCTTTTTTTGATTGCCCGGATCTGGGCCGGGGATTTTAAAAGAGAGCGGTCAGGAACAATCTGTCCTCTTGCCGCAAGCGTCCATAGTTTTATATCTAATTTATCCACGACTATTACCTGCTTTCAAAAGAATATAAGCCTATTATAGCACTAATTATGTAAATTGTGTAAAAGTATCTATTGTTACTTGCACCTTGAGGAAAAAAACATTACAATATTAATATTATGGATGAATTAACAAAAGTATTACAGGATAATTTGAATGAAGAGTTTTTACTAGCGGTTCTGAGCAACCCGAAGGATAAAGCAGGAGCCATAAAGGTGAAGGTGCGTGCAGTAAAGGAAAAAGGGCAGCTTTTGTTTCAGATAGAAATGTTCCGAAATAATCAGGTATTTCATGAAAATCTGAATGCCGAAAGCACAGTGGGCAGATTGACGGAATATATGGAGAATTTTCGGCAGATGCAGTTGGAGACCGGTACGGCGCTGTATTCTGTACTAGTAAGTAAAAAAGGGAAGATTACGATAAAAAAGAAGCAGAATGTTTCACCAAGGTCTGTAGACGCCTTCTCACATAACCGTCAAAAACATTACGTTTTAAAAGAAGGGGAACCGGTACCGTTTCTTATAGATCTGGGAGTGATGACGAAGGAAGGAAAAATCGTACATTCTAAATTTGATAAATTCAGACAGATGAATCGTTTTTTAGAGTTTATAGAAGACATTTCACCGCAGCTTCCGAAGAACAGGGAGGTTACGGTACTGGATTTTGGATGCGGCAAGTCTTATCTAACCTTTGCTATGTATTATTATTTGCATGAGCTGAAAAAATATGATGTCCGTATTATCGGACTGGATTTGAAGGAAGAGGTGATTCGCCGCTGTGGTGAGCTTGCATTCAGATATGGTTATGAGAAGCTTGCCTTTTTAAAGGGGAATATTGCAGATTATACTGGCGCACAGAAGGTGGATATGGTGGTTACGCTTCATGCCTGCGATACAGCTACGGATCTGGCCCTTGAAAAAGCAGTGGGATGGGATGCAAAGGTTATTTTGTCTGTACCTTGCTGTCAGCATGAGTTGAATGCACAGATGCAGGGGGCGGAACAATGTAAGGATAACCGGCTTCTGGCGCTTGAACCGGTTATGAAATACGGTCTTTTGAAGGAACGTATGGCGGCGCTTATTACCGACGGATTGCGCGCGCAGTATCTTGAGAGGGCAGGATATCACGTGCAGGTGCTGGAATTCATTGATATGGAGCATACGCCGAAAAATATAATGATCCGTGCGGTAAAGACAGAAAATGCTGAGAGAAGAAGGCGCGCAGAGGAAAGTATAAAAGCTTGTGAAGAATTCCTTCACATATCACCAGCTATTGGCAGACTGTTAGGCAGATAAGGGGTATAGGATGAACAAGAGAAAGTTAAAGAGATACCTGCAGGAAGCAGCTCTTTTAATTGTGATATTTATAATAATGGCAACAGCCTTTGGTTATTATACAAATCGTGATAATGGGAGCATGACCGCAGATATGGATACGGCAACGCTGCCGCAGATTTCATTTTCCAGTAATGGATATTCGATCAATTATGTGCCGGGGTATGTGGAGGAGATGGATGCGGCATCTTTAAGAGATACGATCACTCCAGTGGCAAATGGCCAGATAGATGTCAGGCTCGATTCTTACGATAATGAGATCAGCAGTATCCAGTTTAAGATATTTTCTTTGGACGGAAAGGAAAAGCTTTTCGAGTCAGAAGTAGAGAATCCGGGTGAGGAAACGGCGGTAAGCTTACAGGATCCGTCGGTAGTCTCCGAGGAGAGGATGCTGGAGGTCATACTGAAGCTCTCACAGGGAAAATCTGTCTACTACTACACAAGGATCGTAGATGAAAAAGATAAGCATATATTGGAATATCTGAATTATATTAAGGATTTTCATGAAAATTCTCTGATAAAAGCGGAGGGTGTCGGTATCGGAACGGCCATTGAGCCGGATGAGACGGGCGATAATTCTACACTTCAGCATGTGAACATCCATTCGGATTATGAACATGTAACATGGGGGGCTTTAGAGCCGCAGATAGAAGGTAATGAGAGATGGATGATAAAAGAGATCAATGATATCTCCTGTTCTGTTCAGCTTCAATATCAGATACGCGGCAAGGGTGAAGAAAATGAAGAGGACTTATATAAGGTCAAAGAATTTTTCCGTGTCAGATATCGGGCGGATAATAAAAAGGTGCTTTTGCTGGATTATGACCGGACGATGGAACAGATATTTGATGTTACGAAGAGGGTACTGAATGAAAAAGGGATACTTCTTGGCATTGCAGATCCGGACATTCAGAATATGGAGAATAAAGATGGGACGAAAGTGGCATTTGTTCAGGCAGACGAGTTGTGGAATTATAATAAAGAGACGGATCAATTATCCCTTGTATTCAGTTTTACTTCCGGAGAGGGTGAGGATGAGCGGTATCTGACCGCACAGCATGAGATAAAGCTTCTTGATATGGACAAGAAGGGCAATCTTTCCTTTGCGGTATTCGGGTATATGAATCGTGGCGAGCATGAGGGAGAAGTCGGAGTTGCGGTATATTATTATAATACAGAAGATAACTTTGTTGAGGAGAAGGCTTTTATCTCTACAAAGAAATCCTATGCACATGCAATTCTGGAGTTTGGAAAACTGATCTGCTACAGTGTGGAGCAAGATACCATGTATGTGCTGGCGGATGGGGTATTGTATCAGATTGAGGTCGGAAAGGGCAGAATGTTCGAGCTGGCATCGGACCTGAAGGAAGGGCAGTATATCATATCTGAGGATGGCACGAGGATGGCCTATCAGAGCGGAAAGCGGGATGGCATGGCAAATGAGGTGACAGTCATTACATTTTCCAGCGGAAGAAAGAGAACGGTAGAGTGTGAGACAGGTCAGAATATCGCACCTCTAGGTTTTATAGACTCAGATTTTGTGTATGGATTTTCCAGAATTGGGGATGCGGGAGTCACTGTATCTGGTGAGAGTGTTACCCCGATGTATCGGATTGAGATACGGACTGGAAAAGGAAAAGTTGTCAAGACATATGAAAATGAAGGAGTCTATATTCTTAGTACGCAGTTTGAGGGTAATATGATCACACTTAACAGAGTGGCCAAAAAAGGAAATGTGTATAATGCTGTGGCAGAAGAATACATTACGAATAATGAAGAGCAGGAAGAAAGTAATATTTCTGTCAGTTCTTACACTACTTCGCTGAAGCAGAGACAGATGCGCATTGTCTTTGGGGACGGTGTTGAAAATCAGGAGCCGAAGATACTTACGCCGAAACAGGCGTTGTTTGAGAAGTCAAGAGAGTTCTCTTTTGATGAGGAGCCGAAAAGTGAACATTATCTGGCATATGGATACGGGGAACTTAAGGGGATTACTGAAAAGGCAGGGGAAGCGGTGCAGATGGCTGATACTTATAATGGTGTTGTAGTGTCTTCGGAACAGGAATATATCTGGGAGAGAGGAAATCGGGATTTGCGGTACACCATCAGCGGAAAGAGCGTACTGGTTGACAATATGAGAAAGCAGCTTAATGCCGGGACAATGCCGCTGGATGTCATAGAACAGCTTAACGGCAGGACGGGACTTGATCTGACTGGATGTACACCAGAGGAACTTTTATATATTATTAATCGGGACAAACCCGTGATTGCAATGAAAGATGCGAAATCTGCAATTATTTTGGTGGGTTATACGGAAACAAGGATTACCTATATTGATGTCAGCAGCGGCGAAAGACATACGGCTTCACAGAAGGAACTGGAAAGAATGACGGAGAAGAGCGGACATACTTATATAGCGTAGAGATATAGCAATATAATGGATAAGAAAAGAGGCATAACTCACAGTATAGAACATGAGAATGCCTCTTTTAACATACATATAAAAAATATATCTGATATTTATACCGGCGTCGGACGGAACAGAATAGTCTTATATTTTTTTAAGGAAAAATATAGAATCAGTCCCAGCACACCGCAAGAAAGCACTTCGCCGATACCAACGGTAAGCATCATAAATGGAATCGGAAGATTCACGCCGTATCCGTAGAACAGTACGAACGGCACAATAATAGTATTGGACACGATCGGAGGAACTGGCCCGAGGATTGGATTCGAGTCTTTCAGGCGGTAAGTAAGTACAGCGCCAATAAGTGTAGCCAGACTGCCGAAGATAATATCCGGCAGAATTCCGCCGCCGATGATGTTGGCGATTAAACAGCCGACAAAAACTCCCGGCACGGCGGCAGGAGTAAACAGCGGAAGTATGGTAAGTGCTTCAGCGATACGTACCTGTATCTCTCCGAAAGAGATCGGCCTGAATAGAAGTGTCAGTACTACATAGACAGCGGCAATCATAGCCGCCTGAGTTAAAAAGGCTGCATTTTTGTTTTTCATGATTTTGTTCTCCTTTAGTTTTGTTTTACGAGTGGAAGGTCTCGAACACTCGGCACATTTAACGGCGGTGACCGCCGGGAAAGCCCCATAAGACCTTGGTTTTTGCCTTAGCATGCAAAGCAGGCTGCCAGTGGCAGGCTGCGTGTAGAGGGCTTTGCAACGATGGTCAGTATAACATGAAGAGCAGAGAAAATCAAGAAAAGTATCAAATTAGAAAAGGGATTTTTTTGCTATTGACAAAAACGTCAGGAAGGAGGTATACTTAATATAAAGTTAGCAGTCACTAACATTCGTGACTGCTTTTATAAGAAATGTGGGTTAGTAAAGACTAACCCACATAGAACGGATGGGAAAACATATGATGCCGCTTGTGATGACGAATAAGGGAGGTATGCGATACCATTTTGGAAGGAAGGCGTCACAGATGATACATTTGGATACAAAGATGCAAAAAGAAATGATTATCCAAAAATTAAGGGAACAAAGTTTTCGGATTACAAAACAGAGGCAGATGATACTGGATGTGATTTTTAGTGAAGAATGTAGCAGCTGTAAGGAGATTTATTATGAGATAAAAAAAGAAGATGACAGGATAGGCATGGCTACTGTATACCGGATGGTAAGTCTTTTAGAGGAAATGGGGGCAATCTACAGGGAGGATACATATAAAATATTTTGTGACGTGGATCATGAAAGGGAAAATACGCTTATTATTGAGTTAGATGACCATACGGTAATCGGGCTTTGCGCCAGAGATTGTTTTAAAGTGATACTAGAAGGGCTGAAATCGTGCGGGTATGCAGATCAGCAATGCATAGTCAGTATTACGCTGGATACGGGATTAAAAATGGAATGTTAAGGAACGTGTTATTGAGAAAATTTTCCAATAAGATAAAACTGTTGGAAAGTGTACGGGACAGCAGGTATAATAAAGCAATCAAGGAGGGCTGCATATGAAGAAACATAAGTTTTGGGCATGGGCCGCAGTAATATGTATGGTGATGTCGATTTATACAGGTTATAAGCATAAGTAAGGGAAGGAGATGAACTGTATGTTGGATGCGTTAGAAAAAATTGATGCGAAAAAAACAGGAATTTTTGCAGCTGGAGTTTTGTTTGGCACGGCTGGCATCCGAGTATTATGCGGCAGGGATGCGAAAAAAGTGTATACATATTGTACTGCGGCGGTGCTTCGGGCAAAGGAATGTATTATGGATACGGTCTCATGCATTCAGGAAAATGCGGAGGATATCTATGCGGAGGCTGTGCAGATGAACGAGGAAAGGGCTGCCGGGGAGACGGAGTTTGAAGATGAAAGCAGTTTTAAAGAGAAGAACGGAAACAAGGAGGAAGCAGCTACTTAAGTGAACTGTTTCTGTGAAACAAAATATCAGGGCGCCTGCAGGAAACTGCAGGTGTTTTTAGTCATGGAGGGAGAAAATAAATATGAAATTTAAAATTATACATGAAATAAAAGGACGGCTCAGGATACATATGGCCTATAGACGGATATCGCCGGAGGCTGCAGACATTCTTCAACATTATTTGCTGAATCAGCCGTGTGTTTCGGCTGTGAAAGTTTATGAAAGAAATCAGGATGCAGCCATATGCTATATCGGAAAAAGAGAAGACATCATTCTTATTTTGCAAAGGTTTTCGTTTCAGATGGTTTCGGCATCGGAGTACGTTTGGCGGAATTCCGGTAGGCAGTTAAATCGTAGATATAAGGAAAAGATCATCCAGAAAGTAATACTGCGTATGGGGAGCAAACTGTTTTTGCCTGCGCCGCTCAGGGATGTTTTCATAGTTTGTAAATCTATGAAATATATCTGTAAGGGGATTTGTACATTTTGGAAAAGAAAAATAGAAGTATCTGTTTTGGACGGAACAGCAATTGCGGTGTCTCTGTTGAGGGGGAATATTGGTACCGCGGGATCCGTCATGTTCCTGTTGGGCATCGGGGAGGTATTGGAAGAATGGACTCATAAAAAATCCGTGAATGACTTAGCGAGGAGCATGTCGCTGAATATCGGCAGGGTATGGGTGCTTACGGACGGAAAAGAGATTTTGGCGGATGCGGACGAGATTAGGAAGGGGGACTCTGTCGTGGTTCGTATGGGAAGCGTCATTCCTTTTGACGGCGTGGTAATAGGAGGAACCGGGGAAGTCAATCAGGCAGCTTTGACAGGAGAGGCTTTGCCGGTTTCCAGAGAATCTGGCGGCTTCGTGTATGCAGGAACAGCACTGGAGGCAGGAGAACTGGTAATCCGGGTGACAGAGACATCCGGTTCTAATAAATATGAAAAAATAGTCCGAATGATTGAAGAATCAGAACGGCTGAAATCATCTGCGGAAAGCAGGGCAGCGCATCTGGCGGACAGACTGGCGCCATATACGCTTCTGGGAGCGGGGGTTGTCTACATGCTGACCCGAAATGCTCAGAAAGCATTGTCGGTGCTAATGGTAGATTTCTCATGCGCCCTGAAGCTGGCAATGCCGATCGCGGTATTATCAGCAATCCGGGAGGCCGGCATGCACAGGATCACCGTAAAGGGAGGAAGGTTTTTAGAGAAAGTCGCGGAAGCAGACACCATAATTCTGGATAAGACAGGAACAATCACCAGAGCGCATCCAACTATAGCAAAGATCGTGCCGTTTAATTCAAGGAGCCAGGAAGAGTTGCTTGGCATAGCGGCATGTCTGGAGGAGCACTTTCCTCATTCTATGGCAAGGGCAGTTGTACGAGAGGCACAGAAGCGCGGGATTGACCATGAAGAGAAACATTCTAAGGTGGAATATATCGTAGCGCATGGGATTTCCTCCATGGTTAACGACAGCAGAGTGATCATAGGGAGCTATCATTTTGTGTTTGAAGATGAAGGCTGCCAGATACCGGAAGGGATGAGGCAGAGATTTGAAGAGCTCCCCGAAGAATATTCGCATCTTTATCTGGCGGTAGAAGGAAGGCTGGCAGCAGTTATATGCATCGAAGATCCGTTGCGGGAGGAAGCTGCAGATGTGATCGCATCCTTAAAAAAATCAGGATTTCAGAAAGTTGTCATGATGACAGGTGACAGCGAGAGAACGGCGCGATCCGTTGCTCTAAAAGCTGGTGTGGATGAATATTATTCCGAAGTGCTGCCAGAGGACAAGGCGGCATTTGTTGAAAAAGAGAAGGCAGAGGAGAAAACAGTTATTATGGTTGGGGACGGCATGAATGACTCGCCGGCACTTTCGGTTGCAGATGCAGGGATTGCCATAAGCGACGGGGCGCAGCTTGCCAGAGAGATTGCTGACATTACAGTGGATGCGGATCATTTATCAGGACTTGTTGACTTAAAATCAATCAGTGACAGGCTGGCAGTACGGATCCAGAAGAATTATTTCAGCATTATCGGTATTAATTCTTTGCTGATTTTATTGGGCGCCGGCGGTCTGATTCAGCCCACAGTATCAGCGTTTGTACACAATGCCTCTACTCTGGCGATCAGTTTGAACAGCATGAAGAACCTGCTGGACTAACGCAGAGGATGTATGCCGATAGGATACTAAAAATAAAGTTAATAATGCTCGGTTTATCATTGCAAAATAATGTCGTATATCATATAATTTTGAAGATGTAAAAAATAATGCCAAGAATAAGGAATGGGACAATGAGATAGTCGAAATCCATGACTTGGACGGTAATGATACATTTTAATGTGATTTTGGAAGGAAGAAAGAGGATGTTTCAGTTTTTATTTATATTCGGCCCCGCAGCGGTTACTTATTTATTAGTACAAAAATGTTCAAAGATCAGTCCGCTTAATTGGTATACGGCAGTGATTGAATTGATTTGTTACGGCGCTATAGATGCAGTGATTACAATAATTGTATTGTATCCGCTGAATAAGGTGAAAATTATTGCGCTGCCGGATGGAATGAATACTGTTCAATACGGAAGTACGGCATTTGTTTTTTCTATGGGTGTAAGTGTGATCTGCGGCATAGTATTTGCGATGCTTAAGAAAAGAGCCGAAATATATATAGAGTTAGAAGAGAATGGAAAGGACACAAAAGATGATTTTAAAAAGGACTAAAGTGATAGGGAAAAATATTCTGTTGCAAGCAGTCATATTTTTGTGTCTGATTCTTTCTTTAAGTTTATTGTGGGGCAAGAATAATTTTGGGAATATTGGCTTTGGAGAAATCATATTTCATCTCAACATGCCGTTAAAAGGTACGTCAAGTGAGTTTATAGGCGATTATATAAAAAAAGCATTGTGTCCTGCTGTTCTGTTGTTTTTTGCTGAGATGGCGGTCGTTAATTTTCCTTCCAAATATAAGTACTATTTTGTGTTTAAAATGAAAGAGAAAAAACAAAAAGTCCAGATTTATCCGCTTCATATTCCTGTTGATTTATGGGCATTGTTTTTTGCGGCATGGATAGGGGGGATCGTATATTCTGCAGATAATGCATTCGGCTTCATTGGTTTTGTTAAAAATCAGATTGCCCAGTCTAATTACATTAAAGAAGAATATGTGAGTCCTGAGGATGTTGAAATTACTTTTCCAGAAAAGAAACGTAATCTTATCTGCATCTATGTGGAATCAGCAGAATCGTCTGCACAGGATAAACAGAACGGGGGAGTATTTGACACAAATTATATTCCCGAAATGACCGCTCTGGCGAAAGAAAATGTCAGCTTCTCTCACTCTGATAAGATTGAAGGGGCGGTAGTGGCGCCTGCCTGCGGATGGACGATAGCAGCGCTTGTGGCAGAGACGTCAGGGCTGCCGTTAAAGCTCTTTGCTTATAGCGACAAGGGCGATAACGGGAAGAAAGACAATTCTATGAAACAGTTTGATTCTTTTATGCCGGGAGCAGTGAGCATGGGGGAGATACTGGAAAAAGAAGGTTATAAAAATTACTTCATGGCTGGCTCTGATTTTAGTTTTGGCGGTCGTACTTCGTATTTTACGCAGCATGGTGACTATGAAATATGGGATTACTATTCGGCGATAGAAGAAGGGAAGATACCGTCGGATTATAAAGTATGGTGGGGATTTGAAGATATTAAGCTGTATGAGTATGCGAAAGAAAAGATATTGTTATTGGCAGAAAAAGAAGAGCCTTTTAATTTTTCAATGCTGACAGTAGATACGCATCATCAAGATGGATATATTTGTGAGAAATGTCCTGATACATATGACGAACAGTATTCTAACGTATGGGCGTGTGCATCTGCACAAGTCAATGATTTTGTGAAATGGATTCAGCAACAGGATTTTTATGAAAATACCTCAATTGTAATCGTAGGGGACCACTGTAGCATGGATACGGATTATTATGCGGATCTAAAATATGATAAGCACCATGGAGAGACAACAAGAAAGGTCTATAATGCGTTCATCAATTCTTCTGTGAAGCCTGTCCGGGAAAAGAATAGGAAATTTACTACGATGGATATTTTCCCGACTACGTTAGCATGTATCGGCGCCCGGATTGAAGGGAACAGATTGGGGCTGGGAACCAATTTGTTTTCAGAAGAGCAGACGCTTGCGGAGAAATATGGTTATAAGAATATGTTTGAGGAAATGGATAAAAAATCTGTGTTTTATGATAAAGAGCTTTTGTATCCATAGGTGATTTTAGAAAAAGATTATTATTACAAAAAATTATGGAGGAATTTTAATGCCAGTATTTGATTTTAAAAAATCGTCAGGAAATGAAAATGTACCTGAATGTACTTATACTGTATTGCGCACAAATGAGTCTGTGGCCTCTGTTGAGTCTCCGATCCTGATCTTGGATAACAGCAAGGCCGGATTGAAACATCATTCTTGCGGTATGTTTGTTAATCCTGCCAGAAGGACGGCTTTTGAATTCAAAGGAGAGGAAGGGGCTGTGAGCGCAGATATTTTGCAGCTTGACGCCCGTTTTGTGAGTCTCCTTAAATGGCTGGGGGAAAACCGCATTAATGTACGACTGTCCGGCATGGTACAGGAGGATAGATATATCGTATATAAGATACGGGAAATTGCCTTTGGAGGGGCAGTTAAACTTTCAGCGGAAGATGGATTCCTGCAGTTTATGATTGAACGTCTTCTTTCGAGCAATGCGCCGGAGGAAGCAGACGAGGATGAAGACAAGGAAGAGACTGGTGATAGTATGAAGCTCACCAGTATTCAGAGCATTACGGATTTTATGAATTGTGCCGGAAGAACGCTTCCCGACAATATCTGCCTGTGGGCGAGGAGAAATCTGGCGGTAGCGCGTTCCAACGAAGTGTCGCAGGAGGAACGACGCCATGCGCAGCGTGCGCTTTCTATTATGATGAATGTTCGGTGGAAGAATAATTATTTTGAGACGATAGATGTTGAGGAGGCGCGCCGTATCCTTGATGAAGAGCTTTATGGCATGAGCAAGGTGAAACAAAGGATCATCGAGACGATCATTCAGATCAACAGAACGCATACTTTACCGGCGTATGGGCTATTGCTGATTGGTCCGGCAGGAACCGGGAAATCTCAGATAGCCTATGCCGTGGCACGTATTTTAAAGCTGCCATGGACGACCTTGGATATGAGTTCTATCAATGATCCGGAACAGCTTACCGGAAGCTCCAGAATTTACGCCAATGCAAAGCCGGGAATTATCATGGAAGCATTTTCCATGGCGGGAGAATCTAATCTGGTCTTTATTATCAACGAGCTTGATAAGGCGGCGTCAGGAAAAGGAAACGGGAATCCTGCGGATGTTCTTCTGACACTGCTTGATAATCTTGGATTTACTGATAATTATATTGAATGTATGATTCCAACAGGAGGCGTCTATCCGATCGCGACAGCCAATGACAGATTACAGATTAGCGCGCCTTTGATGTCGCGTTTTGCTGTTATCGAGATTCCAGATTATACGATAGAGGAAAAGAAAGTAATCTTTTCCGGCTACGCTCTGCCGAAAGTTATGAAGCGAATCGGCATGCATGACCATGAATGTATCCTGACTGACGATGGCCTTGACGCGGTTATCGATATTTATAAAAGCACCAGCGGAATCCGTGATCTTGAGCAGGCCGCAGAACATATCGCCGCCAATGCGCTGTACCAGATTGAAGTAAATCATGTGGAAGCGGTAACCTTTGATGCAAAAATGGTAAAAGAACTTCTTCCATAAAGTTATATGTTTGCGATTGTTTCACATATGAATACAACGGCGCAGCACAGCGCGGCAATCCCCATCATGTTTAATCCTCTCCATGCCGCGATAACTCCTGCGATGAGTGCGATGATTCCTGCAATGGGAACCTGCGGAGCAGTAATGATCGCAGGAAATGTCATGACCGCAAGTGTTACATAAGGCACATAGTAAAGGAATGACCGTATGAAAGGATTTTCAATCTTCCCGCGAATTAAAGTTAACGGCAGAGTCCGGATCAGGCAGGATACGGCGGCCGCTACAAATATGTAGAGATAAATGTTATGAGTCATATACGGATACCTCCTGATCAGAATCTGCCGCAGAGTTGTCGTCAGCGTCTTTTACAGGGAACAAAGCGGCCGCAGCGCCGGCAATGATCAAAGTCAACAGACTGATCTTCAGGCTGTCGGACATATGGGCGAACAGAGAAATCTTTGATACGGCGAAGCTGGCTAAGAAGCTTATAACAATTACAACGCCTACAATTTGATTTGCTTTGGCGGCAGGAACAATGATCGCAATAAACATCCCGTACAGCGCAACGCTTAAAGCGCTGACAATGGACGATGGAAGGATATTGCCTGCCACGATTCCTATGGCGGTGCCGAGTGACCAGCCCGGAAGAGCGATGGCCATGGCGCCGTAAGTGTAGTAAGGATTTAAAGCGCCGGTTCTTCCGATGCTGATCCCAAAAATCTCATCTGTAATTCCAAAACCGACGAAAAAGCGGTGCGTATAGGAGGTACCTGTATGAAATTTCTGACTTAAGGCACAGCTCATGAGCATGTACCGTATATTTGTGATCAGGATGACAAATACCATCTCCAGATAAGGAGCGTTCGCCATAATTACAGTAAATTCCGCGTATTCTCCTGCGGAGGCATGATTCAGCAGGCTTGAAAGAAATCCCTGAAAAGGATTTAAGCCTGCCTTTTTTGCGACGATTCCCAGTGAGAATGCTACGGCAAAGTAACCGAGAGCGATGGGGAGCCCGTCACGTAATCCATTAGTAAAAGCATTTTTGTTCCGATTCATTTCTAACTCCGATTATGATACCCTCAGTGAACAAGGGGCATGTGTTCCTTTGTCCGCCGAGGGTAAATGTAGGTGATAAAGAGGGTTCATACATGAACTCTCTGATTTTATCTTTTAGTATACTACAGAGAAGACTTTATTGGAAGACAGAAGTTTTGATTTGGTAAAATGTAATTGTCCGGTTTGATAAAAGCAGTCTAACGTGTTACACTATGTGACATATAAGGATTTGGAAGAGTGAGCGGTTTATCCGCAGAGGTGGAGGAGAAGGATGATAATTCAGATAGTAGAGGACGACAGGGCTTTAAGCGATGGGATCGTGCTGGCGCTTAAGGAGCCTGATCTGGAATTTATACAGGATGCGGCGGTCAGAGAGGCAAAAGAATCTTTTGGGGAAAAATATCCTGAGCTTATCATACTGGATGTGAATCTTCCGGACGGGAGCGGTTACGATTATCTTAAGTGGGTGAGAGAACGCTCGCAGCTCCCGGTACTGGTGCTTACGGCAAACGATATGGAGATGGATGAGGTCATGGGACTTACATTGGGGGCGGACGATTATATGGCCAAGCCCTTCAGTCTGGCGGTGCTTCGCGCAAGGATACAGGCGCTTATGCGCAGGGGCAGGAGCCAGAGCTCTTATGTATATGAGGAGGATGGTTTATTCTTTGATTTCGGAAGCCTTGTATTTACCCGGGAAGGCCAGCCGCTCTCTTTAAGCGTAAATGAACAGAAGCTTCTAAGGCTCTTTGTGGAAAACAGGGGAAGAGTGCTTACAAGGAATATATTGATTGACAGACTGTGGAGCGACGGCGGGGAGTATGTAGATGAAAACGCCCTTTCGGTTACAGTAAACCGTTTAAGGAGCAAGCTTGAGGATAAAAGAGACGATATTTCTTATATTAAGACGATATATGGGCAGGGATATATGTGGAAGAAGGGAGATAAGTCATGTTCGGACAAAAAACCTTAGACCGGCTGGATCATATGCTGGATGAAGCGATTGCGGGTACATTTGAGGAATCCGATTATGACGAGTCCAAATTGTCAAAAGTGGAATGCAAGTGGAAGCAATTTTTGGGAGCGTCTGTACTGTCCAGAGAGAATGTAGAGAAGGAGAAGAATAGAGTCAAAGAACTGGTGTCCGACATTTCCCATCAGACAAAGACGCCTATGGCAAATATCCGGCTGTATACGGAACTTTTAAAGGAAAAACTTAAGGCAGATGAGCTGGGATTGGAAGAGGATGAACTCAGGCAGGAGAGTCTTAAAATGCTTGCGGAGATTGACAGGCAGGTGGAAAAGCTTGGTTTTCTGATTCAGTCATTGACGAAGATGTCGAGGCTGGAAAGCAATATTGTAGAGGTAAAGCCGAAGCGTCAGAGTATTTCTGAGTTGTTAGATGCAGTGATTGGGGATGTTCTGCCAAAAGCGGGGCAAAAGAATGTGGAAATCGTAAATACGTATACGGGTTCGGGGACAGCATACTATGATAGGAAGTGGACAAAGGAAGCGCTGGGGAATATTGTGGATAATGCGGTGAAATATTCTCCCTCCGGCAGCAGGGTAGTCCTGACAGTGACAGAATATGAACTGTATGCGGCTGTTTCGGTGAAGGACTTTGGGCAGGGAATCCGCGAGACAGATACCGCCAGAATATTTCAGCGGTTTTACAGGGCTAAAGAGGTACATGAAGAAGACGGCGTGGGAATCGGACTGTATCTTGCAAGAGAGATTATCCGAAGGGAAAATGGTTATATTAAAGTAAAGCCGGGGGCGGGAAAAGGGGCGGAATTTATACTATATCTGCAGAGGAGGCATATGTAGAGCAAACGAATTCTTTCACACTTGTTAGTTTCCTGAAAGATTACAGAAAGAACAGGGTGATACAATGAGGACAGTATAAAAGCTGTCCTTTTACATTTTCTGGACGGCAGAAGGGAGTCATTATGGCAGTATTAAGAACAAGAAATTTAAAAAAATATTACGGCAGCGGTGAAAATCAGGTGAAGGCATTAGACGGTGTGAATCTTTTCGTTGAGCGCGGAGAATTTGTCGCTGTTGTAGGAACAAGCGGCAGCGGGAAATCAACGCTTCTTCATATGCTTGGAGGATTAGACATACCAACTTCAGGAGAGGTGTATGTGGATGATAAGAACATCGGGAAGCTTAAAAATGACGCATTGTGCGTATTCCGCAGACGAAAGATCGGCTTTGTGTTCCAGAGCTACAATCTGGTGCCGGTGCTGAATGCCTATGAGAATATCGTGCTGCCCATTGAGCTTGACGGAAATACGGTAGATCGGGCATATGTGGACAGGGTGATTGATGTTCTGGGGTTGAAAGACAGATTACAAAGTCTGCCAAGCCAGTTGTCAGGCGGACAGCAGCAGAGAGTAGCTATCGCCAGAGCGCTTGCTGCAAAACCATCTATCCTCCTTGCGGATGAGCCTACCGGGAACTTAGATTCCAGAACAAGTCAAGATGTTTTAGGACTTTTGAAGGTGACAGGTGAGAAGTTCGCGCAGACAATCATCATGATTACCCACAATGAGGAGATTGCTCAGTTAGCCGACCGGATCATCCGGATTGAGGACGGAAAGATATCAGAAGGGTACGAACCGGATGATATTGGAAGAAGGAAAATCCCGGGAGAAGGCGGTGAGGCAGATGAATAAGATTAAAAATCAGAAAGTCGTCAACCGGATCGCAGACAGGACAAGGAAGGCAGGCAAGGGGAGGAATATCATAGCAGTTCTGGCGATTGCTTTGACAACTGTTCTTTTTACAACGTTGTTTACCGTAGGCGGAAGCATGGTAAAAAAGCAGCAGGAAGAAACGATGCGTCAGGTAGGAGGCAGCGCCCACGCAGGGTTCAAATATCTGCTCCCGGAAGAATACGATATCGTAAAGAAGGATCAGGAGCTTAAGGAAGTCTCTTACAGAATCATTGTGGCGGATGCGGTGAATCAGGAGCTTCTTAAACTCCATACGGAGGTAAGCTTTTATGAGGATTTGGATGCAAAGTTTTCTTTCTGCTATCCGGAGGTTGGACATATGCCCAAAAAGGAAGATGAGATCGTAACTAGCGACCTGGTGCTTGAAAAGCTTGGCATACCATGCAAGGTCGGGGAGAAAGTGCCCTTAAGCCTGAAAATAAATGATCATGAGCCTATTAAGAAAACTTTTACTTTGAGCGGATATTTTAAGGGAGATACGATTGCACAGTCTCAGATTGTACTGGTATCGGAAGAATATGCCAAAAAGGCAGCTCCGGCTCCGACGGTGTCAGCTATGGAGACAGCAGTAGACGCTTCCGATTATGCAGGAAGGATCATGGCTGATTTTAATTTTAAGAGCAGCTTTTATCTGGAAGAGCAGGCGGCAGAGCTTGCCAGACGCTGCGGATTTCCGGAAGATATTGATACAGGGATTAACTGGGCATATGTAGGCGGAGAGATGGACATGGAGATGACTCTGCTGATCGCGGTGCTCCTTTTTGTGATTCTTATGTCGGGATATCTGATCATTTATAATATATTTTATATCAATGTATACCATGACATCCGGTATTACGGACTGCTTAAGACAATCGGAACGACGGGAAGGCAGCTGCGCAGGATGGTACGCCGGCAGGCATATATGCTGTCTCTTTATGGAATTCCGGCAGGGGTGATTGTCGGAACAGCGGTGGGGAAGCTGCTCCTTCCCGTAGTGATGGGCAGGCTTGTGTTTTCAAGGACGACGGACACGAAAGTCGTGCTGAATGTGTGGGTATTTGCCGGCGCAGTGATATTTTCCTTTGTTACGGTATTCATAAGCTGTATTAAGCCGTGCCGGATCGCATCCAGAGTATCGCCGATTGAGGCAGTCAGATATACGGAAGGACAGGATGAGTCCGCGGGCAAAAAGAAAGCTAAGAAGACAAAACGGGTAAGCCCAAGAACTATGGCATTTCAGAATATCAGGAGGAATAGGAAAAAAATTGTAGTCGTGGTAGCATCTTTGTCTATGGCTCTCGTGATGCTGAATAGTATATACAGCCTGCTTCAGGGGTTTGATATGGATAAATTCGTAGCTTCTATGACAGTCAGCGATTTTTCAGTCGCGGATGCGACGCTTGATAATTTTTCTATTGATTATAATTCCATCGTAACGGACGGTGTGACAAAGGAATTTTTAGCTGCTCTTGAAAAACAAAAGGGCATTGAGGATGTGGGAAACATTTATATGAAAGAGATTGCCCCTACATTTACCGACGAGGCATATGAACTGTTGGAGGAGCGGATCTTTGGAAATCTGGAAGTGAAGAAAAATTTTGACGAGATGATGGGAATGGAGGGGGATGATGCTCCGGGCATAGATGATTACCGCGAACAGGACATGGTTGACGGTAAAGTCTATGGAGTAGGAAAGATGGTTATGGAAAAGCTGGAAAATCCGGAAGGGACGCTTGACTGGGGAAAATTTTCCACCGGGAAATATGTGATTGCAACCCGGTATATGATTACGGATGAAAAAGGCATCAATTATTTTGAACCGGGCGATAAGGTGACTGTGAGCAATGAAGCGGGAGAGACAAGAGAATATGAGGTGCTTGCGGCCGCGGATATGCCTTATTCCTGCGGAATACGGCATTTTGGGCTGTTTGACTGTAATTATATCCTCCCGGAAGAGGAATATTTGGATCTGATGGGAGAGCAGCAGCCGATGCGCACTATATTCGATGTGGAGAAGGAACAGGAAGAGAAGATAGAGCAGTGGATGGCAGATTACTGTGAAAATGTAAATGAAGACCTTGCCTATACATCCAAGGCGAGTATTGTAGCGCAGTTTGATTCCCAGAAGGATATGTATGCACTGGTGGGAGGGCTGCTGGCATTTATCTTGGCGGTGATCGGAATTCTTAACTTTATCAATACGATGGTGACCTCTGTAGTATCCAGAAAGCAGGAGTTTGCCATGATGGAGGCCGTAGGAATGACAGGCGGGCAGTTAAAGAGCATGCTGTGTTTTGAAGGCGGGTATTACGCGCTGTACACGGCGGTCTGCGCAATCATATTAAGCATTATCATAAGCGTAACAGCGGTAAAAAATCTGGGAGAAGGTTTCTTCTTCTTTACATGGAAGCTTACGGTAGCTCCGGTGATACTATGTATTCCCGCGATTATGATCGTGGTGCTTTTCGTTCCGGTTGTGTGTTACCAGAAAATCGGTAAGATCAGTGTTGTAGAAAGGATGAGAAGAGCAGAATAAAAAATTTGTGCATATTTTTAAATTTTTGGCAAATTCAGACGAATTTTCTAACAGTTTTATATATTGATTTTGCGCCCTCTTCTGATTAAAATAAGTGCTGGAATTTTTGAAGGGGGCTTTGATATGAGTATAGCATTTTGCATCCCGTTTATCGGGATATTGCTTTGTATTGCGGTAATGCCGCTGGTTAAGGGAGAGTGGTGGGAGAGCCATCAGCCAATTGTGGCTGCGTTCTGGTCTCTTTTATTTATCATTCCTTTCGGCGTTACCTTTGGTGTTGGAAAAGCGGCGGAGACAGTACTGGAATGTATTATCGGAGATTATCTATCATTCATCGTCCTTTTGTTCGGGCTGTTCTGTGTGTCGGGAAATATTACGATGGAGGGGGACCTTGCAGGCTCTCCGAGAGTCAATATCATTCTGCTTACGATTGGGACGCTGCTTTCCAGCCTGATCGGGACGACAGGATCCAGTATGCTGATGGTCCGTCCAATCATCAAGATGAACTCGTGGAGAAGGCACAGAAAGCACATTATGGTATTTTTTATCTTTCTTGTGTCAAACATTGGAGGATGTCTTACGCCGATCGGCGATCCGCCGCTTTTGATGGGGTTTTCCAGAGGTGTTCCATTTGCGTGGAGTCTGCACCTGTTCCCGATTCTGGTGTTTAATATGGTGATCCTGTTGTTTGTATTTTACTGGATCGACCGGAAAAATTACTGCCGGGAGATTGCCAGAGGGCGAGTGCCGGATATCAGTAAGCCGGGAACGAGGATTTCCATTAAAGGACTTCACAACCTGATATTTATCGGGATGATTGTAGCCGCAGTCATCTTAAGTGGAATGTTGCCGGATCTTCCGGCCTTTAAGACGGCAGAAGGGACTGTTAAGGGGATTCATATCTTTGGTGAAGTTACTTTGACGTATCCGGCGATGATCGAGATGGGAATCATACTTTTGGCAGCGCTCTTATCCTTTAAGACGACAAGTGGGAAGATCCGCAAGAAGAACCATTTCACATGGGGAGCGATCAAGGAGGTTGCCGTATTATTTGCAGGAATATTCATTACTATGCAGCCGGCGCTGATGTTGCTTAAGAGTGTGGGAGGAAGTCTTGGTCTTACCAAACCGATGGAGATGTTCTGGGTGACAGGAGCGCTCTCAAGCTTCCTTGACAATACGCCGACTTACCTCGTGTTCCTGACAACTTCGGGAGCGATGGAGTTTACCAATGGACTTGCTACAACGCTTGGAAGGATTCCGGTGGGGATGCTGACAGCGATTTCCTGTGGCGCGGTATTCATGGGGGCGAATACATATATTGGAAATGCGCCGAACTTTATGGTGAAGTCTATTTCTGATGAAAATGGTATTCATATGCCTTCCTTTTTCGGATATATCGTGTGGTCATTTTGTATCTTGGTTCCAGTATTTTTGCTGGATACGCTTGTGTTTTTCAGGTAGGAGGTGTGAGAGATGAATTATATTCCGGAAAAACGTCATTCGTCAGAGTACAAAGAGGAGGATCTTCGTGTACTGGCGGAGCGGATCTATGAGCTTGATACGAAGGTGTATGAACATCTTGGCTCTTCTCTTGGACGTGTGTTCACCAAGGACAGAGAGCGGTGCGTAGAAGAGCTTGTCTGGGAGATGCTTGCCCGCAATCAGGGGCATATCGTGCGCAGCGACCTTGCCCTGATCAGTAATATGGCGCGGACCATTCAGGAACGTCAGGTGAAAAAGGAGCTTATGATCGAATACGATAAGATCCTTTCAGATGTTACGAGTCTTCCGACCAGCTTTGCGGAGGGAGATGTGCTCAATGAGCAGAGGTCAAGGCTGAATAAAACAAGTCTTCATACTCGGTTTTCAGAAAAGGATCATACAATCATCTGTATTGGGCGGACTTTTGGAAGCGGCGGCAGCGAGATTGGATTTACGCTGGCGGATAAGCTTAAGATTAATTATTATGATGCGGAGATTTTCAGTGAGGTATTGAGGCGTCTGGAAGCAGAGAAGGATCATGTATATGATAAAGGCGGGTTTCCTTATATTCTGGATCAGGAGAATAAGGACCGTTATGTAGATACTCGACCGGCATTTGCAACAGAGCAGAAGGTGACGCTTCGTCAAAAACTTAAGGAATTCAGCCGCTATCACGGACTGCCGAAAAAGGATGCAATCTTTTTCAACCAGAGCCAGTTGATCTGCGATATGGCGAAGAAAGAAGATTTTGTCGTTATGGGGCGGTGTGCTGATGTGATACTTGCCAATAATAAGATCCCCCATATCAGTATCTATATCACAGCGCCTTTTGAACAGAGGCTTAGAAGGGTAATGTCAGTGAATCCAAGACTCAGTGAGAAAAAGGCGAGAGAGATGTTAAACAGGCTTGATAAAAAGCATGTCAGATACTTTAAGTTCTATACGGGGCTTGAGTGGGGGAAAGCAATGAATTATGATCTCTGCGTCAACAGCGCAAGCTATGGGATCCAAGGTTCCGTTGATATGATACTTCGGATGTTCAAGGGAGAGGAAGAATAAAATCAGAACAGCCGGTCCATAGATTCTTTGGGCTGGCTGCTCTGTTTTATAACTTTTTCCCCAGCATGTCCGGGTTAGAAGCATATTTTATTGCTGTGTCACGGCTGATCGTTCCTGCTTTATACAGATTTAGCAGGGAACCGTCCATAGAGATCATGTCTTCCTTCATAGAAGAGTAGATCATACCGTCAATCTGATGTACTTTATTATCTCGGATCATATTGCGGATAGCAGGAGTCACAGTCATAATCTCCAGTGCGGGAGCAACGCCCCCGTCTACAGTCGGCACAAGCTGCTGCGATACAACAGCGTTCAAGGTCATGGAGAGCTGGACAGCGATCTGTCTCTGCTGGCTTGCCGGAAATACATCGATGATCCGGTCGATGGTATTGGCGGCGCCGATTGTGTGCAGAGTGGACAGAAGAAGATGTCCGGTCTCAGCGGCGGTCATGGCGACATTGATCGTCTCGTAATCACGCATTTCCCCGAGAAGTATAACGTCAGGGCTTTGGCGCAGAGCCGCCCGAAGGGCTGTAACATAGCTCTCTGTATCTACGTTGATCTCCCGTTGACTTACGATACTGCTGCTGTGCCGGTGAAGATATTCAAGCGGATCTTCCAATGTGATAATGTGTTTCTTTTGATTCCTGTTGATCTGGTCTATCATGCAGGCGAGGGTTGTTGATTTCCCGCTGCCCGCAGGCCCGGTCACAAGAACCATTCCCTTTCCGGTATCTCCGAGATGTATAATATACTCCGGGATTCCCAGTGTCTTAAAGTCGGGTAAGTCAAATGTGATGATCCGAATAACAGCGGACAATGCTCCGCGCTGCTTATAGGCGCTGACGCGGAAACGTGACAGTCCCTGAATTGCGAAGGAAAAGTCATCATCTCCGCCCTCTTCCAGAATCCGCAGATCTCTCTCTCCGGCATGCTGATAGATTTCTGTCAGCAATGATTCTGTATCCGGCGGAAGAAGTCTTTCTTCATTCACACGTTTTATCACCCCGTCTTTTCGGAAGGAAACGGGAAGACCTGAGACAATAAATACGTCAGAAGCTTTTTCTTCAATTGCCTGTTCTAATATTGTTCGTAAGTTCATAATAAAAATCTCCTTTTTGCTTTCCTGATTATTGTATCGGCATAAGGTTCAGCGTATTATCGCTTTCCCATTCCTTTGATGAGGAAATCTGCCATGTCTGTACTTCATAGTAATTCAGGCTTTCCTTCGGATTCGTTACCTTTAACTCTACAGAGAGCGTCTGTCTGTCATCCACCGGGATCTGATAGGAAATAACAGGTACATTATCCTGCATGCTGTAAGATAGTGGAACAGTTTCATAGGTTAAAATCACCGGATTCAAAGCATCGAGATATTCTTCCTGAGACATAGCTTTTGATCTATATGTATTTTCTAAAAGACGATCAATGTCTGCAGCCGTATGTTCTGCCCGCGAAGATGCTTTGTAATAATCGCTTTTGTGCTTTGCCAGACGTTCTGTGAAGGAATAGTCGCTCTTGGCGCTTGAAAGAGAAAGGATGGCAAAGGTTGCCAGACACAATACAAGAAAAACGACTAAAAGCGAGGACGAACCGATGGCAGTAAAAGAGGATTGGTTTTTATCTTTCTTCATAGTCTGTCCTCCTTGGCACATGATGGTCAGTATTCAGTTCATAGACAACAGAGTCGCCAGAATCCGTTACTTTGATATTAGCTTTCAGCATAGAATTCTCCTCAGTAAAAGCCGCATTAAGAAAGTAGCTGGCCGCTCCTTTTTGGCAGGGTGAAAATGCAGCGTCATAATATATGACGGCAGCGCTTTGAATGCCACGTTCTACGAAGACGTCAGGATAATTTTCCTCAAGCAGTGAAAGAGCTTCCTCAATACTGTCCGACGTGTCGTATAACTCCGCAATATTAGAGCATTCATTTACCGCCTGTGCTAAAACTTTTGATTTCTGGACAAGAAGATGGGATTTAACAAAAAACTGTACGCAGACAGCACTCGTAATCGAGAAAAACAGGATTGCAAGTATCAGTTCCATCAGGAACAGACTGGAGGATTGTGCTCTGCTTCTACGAATCATAAGAAACGGTTTCCTTTCTGTATATTTTTAATGATGATTGGATCAGAATGCGCCGCTCCGGACACCGACAAATGCCTTGGCCTTCTGACCAGCTTCGTCCGTGCACTCGAAGGCAAACAGGCCGTCTGCAGCCTGTTCTATGGAAAAATTCTGTACTTTGAGGATCGTCTGTCCGGCAGAAGCATCCGTATCTGCCCCATCCTTTAAGAAAATTTCCTTTAGTTCATTTCTATAAGAGTAAATGTAAGTATAATAAACAGTACCATCTATTTCCTGTCCTAATACGATGGCATCACACCCGTCAAAAGTCCCTAAAGATATGGTGCCGGAATCATGCTGGTGAATTTTTTCTGAAATATAGGACAGAGAAGTTCTGGAAGTATAATTCAGAGAAGAATTTTCAGTGGTGGACTTATAAATTCTCGTAGCCAGCAAGATTACCGTGAGAGCTGAAAGCGAAAACACAAAGAACAATGCGACAGGAAATAAAAAGTCTATCATATGTCGCTGCTTTACCCGAAAACGCATAGTTTACTCTCCTTTCTCAATGATCGTGATATCCGGCAGAACATTAGAACCGATGATACGGTAATCGACAAAGAAAGTTTCTTCATCATAGATCAGTCCGTAGTTATCCTTTAGATAGTCAAGGTTCTCCGGGTAAGTTCCTTCCACAGTATAGCAGTATGTAACACTGCGGGTAACAGCATTCTCAAGGCTCTCCTTTTGTCGTCTCATAGTGCTGTCTGACAGGGAGGATAATCCCTCTGTAAAGAGCATGAGAATCATCAGAAAGACACAAAGAGAAAGGATGATTCCCGAGGGCCCTCGCGATTGTTTTTTGTATTGAAAACGGCTCATATATGTGTCTCCTTTTCTTGGTGTCTATATGCTGGACATGATTCCCATAAGCGGCAGCATGACTGACAGAAGGATCACGCCTACGATCAGTGACAAAAGAATTACTAAAGTAGGCTCCAAAGTAGCAAGGATATTATTCATACGGTTATCAAGGTTGTCTTGATAAAGGGAGGCGATCGTATCCATTACCTGATCCATGGCTCCCGTCTTAGAGCCGATGGATGCCATGCGTGCATACATGCCTGTAAAGATGCCGGAGGCAAAGAGTGCATCTGTGAGATCCTTGCCCTCGCTAATATGCTGCCGGCAGTCATCCAGTTTCTTTTGGAAAAACGGATCGTCATTGAGTGCTTCCACTAGTTCCATGCTCCGCTCCGGATTCAATCCGCTGCTTAAGGTAAGCGCCATACCGCTTGCAAAACGGCAGGAGGCGAGTTCTTCATAAACTGCTTTTGCAAATGAAAATTTATAGCCCAGATTTCGGCACAGATTACGTCCGGATTGTGTATGGGTTCCGCAGAAAATAAGGAATGCCGCAAGGACAAGTATCGCGGTAAATACAATGGAATAACGGTTGATGGCCGTTCCCATATTCATCAGGACGCGGGAAAAGCCTGTCATCTCCGTGCCAAGCTGTACAAATACCTGATTAAAGATGGGCATAACCTTTACCAGAAGAACGATGATAACCGCCACCATCATGCCTGTCATAAGCAGCGGATAGGTAACGGCGCTTTGTATGCTCTTTCTGACGGCGGCTTCCCGCTCATAATGCGTTTCAAGCGCTGCCATAACTTCATCAAGAGTGCCGGTCTCCTCTCCGATCTGTACCATGTGGATCATATAGGAAGGAAACAAATTTGTATCATTAAGCGCCAGATACAGGTTTCCTGTCTCCTGCATATTCTCGATCAGAGCCTGTAAGAGCGGCTTCTCTTCGGGGGAAAATGTATCCTCCAGCATAATATTAAGTCCCTCGAGAGCTGAGATGCCTGATTTCAGGATCAGTGCGATCTGCCCGCAAAAGGAAGCCAGTTCTATACTGGAAAATGCTTTTCCGTATACCTTTGTCTGCTTCATAGTTATCCTCCATAAATTTGTAGTAAGTAAGCATATTTTAATAGGAATATTTTACCGTATAATTGTTTCCGTCGCCGATATATTCTTTTACGGATGAACCGCTGTTATTGGCGGCGAGCGTGGGATCCATCAAAGACCAGTTTCTGCCGTCAAATTCTATGATTTTATCCACCCAGCCGGATTCCTTAAGATAGACGCTGATCCATGCGTGATAGGCGGCGCCGGAATAACCGACGACCAGCTTTGTGGGAATCCCCTGAGACCGGAGCATAGCGGCCATGAGTGAAGCATAGTCAAAACAGATCCCTTTTTTGGAATCCATCGTGTTGTCAATATTCGGGAGATATCCGGATTGGACATTTTCTGCCAGTTCCTGATCGTAATCAATATTCTCTATCACATAATGATAAACACGGCTGATATAGTCCAGATCGTCCGACGACGTATCTGAAAGTTCTGCGGCATAGGCGACCGCTTTGTATTCGGGCGTGAACCACACATACTGGTTCGGATAAAGGAAGGGCCTGAACTCGTCATTCAGAGTAACCTTGATATTCTCGGAGTATGCCGTGGCATACATGTCGTCATAGGCATGTTCCAATACGTCAAGATGATAGTCTCCGTTTCCGGCCGACAGCGGGAAAGCCTCATATGAACCGATAGCCAGATTATAAGTATAAGTTTCTCCATCCGGAGCCTGAAGCTGTAATTTTACTTTGTCAGCCTCTCCGTCGTATTTAACCATGAAATATCCTTCCGCAGTATTGGATGCGTCGATAGAGATATTGTCATTCCCGTATGTAACTGTTCCAGAAGCCTCGGGGATGAGATAATCCCGCAGTGTGGAACGTTTTTTGCCGGCCCGATCATCAGCCGGGGAATTCTCGGATGCCGGACCGGAAGAGTCGGCTGCGTCTGTCTCGTTCGGCACATCGGCGGAAACAGTACAACCGGGTAAAAAAGCGGCTGAAAAAAAGAGTGCAAAAGATACACAGGTGCAAAGCAGCTTTTTATGCATTCTACAGCCTCCTTTCACAATCGTTACTATGAGCGGCTGAAAGGCCGCGAATAGTGAGGACATTCACAATTGGATATAGTATAACATAGATTTTCGTCTTAGAATTACTTTTTTTAAAAATTTCTTGAAAGTATGGTCCGAAAAGATTGATAAACTACTTGACGTGTCAGATGTTTTTTCCTATAATGATATCGCACAAGAAAAAAACGATGACGAAGACAGTAGGTTATATTCAAACGACACAGCGAATCGGGGACGGTGAGAGCCTGATGCAAGTAGAATATATCTGAATATCACTTCTGAGCTGCGGTTTCCGAACAGATGAATATATAATTAGGAACCGACGGAGTCCCGCCGTTATATGGGAGACATATGACAGTATGTTTAGGTGGTATATAAACGTAAGCGCTGCTTCCGTCCTATACAGGGCGGGAGCTTTTTTGTTACGGTTCACTTTGCAGCCGATAACATTTTTGCATTACTGACAAAATCAAAAGTAGGAGGGTTATCATGTACAAGAAAGTTTCGACAGACTTGAATTTTGTAGACCGGGAAAAAGAAGTCCTTAAATTCTGGGAGGATCATAAGATCTTCGAGAAGAGTATGGAAGAAAAGGACGGCAATGATATCTATATGTTTTATGACGGGCCGCCGACAGCGAACGGCAAGCCCCATATCGGTCATGTGCTGACCCGCGTGATCAAGGATATGATTCCGAGATACCGTACCATGAAAGGATATCAGGTGCCGAGAAAAGCGGGATGGGATACGCATGGACTGCCGGTGGAACTTGAGGTTGAAAAGGCATTGGGGCTTGACGGCAAGGATCAGATTGAGGAGTATGGGCTTGAGCCGTTTATTGACAAATGTAAGGAAAGTGTCTGGAAGTATAAGGGTATGTGGGAGGATTTCTCCGGTACAGTGGGTTTTTGGGCGGATATGGATCGTCCATATGTAACCTACCACAATGATTATATTGAGTCAGAGTGGTGGGCGCTTAAGAAGATTTGGGATAAAGGACTTCTCTATAAAGGATTTAAGATCGTACCTTACTGTCCGCGCTGCGGTACGCCGCTGTCTGCGCAGGAAGTGGCGCAGGGGTATAAGGATGTGAAGGAGCGTTCTGCGATTGTCCGCTTTAAGGCTGTGGGAGAGGATGCATATCTTCTTGCATGGACGACCACGCCGTGGACACTTCCTTCGAACTTAGGTCTCTGTGTCAACCCTAAGGAGACATATGCGAAGGTAAGGTGTATAGACGGCTATACTTATTATATGGCGGAGGCGCTTCTTGATACGGTGCTGTCTCCTCTGGCAAAAGACGGGGAGACAGCCTATGAAGTGCTTGAGACTTATGTGGGTAAAGAGCTGGAATATAAGGAATACGAGCCGCTCTATCAATGTGCGGCGGATGGAATCGAAAGCCAGCATAAGAAAGCATTCTATGTAACCTGTGATGATTATGTAACGCTTACCGACGGTACGGGAGTCGTTCATATCGCGCCGGCATTCGGTGAGGATGACGCCAAGGTGTGCCGTAAGTATGATATGCCGTTCGTTCAGCTTGTGGATGAGAAGGGCAATATGCATAAGTCAACTCCATTTGCCGGGTTATTTGTGAAGAAGGCGGATCCGGAGGTTCTTAAGGATCTTGAAAAACGCGGGCTTTTATTTGACGCGCCGAATTTTGAGCACAGTTATCCGCATTGCTGGAGATGTGATACACCTCTGATCTACTATGCGCGCGAATCGTGGTTTATCAAGATGACGGATGTAAAGGAAGACCTGATTGCCAATAACAATACGATCAACTGGATTCCGGAGAGCATCGGAAAAGGACGCTTTGGTGACTGGCTGGAGAATGTTCAGGACTGGGGGATCAGCCGGAACCGTTATTGGGGAACGCCGCTCAATATTTGGGAGTGTGAGTGCGGACACCAGCATTCCATCGGAAGCATCGAGGAATTAAAGTCCATGTCCGATAACTGTCCGGATGATATCGAGCTTCATCGTCCATATATTGATGAAGTGACGATCCGTTGCCCGAAGTGCGGGAAGGAGATGCACCGTGTGCCGGAGGTTATCGACTGCTGGTTTGATTCCGGGGCGATGCCGTTTGCGCAGCACCATTATCCGTTTGAGAATCAGGATGTATTTGAGCAGCAGTTCCCGGCAGACTTTATCTCTGAGGCGGTAGACCAGACAAGAGGGTGGTTTTATTCTCTCCTTGCGATCTCGACGCTTATCTTTAACAAGGCTCCGTATAAGAACGTTATCGTTCTAGGGCATGTGCAGGATGAGAAGGGGCAGAAGATGAGCAAGTCGAAGGGCAATGCGGTAGATCCTTTTGACGCGCTTGAAAAATACGGGGCAGATGCGATCCGCTGGTATTTCTACGTGAACAGCGCGCCGTGGCTTCCGAACCGTTTTCACGGAAAAGCGGTTGTAGAGGGGCAGCGCAAGTTTATGGGTACTTTGTGGAATACTTATGCATTCTTTGTGTTGTATGCGAATATTGATAATTTTGACGCAACAAAATATATATTGGAATATGATAAATTATCTGTGATGGATAAATGGCTTCTTTCCAAATTAAATACACTTATTAAAGATGTGGACGATCACCTTGGAAATTACAAGATACCAGAGGCGGCAAGGGTGCTGCAGGAATTTGTGGATGACATGAGCAACTGGTATGTAAGAAGAAGCCGCGAGCGCTTTTGGGCGAAGGGCATGGAGCAGGATAAAATCAATGCATATATGACCCTTTACACTGCGCTTGTAGAGTGCAGCAAGGCGGCGGCTCCGCTGATTCCGTTTATGACGGAGGACATTTATCAGAACCTTGTAAGAAGTATTGATAAGACGGCGCCGGAAAGCATTCATCTGTGTGATTTTCCGGCAGTTACAGAGTCGCAGATTGATAAGGAATTGGAAGCCAACATGGATAATGTACGGAAGCTCGTCGTTATGGGACGTTCCTTAAGGAACAGCGCCAACATCAAAAATCGTCAGCCGATCAGCCGGATGTATGTAAAGGCGGATTTCAACCTCCCAGAATTTTACAAAGATATTGTAACGGACGAATTAAATGTGAAAACTGTAACATTTACACAAGAAGTACGTGATTTTACCTCATATTCTTTTAAACCACAGCTAAAGACAGTAGGGCCTAAATATGGTAAAATGTTAAATGGAATAAAATCAGCGCTCAGTGGGATTGACGGAAATAAGGCTATGGATGAACTGAATGAATCCGGCGCGCTTAAGCTTGATGTGAACGGTCAGGAGATTACACTGTTCCGTGAGGATCTTTTGATCGAGTCTGCACAGACGGAAGGCTATGTGTCAGAAAATGACAATGGTATCACAGTTGTTTTGGATACCAAACTGTCAGAGGAACTTTTAGAGGAAGGTTTTGTGCGTGAGATTATCAGTAAAGTTCAGACGATGCGTAAGGAAGCTGGCTTTGAGGTGATGGATAAGATTCAGATCACCTATGAGGGGACAGAAAAGGCAGAAAAGATATTTGTCGATAACGGGGCTGCGGTCGCTGATGAGACGCTGGCGGTTTCTGTTGAAAAGAGAAACCCGGCAGGATACGTGAAGGAATGGAAAATTAACGGTGAAAGGGTTACACTGGGTGTGGAAAGGATCTGAACAAATGAACGAGAGATTTAATAAGATTAAATTTAAAAGAGATGTGCAGGATAATATCAGAAGGTTATTTCGTAAGGAATTGGACGAAGCAAATCCACAGGAGCAATTTCAGGCGGTATCTTATGTGGTAAAAGATGCAATCATTGATGATTGGATTGCAACTCAGAGACGGTTTGACAAAGATGATCCGAAGATTGTGTATTATATGTCCATGGAGTTTTTAATGGGGCGTGCTCTTGGAAATAATCTTATCAATATGACAGCCTATAAGGAAGTAAAGGAAGCGCTTGACGAGCTTGGTATTGATCTGGATGCGATTGAGGATCAGGAGCCGGATCCGGCGCTCGGCAACGGTGGATTGGGACGTCTGGCTGCGTGTTTTCTTGATTCTCTTGCGTCACTGGGATATGCCGCATATGGCTGCGGTATTCGTTACCGCTATGGTATGTTTAAGCAGGAGATCAAAGACGGATATCAGGTGGAAGCGCCTGACAACTGGTTAAAGTACGGCAATCCATTTGAACTTCGCAGACCAGAGTACGCGAAAGAGATTCGCTTTGGTGGAAATATCCGTGTAGAGTACGATGATAAGACCGGAAAGACTCTGTTCAAACAGGAGAATTATGAGTCTGTACGTGCGGTTCCGTATGATTATCCGATTGTCGGATATAACAATAATCAGGTAAATACACTCCGCATCTGGGATGCTGAGCCAATTGTGGATTTCCGGCTTGAATCCTTTGACAGAGGAGATTACTACAAGGCAGTGGAGCAGCAGAATCTGGCAAAGAATATCGTAGAAGTGCTTTATCCGAACGATAACCATTACGCAGGTAAGGAACTCCGTCTGAAACAGCAGTATTTCTTCGTATCTGCGAGCCTTCAGGCAGCAGTTGCAAAGTATATGAGAGCTCATGACGATATAAGAAAACTTTATGAGAAGGCTACTTTCCAGATGAATGATACCCATCCGACAGTAGCGGTCGCAGAGCTCATGAGAATCCTGTTAGACGATTACCAGTTAGAGTGGAATGAAGCATGGGATGTTACAACAAAGGCATGCGCTTATACGAACCATACGATTATGGCAGAGGCTCTTGAAAAATGGCCGGTTGACCTGTTTTCTAAGCTTCTTCCAAGAGTTTACCAGATCATTCAGGAAATCGACCGCCGCTTTATCATGCAGGTGCGCGAGATGTATCCGGGTGATGAGGAGAAGGTAAGAAAGATGGGAATCTTGCGTGACGGACAGGTTAAGATGGCCCACCTTGCGATTGTTGCTAGTTATTCTGTAAATGGCGTGGCAAGACTTCATACAGAGATTCTTAAGAAACGTGAGCTTAAAGATTTCTATGAAATGATGCCGGCGAAGTTCAACAACAAGACAAACGGAATTACCCAGAGACGTTTCCTAATGCATGGTAATCCACTGCTTGCCGACTGGGTGACAAAGAAGCTTGGTACAAAAGACTGGGCGACAGACCTTTCACTTATGAGCGAGCTGAAGAAATATGCGGAGGATGAGACGGCCACGAAGGAATTCATGGCGATCAAGCGTAAGAATAAAGAACGTCTTGCGGCATATATTATGGAACATAACGGAATTGAAGTTGATCCGGACTCCATTTTCGATGTACAGGTTAAGAGACTTCATGAGTATAAGAGACAGCTTCTCAATATTCTGCATGTGATGTACCTGTACAACAAGATCAAGAGCCATCCAGAGATGAGTTTCTATCCAAGAACATTTATCTTTGGAGCGAAGGCATCTGCAGGATATATCCGTGCGAAGGAGATTATAAAGCTGATCAATTCTGTGGCAGATGTGGTAAACAATGATCGCAGCATCAACGGAAAGCTCAAAGTTGTGTTTATCGAGGATTACCGTGTATCCATCGCAGAGTGGATATTTGCGGCAGCAGATGTAAGCGAGCAGATTTCTACTGCATCTAAAGAAGCTTCCGGTACGGGTAATATGAAGTTTATGTTAAACGGCGCTCCTACAATCGGGACGATGGATGGCGCTAATGTGGAGATTGTAGAAGAAGTGGGCGAGGAGAATGCATTTATCTTTGGCATGAGTTCGGATGAGGTTATGGGATACGAGAAGAACGGCGGTTACAATCCGTATGACATCTACAATAACGATGAAGATATCCGCCATGTAGTGAATCAGCTTGTAGACGGAACCTATGCGGAAGGGGATTCGGAGAGATACCGCGATCTTTACAACAGCCTGTTGATGCGGAAAGGGAACGACAAAGCAGATATGTACTTCATCCTGAAGGATTTCCGCGCTTATGCACAAGCACAGGAGGAAGTAGAGGAAGCTTACAAGGATAAAGACAGATGGGCAAAAATGGCGCTGCTTAATACGGCCTGCTGCGGCAAGTTCTCATCGGACAGAACAATTGAAGAGTATATAGAAGATATCTGGAAACTCGACAAGATTAAAGTTGAAGTATAAATATAAGGATATCATGAATAAATAATGAAGTTCTCCCATACAGTGTATGGGAGGGCTTTTTATGCGGCAGAGATTCAAACAATTTGGGTATTATTTGATTATTATAGTATTATTGCCATATGTGATAACTGTATTTATAAATGGGCCAAGCATCACGACTTCATCTCACGTGGACGGGACATATGTGAAAGTGAAATTGGATGAAAGTCAGTCTGAAGATATAGACAATAAAAATCCTGAAAATGAGAACAGTGACACACCGTCCGATCAAAGTGAGATTGTTGAGATTCCGATTGAAGATTACTGTATAGGAATTATGGCAAAAGAGGTGCTTCCTGATTATCAGAAAGAGATGCTGAAGGCTCAGGCAGTGCTGGTACGGACAGAAGTCTACCGTAAAATTGAGCAGGAGGGAAGCGATACGGTGCTTACTGACTCTTTTTGGACTCAGAAGCAGATGGAAAAAGCGTGGGGGGTGACAAAATATTCTCGCTATTACAGTAAACTGAGGAATGCGTGGCGCGGGACAGAAGGCCAGGTGCTTATGTATGACGGAAAACTTGCGAATACACCGTTTTTCCGGCTGAGTAACGGGAGCACCAGAGACGGGAAGGAGGTACTCGGAGAATCGTATCCTTATTTAAAAATTTTGGAATGTCCGTTGGACATTGAAGCAGAAGAGCAGATACAGACGGTCACTCTGGAAGATATGGACGCGGAGGTTGAACAGTGCGATACAGCCGGATATGTGCTTAGTGTAAGAGTTGGGAAAGAAAAAGTGAGCGGGGAAGAATTCCGGACAAATTATCATCTGGCATCAAGCTGTTTTACTTTGCAGAAATATAATGGAAAGCTTCGGATCACGACAAGAGGTGTCGGACATGGATTGGGAATGAGCCAAAATACGGCAAATGAGGCGGCAAAAAAAGGGGATGGATATGAGGAGATTCTGGAGCGGTTTTTTGAAGGAACAGACATAAAAGAGGTAACGGATATCGTATTGTCAGATCCGTCTGAGTAAAGTTTGATTTAATTGTATTTGTAAGAATAAGTCAGCCGCTATCTGGCAAAAATAGAGTCAGAGGTGGTGATTATAATGAATGAAAGGCAAACTCCAAAATTTAAGCCAAAACGAAAGAACAGAGGAGCAGCCGTCGCGGCAGTGTTGTGTTTTGTAGCAGCGATTGCAATTGTGGGAACATATACATTTAAGGACTACAGAGAATCACAGCGGGAAATAGAGCAGATGGAGCTGTCGCAGGCAAAGAAGCCGGAGCAGAAGGAACAGACAGAAAAGTCAGAGCCGACCAATACGAACCGGATCGTTAACGAAAAGGAAGAGGAGACTCTGAATAAACCTTTGGAAGCTGTTGATACGAAAGAGACCGAAGAAGAGGAACAGGAAACAGAGACACAGAGCAATCGGGAAAACGGCACAGAACAGACTGCAGGGAAGAGTAATGCGGTTAACTTTTCAAGTGAAAGCAAGCTTTTGTGGCCGGTGGAAGGAACGTTGCTGATGAATTACAGCATGGATAAGACTGTATATTTTTCTACGCTGGATCAGTTCAAGTATAATCCGGCGCTGGTGATTTCTGGAGAGAAAGGCGATCAGATTATCTCATCTGCACCGGGAATCGTAAAGTCTATCGATAATACGGCAGAGACCGGAACAACAGTTAACGTTGATATTGGCGGCGGATATGAATTATTCTACGGGCAGCTGAATGATGTGAAAGTGAAAACCGGCGATTATGTAGACAGCAAGACGGTACTCGGTTACGTCGGAGATCCGACGATCTATTACAGCGTAGAAGGCTGCAATGTATACTTTGAGATGAGAAAAGATGGACAACCGGTCAATCCGATGGATTATCTGGTAGAGTAGAAAGGGCAGTCCGGCAATTTTTGATATGCCGGGCTGTTCTTTTATTGTAAGCAGTATGAATCGCATTCTTTTCACGTTTCCGTCAGAAAGCCTTGTGCGGGAGAAGACAGATGTTTTATAATGATGGGAGCACAAAGTGCGTAGCGATCCGCAGCATCAAAAAGGTCAGACGAGCAGGGACAAAAAGTACAGATAACAGGTGAGAATATGAATTATATTTATATCGTGGAATGTAGGGATAAAAGTCTTTATACGGGATGGACAACGGATCTGAAAAAAAGAATTGCCGTACACAATGCGGGAAAGGGTGCCAAATATACGAAAAGCCGCCGCCCAGTGAGGCTAGTGTATTCGGAAGAATTTGATACAAAGGCAGAAGCAATGAGACGGGAATATGCGATCAAGCATATGTCCCGCCCGGAAAAATTAAAACTGATTCAACAGCAATCTATAAAAATCAAAGGACAAATACATACATTACAATAAAATGGCATGCACTGCCGCCCATAACAAACAGGTGAAAGATCTCGTGGCTTCCGAAATTTTTGTGTTTCAGATTAAAGATCGGGAGTTTAAGAGCATAGATGACACCGCCGGCAGTATAGATGACGCCGCCGGCAAGCAGCCAGATAAAAGCCGCTGTTGACATGGAATTTAAAATCTGTGTAAAAGCAAGAACGCAGGTCCAGCCCATACCGATATATAATACGGATGATACCCAGCGGGGGCAGTATACCCAGAAAGCTTTCAGCAAGATGCCGACGACGGCAAAACTCCATACGATCGTTAAGAGAATCAATCCGCGTTTGCCGCCTAATACGAGCAGACAGATGGGAGTGTAGCTTCCGGCGATGAGTACGCTGATCATCATATGGTCAATCTTTTTAAGGATCGTATTCACTTTTTCAGAGCGGTTGAAAGTATGATAAGTAGTGCTCGCCGCATACAATAGAATCAGGCTTGCCGCATATATGATAATGGAAATAAGATATATGCGCCCCGGCTCATGGGCTGCCTTGATGATCAGGGGAACAGCAGCAAATATAGCCATCAGCATACCTATAAAATGGGTGATTGCGCTTCCGGGATCTTTAACATAGTGATTGATAGTATTTGACATACAAAATACCTCCTTGATATATATTGATAACAACATGTAGTTTTAAAAACTATATTAAGTATACATCTATATTATACCCGAAAGTAAAAAAAAGCAAGCATTAATATGAAATTTAATGCTTGCAGCTTTAAAATTGAAGATTCTTATTTGCTTAAGGCCTCTTCTTGAAGCTTATCAAATTCTGCCATACATTCGTCCACCGTAGCTCCGTTTAGGAGATCGCGCACGATCAGGCAAGTATTTCCCCACTGTTCTACATTCATGCCGGCGTTAGAGCCGAGTACATATACATTGTCATTTATCTTATCATTCAGCGGTTTTAATGCATCGATACACTCAACTTCTACATTTTTTGACGGAGAGATGACTTTATTAGTCTCGGCATATAATTGAAGGGCTTCGTCAGAAAGAATGATGTTCAGAACATCGGAGGTATCTTCCAGATGTTCGGCGTTTGCGCAGATCGCATATCCTGTCATAGATACAACTGGCATTTGTCCCAGTTTGCTGGGAAATCCGATAACCTGAAGATTAAAATCAGGTTTGCCGTAAGCGGTCTCTGAATTGGCGGCAGCCCAGTATGCCATTACGATGGGAGTCTTCTGAGCCAGAAAATCAGCTCCTTCTCCCTCGATCGCTTCATAAGTGTAGGCGGTTTTGGCATCTATATAACCTTTATCGATCAGCTCTTTCAGGTATTCAAAACCAGGACGCATATAATCGCTGTATTTAGCGTCGCCCTTATTTAAAGCCTCTATCAGAGCGTCTGTATGATCTCCGTTGTACAGATCCGCGTAAGCCTGTGCAAAGACAAAGTTTTCCAACCACCAGCGGTTTGCGCCGATAGGAGTTTCAATTCCATTTTCCTTAAATACCTTGCAGCATTCCATAAATTCTTCGGGTGTGTTCGGCAGGTTTAGATTATATTTATCGAACATATCCTTGTTAACAAACAGACCATGGGCGACGACTTCCTGCGGTATTGCTGCCAGCTTACCGTTGACGGTATTTGCGGTTTTTACGACCTCCCGAAGATTTTTTGCGTTGTCGAGCACAGACAGATCTAAGAGCCTGTCTTCGGAACCTAATATCTGGATGGTATCCGGATTCAGAAGATACAGATCATCCATATTGTTGCGCAGCCGGTCAAGCGATACATCATCATAGGTCTTTTCCTGATAATTTTCTGCGGTGTAGGTTCTGTAACGGACAGTCAGGTCAAGATCTTTTTCAGCCATTTCTATAGTCAGGTCAAAAGCGGTTCTTGCGATATTGTCTACATTGGGCTTTGATTTTTCCATGGGTCCGAACAGGTTGATGATTTTTTTGTCATCATCATTAGAAACAAGATTTTCCTTGGTGTTCGCAGAACTGCTGCAAGCAGCCAATGTCAGTGTCATGATTCCGATCATGCAAGCTGCTGTCAGTTTATTGAAGGTTCCCATTCGATTCATTTTCATGTTGTTCTCCTTTCGTGTGGATTAAAGAGGTTAAGGTATATATTGATGAATGGTTTTCTTTAACAGATCCATATCGATCGGTTTTGCTACATGGGCGTTCATACCGGCATTTAAAGCATCCTTTACGTCTTCTGCAAAAGCGTTTGCTGTCATGGCGATGATTGGAATACTCTTTGCGTCATGCCGGTTTAGTAAGCGGATTTTTTTGGACGCTTCATAGCCATTCATAATCGGCATCTGGACATCCATCAAAATAGCGTCAAATTCATCCGCAGAAGCTCGCTCAAACCGTTCTAATGCCAGCAGTCCATTTCCCATGACTTCGCAGGTAGCGCCTTCAATATCTAAAAGTTCTGAGAGAATTTCCGCATTGATATCATTGTCTTCTGCTACAAGGAAATGAAATCCGTTAAGGGCAATGGCTTCTGTTTCCTCTGATGTCTGATCATTGATATCCTGCGCTTCCTGCATACTGAGAAGCGCTTCTTTAAATGCAGACACAAAGAATGGCTTTGCAAGAAAACCGACATTTTTCATAGAAGAAATCTCCGCCTGCATGTCGTTGCCGTCGTAGGAGGTAAGGAACAGGATTGGAATGGTGTCAGAAATGAACTTTCGGAGTTCCTTTGCCGTCTCAATACCACTCATGTCTCCCATCATATAGTCCAGTAAGAATGCCTGGTAACAGGTATTATCATCACAGGCATGCTGCGCCATGCGAAGAGCCTCCTGCCCGTTTCGGGCGGTGTCCACAGATATGCCGGTATCCTTCATAAGCGTCTTTATACTCTTACAGATATCGGCGCTGTCATCTACCGCCAGGATCCGGGTGATTCCGCTGTTTTTCCAGAACTGGCTGTCCGATTGCTCGCTGGGTATGCGAAGTTCCAGATCAACCCTGAAAAGACTTCCTTTATTAACTTCGCTGAAAACATCAATCGTTCCGCCCATGAGATCTACGATATTTTTGGTGATCGCCATGCCAAGCCCGGCACCCTGTACCTTGTTCGTAGTGCTGTTCTCTGCTCTGGTAAATGCATCGAAGATAGTCTCCAGAAATTCTGGCGTCATGCCGTATCCGTCGTCCTCGACCTCTATCTGGATATGCTCGTACTGAGTGGTATGCTGTTTCTGTCCGATGATCCGAAACCAGATATTGCCCTTCTCAGGCGTATATTTTACTGAATTTGAGAGAAGATTGATCAAGATCTGATTAATTCTTGTCTCATCTCCTATCAGGTATTCATGGTTGATATCCGTTTCTGAGACATAAAAATTCTGTGATTTTGCTTTCGCCATCGGGCGGATAATGGCATCAACAGAGGCTACCAGATCATTCAGGGTGAATTCTCCGATAGTAAGTACCATTTTCCCGCTCTCGATCTTAGAGACATCTAGGACGTCATTGATCAGGCTGAGCAAGTGCTGGCCGGATGCAGTGATCTTTTTCGTATATTCCCTTACCTTGACTGGATTATCTGCATCCTTGGAAAGCAGTGTGGTAAATCCAAGAATAGCATTCATAGGTGTGCGGATATCATGGGACATATTTGAGAGGAAGGTGGTCTTGGAATTGCTTGCGATCTGTGCTGCCTGCAAGGCTTCTGCCAGTTGCTTGTTGTGGCTCTCCCTCTCTGCCTCACGTTCTTTGCGAATCGTTTGCTGTTCTTTCTGGCTAAGATAGTAGAGGATACAGCACAGGAAGAAAGCAGCAAGCATGACAAGCACAACGATAAGTATATTCTGGTTTACAGAGCGTCCTTCTTGCTGAATGGCTTCGATCGGCACGTATCCGATCAGATAGAATGCTCCGTCATTTACTGCCCACATGTAGATCAGAGAGTTTTTATTCCGAATGTCATGATAAAACATGATATTGTCTCCGTCATGGATGGTCTCGGAAACTTTTGTCTGAAGGGTGTCATCCATGATATTGTTAGCGCGGTAAAAATCTGCTAAATTCAGATGGCCGGCATCCCGTTCTCCCATTCCCGTAGGCTTTAATATAAGCCGTTCGCTTTTACTGTCCATAATATACAGCATGGCTCTTCCGTCATAGAGATTATCTGGAAGTGTCATTTCAAAAGAGTCAAAGGTATACTCGATATAAAGATTAGCCGTTTCTTTGCCGTCTTTCATAACAGGGCATTTCATCGTATATGCCCATGCACCCATATCATTCAGATAGGACTGGGTAATCGATAAGGAGTCTACTTTTTTTCCAGAGGAGAAGTCCAGAGTACTTTCTGAAAATGCTTCTCCTGTACTAGAGATACCTTCTGCTTCTCCTTCCAGTATCAGAGAGATCTTAGCGATCGTCTGATTTTTGTTGTAAGAACGGATGAACTCATAGGGATTTTTGGAAACAGCAATCTCCTGTGCGATAAATTCTTGAAATTCTGCTTCTTTAAATAAAATAGCCTCTATCGTGCCCTTGACTAAAACAAGGCTGTCACTTAGATTGTTGATTGCTGAGGCGGACATCTCTGCAGACGTCTTCCTTGCGACAGAGAATACAACTGATCCTAAAATACAAAAAACTAATATAATAGAAATAAGCAAAGAGCCTTTTCTGTTTCTTTTTGGCCTTTTATTCATTGTGAACTCCAATCTTGGTGTTTTGTTTGAAGATTAGCTATTTATTATTTTAATGTTCTTAATATATTGTATCAAAATTTACTTTGCCAGGCTACATATTTTTCGCACAAAAAAGTTATAACATTCCCTCTTTGGAAACAAAATAAAAAAGAAAAAAATAAATAAAACAAAAATCAATAAAAATAATACAATACAAATCATTGACAAAACAACAAAAAGTAAATAATATTAATGTATAAACAAAAATAATACAATAAAAGGAGGTGAAAGTACGTGGTTACGCTTCAAGGAGAGAAATATATGACAGATTTTGAGGCAAAAAAGGCGATACTTGATATAGGAAAGCGGATGTATGACAAAGGATTTGTAGCTGCAAATGACGGAAACATAAGCTGTAAGACCGGTCCGCGCACGATCTGGACAACGCCCACAGGCGTATCGAAGGGATTTATGACCCAAGATATGCTTGTGAAGATGGATCTGGACGGGAAGGTTTTAATGGGAAGGATGAAGCCCTCATCAGAGGTGAAGATGCATCTTCGGGTATACGAGGAAAATCCGGGACTTAAGGCGGCGGTCCATGCACATCCGCCGGTGGCGACAAGCTTTGCGATTGCAGGCATCAGCCTGGACAGCGCGATTCTTACAGAGGCGGTCATGGGACTTGGCTCTATTCCTATTGCAAAATACGCCACTCCTGGAACCCAGGAGGTGCCGGATTCCATAGCTCCCTTCGTAAATACCCATAACGGCGTGCTGCTTGCGAATCACGGAGCGCTTACCTGGGGAAGCGACATTTACCAGACGTTTTACAGGCTGGAGTCTGTTGAATATTACGCCACGATTCTTATGTATACGGGAAATATCATCGGCAGACAGAATATCCTGTCCTGCAGTCAGGTAAACAAGCTTTTGGATATCCGGAAAAAGCTTGGTATCACAAGCGGGGGGATTCCGCCCTGCGCAGCCTGCGAGACCAATGACAGGGATATCGTGACATCAGACGATATCAGGCCCCTTGAACCGGTAGAGCTTTTAAGAGCCGGCGGCATTCCTGAAAGATGGCTGTCGGATTCTGAAGGAAATATATCTCCTGACGAAAGGCAGACATCCTGTATGCCAAAGGGTGTAACGCCCCTTGTAAGGCCCGGAGATCAGATTCCTGTCCGGGATAGCGCCGGCGCCGGAGCGCACGCTAACGTCGGGACAGGCGGCAGGACGAAGGAAGAGATTATTGCAGAGGTAGCGCGCAGGGTAATGGAGGAACTGAAAGCAGGAGGAACAGTATGAACATAGGTGCAAAGGAAATCGAACTTATTGTACAGCAAGTGCTGGAAAATATAGACGTAAAGTCCTTAAGCTCCCCGAAGGCCTGCGGCGGGGAGGACGGTGTGTTTGAATGCGTGGAGGAAGCTATAGAAGCGTCATATCAGGCACAGCGCAAATGGGTGAAGGACTATAATCTTGAAGACAGAAAGCGCATTATCGCGGCGATCCGCGCAGTGTCGGAGGAGCACGCGGAAGAACTGGCAAAGATGGTGCGGGAAGAAACCGGTATGGGCCGTTATGAGGATAAGGTACAGAAGCATCTGGCGGTTATCCGAAAAACGCCCGGGGTAGAATGCCTTACGACAGATGCCGTTTCAGGAGACGAGGGCTTAATGATCGAGGAATGCGCTCCCTTCGGCGTAATCGGTGCTGTCACTCCGTCAACAAACCCAACAGAAACAATCATCAATAATACGATCAGCATGACCGCGGGCGGTAATTCGGTCGTGTTTAACGTACATCCCGGCGCAAAAAAGTGCTGCGCCTATTGTCTCAGGTTATTACATAAAACCATTGTAGAAAATGGCGGCCCGGCAAATCTCATTACGATGCAGAGGGAGCCTTCGATGGAATCAGTAAATAAGATTACGGCAAGTCCGAGGATCCGTCTGATGGCAGGAACAGGCGGCATGGGAATGGTAAACGCCCTCCTTCGCTCCGGCAAGAAGACCATAGGAGCCGGCGCGGGGAATCCACCGGTAGTTGTGGACGATACGGCAGATATCGCATATGCGGCAAAGGAAATCTACAGAGGAGCTTCTTTTGATAATAATCTTTTGTGTCTGGCGGAAAAGGAAGTATTTGTTATGGAATCTGCGGCAGACCGGCTGATAGACGCGATGCAAAAGGAAGGCGCTTATCTGCTTGATTCGAAGCAGCTGGAAGCGGTCACCGCGTTTGCGATGATAAACAAGGACGGAAGATATCAGGTGAACAAGAAATGGGTCGGAAAAGATGCGGCGCTTTTTCTTGAGGAAATCGGGATTCATAGCCATAAAGACACACGGCTTTTGATCTGTGAGACAGAACCCGGACATCCGTTTGTCCAGATAGAACAGCTTATGCCGGTACTTCCCATTGTAAAGTGCCGTACTTTTGAAGAGTGTGTAAGCCTTGCGGTTTCGGCAGAAGGCGGAAACCGGCATACATCTTCTATTTTTTCAAAAAATGTAGATCATATGACAGTATTTGGAAAAGAAATTGAGACCACCATCTATACAAAAAACGGCGCGACCTTAAGAGGGATAGGAATCGGAGGCGAAGGCCACACGACGATGACCATCGCCGGCCCCACAGGTGAAGGACTTACCTGCGCAAGAAGCTTTACAAGAAAACGAAGATGTATGCTTTCGGAGGGCGGACTCAGGATCATATAAGAGAGGTGGAAGGTTTAAGTGGCAGTAGGTTTTCTGGAGTGTGCCGGCTATGGGACGGTGCTGTATGCCATGGATAAGGCGTGTAAGGCAGCGGAAGTAAGGATCATTGGCATAGACACCATTAACCCCAAAGACGCAGGCACCTTCATCCCGCTCACGGCACAGGCAAAATTTGAAGGCGGGACGGATGATGTGAAGGAGGCGTGCGAATACGCAAGAAGGGCGGCATTGGAGCTTGCCGGACCTGAAGATGTGCTGACAGAGATCATTGAACGTCCCTTTGAAGGAACAAAAAAATTATCACAGATAACAAAAACAGAGCTAAGGAAAACAAAAGATAAGAAAAATCTGACTGCTGTTGGCGTTTTGGAAATCAGCTATTTTTCCAATACAGTAGTAGCGGTTGATCAGGCATTAAAAACGGCGGATGTAAGAATTGTAAGCTGTCATAAAAAGCTTGGCGGGAAAATGTGCCATACTGTGCTGGCGGGAATGACATCCGAGGTACAGGCGGCCGTAGAGGCGGTAAAGGAAGCCGGGCGGCTTATCGGCGCAGAGAACATAAAAACTGCGGTTGTCATCTGCAATCCGCATCCGGAAATTAAAAAAATATTAAATATGAATCAATAAAGATCACAAGGAGGAACAGAAACATGGCAGAAACAACAGGAACAAAGAGAGGTATGCTTGCGTTAGGAATGATTGAAACAAGAGGCCTTACGGCATCGATCGAGGCGGCTGACGCAATGTTAAAATCAGCGGATGTAGAGCTTGTAGGAACAGAAAAGATCGGTTCCGGATTAGTAACGGTTATGGTACAGGGAGACGTAGGCGCGGTAAAGGCAGCTACAGAAGCAGGTCAGGAGGCGGCATCGAGAATCGGCGAGCTTGTGGCGGCTCATGTGATCCCAAGACCTCACAGCTCTGTTGGAGAGATCCTTCCTTATATCAAATAAGAGACAGATAAGAGACAGATAAGAGACAGATAAGGAGCTTAAGATGGTGGACAGAGAGGAACTGATTGAAATAATAACGGCCCGGGTCGCAGACAATTTAAAAAGGCTGAGCGAAGATCCCCTTCAGGTTCCGGTCGGTATCTCGGCGAGGCATGTCCATCTCACAAGAGAGCATGTGGAGCTTTTGTTTGGCAAAGGATATGAGCTGACTCCCCTCAAAAATCTGAGTCAGAAAAATCAGTTTGCGTGTGTGGAGCAGGTAACCCTGATCGGGCCAAAGGGAAAACTTGAGAAGGTGAGAATCCTCGGCCCTGAAAGGAAAGACACTCAGGTAGAGCTGTCGGCCGGCGACAGCCGGAGACTCGGCCTTTCGCCCCCGGTAAGAACCTCCGGCGATGTGGCGGGAACTCCGGGACTTCTCATCAGAGGGCCCGGGGGTGAGGTGCTGCTTAAGAACGGGGTTATCATTGCTGACAGACATATCCATATGACCCCGCAAGACGCCAGATGGTTCGGGGTTTTAGACAAGGAGAGGGTAAAGGTCTGTGTCAAAGGCCCAAAAGGCGGAGTGATGAATGACGTGGTGATAAGAGTAAGTGAAAGCGCAAGACTGGATTTCCATGTAGATACTGACGATGCCAACGCGTTTTTGCTTTCCCAGGGTCAGTGGGTAAGCGTGAGAAAGGAAGGAACCATATGATTTTAGGGACAGTAAAGGGAACTGTAGTTTCTACAAGGAAATGCAGTAATCTGGTAGGCTTTAAGCTTTTACTTGTGGAGCCGTTTTATGGAAATAAAAAAGAGATTATCGTAGCGGCGGATTCCATCGGCGCCGGGATCGGGGAGCTGGTTCTTATTACTACAGATGAAACGACACAGCATGCTCTGGACCGGGCGGCACCGGTTGATGCGTATATTGTGGGAATTGTAGATTCACCTCCCCAGATAGGTAAATAAATGCAGGATGAGTTAAAGCGAGGTGAAGGAAAAGTGGAAAGAAGTAATGCGGTAAGAGTCAGCTTTTTTGGCAGAGGATCTATTTCCCTTCTGCCGCGGGAATTAAGGAAAAGAGGCGTGAAAAGAGGCCTGATCATTACAGATGGATTCTTATATAAAAGTGGCGCGGCGGATAAGGTTGGAGAACGGCTTTTGGAGGCAGGCGCCGAATATGCCATCTATTATCTGGTGCAGCCAAATCCGACGGTTGAAATCGTAAATGAATGTCTGGATGCGGTCAAAACACTACAGGTAGATTTTCTCGTGGCAGTTGGGGGTGGATCAGCCATTGATACAGCAAAAGCTGTCAGTATTGTGCTGGAAAACGGCGGGAAAGTGGAGGACTATGAAGGTGTGAACCGATCTGAAAGAAAAGGAGTCCCTATTGTTGCGGTAAACACAACCGCAGGCACCGGATCTGAGGTTACAGCCTTTTATATTGTTACAGATCCCAGACGCCGCTCGAAGATGTGTATGGTAGACCCGAACTGCATGGTAAGTATTGCGGTAAATGACGTAGATTTTATGATGACCATGCCGCCTAAGCTCACTGCGGCTACGGGGATGGATGCCATGACCCATGCCATTGAAGCGGTTCTTTCCAAAAAGGCAGTTCCGATCACGGATAAGGATGCATTGTGGGCGATCACGGTTATAAATGACTATCTTCCGCGGGCATTTGAAAACGGATCTGACGTAGAGGCAAGAGAGATGATGGCTTATGCTGAGTATACGGCCGGAATGGCCTTTTCCAATGCGGGTCTTGGCATGGTTCATGCAATGGCGCATGCGCTGGGAGGTATGATGAATCTGCCACACGGAGTGTGCAATGCAGTGCTTCTGCCTTATGTTATGGAATTTTCCGGGAGCTTTTCCAGGGTTTCGGGACGGTTTAGGAAGGTGGCTCATGCGCTGGGAATTTCCTTCAAAGAATATGTGAAGGATGAAGAAGTGGTTTATATGTGCACAGAGCATATAAGAAACTTGTCGCGCAGACTGTCCCTGCCGGGAAGCCTTAAAGAGCTTGATATAGAGAAACCGGATTTTGAGGCTATGGCAGATACGGCGATGAAAGACGCGTGCATGGCGGATAACTTTTTTATGCCGTCAAAGCGGCAGGTTATCGAAGTATATCAAAGGGCTTACGAATGTAAGTAATAACGGCTGGAAACAGGGTGATCGAACAACCGGGGACGGAGTTTTTGAGGGGAACTTTCGTTTCAGGGTTTGATCGCCCTGTTTGTATTTTCTGAATACAAAACGAAATATAAACGAAACAATAATTTTGAAACAACGAAATAATATATTGACAATCAAAACAATAAAAGTTAAAATAAAAACTACAAAACGCGAAAACAAAAATGTTTTGTTTCGAACGTAACGGCAGCGTTTGAAAACAAAAGAATAAGGAGGGTCAAAAGATGAAGAAGAAATTCATTAGCGTGTTGTTATGTGCGGCAATGATCGCAGGCCTTGCAGTAGGCTGCGCAAACTCCGGCGATTCCGGTGAAGGCGAGAAGGAAGAGAAGGAGGAGAGTACGGAAGGGGCCATTGAGCTGAAGCAGGAGGAAGGTTCCGAACTGGTATTAGGCGATTATGAGCCTGAAAAAAAGGAATACAATTTCTATTTTACCTATAAACTGGTTCACGCATGGTGGGACGCAGTTGGTCTGGGACTTGAAGAAGCGCAGAAGCAGTATGCGGACAAGGGTATCACGATTAACTATGAGTATGTTGCTCCGCCGGCGCCTGATGCTATCGACCAGGTAAACCGACTTGAAGAAGCAGCAGGACGTGATTTTGATGTAATCGGCGTAGATGTAAATGATATCGAGATCGTAACGCCGACCATTAACAACCTGATCGACCAGGGTCATAAGATTATGACATTCTCAAGCTCTGACGCTACAAAAGAGGATGGATGCAAGCGTATCGCGTATGTAGGCAATACACACAACTATCAGGACGGGGCGGACCTTGCTGAGATCCTTGCTGAGAAGATTGAATACAAAGGACAGGTAGCAGCGCTTGCAGGAACAATCGGAGCGCCATGTCATGAGGACCGTATCGCGGGCTTTAAGGATGTAATGGAAAAATATCCGGATATTGAAGTAGTAGAGATCCAGAATGACAATGATTCTGTAGAGAATTCTCTAACCTTTACCGAAGGTTTCCTTCAGAAATATCCTGACCTTAAGGGAATTTTCTGCAACAACATGAGCAATCCGATCGGAGCGGCGCAGGCAGTTGTTGACGCAGGTAAAGAGGGCGATATCGTATTAGTTGGAATGGACCATGACAAACGTGCTCTTGAGTATTTAAGAGACGGAGTTATTCAGGCGCTTGGCGTTCAGGACTGCTTTAAGATGGGATTTGACACCATTCAGGTTGCAATTATGATTGCTGACGGAAAAGAGGTCGGAGAGGATACATATCCGGAGCAGACAGAAGAGCAGACAGCGATTGTATATCCGGAGAATGCACAGGAATATCTTGATAAATTATATTAAAAGGTAAATTCTAAAAGAAAACGATTATAATGCCGTGATTAATTCCCCGCCAAATGGCGGGGAATTTCAAAAAAGGAGGAAGTTCATGACAGAGTATCTATTAAGCATGAATCAGATCGTCAAACAGTTTCCGGGAACGCTTGCGCTTGATCATGTGGACTTTAATCTCAATGCTGGAGAAGTGATGGCTCTGATTGGTGAGAATGGAGCCGGAAAAAGCACTCTGATGAATGTATTGATGGGGGTTTTACAGCCGGACTCCGGGGAGATTATCCTGAATGGGGAAAAGATTGAAAATAAATCGCCCTACGAGGCGCTGCAAAAGAAAATAGGTATGGTGCCTCAGGAGTTAAATCTGGTTCCGGAGTTGTCCATTGCGGAAAATATATTCCTTGGTCTTCACCAGAAAAAAGGAAGACGGATGGACTGGGGACAGACCACGGTGAAAGCGAAGGAAATGATGGAAAAGCTGGAAGTGGATATTGATCCGGGAATTAAGGTTTCAGAAGTAAGCGCAGCATATCAGCAGCTTGTTTCGATCGCAAGAACACTTGTATTTGGTTCCAATATTATTATTCTTGATGAACCGACTGCTTCTCTTACACTAAATGAGACAGAGCATTTATTTAGAAATGTAAGAAAGCTTAAGGAAGAAGGAAAAGCGATTATTATTATTACCCATCATCTGGATGAGGTGCAGGAAATTTCAGACCGCGTGACGATCATGAGGGATGGAAAATTTGTAAAGGCATGTGATACGAAGGATATTTCGATAGATGAAATGATTTATCATATGGCGAATCAGAAGGTTGAGAAAAACCAGAGAGTAGAAAGAAAGGTTTCCGATGAGATTTTTCTTGAAGTAAAGAATTTCTCAAGAGGACGGGAATTTAAAGACATTAATTTTGAAGTAAAAAAAGGAGAGATCTATGGCGTGGCGGGCCTTGTAGGAGCAGGCAGGACGGAGCTTTTCTCCTGCATATACGGACTTACCCAGAAGGATTCGGGGCAGCTCTTTTTTGACGGGGCAGAGATTACGATCCATTCTCCCGCGGAGGCGATCGCCCATGGAATCGGGCTTGTTCCGGAAGAACGAAGAAAACAGGGAATGTTTCCGGTGCTTTCTATCTGTGAAAATATCATGATGCTGAACTATGACAAGGTAAAAAGCAAAGGAAAAATCAATTTTTCCAAAGCAAAAGAAATTGCGGATCATCATATTGAGGCGCTCCGTATTAAGACGCCGGGCGCGGATACACTCATTAAAAACTTAAGCGGCGGAAATCAACAAAAGGTAATCCTTGGAAGGTGGATGGAAAAGAATGTAAAGCTTCTTATTTTGGACGAGCCTACAAGGGGGATCGATGTCCGCGCAAAAGGAGAGATCTATAAACTTGTCCGTGAGATGGCGGATATGGGGATTACGATTATCGTGATATCTTCAGAGATGGATGAGCTGCTTACGATTGCGGACAGAATTATGATCATGAACGCGGGAAGCCTGAAAGGAGTTCTTACGCCGGATGAGGATATGGTCAGGGAAGATCTGCTGAAGGTTGCGTTGAACTAGAAAGGATGGGTAGATACGATATGAAAAATAAACTGTTAAATTCAATTAAGACAACGGCGGGCGCCGTATTTATCGTGACGATTTTGATGACGATTGTCGTTCAGATACTGACGGGACATTTTTATACGGCATACAATCTCTCTACATTTATCCGTTCCGCGTCGTTTACGATCATCATCGGCTTCGCGCAGACGCTGGTGCTTCTGCTTGGCGGCATTGATCTGTCGGTTGCCAGTATCGCGGGGCTTTGCAGTATGATATTTGCTATGCTAACGACAGTGGGAGGGGTAAACCCCTTTTTAGCCATTGTGATCGCATTGGCGGCAGGGGCTGTATTGGGAGCGATTAACGGAATCTTTATCTGTTCCTTGAATCTTACTCCGTTTATCGTCACCCTTGCGACAAGCGCGCTTTATAAAGGAATCATTTATGTTGCGACAAAAGGTATTCCGCTTACGGGAATCCCGGCATCTGTAACGGTGATCGGTCAGGGTTCGCTATTCGGGGTTGTTCCGTATCCGGCAGTGATCATGCTGGTGCTTGCGGTGGTTCTCATGTATATGCTCAGGTATACCTCCTTCGGACGTCATATTTACGCAGTAGGCGGAAATGAAAGCGCGGCAAGGATCGTCGGTATCCAGAGCAGTAAGACGAAGATGGGAGTCTATGCGCTTACCGGATTTATCTCTTCGCTTGCAGGCGTGCTTATGGTGTTAAGACTTGCCTCTTCACAGGTAAATATTGGTGAGAACTGGGCGATGCCGTCCATTACCGCAGCCGTACTTGGCGGTACCTCGATGAACGGCGGAATCGGTGGGATTGGCGGAACGATCATTGGCGGTCTGCTGATGAGCGTTATATCATTTAGTATCAGTCTTTTGGGAATCTCTTCTTATTGGGATCAGATTGTGACAGGTATTGTTGTACTTATTGCTGTTTCAATTGACGCAATCAGAAGAAGAAATAGTAAAGCATAAGGAGGAAGGAACGATGAAATTTGGTATCTGTTATTGTTACTGGAGCAAGAACTGGGAGGGAACAGATTATCCGCAGATGATTGAGCGCGCAAGAAAGTGCGGGTTTGACGGACTGGAGATTTTCTGGGGCAGGACCCTTACCATGCCGCAGAAGGAGATTGACGAGATCGTGTCGGCAAGCAAGGCTAATGATGTGGAGCTTTATGTTTCCGGCGGGTTTGGGCGCGAGGAGGATCTTTCCCAGACAGATGAAGCAGGAAGGCTTGCTGCTGTAGAAAAATCAAAGCGGCTGATCGAGGCATGGGGAAAACTTGGCGCTCACAATTTCTCAGGAATCAATTATGGCGCATGGTGCAAATTTGACCGACCCATCGATAAGGAAAGAAGCTTTGAGCAGGCGGCAAAATCGTTGAAGGAAGTCGGGAAATGCGCGGCTGATTATGACATCAGCTGGAATATGGAGGTGGTAAACCGCTTCGAAAGCTATATGTTAAATACTGCCGAGGAAGCAAGAAGACTTGCGGATATGGTGGATCACCCGAACATCAATATCCTTCTTGACATTTTCCATGGGATGATCGAGGAAGACGATCTGGCAGAGGCTGTCCGAATCGCCGGAAATAAACTGGGACATTACCACATGGGAACAAATAACCGCCGTCCGCCAAGACCGGGATTTCTTCCGTGGCAGGAGGTTGTAAACGCTCTGAAAGAAATCAATTATGACCGCTGCATTTCCTTCGAGCCGCTGGTAAGAACCGGAGGTTCGGTTGCCTTAGAAGGCGGAAATGTATGGAGGGACATGCTTCCAAAGGATGCGAATAACGCATACCTTGACAAGCTGATCATAGAGTCACTGGCATTTATCAAAGGCCTGTTTTAGAATGTGAGGTTTTAATATGGAAAAATATATCATTGGCATCGATTCAGGTACGACAGGGATCAAAGCTGTGCTGTTTGATACACAGGGAAAAGAGATTGCCAAAAAGGGGATTCCCCTTAAAGGGTATTTTCCGGAGGAGAACCAGTATGAAGAGGATATGCTGGAAATCTGGGACAGTGCGGTAGAGTGCGTAAAGGATGTGGCCGGAAGGGTAGACGCCTCTGACATCATAGGTCTTGGGATTACTGCCCAGGGAGATGGTCTTTGGATGGTAGATGAAGATGGCGAGCCGGTTAGAAGAGGGTGCTGCTTCTGTGATGGAAGGGCGGCAGAATTTGTAGATGAATGGGTAGAGGACGGAACCTGCGAAAAGCTGTTTAAAGCGTGCGGAACCTGGGTCTGCACGGGAAATCAGAATGGGATCGTGCGGTGGATGGAGAAATATGAGAAAGAATCTCTTGACAGGAGCAGATGGCTTCTCCATCTGAAGGATTATCTTTACTTTAAATTTACAGGGGAGATCACATCAGATGCGACAGACCAGTCATTGATCCTGTTAGACCAGAAAAAAAGAGACTATCTTGACGAAGCATTTTCCCTGTGCGGGATCGATAAATACAGAGATAAGTATCCGCCGATAAAGAGCGCAAAGGACAATGCATTTAAGATTCTTCCCCAAGTGGCGGAAAGCATGGGGCTTACCAATGATGTTCTTGTAACGTCAGGACCTATGGATGTGGGAGCGTGCGCTCTTGGAAGCGGCGTGATAGAAAAGGGACACTGCTGTTCGATCATGGGAACGGCGGCGCTTCATGAGATGGTGATCGATGAACCGCTAATGGATGATATCCCGTCCGGAATGACGGTCGCCCATGTGATGGAAGGAAGATGGCTCAGGCTGATGTCTTCCTTTGCGGGCACGCCGAATCTGGAATGGTGCCTGAAAACCCTTGGACTGCAGGTGAAGGAAGACGCGGCGGCAGAGGGTAAGGATGTTTATGCCTATATGGAAGATATGATCAAAGAGGTTCCGATCGGTTCTAATGGAGTGATGTATCATCCCTATCTTCTGGCCGGAGGAGAGAGAGCGCCCTTTACGGATTCCAGAGCCCGCGCAAGCTACACAGGACTGAATGTGCGTAATACACTGGCAGACATTGTGCGTGCAACCTATGAGGGTGTAGCATTTGCCATGCTTGACTGTTATCAGCATATGCCGCTTCCTATCGGGCAGATCACAATATGCGGCGGCGGCGCTAACAGCAGCGCATGGTGCCAGATGTTTGCGGACGCGCTGGGAAGTAGGATCGTAACCGTAGAAGGGGAAGAGCTTGGAGCCAGAGGCGTTGCGATCAACAATGCGGTTGTGCAGGGAATTTTCTCAAGCTATCAGGACGCAGTTGGAAAGATCGTGAAGATAAAGAAGGTATATGAGCCGGATATGAAAAATCATGAAAAGTATATGAAGTTCTATGAACTGTATACCGCAGGCTATAGTCATATGCAGAAGATGTGGAAGATCCGGGCAAAAATCATGAAGGAGTAAGTACTATGCTGTATACAGAAGCGAGACAGGAGATCTTGAACATTTGCAGACAGATGGTTGAAAAAAGGTTTTTTCTGGGAACATGGGGAAATGTGAGTGTACGGATTGGAGACCATATTATACTTACGCCTAGCAAAATTGAATATGATGCAATGCGCCTGGAGGATTTTGTTGTTCTGAATCTGGATGGAACGGTTGCCTGCGGGGAGCGGACGCCGACCTCTGAAAAGGAAGTTCATAGACAGATCTATCTGAAAAGAGAAGACGTAAAAGCGATCATTCATGCTCACACGGCAAAGGCCATGGCAGTTTCCGCGCTTCCGGTAAATGCAGTTCCGTGTATGGTAGAAGAGATGTCTCAGCTCTTAGGAGGGAAGATTCCGCTGACCAGACAGTATGTCTGCGCGGAAAATCATTTTGAATTAGGGCGTATGGCGGCAGAGTGTATCGATGATAAAAACGGGGTGATCTTAAGAAATCACGGACCGGTAGCATGCGGAAGAGACCTAAAAGAAACAGCGCTATGCGTTGAAGTAATTGAGAAGGCATGTTCCATTTACCTGTCTGCAAATAACCGGCTGATAAAAGAAATTCCGGCCAGATTTGTAGAATCTGAACGATATCGCTTTCTTAATAAATATGGTCACGAGATAACATAAATAAAGACGGACTGCCCGGACTCTATACTGTCTTTAGAGAGAGTCCGGGCTTTTGGTTATACTAGTATTTTAAGGAAAATAATGGTATAATTAGCATGTTCGGTCCGGATTGCTCCGGACAGGAGGTAATGTATGGTAGATATAGAAAAGGTCAAAAGCCTGGTCAGGAATGTAAGGCCGCTCTTTGTCAGTCATGAAAAAGTTGACGTAAAGGAAAAAGGTACGGCGGATTTTGTGACTCAGATAGATATCATGGTGCAGGAGGCTGTACAGACGGGGTTAAAAGAGCTTTATCCGGATATTCAGTTCATGGGTGAAGAAAAGGATAACCGTGATATCGATTTTGGAAAGCCGGTATGGATTCTCGACCCGATAGACGGAACGACGAATTTTATTCATGATTATTGCCACAGTACGCTGTCTCTGGCTCTTTGTGATAACAGAAAGATTGTTATGGGGATCGTATACCAGCCGTATACGGAGGAGCTTTTCTGGGCGCAGGAAGGAAAAGGAGCCTGGCTAAATGAAGAACGAATCTATGTAAGCAAAACAAGAGAGCTTGAAAGAAGTCTTGTTACGGTTGGTACAAGTCCGTGGAAGCATGAGCTTGCAGATAAAAATTTTGAATTGTTTAAGCAGATCTTTTTACGCTGTTCTGACATACGAAGAACGGGCTCTGCGGCGCTTGACCTTGCGTACGTTGCGTGCGGGAGGACAGAAGCCTTTGTCGAGCATGATTTAAAGCCCTGGGATTTTGCGGCGGGACTTTTACTTGTAAAGGAAGCGAAAGGGACGGTGACGGACTATAGAGGCGGAGAGATTGACATTACAGCTCCGTCGCAGATCGCAGCGGGAAACGGATATATTGGGGAGCTTCTGGTGAAGGAGCTTTTGAAGGGTTTTTAGAATAACGGGAGTTATTGAGGGATGAAAAAAAACGGAAAGACAATGAATAAAACAAAAAGACTTGCGGAGATAAAGCGGATGGTCGAACAACAAGGACGCATAGAGGTCAATGACTTAAGCGAGATTTTCGGCGTGTCGGAGGTTACTATCCGCAAAGATCTGGATGTTCTTGAAGAGCGCAGATGTTTAAAGAGAATATACGGGGCGGCGCTGCCGGTGAAAGAGGTTACAGAGCTTTCATCTGTCCAGGAGGAATATCTGGGGATGCATATTGAATACGACAGCAGAAAGGAGGAAATAGGACGGCTTGCAGCCTCTCTGGTAACAGATACCGGGTGGCTTTTTATCGGGCAGGGGACAACCTGTTATTATGTAGCAAGAGAACTGGCAAAATTCGGCAAGGTGAATGTGCTGACGAATAACCTTCTGGCGGCACAGGCGCTTGCGAAAAATACGGAAGCGAATGTTATCCTCACAGGCGGAAATCTGGTCCACAGCCATCTGTATGTGGCGGGAGAGATGTTTATGCGGAATCTGGACAATCTTCATATCTCTCAGGCATTTATGGGAGTAGGGGGCGCGGATTTGTCGGCAGGCTATACGGTGAACTATTCGACAGAACTTATTGTATACCGCACTATCAGGGAGATCGCAGACAAGATGGTTATTGTTCTCGATTCCTTCAAGTTTGATAAGAAATCCTTTTTAAGTCTGGGTCGGCTGACTTTGTCGGATACTGTTGTGTCAGACAAAGGGGTACCGCAGCAGTACATAGATTATTACAAGAAAAATAATATAAAAATTCTTATATAAAAGTCTTCACATTTTGTTCAGAAAGAAAGTCCAGCCATTTTTGGCTTAATGGTTTATCAGTGACAAGTCCGGTGACAGGGGCGAAGTCTGAGATGGTAAGAAAGGAAGTCTTGTCAAATTTAGAAAAATCCGCAACAATGTATATATTCTGGCTTCTTCTTATCAGGCTTTGCCGGATGGATGCCGTAGGTTCATGGGAATCCGTAATACCATGCTCCATTGATAAAGATCGGCAGGACATGAAAACCTTGTCAAAATAATATTGCTCAAGATTTTTAAGCGTAATGTTGCCGCAGAATGCTTTGTCTTCGGGAAGATATGCTCCGCCTAAAGTGACAAGGTGGATATTTTCCTTTTCACATAGCTCATTAATAATAAGCAGAGAATTGCTTGCGACGGTAAGACGCATATTCTTAACCGCCTTTGCGATCTGATAGGCGGTGGTAGAGGAATCTAAAAATATAGAATCTCCATTTTTTATAATGCCCCGGCATTTTTCTGCGATATTCTGCTTGTTTTCTATATAGGCCGTCTCACGGATCGTCAGATCAACGTTATTACCCACGCCATTTTGTATAAAGGCACCTCCATAGGTGCGGGTGAGGAACCCGTCATCTTCTAACTGCTTAAGATCGCGGCGGATGGTTTCTTCTGTCACGGAAAAAAGCTTTGATAATTCCAGGACAGTGATGCTTTTCTTTTCAAGAATTATTTCTTTGATTTTCGCTTTTCTGGTTACAGCCAACATAATCTTTAGTTCCTTTCTATAGTAAATTAAAAAATCATAATATAATTTAGTTGTAACCTTACACAGACAGTACGAAAGGTGCTGTCGGAAAATAGTAACTATGCTTAAACAAGATTATTATAACGATTTTTTGAGTTTGGATCGGAATTAGCTGTAGCGACGAAATATTCAGTATCAAGAATGTGCAATCTTATTACTGGCGATCCGCTCCCGCTTTCCTCCTGCGCTTTTGCCATCGCCAAGGTAAGCCGGATTCCCCCTCTGTGTTTCCAGCTTCGAAAGTTCCTCCATGGCCTTCAGTCCCCTTGTGTCAAGTTAATGACAAAAACATTAATTTTTCTACTTTTGCTTTCTTAGGCAGTTTAGGATCATTTAATACTGCCCAGATGGCTATATGTGTATCTATCAATATCTTCATCACTCAAACACTCCAAATAATTTTGCAATTTCATCATTGCATTCATCTATATCATAATCTGCGTCAATAAGATACTGGCCATCTAAACTGTCAATTCTTCGAACTATGTTTTGTTTATAACCAACTTGTCAACATTTTCCTCTTTGTTTTCGGAGGGTTTCATAAAACGCTGAATCATTTCGAGTAAAAAAGCGCAAATTATCATCCGACAAGCCATTGAGGGATTGAATTACTTGTCTTTGTAAAAAATTGACATGTTCAATTACCACCGTTCTTAATAAAACTATATCCTTTTACTTAGTATACCCTAAAAAGCAGTTTCTCTCAATAGTAAGTAGGTAATAATCCGTATCTACAAATTCCCTTCCATTTTTGATAAGATAATTTCAAATGATGGAGGTGATACTAATTAATACGAATGATAATATAATCTCAAAAGCTGCGCTTTGGGCAGACCGGATTCATACGTTCCAAGAAAGCGGTTTATCCCGCAAAGACTGGTGCCAGCAGAATGAGGTGCCTCAATCCACCCTAAGCTATTGGATTCGAAAGATTCAGGGAAAGGCCACGCAGACGGAAAGCAGTTCTGATCCGGTGTTCGCAAAGCTTCCTTCAGAACGGGAGCTG
>VIQU02000020.1 GCA_010206225.2 Lachnospiraceae bacterium MD308 | reverse complement strand
CTCTCTGTCTCAGCGACAGCTTATTAACAATATCATATCAGTATCTCTTTGTCAATACCTTTTTTGATATTTTTTTCTTCCCTCCCCCTCTAACCTCCATTGCCTGTATGCTGCAATGCCTTGTTTTCAGGGAATTCCGCTGCGTCCGCCGCAGCGAAATTTATAATATCAGCTTTTCCCCTCCCTGTCAATACCTTTTTTCTATCTTTTTCCTCCTTTTTTTACACCATTTTCCTCTAATACTATATTTTGTGCTTCCTCTCCTTAGTTTATACAATATGGCGCTCCAGCTCGCAAAGAATTTTTGTATTGAAAAGGACTGCTTTCTGTTCTTCAGAATCACAGTCCTTTTCTTTAAGCCCTTACATCAACATATTGCCCTACTCCGGGTGGGCTTGGAAGCATCTCAAGAAGCTGTGCAGCGGCAGCTTCCTGAGTTTCCATTGCACTTTTGGTAACAGCCAAACTAGTGCTCATCTGCAGCTTTGCCGCGCTCATCGACATACTTGCCATTGCGATACTATTTGCAAATTCCATATCTTGATAACCTCCTTATATTAATAATATCGGCCTTTCCTCTTAAAATTTAAGTTATTTAAAAAGAGAAACCTTTTTCCTTAATTATTAATTCCTTTAGTAGACAAAGGGCGTGTGTTCCTTTGTCCGCTGAGGATATTCTTCCAGAAGATCTTTCACTACTTCCCCTGCAAGGATCAGTCCTGCCACTGAAGGCACAAATGCAATGCTTCCCGGTACCCGTCCGCCCGTTTTTCGCGGTTCTTCCTGCGAATACACAACCTTTAAGTGCTTGACTCCCCGCTTTTTAAGCTCTTTTCTCATCGCCTTTGCTAACGGACAGACCGAAGTTTTATAAATATCGGCCACCTGAAAAGCCGCCGCATTAAGTTTATTTCCCGCCCCCATACAGCTTATAATGGGTGTCCCTGCTCCCTTCGATTGCATAACAAGCGCGATTTTTCCCGTCACAGTATCAATCGCATCGACGACATAATCATATTGTGTAAAGTCGAACTGTTCCGACGTATCCGGCAAATAAAAGGTTTTATGGATATTAACGTTAATATTTGGATTGATCTCCAGCACCCGTTCTTTTGCCACGTCCACTTTGGCGCGGCCAACCGTCTTTTCCGTGGCAATAATCTGCCGGTTGATATTACTGCGACTGACAATATCATCATCGATCAGTTCCAGTGTCCCTATGCCGCTTCTCGCCAATGCCTCCACCACATATCCGCCAACTCCCCCGACTCCAAACACTGCTATCCTTGCGCATTTCAGACGTTTCAGGTTCTCTGTCCCAATCAATAATTCTGTTCTGGAAAATCGTTCAGACACTATAACTCTCCTCATAATGAATTCTTTTTTTATTTTCTTTTTTAATCTTCTTTTTTTATTTTCTCAACTTCAGAATAGTTTTCCCGTTCCAGCGTAAAGCCTCGTCCTTTCACCTCATTAATCTGCGAAATAGTGACAAATGCCTTTTCATCAATGGTATGAATCATCTCATTCGTTGCGTAAAGTTTTCGGTTATGAATAATGCATAAAACCGCCTTTTGATTCTCTTTCCCAAACCCAGTCTCAACATGGACCATTGTCACTCCTACATCCTGCTCCTTCAGCATCCTCTCACGTATCTCCTCGTACTTATCAGAGATAACAAAAAGCTGAATCTGCGATTGTCCCATCAACATTACCCGGTTCAGCATGACCGTCTCCAGCACCAATGCCAGAACACCGTACATGATCTGTTCGGAATCCGAGAAGACCGCCTGTGCTCCAAGTACCACAAAATCCACAATATACACCAACACGGCTACACTGACATGAAGCCATTTGTTTAACACAAGCGCCAGAATATCCGTGCCTCCTGTAGATGACCCCACACGGACGATCATTCCTACTCCAAGTCCAAGAAACGCTCCTCCGTAAAACGTTGCCAGCATAATATTATCTGTAAGATCCGTAATGCCCGGAATCTCCTGCATTACCGTCAGACACGCCGGATACAGGAACGTACTTGCAATCGTTGTGATCACGAATTTCTTTCCTAGTGTAACAGCCCCTAAAAGAAACAGACACGCATTAACGATCAAAATGATCAAAGAGAGTTGAATCGGCAGATAATGACTGATCGTAAGACCAATCCCCGTTGCTCCACCCATAATAATACCATGCGGGACCAAGAATGCCGCCACTGTGAATGCAAGTAAAGCATTGCCAATTAAAACTCCCAGAATCGTCTCCAGATTTTTCTGCCAAGGTTTCTTCATGAGATTTTCCTCCAATTCCATACCTTAAATTTGTTTCTCCGATTGACCGAACTAAGAGAGTCCTTTCATCGTAAGCTGGATTCGCTTCTTTTTTAAATCCACGCTCATAACCTTCACATCCACAATATCCCCAACGCTTACTACTTCCAGCGGATGCTTGATAAATTTCTTATCTGTTATCTCAGAGATATGTACAAGGCCGTCCTGATGTACGCCAATATCTACAAATGCCCCAAAATCAATAACATTACGGACAGTCCCTTTTAATATCATTCCTTCTGTCAGATCCTTCATCTCCAATACATCTGTACGCAGGATTGGCTTTGGCATCTCGTCACGCGGATCTCTTGCCGGTTTTTCCAGTTCTTTTACTATATCTCTCAGCGTAATCTCTCCAATTCCCAATTCCTCGGCAAGATTTTTATAATCTTTAATCGTAAGCGACAATCCGAGAAGCTTTCCGTCTCTGATGTCCTCTGGTTTATACCCTTGCTTTTTTAAAAGCTTTTCCGCCGCATCGTAAGACTCTGGATGTACGCTTGTCCCGTCAAATGGATTATCCCCCGACTGAATCCGCATAAATCCAGCGCACTGTTCGTATGCCTTCGGTCCAAGCTTTGCCACCTTAAGAAGTTGTCTGCGGTTTTCAAATCTTCCGTTTTCTTCCCGATAAGATACGATATTCTTCGCAATCACAGATGAAATTCCGGAAATGTAAGAAAGGAGAGGCGCTGACGCCGTATTCAGATCTACACCCACTTTATTTACACAATCCTCCACTACCCCAGACAGCGCTTCGCTAAGCTTCTTCTGATTCATGTCATGCTGATACTGTCCAACTCCGATCGATTTAGGATCAATCTTTACCAGCTCTGCCAGTGGATCCTGCAGCCGCCTTGCGATGGAAGCTGCACTTCTTTGTCCCACGTCAAACTTCGGAAATTCTTCGCTCGCCAACTTACTGGCGGAATACACAGAAGCTCCCGCCTCATTTACAATAACGTACTGCACCTTCTGCGGTATCTCCTTTAAAAGTTCCACAATGAACTGCTCCGATTCTCTGGAGGCAGTTCCGTTTCCAACAGAGATCAATGTAATATTATATTTTTCAATAATTTTCTTAAGCAAATCCTTAGATGCCTTTATCTTCTGAGGTGTTGTCGGCGCAGTTGGATAGATGACGGTGGTCCCAATCACCTTTCCCGTCGGATCAACGACCGCCAGCTTGCAGCCGGTACGAAATGCCGGATCCCACCCAAGAACGGTCTGACCTACGATCGGCGGCTGCATAAGGAGCTGCTCCAGATTTTTCCCAAATACATCGATCGCGCCGTCCTCTGCTCTCTCCGTCAGATCATTTCGAATCTCACGCTCGATTGCCGGAGCGATCAGTCTCTTATAGGCATCCGCAACCGCTTCTTTCAATATAGGCTCGGTATATTCATTATTTCCATGAATCGTCTTTTTCTCCAAATAGCGGATGATAACTTCCTCAGGCGCTTCTATTTTCACAGCCAGAAATTTTTCTTTCTCCCCCCTGTTCAAAGCAAGAACGCGATGTCCTGCAAGCTTTCCTACCGGCTCTTCAAAATCATAATACATCTCATAGACAGAGTCCGCTTTTTCGTCCTTCGCCAAAGACACAGCCCTTCCTTTTTGCGCCGTTATCTTTCGTATCCATATGCGGTAGTCTGCCTCGTCGGAAATACTCTCTGCTATAATATCCCGAGCGCCGCTTACGGCTTCCTCCGCCGTTCTGACTTCTTTGTCTTCGTTAATATACTCTTTCGCCAGCTCAAGAACCGGCTGTTTTACTTTTTGCAGTGTGATCAGCGCCGCCAGCGGCTCTAAGCCTTTCTCCTTGGCGATGGTTGCACGGGTTCTCCTCTTCGGGCGGTACGGACGATACAAATCCTCCACAACCACTAATGTCTCTGCTGATAAAATCTGTTTTTTCAAATCCTCTGTAAGTTTCCCCTGCCCATGAATGCTGGCAAGTACCTGTTCTTTTTTTTCTTCCAAATTCCTAAGATATGTTAACCGTTCATAAAGCTTTCTTAACTGCTCATCATCCAGAGTGCCCGTCACTTCTTTTCGGTATCTGGCAATAAAGGGAATCGTATTTCCCTCGTCTATCAATTTCACTGCGGCATCTGTCTGCCATTTCTTTACTCCAAGCTCTTCCGCTATTTTTTGATTAATATCCATTGTTGCTTCCTTTCTCTTTATCATGATCAATGAATGCAAAATAAGCTTTCTTTATCATAACACAAAATGTCCCATGTTCAAACACAGAGTTCACTCTGTTTTATTGAAAAAAATTTTTCTGTATGCTATACTATTGCCAGATAGCAGTTCAAAACGGCCTGAAGGAGATTATTCTGACATGAACCAGATATGTAATGACAAGGAATTATCCAAACAGCAATTGAAATCAAAAGAGACTAAGGCAAGAATCTTTAAAGCAGCCCGACATATTCTGCAAAAAAAAGGATATGAGGAATTATCCATAAAAAATATCTGCGAGGAGGCCGGCGTCTCTAACGGAAGCTTTTATCATCATTTTAAGACAAAGGATGATCTTCTTTCTTATTATATCGAAGAACAGCCCGGCATTAATCCGGATCTTTTAGATCTTCCGTCCGATGCGGCAGATGCAAAAAAAACGATTATCTATGTATACATTAATTATGTCCATTACTGCAAAGAATTGGGCATGGAATTTATGTCCAATTATTATACGCCGAAAAATCAATCCCTGAATCCTTTAATCCGTACCGAACGTCCTTATCCGATCATCACGGTGGAAAATTATTTAAAAAAATGCATAGATGCAGAACTTATCAAGCCCGTACATTCTTTGGCGTCACTATCCACTGATATCCGCATGATCGTTATAGGAAATGTATTCGAATGGTGCCTGAAACGCGGCGAAACTGATTTTGAAGGAAATATGCGCCGTTCCTTGCAGACATATCTTGACGGTGCTTTTTAAATACAAAAAATCCCTTAAGCGCACATCTTAAAGGATCTTTGTAGAAGGAAACATAGTAACCAAAAGGTCACTAAAACAATAATATCTTTATAGATATAATAACCTTCATTTACACATTTGTCCAATTGCTTATTTTAATAAGCATTTTCATTTATAGTTTTTCTCTATATTGTTGTCTCAAATACTGAAAACTGGTATACTTTATGTATCAATCGAAAGGAATACCATATGTACAATTTTATAATAAACCCCAATGCACGCACCGGACTTGGCAAAAAAATCTGGAACGAGCTTGAGGAAACTCTAAAAGAAAGCAACATCCGCTATCAGGCTTTTCTTACAAAATATCGCTGTCATGCCACCAAAATCACACAGAAGATTCTTTCTAACGCTGGCCGCCACACCTTAATCGTGCTGGGAGGTGACGGAACGATCAATGAGGTAATCAATGGGATCTCCGATTTTCAGGCTGTGACACTGGCATATATCCCCATCGGCTCCAGCAATGATTTTGCCAGAGGAATGGCTTTGTCCCACGATCCGCATACAGCGCTCAAGCATATATTAGTCCCCTCCCGCTACACATACTTAAGCGTAGGAACGGTAACATATGAAACGAAAAGCCGTCGTTTTGCAGTCAGCTCCGGCTTCGGCTTTGATGCTGAAGTCTGCTGCCGGATATCCATATCCAGAATAAAAGCGTTTTTTAATAAATTTTCTCTTGGAAAATTTTCCTATGTTAGTGTGGCCGTACAAAGCCTTCTGCTTCAGGCTCCAAAAAGAATGGTTATCACGATGGATGATAAAATGCCCATAGTCTTTGAAAAAGTCTATTTTGCCGCCGCTATGAACCAGAAATATGAAGGCGGCGGATTCATGTTCTGCCCAAAGGCCGTTCCTACAGATGATTTTCTGGATATTATCGTTGCAGAAGGCTTGTCGAAATTAAAAATCCTCTGTCTGCTTCCTACAGCATTTTCAGGAAAACATACAAGATTTTCCGGCATCCATGTTTACCGCTGCAAAAAAGCAGTTATGGAAAGTGAAATCCCTTTGCCGTTCCACACTGACGGTGAACCCATATCCTTGCAGCGGCGGATAAGCACCTCTTTAGAACCTCAGAAAATACGATTTATCATCAGCTAATATTTAGGAGAAGTTACTATGATAATAGGTATTATTTTATTTATGATTGTTTTGTTCTATTTCTTTATGGTCTATCCAAGAAGAAGCGAAAAGAGACGCATACTAGATATTTCCCCCTCTATGTTTGCACATAGAGGTTATCACGATATCGCCCATCATGTCCCTGAAAATTCCATGACTGCATTTTATGCCGCAGTAAAGCACGGATATGGTATTGAATTGGATCTGCATCTAACTCGCGACGGACAGCTCGTCGTTTTTCACGATGACACTTTAGAGCGTCTCTGCGGTCATTCCGGAAGGGTAGAAGATTGGACCTATGACGAGTTAAAAGAACTCTGTCTTCTCGGAACCAACGAGCGTATTCCGCTCTTTCAGGAGGTCCTTTCCGTTGTGGACGGACGCGTCCCGCTGCTCATCGAACTGAAAATACCAACTGCCTCTTTAAAAATCTGCGAAAAAACTTACAGTATACTCAAGTCTTACTCTGGGAACTATATGATACAGTCATTTAATACAATGGGACTTCGGTGGTTCAGGCTTCACGCGCCATACATACTGCGCGGACAGCTTGCCGAGCACCTGACAGCCAGAAAATCCAGAGAAGCATGGCTTTTAAAATTCATTGTACAGAACCTTTTCTGCAATTTTTTAGGAAGGCCTGACTTTATCTCATACCGGATGTCAGATCTGCCCCATTTATCCGTTTTTCTTTTAAAATACATATTCCGGGTTCCTATCGCTGTATGGACTTTAACTACAAGCGAAGATTTACAAAGAGGAATTTCAGGATATCATATTCAGATTTTCGAAAAACACGGTGAATATTATTAATATTAAATGAACATTAAATGAACTGCCTTGTTGAATATTTCTTTTCATGTTATAATTTCCCGTGTAGTAGAAATACATTATACCAAACAGGCTATTAAAAGGGGCGTATATTTCATGAAGTTTATCGACAGAGTAAAAGCATTTGCAAAAAAATATAGTCATGCATGGGTATTTCTGTACACATTTATCTACATGCCTTGGTTCTGTTATCTGGAGGAGCATATCCAGAAGAATTACTTTATCATACACTCACCTTTGGATGACTTCGTACCATTTATCGAATATTTTATCATTCCATATTATTTTTGGTTTTTATTTATGGCAATATGTGTGTTTTACTTCTTTTTTACAGACAAAAAAGGATTTTACAAGATATCATCGTTCCTCATTATCGGAATGACGGTATTTCTTATCATATGCACCGTATTTCCGAATGGACTGAACCTGCGTCCGACAACATTTGCCAGAGATAATTTCTGCGTGGACTTAGTAAAGCGGCTTTACCGCATAGATACACCGACAAATGTACTGCCAAGCATTCATGTTTTTAATACTGTCGCCGTATTGGTCGCTGTTACTCACAGCCAAAAACTGAGACTGCATAAAGGTATCATGTGCGGCGTATATATTACCGGTATTTTAATTATTCTGTCTACGGTATTTTTAAAACAGCACTCCGTTACAGATGTAATTGCGGCATTTGCAATGGCGGGCATCATTTATCCGTTCGTCTATACATCGCAGCCGCGCAAAGCAACCAGGTTTTCTCATCAGCCAATATAAATACTATAATATAAGGAGGGATTCGCTATGAGAGCTGAATTTAGTGAAAATCTTATCACAAGAAATGAATTGATTGATTCACAGCACCGGGAACTGATTGACCGTATCAATAAGCTTTTAGACAGCTGTGAGGACAGCGATGCAAAGCTCGCTGCCATCAAGACGCTGGACTATCTGTCAGATTATACAGTTTTCCACTTTGGTGCCGAAGAAGAGCTTCAAAAGGAGATTGAATATCCAGGCTACGAAGCGCACAAAGAGCAGCACGAGAATTTCAAAAAGACCATTTCCGAACTGGACGAGATGCTTCAGGAGGAGGAAGGTCCTTCGCCTGCATTCGTAAAAAAAGTAGAAGAAAACGTCATCAAATGGTTTTATACACATATTGAAGGCTTTGACCGTTCTGTTGCAGAATACAAATTCATGAGAGAGCATGACGGAAGGCTTTAATATTTATCTTACTTAAAGAAAGCTATACGGCTGTTCCATGCCGCATAGCTTTTTATTATTAAAACGATATGCGAAGCATCTGCATATAATTTTCAAAAGCAGAAGGAATTGGATAGGCCACTTCGATCTCCTCTGGATGAATGAATAAAAAGTCCTTGCGGTTCGCCTTTTCCAATTCATCTACCTTCACCAAATATCCTGTCATATGCCATTCCACATGACTGAATATATGCTTTGCCAAAGAAAGCTTTTTTATACGCACCGGCATAAGCCCGATATCCTTGCAATACTGTACTACTTCATCTGCATCAAGATGTCCTTCTACATTCGGCAGCTCATAAAGTCCTGCAAGCAGTCCCTTATCCTCACGCTTGCCAATTGCAACCTTCTCTCCGTCCCGAATTATCAACACTGTCTTTTTTTCTATTCTTCTTGCCTTTGCTTTCGTCTTCACCGGAAAACTTCCTATCTGATCGAGCTTTCTCGCCTTACACAGTGAAGCAAGAGGACAATCACTGCATCTGGGCTGGCCGTTCGGCACGCATACTATCGCTCCCAGTTCTATTAATCCCTGATTAAAATCGCTGGCTTCTTCTTTGGGAATCACACTTTCAAGCTTCTGTTCTATCTGTCTTTTTGTACTCTGCTTTGCAATATCCGAATCATCTGCCGTAAGTCTTGTAATAACCCGAAGCACATTGCCGTCCACTGCCGGCGTCGGAATCCCGAATGCAAAAGAACAGATTGCTCCTGCCGTATAATTTCCAATTCCTTTGAGCGACCGTATCTCCTCAAAGGTTTTCGGAAATTCCCCGCCATGATCGGCCATGATCTGCCGCGCCGCTCTCTGCATATTACGCACCCGGTTATAATATCCCAGCCCCTCCCACAGCTTCAATAACTGATCCTCTCTGGCCTCTGACAAATCTTTTATTGTGGGAAGCTCTTTCATAAATCTAGCATAGTAGGGTTTCACCGCTTCCACCCGCGTCTGCTGAAGCATAATCTCCGATACCCATACATTGTATGCTTTTGGATTCTCCCGCCAGGGCAGCTCTCTTTTATGTCTCTGATACCACGGGATCAGCAAACCCGCCAGTTCCTGCCATACAGGATTTTCTAAAACTACCGGAACCTCTTTGTGAATGGAAATACTGTCTTTTTCTACCAGACAATCATATGCTACAACCCGTACTCCCTCTTTGGCTGCCTCAGCCAATGCTTTTGCAAACTCCGGATGTGTGTCCGTATTCGGCGTAAAATAACGGACGTCTCTCATCTGGATCACAAAAAACACATATGCTTCATAACCTTTCTTCAATGCTTCCTTAAGCTCATATACGTGCTTTACGGCACGCTCACTGGGTGCATCTGGAAAACGGACCACCCCATCTGCCTCCAGCGTCACGCCCTTCACTTCGATCAGTATCTTTCTCTCTCCCGCCTCAACATACAGATCAATCCGTGAACTGCCGTAAGTGTATTCTGGACGGACAGTAGTAATATTTTCTATGAGATTCCCGTCCTCCAGCCATTCCTTCACCACTTTATTCGGGATCTGTGAATCCATATTAATAATCCGCTTATTCTTCTTTACAGCTATCAGGTCCCATCTCGTCTTCCGTCCCGGCTTAAGGCTGCCCTGAACATAGACAACTGCCTCTGGAATCAGCAGCTCTCTGCAGCGTCCCGTATTCTTGACATGCACAGTTTCCCTGCATCCATCTATATCCACATAAGCAATAAAACGATTGGGGCGGTTAACGAACACTCCCTGATATATATTCTCATATTTCATATTACTGCACCATTCCTTTTATCCGTTGACATCATACGTGCATTACTATTCACAACAAATGCATTATAGCATTCTGCAATTCGTTTTTCAATATAACGAAAAGACCTGAGTCTAACTCAGGTCTTCTGATTCTTTTCTTTCCTCCAGTAATACCTCGGTCCGGTCGTATGTACGCTTCTTTGACTCTTCGTGCTTCCTCAGGCATTGCAGGATCGCTTCATTCAGCGTAAGCATCTTCTCATCTAATGACGATACCATCTCTGCACATTCCCGAAGGTCCCGGCTGATATATTCCGGAGCATTTCCTTCAAATTTGTAATATATCTTATGTTCAAGGCTCGCCCAAAAATCCATAGCAATCGTACGTATCTGTATCTCTACCTTCGTATCTACAACACTGTCCGACAAAAAAATAGGAACAGATACCAGCATATGATAACTTTTGTACCCGCTTTGCTTAGGATTCCTAATATAATCCTTAATGGAAAGCACTTTCAGATCACTTTGGTTCCCAATCATCTCTGCTAACCGATAGATATCCGATGAAAATGAGCAGATTAACCGGACACCGGCAATATCATTGACATATTTCACCATATTCTCAATGGATGTCTCATGTCCATAACGCTTCAGCTTTTTAACGATACTTTCAGGCGATTTCACCCTTTTCTTAATATGTTCAATCGGATTATACTTATGAACATGCTGAAATTCATCATTCAATATCTCAAGTTTCGTTCCAACTTCCTTCAACGCCGCATTATAGAGAAACATAATCGTCTTCCAACTGTCAACATCTTCATAGTTCTTAATTGCGTTCTCCAAATTTATCTCTCCTCTCTATGCGAAGAGCCTTTCCGTACATATATATATTATAGCATAAAATGAGGAGTTATGTCTTCTTTTTAACACTTATTTAAGAAACATATAATAATTAATATTCAATCCCTAAACGTGCCCCCAATCCCGCGTCAAATGGGTGTTTTTTCTTCTTCATCTCAGTTGCGTAACTGGCAATTCCAAGCAGTTTTTCAGTCACCTCATGACCTGTCAAAATGACTTCCAGATCCTTAGGCTTATGTCTTAAAAACCCCAATAATCTATCCTCATCAAGCGCTCCTATTGATACAGCACACAGTGCCTCATCTAAAATCAATATGTCAAAAGACTCGCAAATTTTGACAATCTCATCCAATTTTTTTATATGATAATTTATAAGCTCTATTCTCTCTGACTTGTCCATCTGCCGATAAAACTTTACCTTATCTCTCCCAGCAACGCAGGTAACACCTGGAATATTTTTCAGAATTTCTCTCTCACTGGAAGAATTATCTTTTAGAAACTGAAAAAACATCACTCGAAACCCTGCTCCCGCGGCGCGCACCGCCTGCCCGACAGCCGCAGTCGTCTTTCCTTTTCCGTGTCCGTAATATACATGAATTTTTCCGGTACCTGCCATGCGGCGCCTCCTTACATCTCAAGCTTCATATCCCCGAATTTGATCCATCCCATTTTACGCAAGAATTCTGAAATACCCAATGCCACGACGGCAGGCAGCACAATCTGGATCGCAATGATCTTTGCCAGCACTACCGCAGCCGGCTCTGTCAGAATCATCGTCTGCCATGTCATAATCTGCCCTACCAATCCTGCAGTACCCATACCCGACCCAGTAGCGTTGCTCGTCATATGCAGCACCATCGTTCCCACCGGCCCTAAAATCGCGCTGGATAAAATCGCCGGCACCCATATAATAGGTTTTCTCACAATATTAGGCACCTGCAGCATAGACGTACCGATTCCCTGTGCCAGAAGTCCTCCGACCTTGTTCTCCCGATAACTCGCCGCCGCAAATCCAACCATATTACAGCAGCAGCCCACTGTAGCCGCACCTGCCGCCAGTCCCGACAGATTTAAAACTATTCCAAGCGCTGCTGAACTGATCGGCAGTGTCAGAATCATTCCCATAAGTACAGACACAATGATTCCCATAAGTAATGGCTGCTGCTCCGTCCCCCAGTTAATAATACTTCCAAGCCATGCCATAAACCCGGAAATCGGCGGTCCTAAGACCAGACCTACCGCGGAACCTGTTCCAATTGTAACTAACGGTGTCACTAAAATATCCACTTTTGTCCTGCCCGATACCAGATGCCCAAAAAATATTCCCACATATGCTGCAATAAAAGCTCCCAAAGGTTCTCCCGGCCCTGCATATACCATAGCCCCGTCCACTAATACAGCGTCTGCAAGCAGCTTGCTGGCAAATGCGCCTGCCATACCTGCTGTCGCCGCAGAGACAACTACTAACGGACTTTCTTTAAACCGATAAGCAACCGCCGCACCGATACCTGCACCAGTAAGAGACGCCGCAACCTTTCCAATCACAAAAAGCAAATCTCCTGCCGTTCCTCCGATCAATGTTCCAATCTGCTGTATGATCGTACCTATAATTAATGTTGCAAATAGTCCTTGCGCCATAGCGCTTAACCCCTCAATAAAAATCCTGTCCAATGCCCTTTTTAATTTTTTCATCACAGACTCCTTACCGCTAATTGATTTGTCATGTGTCTTGTCACTTGTTGCATTGTATCATACCATGTCTTTTTTAGCAAGTGTTCTTTTAAACTGGACATGTTCTCTCTAAAAGAGTATACTATTTTCTACCATGTGAAATATTAATTTAAGATGCGAGGTAAAACTATGTTCCGTTTGTGGGGAAAAGAATTCAAGGACAATCGTATGTTGAAAGATACTGTTATCTGTGACGATACAGACGATACAAGAACACATAAAATATTCCACGCTTTGGAAACAATCTGCTACGAATTTGATTTAAGCAAACCTATCTGGCTTGACTCAACCATTGCAGAATTCAAACGTCACAGCAAAGCACGTTTTTATCAGGATAATTTTGTAGATTCCATTGATTTTGACTATCTGGAGATACATGTGATTGAAGAGTAAGAACAGATTTGGCGTAACAGAATTCAGCAGGAATTCAAGGAAACCGCATCCATACAAAAAAAGGTGTCCCGAATTTGCCGGGACACCTGTATTCTTTACCATTCTATCTTTTAACTATATTGCTTTGATTATCCATTACGGATCGCCTCTAACGGACTTAGCTTCATAGCCCTCTTTGCCGGGAAATATCCGGCTACGATTCCTACAAGCATTGCAAACCCAATAGACGCCAGCATCAGCCATATCGGGATATAAGAAATATTCGCACCGCCCGTCTGTATCATATCAGAATTCGCCGTCAGAGCATTGATAGCCATCGACATCAGAAGGCTTAATATATTGCCAATGATCCCTCCAAAGATTCCTATAAATCCTGCCTCCATGAGGAACATTCCTCTGATATTGCCAAGGCTGCAGCCAAGCACTTTCATGACGCCAATTTCTTTTGTCCGCTCATAGATAGACATCATCATCGTGTTCGCGATTCCGATAGCCGCTACAAACAGCGATACCGCCCCGATTCCTCCCAGAACTGCCTGAATAATACCCATCTGCCTGTTCACACTGTCCATCATCTCTGCATTTGTTTCCACATTATAGCCCATCTCTTTAATCGTGTTAGCTACCGTTTTTACATTATCTTTATCATCAACTTTGAGCTGTGCATAGGAATAACAGAACTCCTTCATGGGCTTCCCATTCTTTGTCTGCGGCTGTCCCGGAATTACACGTCCTGTAAATTCCTTCTTCAGAACCTTCTTCAAAGTATCCAGATCACAGAAGACATAATAGCAATTCGCATTGTAATCATCAACTCCGCCTGCTACCAGCCCGCATCCGCGAACTACATGTTTTTTGGCAGGCCGGCTGGTTCCTCCTCCTTCTTCGCTTCCCTCATCACCAATATCTGCCGTAATATCCATTGACGACTGATCCTGACTGGCAGAATAATTTTCCTGATCCAGTATCAGAAACAGAGAATCCTTCGCCAGATCAATATTCGGCAGTTCTCCTGTCTCCCAATACGACTCCCCAGTTCCTCTTGCCTGAAAATTCACAAGCGTCATATTGCCATATACCAGCTCAAGCTGTCCGCTGTTCTTTTGGGGCAAAGTCCCTTGTGACAACTCTATTTTTCTTGATTCCAACCCCTCTGGCGTCATCGCCATAAGCTCCATATAGCCTTCGTACGATCCCTTAAGGAGCATAACCGACATTGTATACACTGGTTCCACACTCGTCACATGTTCAAGCTGCGCTAAAGTTTCAAGACATGCATCGTCAACATACTTTTCTGACTCTGTATCCGATTCATCCTCAGAACCATACATCATGTCACTTTGACCATTCGCACCTAATACATTAACGGTTGTCAAGCCTCCATACTCTTCAATCTCCTGATACATCGCCTGCTGAAGTCCAAGTCCCAGCGAGATCATAACTACGATCGATGCGGTACCGATGACAACTCCGAGGACAGTAAGAAATGTACGCAACTTTCTTCTGCGCAGGTTACTACTGCTCATCCTCAGAAGATCCATCCAGTTCATACAAAAAGTCCTCCTCTTCGCTCTTTCTCATTCTTTTCTTGCGTTCCTTAATAAGGATGATTGCTGCTGACGCCATACCTATGACTCCAATAACGATAACTACAGGGATAATCGGGAATCCTCCTGATGATTCTTCTTCCATTGGGCTCTCCGTTTCCATACCTTCATCCACTGACTCAGCAACCTCGAGCATCAGTTCCTTCTTCTCTGAGGTTTCCTCGCCTTCCTCATCCTCATAACTCATAGTCATAGTGATCGGCTCAGGTCCTGCCGTCGCCTGTGCCCCCTTAAGCATTGCATCAATAGATGCTGTAGCACCAGACTCTACATTTCCAACGAATATCTCTTCCCTCTCTATCGAATTCCCTTCAAAAATCGCCTTTACATTGTAAAGTTTGGTTCGGCCGAGATTATAAAGACTGCACATTACATTGGCTTCGTCACCTACAGCAACACTTTCCGGATTAATTTCAAAATCACTGAACTCAAACCTCGCATCCTGCTTAACCGGAACCGACAGGCTTGATGCCGCCTCTACCGCGCTGCCACTGGAATCCTCGTATTTCATACTGAGTTCTACACTGTATGGCTTCTGTAAAAGATCCGATTTTGCGTTCAGCTTCATAGTAATATCTGCTGTTCCGTTCGCACTTATCCCGTCCAGATAGACTGTACTGCTTCCTGAAGAAGGAAGAAATGCCGGCGCTGTCGTCTGCTCATCCGAGCCTTCCTCCGGCGCATTGAGATCAAATAACATATTCTTCACTTTTGTTTTTTTAGAAGTGTTTTTCAAATGAACTGTAAGAGAAAAATCAGTCCCTGCCTTTACCTCCTTCGGCTTTGTGTCAAACCCAGTTACGATTACTCTCGGCACAGAGCCGTCTCCGCCGCCGTCATCTCCGCCGCCGCCACCGCCGGAGTAGGAAGCATCACCGTTATCGATGCCGCCGCCATCATCGGTAGGAATTTCCTCATCTTCCTTTTTTTCTTCTTCTTTTTTATCATCCTCTTTATTCGCGTCATCTTTATCTTTCGGCGTCTTATCCGTGATATGTACCTCTAATGGCTTGTCCTCTTTTTTCTCATCCGGCTTTGCAGTTGTCTTTACCCAGAATCCTTTGACAATACTTTCTTTAGCACCATTTATTGTATAACTACATTTAAAATAAATTTTTTGGTTATCTGTTCCAATGTTATCTCTTTCTGTAAATGAAAATTTAATTGACTCATTTTTGTCATTTTTTGCAATACGTTCTATCTCATATACATCATCTTGATTATCCTTTTTAAACGGCCATTTGGAAATGTTTTCATCATCTATCTCTGGTTCTATTTTTACGTTTGAAATCTCATCTCCATTATTTTTAATAAACATTTTAATATCCTGAGACTTTTGGTATGTAAATTCCGGCACTTCATTATCGACAATTTTCCATTCTATATCCGATGTTACTTCTGTCGCCTTCACCGGCATCCCTATTCCTGTTCCGGCAAGTACCACTGCCGCAAGCACTGCTGCTGTTCCTCTCATGAATTCCTTCCATCTGCTCATTATCTTTCTTCCTCCCTCGTTCTGTCACGTTCTTCTATTTTTATAATTTTTCCGTCGCTGATGTGAAAAACCCTGTCTGCATAAGTTGCCAGATGATTGTCATGAGTAACCATAACAAGCGTCTTCTTCTGCTCCCTGACTACCCTCTGCATCAGCCTCATCACATCTTCAGATGTATGTGAATCCAGATTGCCGGTCGGCTCATCCGCAAATATAATCTTTGGATTCACCACCAGCGCTCTGGCAACTCCTACCCTCTGCTGCTGACCGCCCGACATCTGATTCGGCATATGCTTTCTATGCTTTTGAAGACCTACAAGCTTAAGCATCTGATTCGCTTTCTTGGTCCGAATCCTTTTATCCTCCCCCCGGAATGTCAAAGGCAGCGCCACATTCTCTACCGCATTCATCATCCCCATCAGATGGAATGACTGAAAGATAAAACCGACATTATTCCTCCGGAACGCAACCAATTCATTCTCTTTGAGATGCTCGATGTGCTGGCCTCCAATCACGATAGAACCCTTCGTAGGCTTCTCAAGACCGGCAAGCATATTAAGAAGTGTAGACTTGCCGGAACCAGATGTTCCTACGATCGCACAGAACTCTCCGTGATGAATGTCGAAATCTACTCCGTCCAACGCCCGGACTGTCTCGTCTCCGACTTTGTAAAGTTTATACAGGTTTCTGACCTGAATTACCTGTTCCATATATGTACATCATCCTTTTATCCCTATTTTTATCTATCATAACACAGAATACGAAATACTTTCATTAGAAAAACAAAAAAAATTCTTAAGATTGCTTCCCTCTTACCTTTATGTTAAGATATGGGGGTAAAAATGAAAGGAAACTATGCCATGATTGCTACCCCCGGATTATCTGTTAATTTTTTAAAAAAGGAGAATTATACTGGCTCTCACGCTGGAACCCGCTACTATCTATGCGGCTCAGATGATAAGATCAAAGCCTGCATCTATCCTGAACCCTGGTGCTTCGAAGCGACGCCTGACGAGGATAAACAGTGGAATGAATTCCCTTTTTCTCTGGAAGGACTAAACGAAGCCATAGAATGGATCAGCAGTGCTGCCACCAAACAAAAAGCATGAGAAATCCTCCCTGCACAGGCAGATTTCTCATGCTCGATATACTCTGTATGATCTGTTCTTATCTATCCCTTCAATACTTCTTCCGCAATATTCCTTGCATGGTCCGAGATACGCTCCAGACCCACAAGTGCATCGAGGAAGACGATTCCCGCTTCTGTACTGCACTTGTTATCTGCCAGACGCGCGATATGCTTCGTACGAAGCCGAAGCTCCAGTTCATCAATCTTCGTTTCTTTCTCGATTACTTTCAGAGCCTTCTGTGTACTGCCTTCTTTAAATGCTTCTATTGAATACCGATAGCTGTCTATTGTCTCTGACATCATTTCCTCCATATGCTCTCTTGCTATATCGGAGAATGCCACTTTCTTTTCCAGCAGAGTCTCTGCATACTCGGAAATATTTTCGCAATAATCACTCACACGCTCGACATCCGACAGAATCTGCAAAAGACGCGCTACCGTCTCATGCTCCTTTTCGCTGATCTGCATAGTGCTTAATTTTACTGCGTAATCTGTAATCCCCGCACACAGCTTATCCACAGTATCCTCATCTTCCTTAAGCCTGTCGATCCCCTTCTGATCCTTGGTAAATAAGATGTTCCGCGCGGTCTCCATCGTCTCCACAACAAGATCTCCCATACGGATTGCTTCATTGATTGTAGACTGCAGGGCAATACCCGGGGTTTCAAGCAAACGCTCATCCAGAAGCACCTTTGACCGATCCTGCTCATCCTCATTGACATTGCCGATTTTCCTCGCCAGCTTTATAATCAGGTTAGACGCCGGGAATAAAAGTACTGTCGTCCCAATGTTAAAGATCGTATGAACCAAACTGATCTGAGTCTGAGTAATAGCCCCTACTCCTGCCTGCGGATTCATAAGTTCAAAGTAGACGATGACCACGGCACTGAATATCACTGTACCGATCACATTAAACAAAAGATGCATAAGTCCCGCCGTCTTGGCGTTCTTCTTTGCGCCAAGTCCGGATAGGATCGCCGTCACACAGGTACCGATATTCTGTCCCATGATAATATAAATCGCCGCGCTGAACGGTACCAGCCCTGCTGCCGCAAGGCTCTGCAGGATACCGACCGATGCGGAGGAGCTCTGAATGATGGCAGTCACCAAAGCTCCTGCCAGAATACCAAGAATCGGACTTTTCCCAAGAACTACAAACATATTGACAAATCCTTCATACTCTCTTAAAGGCTCCACCGCCTCCGACATCGTAGTAATGCCAATAAACAAAAGTCCAAAACCAATAATAATACTGGATATATCCTTCGTTGAACGCCTCTTCCCCGTCAACATCACAATGACGCCGACAATCACCGCAACCGGAGCCAGCTTTGACGGGCTTAAAAACTCCGCCCATTCCACAGAAGACACAAGCCATCCTGTAACCGTCGTCCCAATATTGGCTCCCATGATCACGCCCATCGCCTGCGTAAGATTCATAAGCCCGGCATTTACAAATCCGACAACCATAACCGTCGTCGCGGACGAACTCTGAATGACTGCCGTAATCGCAGCGCCGAGAAGAACTCCCATAAATTTGTTCTTCGTCAGTATCTCAAGCAACGACTTCATCCTATTACCTGCTGCATTCTCAAGCCCCTGCGCCATAATCTGCATACCATAGATGAACATTCCAAGTCCGCCTGCGAATGGTATGATAATATTCATGTATTCCATTGTTTTCCTCCCATGTATCAGTTAAATACTAAATTCACAATATCATGCAGCGGCTGCGAAAACAATATGCAATTATAAATGATAATTTACAGTTATTTTTATTTTTCTTGTCAATTATTTACAATATTATACCTATAAGCCGCTATTACTTCTTCATCTTCGGCTCACTAATTAACGATGCCAGATACCCAAACACAAGCGCCGCTGAGATTCCTACTGCACTTGCCTTGAAGCCGCCAAGAAAGATACCGATAAATCCCTCCTTATCAACAGCCTCCTTCACACCTTTCCACAAGAGATTCCCGAATCCCGCCAATGGTACGCTTGCCCCTGCTCCCGCATAATCCTGAATCGGCTGGTAGATATGAAGCGCTCCCAGAACGGCTCCGACACATACCAGAAGCACCATAACTCTTCCTGGCATGAGTTTTGTCCGATCCAGCAGTATCTGGGCAAGAGCACAAATCAGCCCTCCTACCCAGAATGCATTGATATAATCCATACACACACTCTCCTTCCTGTACCTCAAAAACTTATCTTCCCTAACAGTGCTCCAATACGATCCCGTGGGCAATGCCCGGTACACTTGCGCCCTCATTGAAGCTTACCGTAGACATCAATGCCCCCGTAGGTACGAACAGCACTTTTTTCCATTCGCCTCTCTCAAGCTTTGGAAGTATATAGGAAGATAAAACCGAAGCAGCACAGCCGCAGCCGCTTCCTCCGGCATGCGTGTCCTGTTTGTTCTGGTCAAAAATCATCATTCCGCAATCAATATGATTTTTCTTAATATCTATCTCCTTACCCCTCATCAGATCAAACAGAATACTCTGCCCTACATATCCCAGATCTCCGGTAATGATCCGGCTGTAATCATCAGGCTCCCGCCCAAAATCCTTCAGATTTGTTTCAATGGTATCCGCAGCGGCCGGAGCCATACACGCACCCATATTCTGGGAGTCTTTCAACCCGAAATCAACAATTTTTCCTACAGTTATTCCTGTAATTCTTACATGGCTGCGTTTTCTTCCTACTAAAAATGCGCCGCTTCCCGTCACTGTCCACTGGGCGGACAACGGCCTCTGATTCGCATAGCTCAGAGGAAAACGAAATTCTTTCTCCGCGCTTCCAAAATGACTGGACGTCACCGCAAGCATATAATCTCCATATCCTGCCGCCACACTCATAGAAGCAAGCGCTAACGCCTCCCCTGACGTGGAACATGCGCCAAAAAGACCAAACATCGGAATCCCGAATTCCATTACTCCAAGCGACGTGGCAATCCCCTGACGGAGCAGGTCGCCGCCGAACAGAAACCGTACATCTTCTTTGTGAAGATGCGCTTTTCCCATAGCCAAAAGACACGCCTCCTTCTGCATGGTGCTCTCCGCTGCCTCCCAACTGTCCTCGCCGAAAAGATTCTCTGTCTCCACCATATCAAACATTTTTCCAAGCGGCCCCTCGCCCTCCTTTTTCCCGACAACGGACGCACTTGACACCACATAAGGCGACTGTTCAAATGCAATACTCTGTAATCCCTGTGTCATAATCATACCTGCCTTTTTACATAATGATGTCGGAATCAAAAGATTCCTGCAATCTTCCCAATCCAGTACAGGAAGCCCAATACCCAGCTCGTAAATATGCCGTATAAGATCACCGGCCCCGCAATCGTAAAGATCTTACAGCCGATTCCCATGACCTGACCTTCCTTCTGGAATTCAATCGCCGGAGCTGCCACGGAATTGGCAAATCCAGTAATTGGAACAAGCGCTCCCGCGCCGCCCCATTTTGCAATCCTGGGATAGACATTAAGGGCAGTCAGAACGACACTCAAAAGTATGAGTATCATCGAAGTCCATCCACCGCTTATATCTTTATCAAGTCCCATTTTTTCACAATAATTCAAGATGCTCTGCCCAATCACACAGATAATGCCGCCTGTAATAAATGCCTTCGTCATGTTTACCGGCAGATTATGCACAGGCGTTTTTTTCTTGACGTAATTTTCATATGCTTCCTGCTGTTTTTTTCTATCCACTCTATCCTCTCCTTCCAAGCTACTTTTACCTACCATCCACGGTAAAAGAATATAAGCGCTCCGATTCCTTTTCCTATCGCCATGGCCGCTATAAGATACGGGACACATTTGATAATCTTCGCGCGCCTGATAAATATAGGAAATACATTCAGGATCTCCGCCAGCGCCATTGACCAGCATCCTACAAAGATACCTCCAAACAGACCGAACACCGGAAGTAAATATGAACCCCCCGGTATGGCAATCTGGTACACCCAGAATATATTTCCGAGCATTCCTCCAAGCGCCACACTATCCTCATAAAGAAGAATATGTTCCCCCGTGTGTGTGCGGTCGGCAAAATCCGAGATAACTCCCAACCCGATAATAAAAGAAAAAAGACCTGCCGACACCGCCAGCCCTGCGCTAAGTCCGAGAATTGCCAGAATGACTTGTGCTGCCCACATCCAATTCCTTCCCCTTCCGCGAGAAATCTTCAATCAGCGTCGTCTGGATGTCATTCTCATAAAGACGCATCTCTACTTCCATCGGTGTCGGGTCCACCGTAAATTTCTTTTTACCAAAATGATTAAAAAATGTAAGAATCCCTATGATCACCCCAATGCAGTACGACAGTTCCAGAATCGTAAAACCAGAGCTTTCAGTTCCTGTAAGGCTTACATATACCTGACCGAACATTTTTGTTACATCAACATCGTTATTAAATGCCATAATAGAAAATGCGGCGCCGCAAAAGGTAATGACAACAACAAAAAATGTCTTGATCCAATGGACAGCCTGCCCTGCCGTCCTCTGTTCCTCTAAAGTAACGATAAAATCTGTCTCTCCCATATTCTGGATGTCTGCGTTTGGATATACCTCATGAATACATTCAATCACCTTTAAGATCGAAACAGAAGTCCGGTTCTGGTTCTTCTTATCCGTATCATGAAATTTCAACAGCTTCAAAGTCTTCACTCTGGAAACAACAGAAGAATTGACACACTCGATCTTTATGACATCTCCTAACGTTACCTCAGGTTTTGTCACCTCAACATTACGGTCCGCTTTTACATAGATTGTATCACTTCCAGATGCCATAATAACCTCCGACATCCGCCGCCGACATTTTCCTGTCACTTTCTGTCTTCTTTACCAGTGTGCCCTCGCTCATATCCCTGCCCTTTTTTGCATCGCCGAAATAATAGATCAGCCCGACAATGACTGCCAGCGCCACTACAAGAGCCAGGCAGAGCCTGAGCTTTTTTCTCGCTTCTTCCATACTGATACCTTCCTTTGTTTTTTTGTTAGTATGCTGCTTTTCTTTTAAAATATACACAAAGAAAATATACGCTAAAATTGGTCATATCTTATCTCTCATCTGTTTTAAGATTTTCTTTTCCATTCTGGATACTTGTACCTGCGAGATACCGAGTTCTTCCCCCACCTGTGTCTGCGTACGGTTTGCAAAATACCTAAGGTAAATCAACTGCCGCTCCTTTGAATCCAGAGACATAAGAAGATGGTCAAGCACTATATGATCCACAATCCTGTCCTCCTGTCTTTCCTGCCCCGGAAGCTTGTCCATTAATCGGATCTCCTGTCCGTCTTTCTGGTAAATTGATTTTTGCAGCGACTCAATATCGCCGCTTGCCTCCATCGCCATCGTGAGCTCCTCTGTTGACACATCCAGTTCCTTCGCAATCTCTGAAATATACGGCTCTCTTCCAAGTGTTTCTACAAGCCGCTCCTGACAAAGATACGCCTTGTATGCCAACTCCTTCAGCGAACGGCTGACTTTGATCATTCCGTCGTCTCTGAGGAACCTCTTAATCTCCCCGGAGATCATAGGAACCGCGTAGGTGGAAAACTTCACATTATAATTCAGGTCAAATTTATCAATCGCTTTTAACAGGCCGATATTTCCTATCTGAAACAAATCTTCCGCTTCCACCCCGCGATTATAAAATCGTTTTACGATACTCCAGACTAATCCCCCATTCTCTTCTACAAGCTGTGCTCTTGCTTCTTCATCCCCCTGGTGAGATTTCTGAATTAAAGCGATTGTGCGGTCCATAATCTCCGTCCTTTTCCGATTGTTTTTTCCATCTTCACAACAGTTCCCATTCCAGGCGAAGATTCTACCTCCAGCTTATCCATAAACGCCTCCATAAAAGAAAATCCCATACCAGAACGCTCAAGCTCAGGCTTGCTGGTATACAGCGGTTCCATCGCCTGTTTAATATCTTCAATTCCTTTCCCCTCGTCCCTGACTTCAAGATAAAGCGTCTGCCCTTCTGTGCGGCAGTGTATGGATATATTATGTATCTCACTTTCATAGCCATGGATAATCGCATTGGTTACCGCCTCCGACACTGCAGTCTTTACATCAGACACCTCTTCTACCGTAGGGTTTAAAGCTGTCATAAAAGAAGCCACCGTCACCCTTGCAAATGACTCGTTCGATGAACGGCTGTCAAAAATCACCTGCATTTCATTCGTGTTTTCCATCTAATTATCCTCCTCATATATCTGCATTATTTTTGTCACTCCGGACATGGTTAATATTTTTCTCATTCTCTCATTTACATGCACTGCGCAAACTTCTCCGCCCAGCATAAAGATTCTCCGATACCTTCCCATAATTACTCCGATTCCGGAGCTGTCCATAAAATCCGTCTCCTTAAAATCAAAAATCACATAACGGATATGATTTCTCTCTATCAGATGGTCCGACTCCCTTCTTAACTCCTCTGAGTTATGATGGTCAATTTCACTTGGCAGAAAAATCGTCAGACAATTTTCCTGAACCTGATACTTCATATATGCCCTCCTTCATAGTTTTAGATATTAGAAAAAGGATATGCGCCCTTGCATATCCTTTTCTTTCGTAATTCTATCTATTCTGTTTATTCATTATCATTTTGGTCTTCCTGATCTCCCTCGTTGTCCTGAGTGCTTTGATCATCCTGATCTCCCTCGTTGTCCTGAGTGCTTTGATCATCCTGCCCGTCCTGATTATTCTGTCCTTCCCGGCTGTTCTGGCTGTTTTGTTCATCCAGCGCCGTCTGCGCCGTCTGCGCCGACGCTGTATCTTTATATTTCTCTACGAGCTTCTGATAACGGATATTTGCCTTATCCTGTTCTCCCTTCTTCTCAAAAGTCTGGGCAAGCAAAAGGAGAGCCTTCCCGTCCTGATACCCTTCATCCATCTTTACGACTTTCTCAAGACTGCTGATCGCGCCGTCATAATCACCGGATTCAAATTCTTCCTCTGCAGTGCCGTAAAGCTTCTCGCACATCCGCGGAAACAGGTCATTTGCAACATCATCATACCGACTCTTTCCTGCTTCTCCAAGTGTATCCGGAGACACCTTAAGCATCTGTTCCAGCATCTCTTTATCACTCATATCCTCTGCCGCAAAATGTTTGGCAACATCAAGTACGATCTCATAGCTTTCCTGTGTGGATGCAGACTGTGCCTTCAAATCCTCGCTCTCCTCAGTATTCACCCGATATTCCTCCAGCTCTGTCTTAAGAGCGCTGATCTGCGCCTCTTGCGTCGCAATCTTATCACTGAATGATACAACCCGCTCATTGAGCTTCTTCTGCCTTCCTACCGATACGGCAGGCATGATCAGAAACCACATGACCGCAGCACCCACAAGCACGCCGATTGCAATATTTAAAAATGTATGAAGCCCTGAATTCTCCTTAAAAACGGAAGAAGCCGGCTGAATGATCGTCTCGTTTCCGATATTGTAGGTGACAGTCTGCTTCGTCCCTTCTCCTTTTCCTCTGTCTCTGGCCCGGCTTGGACGGGATTTTCGAATCTGCGTAATCTCATGCATATACCGAAGCGTGATCTCATCCGTAGTATCCAGCTTATGAGCTGTTCTAAGCTCCTTCCTCGCCGCCGAAAACTGCTCTGTCTGTATATAAAGAAGCGCCAGAAGCTGATGCGCTTTTACATAAGACGGATGTACTGCCAATGCCTTTTTAAGCTGGATGATCGCCAGATCTTCACCGTTCTGCCCGGCCAGCTCAATACTCTGATTGAATAACTTCACCGCCTGATTAATACTCTCAAGCTCTCCCGGAACCTCCTGTATCTTCCCGATATAATAATCCGCAAGATTATCCTCCGGCTGGAAATTCTTGCTCAGAATCCACTCCACAAGCGCTTCAACTACATCTCCCCTGCCATAGTAAACAAGCCCCAGAAGATTTCTCGCGTCAATATTCACTCTGTTGTATTGAAGACTGCGCCGAAGAGATGTGACCGCCCCGCTCATATCACGAATATCCGCCTTCTTCAGACCGTCATTGTACCAATAATTTGATTGGTACATCAGCTTTGTTGTATATTCCATAGACTATATAACCCCTTTTATCCCGCTACTTCGTCTGTTCTATCATCTCACGCAGAATATCCGTCATATCGGTCAGGTCCTCCTGATAAACCGCGCCTTCGATATCCTCTACCTCCAGGCTTGGCTGGAATTTTTTCAATTCTTCCGCAAAATCTAACATCATTCATTACCTCCTGCCAGATATTTTTTCACAGCGCCCACGAGGTATAGAGAGCCAAGACAATAAATCTCGCTGTCACCCCTAACCTTGTAAGCTGTATCTATCACTTCTTCTATCTTGTTCCTCTGATATACCGGAACAGACGTATATTTACCAAAAATCTCTCCCAGTTCTTTTACGGGAACTCTTCGCTTGTCGTCAATTTCTGTCACAATATATGCCTTGGCTTTTATCTTCCTGCAAAGATAAGCAATCATCTGCTCATATTTCTTGTCCGACACTGCCGAAAATATAATCACCGGCAATTCCCACTGATCCTTCGGAAGCATATATATACTCTGTACAAACGCCTCTAACGCCCCGGGATTATGCGCTCCGTCCACTGTCAGATGAGGCGCGGCAAGCTCCATCCTCCCTTCCCATCTGACTGATGCAACCGCACTCTTCCACTTCTCCCAGTCAATCGCACTGCCTTCAAACACATATTCCAGAGCCTGAAGTGCAAGCTCTGCATTCTTCACCTGATATATTCCGCAGATGGGGACACACCATGTAATACCCTTATCATACGCATTCTTTCTCAAAAAAGCAATACGGTTTCGGCTTACTTCCCGAATTTCGTACGCATGATTCGTAATTTCTCTACAAGGAGCCTGATGTTCTGACGCAATCTGACGAATTACCTTCGACGCCTCATGACTGCTTCCGTCGAAAAAGACCGGAACCTTCTCTTTTATGATCCCCGCCTTTTCATATGCAATCTGTTCGATCGTATCGCCAAGAATCTCCGTATGATCAAGACTGACAGACGTAATCACTGTAAGGAACGGATATTCCGGCGCATTGGTAGCATCCAGTCTTCCTCCAAGCCCCGTCTCAAGAATAATGTATTCGACATCTGAATCAGCAAATGCCGTCATTCCCATTCCGAAGAGGAATTCAAAGTAAGAAGGATGCTCAAAACCGTATTCCCGCATCCTTTGCACCGTCTCAAATGTCCTTAAAAAAACACGGTAAAAAGTATCATCATCAACAGGACTGCGCATGATCTGTATTCGCTCATTAATCTTCAAAAGATGAGGCGAGGTAAAAAAGCCGGTACTCTTCCCCTCAGCCTCCAAAACCGCCTGCATATATGCACATACGGAACCTTTTCCATTTGTTCCCGCCACATGAATAATCTTTCTGTCATATCCTGGATTTCCAAGCCTCTCAAGAAACTGCCTTGTATGCTGCAGAGAATGCTTTTTCGTATACCGCGGAAGCTCTTCAATATACTTCACTGCCTCTTTATAGTTTTGTGGTATTCTATCTGACATAATTAACTCCGTTTACTTTTCTTCCAACGGCTCCTGCTCCTGCCACGACTTTGATGTGTCAGTTCCGGTTCCCTCCTGTACTACAAGTTTCCCTCCCTGATAAACATATTCATTAGAAGTCCGAAATACTGTACTACTGGATCCCATCTGAATCACTGATACGATATCCCCTTCATTCAAAATCGTCTCTGGCAATTCAATTCTCGTGTTATTAAGAAAAGTGCTTTTCTGCCTGACTCCATTGACAAACACCTTACTATTACTCGTAAAATTCTCTCCATACAGACTGCTGCTTCCGTCGAGATGCTCGATCACATCCGTCACCGATACATCCCGGACACCCATCACCATATGCGGCTTTTTCACCGGCATGTCTCCATCTCCATAAACATACTGCTTTCCATAAAGAATATCATACTGTAAAAGCTCCAAATCCTCCAGATATCCATTCGTCTGCCTGCGCTCCTGATGATAATTGAACACAGTTCCTGAATGGATGTCCAGACGTTCAAAAACATCCGCCATGATCTGATAAGCCGGAATATTCCTGTCCTCCTTCTTAAGGCCGATATTATCCCAGATAACATAATTGGTATTATAAAGATACCGTCCCTTAAGGTCCTCCGCTTTAAGCCCAAGCGTCGGCAGGTGGTCTCCATAAAAGACGATAACCGAAGGCTCTCCCCTGTCTTCCACCGCTTTTACAAGATTCCCCGCGAATTCATCCATACCGTATACCTGATTCACATAATATTCCCACTTATTTTTCAGTGCTTCATCTTCAATTCCTTTTACAGTAATTTCCGGATTCTCGATCACCTTGCTCTCTGGATAATCTCCATGCCCCTGAAGGCTCACGCAAAAAACAAAATCCTGCTGCTCTGTTGTATCCATCGCTTCTGTAATATGTTGAATCAATATATCATCCTTTGCCCATCCATTTTCAGTAAACTGAAGAATATTCATAAATTCCTTGCTCGTATAGGAGTCAAATCCAATATGGTCAAAGACCTTTGCACGACTGTAAAAATTGCCGCCATTATTGTGAAGGGCATGCGTTCCATATCCGAGAGCGTTAAGCGCGGAAGCCGCGCTCTCGCTCTGCCGCTCCTTCAGCACCGTCTTGTAAGGATACTCTCCAGGGCCAAAATACCTCAGATTCATACCCGTCAAAACCTCAAACTCTGTATTGGCCGTCCCGGCGCCTACTGACGGCACTTTAAAATATCCGGAAGAATAATTTTCATACATCTTCCTGAGATTCGGGCTTGCATCCTTTGATGTCTTAAAGAACTCTGCCTCTGCTACATCAAAATATGACTCCAACTGAACAAAGATAATATTCGGCTTTTCATTATCCTTAAGTCCTGTCTCATTCTTCACAATGCCGCCGTTATCCGTAATCTCCGCCATCGTCTTTTTATTGTACTCATTCGGTTCATTGATTCCTGTGTTAAACACACTTGCCATAAAACAATACGGCAGGCCGTAATCCTCATAAGCAAATGCAATATTCCCAAAATAAGTAGACACCACTCTCTTATCAATAGCCGCGTCCGTAATAAACCCATACAATGCCGCACAGATTACAATTCCACCTGCAGCCCAGATACGGTGAAGCTTTCCATTATATTGTCCTCCGCGTCTCCACATGGATATCACCCATACTGTGACTGCTGTAATTCCAACGCCGAGCATAATAAGCTCAAATCCATTAAAATAATTATTGATCAATGAGACTGCATCTGTAGCAACTTTCAGATCCTGTGCATTAAACGGTGTTACACGTTTCAGAAGCATATATCCATTGGCAACTCCAAGCAGCAGCCAAATCACACTGATAATAATACGCATAAATACTCTTCTCTTAAACAGATACACAACAGAAAACGTCATAAAGATCATAAACGCATTGTATAAAAATACCAGCGGCGTCTCCGTCATATAGCTCCATGCCTCAATCAACGAATGTCGCGATATCGCCTCGATCACATAATTGATCAAACATGCAAGAAGGGCATGGAACACCAGAGAAAAGCGATTCATCACTTTATAGACCGGCCGCATCTTTTTGGCAAACGCACTATTTCTTTGCTTCTCGATAATTCTCTGGCGCCGTTCTCTTTTCGCCTTCCAATATGCCTTGACATCCTCTTTTTTCAGGTTCTTAAGCTTATGAAATGCTCCCTTTATATCGGGCTTTTTAAATTGGATTTTTTTCATAATATAATGTAATCTCCCACCCTGTCAGGCATCACTGCCTGCTGCGATTCTATCTTGCTTTTAATCCGTTAAGCCTGTCTTGTACCTCTGCCATCATCTGGCGGTATGTCTCAAGCTTTTCCTTTTCTTCCTGAACCTTTGACTTCGGAGCTTTGCTTACAAATCTTTCATTATTGAGCATTCCTTCAGCGCGGGCAATTTCTTTCGTGAGGCGATTTTCTTCTTTCGCAAGACGTTCAATTTCCTGCTCAAAATCAATTAACTCCTCAAGGGGTACATATACCGACGCATCCGGAACTACGATCGATACTGCGTCTTTTGCAATTCCTTCCTTATCATTCTGAATGATCAGCTCACTTACCGCCGCCATTGTCTGTGCCGCATCGCCAAAGCAGGAAAGTCCCGTACACAGCTCTTTATCTTCGCATACAATATATACCTTCGCTTTTCTGGAGTTCGGAACGTTCATCTCAGCCCGGACATTTCTGACACCGCGGATAATCTCTTTATAATGGTCTACAATTCTCTCGGCCATCAGAGAATTTAAGTTCTCGTCATATTCCGGCCACTGGGACATCATAAGAGAATCCTCCTCTGGTATAAGCTTACTGTAGATTTCCTCTGTTACAAATGGCATATACGGGTGTAGAAGCTTCAACGCTTTCTTAAGAACCTCTCTCAAGGTCCACAATGCATCATTGGCGCTCTCTGCATCTTCATCCGCATGATAGATGCGGTATTTGGCCAGCTCGATATACCAGTCGCAGAACTCATCCCATATGAAATCATAGAGCTTCGCAAGCGCGATACCAAGCTCGAATTTATCCATATTCTCGGTTACTTCCCTCACCAGATTATTGCATCTGGACATGATCCATCTATCCCCCGGGCGGAACTTCATGCCCGTCGGCTCCGTAAGCTCTTTGTCCCCAAGGTTCATCATGATAAAACGCGATGCATTCCATACCTTATTGGCAAAATTACGGCTTGCCTCTACCCGCTCATTATAAAAACGCATATCATTCCCCGGCGCATTCCCTGTCACAAGAGTCATACGCAGAGCGTCCGCGCCGTACTGGTCGATGATCTCCAGCGGATCAATACCATTTCCAAGAGATTTACTCATCTTCCGGCCGAGAGAATCTCTTACCAATCCATGAATGAATACGGTATGGAACGGCGATCTGCCAGTATGCGCATACCCGGAAAATACCATACGGATTACCCAGAAGAAAATGATATCATAACCTGTTACAAGCACATCTGTCGGATAGAAATAATCGAGGTCTTCTGTCTTCTCCGGCCATCCAAGCACGGAGAACGGCCACAATGCGGAAGAAAACCATGTATCCAAAGTATCCTCATCCTGCGTCATATGTGTACAGCCACACTTTGGGCAAGTCTCTGGCTTCGTCCTTGATACGACTATCTCGCCGCACTCATCGCAGTAGTACGCCGGAATCCTGTGTCCCCACCAGATCTGTCTGGATATACACCAGTCACGGATATTCTCAAGCCAGTGCAGATAAATCTTATCAAAACGTTCCGGCACAAATTTAAGCTCGCCTGTCTTAATAGCATTGATCGCCGGCTTTGCAAGTTCCTCCATCCGGACAAACCATTGCTGCTTAATAAGCGGCTCGACCGTCGTATGACATCTGTCGTGAGTTCCCACATTGTGGCTGTGAGGAACGACCTTTACCAATAATCCCTGCTCCTCAAGCTCCTTCACCATCAGCTTTCTGGCCTCGTAACGGTCCATCCCCGCGTACTTTCCGCCGTTTTCATTGATGGTGGCATCGTCATTCATCACATTGATCTCCGGCAGGTTATGACGCTTTCCCACCTCAAAGTCATTCGGATCATGAGCCGGTGTGATCTTCACCGCGCCCGTACCGAACTCTTTGTCAACGTAAGAATCCGCAACGATCGGTATCTCTTTTCCCACCAGCGGCAGAATCGCCTTTTTGCCTACGATATCCTTATAACGCTCATCATCCGGATGAACTGCGATAGCCGTATCGCCGAGCATCGTCTCCGGACGCGTCGTGGCAATCTCAAGATAATCATCGCTCCCCACAAGCGGGTACTTGATATGCCAGAAATGTCCGTCCTGCTCCTCATGCTCAACCTCTGCATCAGAAAGAGATGTCTTACACACCGGACACCAGTTGATGATTCTCGATCCCTTATAGATATATCCTTCCTCATAAAGCTTGATAAATACTTCTTCAACCGCCTTTGAACATCCCTCGTCCATCGTGAAACGCTCTCTGTCCCAGTCGCAGGAAACGCCCAGCTTTTTAAGCTGTCCCTCGATGGTTCCGGCATACTCCTCTTTCCACTGCCATGTACGCTCAAGGAATTTCTCGCGCCCCAGCTCCTTCTTATCAATCCCCTCGTCCTTAAGCTGGTTCGTCACCTTGACCTCCGTGGAAATCGCCGCGTGATCCGTACCTGGCACCCAGAGCGCATTGTACCCCTGCATCCTCTTATAGCGGATCAGGATATCCTGGAGCGTATTGTCTAACGCATGGCCCATATGCAGCTTTCCGGTAATATTCGGAGGCGGCATCACTGTTGTAAACGGCTTTTTCTCCCTGTCCACCTCCGCGTGGAAATACTTGTTCTCACACCACTTCTCATAAAGCTTTGCCTCAATCTCCTTCGGATTGTAGGTTTTGTTCAGATTCTCACCCATACTCTCTCTCCTTAGTTTCTAAGATTTTCACAAACTTTTCACAAATGAGGACGTAAAAAACCGCCCTCTACGCTGTAAAGGGCGATTTATCATCGCGGTACCACCTTTATTTATATAGAAGAAACGCTCTATATCTCATCTTATTCGATAACGGGAACGACTCCGGGACTGCCTAGTTTCTGCGGGATTCCGCGGTCCCTGCAGGTATCTGCATCTTCTTCCTGCGGGCTCTGCATACACAGCGGTTCAGCAATCCGGCTCAAAAGCTACCTTCCGCACTTTACATTCTGAAACGGCTCTCAGCCTCCTTGCCGCTCTCTCTGTCAGGGCAAATGTGCGTACTCCTCTTTTTCATCGCCTTTAAGGTTTTAAACTATTGACTATCATAGCGACCGGGAAGAGATTTGTCAAGGAAATTCAGTGTATTTCAGAAAGTCTTAAGAGTTGGAAAACCGCTTTGGACATTTATTTTGTTACTGTTACAGTATAAGAAGTATTTCTTCCCGAAAAATCCGTCGCAATCATTTTGATTGTTGCCGTTCCTTCTCCTACCGCCGTCACTTTGCCATCCTCCGATACGGTCACTACATCCGTATTGTCAGATTTAAACCGGACTGGGGGCATCGTTCCGCTCGCCGGAAATATAGAAACAGAATTTACTTCTTTATCTTTATCACCGACTTTTAGTGTCACCTCTTTTTCCTCGTACTGAATTCTTGCACATGTCTTTGCCTGATCCGGCGTCAGCATCTGTACCTCATTATTTTTAAGGTCACGCGTCCATGCCCACCAGCCGCCATCGTTCAAAGTAACCTTCCACCCTTTCTCATATCCGAGCAGCAGCGGCATAGTCGCTCTCCAGCCTGTTCCGCAGAAGAAACAGACCTCATTGTCCGGAGAGACATTGCTCTCTGCCATAAACTTTTCAAAAGTTTCATATGGAATAACAGTTCCGTCATCATTCATATATTCTTCCATTGAATTTGCATCACTTCCGGCACGGCCAAATACGGCTCCTGCAATTTCTCCTTTTTCCTGAAGCATCGGGTAATTGCCGTCCGAAATCCCCTGAAATTCATCCAAATTTCTTATACTTACCAGCTTCACCAGAACCCTAAGAGTTACAGATAAATATTCCAATATTCCTTTCTATCATATTTGGAGTTATCTTTTTAATAATTCTATCATCTTTTTTCTGTAACTTTTTAACCTCGTCGCTTTTTCTATCGCTTGTCAGATACAATATCTTCCATGCCCGTCTTCTGATTAACCATGCTGAAAATGGCAGAAAATATCTGTATGATATTCTGGCAATAAAAAAGAAACGAGCAAGCCGTAACAAGATGTACGGTGAAAACCCATTTCTTAATTATTAATAATTAGCCATTTCTTCCGTCCTGTCAATCCATAATTTTCTGCCCTGCTCCTATTCGGAACACGTTTTACTATGTAAAAATCATCTTTCACGGTTCACAACATTCTCAAAATCACTCTGCACGAAACCTAAGCGAGAGTACGTTCTCAGGACAGCTCACCGTACATTTCCCGCAGCGGATGCACTCGGCGGAATCCGGCGTGTTTACGGGGTCAACATCCATCGGGCACACCCCACGGCATTTCCCGCAGGAGATACATCTTTCTTTATCCACTTCCATGTGGTAAATGCTGATCTTATTCAGGATGCCGTAGATGGCTCCAAGCGGGCACATCACCTTGCAAAAAAAGCGGCAGATGACGACACATCCTATCAGCGTCAGCACAAGGATAACTGCCTTTACGGAAAACAGTGTGCCGATGACCTTTCTAAGCTCTGGATGGGTGGCGAGCAAGGGCAGTCCTCCCTCCAGCGTTCCTACCGGGCAGATGTACTCGCAGTATGCGGGCGCTCCCATCCCCAGCTCATTTGTAATCAATACCGGGAACAGCAGGACAAAAAAGACCAGAAGGACATATTTCACATAGGTAAATCCCTTCCAAAGCTTTCTCTTCGGCGACGGTATCTTATATAATAATTCCTGTATCAATCCGAACGGGCAGATATAGCCGCATACCGCCCTTCCAAATACGACTCCCACCGCCAGTACAAACCCTGTCACATAAAAGCTTATATTAAAATTCATCGCGCCGCCCACCGCCTGCATGGCGCCGATGGGGCAGGAGAGCCTTGCCGCCGGGCAGGAATAGCAGTTCATCCCCGGATTGCAGAATTGTTTCCATCTACCCTTATAGAGCTGCCCGCCGGCAAAATTGCGAAGATATGTGTTGGAATAGCCAAATGCGGCAATCTGAATGATTTTCCTTTTTACTTCCTGACTGATTCTCATATGCTTACCCCAATCCGATGCATTCCAGGCAGACATTGACCGCCTTTCCAAGGACGACAGCCACCTCGCCCCGGTAAATTCCCCACACCATCATGCAGGCCGCGGCCAGCGAGACAAGCGCATGAACCACCTGTTTTTTCTGGTTCAAGGTTTTACTCCAATGCATCAAGATACCCCTCCACAAAACTCTTATATCCTGCCACGTCCACGCCGACAATCGGGCTGCCCACAAACTTCCCTTCGCTGTCCACAAAAAATGTAGTAGGAACCCCGACAATCTCCCGGATAAGAGGATTAAATTCCTCTCCCGCCAATAGATTCACAAATTTCACGCCTGTCTTTTCCACAACCTGCTGCGCTAGGGCGTACTGGTCGGAATCCTCCGACGGCACATCCGCCGCGATGCCTATGATCTGGACATTCTCCGGCATGGACTCTGACCATTCATTAAGCTCGGGCATCTCATTAATACACGGGCTGCAGTAGGTCGCCCAGAAATTCACCACCGTAATGTCCGCCTGTGAGAATATATCATTCGTAACCGTATTGCCCTCAAGGTCTTTCACCGAAAATTCGGGCATAGCCTCTGAAACGTCGGATTCCTCTGTCACGGATTCCGTCACGGCTTTCTTCTCCTCCACGGCCTCCTCTTTTTTCTGGCCGCATGCACACATGCAAAAGCAAAGCAAAAAGCTTAAAAATAATACTGTCAATTTTTTCATTGCAAACCCCTCCTGACCTTATTTGATATCCAGCATAACCCGGCGCAAAGTTTTAGCTGCAGGGCTATCAACCGTAACCATAGAAATATCTAAAAAAGCATGAAAATCAAAGACCACAAGCTACGATGTTTTATTACTGATCTTCATTTAAATATCGCTCTACAGTCCTGACTTCCACATCAAGCCTTGCCGTTTCGGCATCTTTACAGCAACATTCTCCCACTGTCGTAGACTGTGCCAGCGCTATGCTTTTTTCGAGTTCTTTGAATGAAAGTTTCTTTTCCGGAAATCAATAGCATGCGTTCGATTTTAACTTCTGTTATAGCGAAACTAACTTTATTTTCTGCAAAATGTTTTTTCTGTTAATCACTGCAATAAAACGTTTCGTTTCAACTACCCCTAATTTCTCCAATAAACAATCTATCCCTCTGCTTTTTCGTCTCCTCCACCAGATACCCTTTCTCTCGCAGCACATCCTCGATGCCGTTAAGAATCTCTTCATTCTCCGCCTCAACGGTATGATAATGATAATTCGAAGTGATATTTTTAAGAGGGCTTGACTTCCCGAGCCGGATATTTTCAATAAACTCCGTCACCTTCTTCCGGGAGTTGATATCAAGGCGCGCCTCCATCCGCCCGTAGACCCGGTGGTTTATCATGACGTTCACCACTTTCCCACCAAGGTCAACGATCGCACACAGCTCATCCTCCATCTGCTCATCCGTGTGACTCACTTTGAACACCCGCTGCACTGCATGAGGAGTATTTACGATATATCCCCGGTTCGTAGCGATGATATCAATTCCCGCCTCGCGGATAAGCGCCATATCCTGCACGATCACCTGACGGCTCACATCGCAGAGTCTTGCCAGTTCCTTCGCCGGAACCGGCTCCCTGCTCTCACGGATAATCCGGACAATCTCCCGTCTCCGTTCCATTTTCGTCATATAACTGCCCCTTTCCTAAACCGCGTGAAGGTTTTTCAGCGAAATATCCAGTATCGGTGCAGAATGGGTCAGCGCCCCGCTGGAAATATAATCAACCCCAAGGGAAGTAAGCCTGTCAATATTTTCCTTCGTCACATTTCCCGAGCACTCCGTCTCAGCCCGCCCGTCAATCAACGCAATAGCCTTACGCATCTCCTCCGGTGACATATTGTCAAGCATGATAATATCTGCGCCCGCCTCCACGGCCTCTTTCACCATATCAAGATTCTCCGTCTCCACCTCAATCTTGCGGACAAAGGGCGCATAAGCCTTCGCCATCTCGACAGCCTTCGTCACGCTGCCCGCCGCCCCGATGTGGTTGTCCTTTAAAAGCACCCCGTCGGAAAGGTTGTAGCGGTGATTGTAGCCGCCTCCCACGCGCACCGCATATTTTTCAAAAATACGCATATTCGGCGTCGTCTTCCTCGTATCCAAAAGCTTTGTCTTACTTCCCTCCAGAAGCTTTGCTAAAGAATGGGTATAGGTAGCAATCCCGCTCATTCTCTGCAGGTAATTAAGCGCCACCCTCTCTCCGGAAAGCAGCACACGGATATCACCCTTAAGGAGTCCCATTTTCTGCCCCTTCGTCACCGCGTCACCGTCTTTACAGCAAAATGTGATCTCTGTTTTTTCATCTAGCAGTTCAAAGACTCTCCGAAATACCTCCAGTCCTGCTATGATCCCGTCTTGTTTACAGATCAGCTCCACCTCGCCTGCCGCCGCCTCTTTCATCACAGAATTCGTCGTGACATCCTCGCTGGAAATATCTTCCTTCAGCGCCTCCATAATCAGGTGGTCTGCCTGCAGACGCATTGTAATATCATTCATCAGAAATCCGCTCCTTCCTTTGCTTCTATTTATCTTTTATCTTTTCCGCCGCACGTTTTGCAAACACAAGACTCTCTAACAGAGAATTGCTCGCCAGCCGGTTCGCTCCGTGCACGCCGTTACAGCTTGTCTCTCCTACTGCAAACAATTGTTTCATAGAAGTCTGGCTGTCCGAATCCACCCAGATTCCTCCCATAAAATAATGCTGTGCCGGGACTACCGGAATACATTCGCATGTTACATCATACCCTTCCTCCAGACAGTGCTTATAGATATGGGGAAAATGATTTAAAATGACCTCTTTTTCAATATATTCCATAGACAGCCACACATAATCCGTCCCATCCTCTTTCATCTGCCGGCGGATTGCTTCCGCCACCACATCCCTTGGAAGCAGCTCATTAACAAACCGTTCTTTCTTCTTATTATAAAGCACAGCGCCTTCTCCCCGCACCGACTCGGAAATCAGGAATCTTCGCCCGGGCTTTTCCGAATAAAGTGTCGTCGGATGGAACTGTACATAATCCATGTTCTCCATACGAATATTATGCTCCTTGGCAATATCCAGTGCATCTCCCGTCAGGTGCGGGAAATTTGTGGAGTGCTGATAACGTCCGCCGATTCCTCCCGTTGCCAGAACAGTATTTTGAGCAAGAATACTAAATTGCTCATTCTCTTTTGTCCGCACCATGATTCCACGGCACATGCCATCTTCTTCTATAATATCTGTCATTGTTGTATATTCGTAAATCGTTATGTTCGGACATCTCTTTACCCCTGCCAGAAGCTTGCTTGTAATTTCTTCTCCGGTAATGTCCTCATGGAACAGAATCCGTGGTCTTGAATGCGCTCCTTCTCTCGTATATAGAAACTCACCATTCTCTCTGGCGAACTCCACCCCATATCCTACCAGCGCATCAATGACTTCTCTGGAACCGCGCAGCATAATATCCACAGACTCTTTCCGGTTCTCATAATGTCCGGCCCGCATAGTATCTTCAAAATACCCGTCATAGTCCTCCTCATCCCGCATGACACATATACCGCCCTGCGCAAGAAAGGAATCACTGCTCTTAAGGTCTGACTTTGTTATCATAACAATCTGTATATCCCTAGGAAGATTCAAGGCCGTAAAAAGCCCCCCTACACCTGTTCCTGCAATTACTACATCCGTCTCTTTATCCATCTTACCATCCCCCGCCGCTATTTTGCAAGCTCCAGCATCCTATTAAGCGGCCGCCTTGTCTCTTGTGCAAGTCCGGAGTCCATATGCACTTCATTATCTTTGGTCTTTAACACATGAAGCACCTTCTTAAGCGTGATCAGCTTCATATCCGGACAGACCGGAAGTGTATCCGTAAAGTAGAATTTTTTATCGGGATTCCTCTGCGTAAGCTCATAAGAAACTCCTTCCTCTGTACAGATTATAAATTCCATATCCTTGCTTTCTGTTGCATATTTTATTATACCGGACGTACTGCCCACATAATCAGCCAGCTGAAGCACTGTCTTCGGGCATTCTGGATGGGCCAGCACTTTCGCGTCCGGATGTTCTGATTTCGCTTTCTGCATCTCTTCAGTCTGCATCTTATCGTGAGTTGGGCAATACCCTTCATTATAAATAAAATTCTTCTCAGGTATCTGATCTGCGATAAAATGTGCAAGATTCCTGTCTGGAATGAAAAATATATTCTTATTAGGGAGCGCTTTCACTATCTTAACCGCATTTGCAGATGTTACGCACACGTCTGAGTGCCTTTTGAGTTCCGCCGTAGAATTAATGTAGCATACCACTGCCAGATCCTCATATTTTTCGCGCATGTTTTTAATGGTCTCTGTGTCTGCCATGTGCGCCATAGGGCAGTCCGCACTGATATCCGGCATGAGCACAATCTTTTCTGGATTCAGAGCTTTCGCGCTCTCCCCCATAAAAGACACGCCACAGAATACAATCGTCCCCGCTCCAGTCTCTGAAGCCACTTTGCTCAGATAATAAGAATCACCTATGTAATCCGCAATTTCCTGTACTTGAGGCTCCACATAGTAATGTGCCAGAATCACTGCATTTTTCTCTTTCTTCAGAGCCTGTATCTCCTCCGTGATCGTCATCTTTATAATCCTCCTATAAAATCATAACGATTTCTAATATCCCGGCACAGTATAGCATATATATTTACATATGACAAGACACATAAATTGATTCTTTATTCTTTTTGCTTATTCTTGTTTTATACGGAAATTCATGCTATAAATTAAATAGAGTATTTCAGCAAATGTATTAATGCTTTACTAAAGTTTTTAGGAAGAAATCTGCGAAAGAAAAGGGGAAAGCCAACATGAACGGATGGAATTTTTTAGAAAATACGATGGTTCATCTCAGAGATTTGAATCACGCGTCAATTCTGCTCAGAATCTGCCTGTCTGTTCTTGTTGGAGGCATTCTCGGAATTGAGCGCGGCAAGAAGAACCGTCCGGCAGGGCTTCGTACTTATATCTTAGTATGCCTTGGTTCAGCTCTAGTTATGATGACGAATCAGTATGTATATATCACCTATCAGACTGGAGATCCTGTGCGGCTCGGCGCACAGGTGATCAGCGGAGTCGGTTTTTTAGGCGCCGGGACGATCGTATTGACCGGCAGAAATAAGATTATGGGGATCACCACTGCAGCCGGTCTGTGGACAGCGGCCTGCAGTGGTCTTGCAATCGGGATCGGCTTCTATGAGGGTGCGATTTTTGGCGGAATCGCAATTGCATTTACCGTATCAGGTCTTTTAAAATTTGACATCTGGCTTCGCAAAAAGTCAAGATATCTGGATCTTTATATCGAATACAACACAAAGAAAGGCGGCTTCAGCGAATTTCTGCAATATGCCAAAGACCACCAGATTGAAGTACATAATATCCAGATCAGCAGAGGCTACAGCTGGCACGATCCTGACGGCAAACAACGGGCGCTCAGCTATATTGTAACCGTCTCCAGCGAAGAAAACCGTACCCACACAGAGATGATTGAAGTTCTGGCACATGAAAAAGGTGTTCTGTTTGTAGAAGAATTATAACAATAACTCCTGCCATTCCTTATGATCTTTCAAAAAGCCATAGCTCTCTTCGTCCCGGAAACACTGAAGCAGGTTTTCTTTCAATTCCGCCTTAAATTCTTCACTTATTTTTTTGAACTCCATATGCTCATAAAGCGGAGATTTTTGAAAGCTGTCAATCTCTTCCACGCTGGAGATCATCTCCTTGGCTATCTCCACGATAGCCCCTGCATCCCGCAAGGATGTGGCTATGTCAAGCCTGCCTGAAACCTCGTAATATTTTCCCATTTCAAAACACGCTGCCACTTCTTCCTGCTTTGCGGCAAGCATATGCGCTCTCTCCATGTCATTTTCCCGCATTGCCAGCCTGTACATCCCGTTAAGTGTCACACTCAGCATCTGATACCCCGAAAACAGCAGTTCCTCATACACTTTATGGGCCTCCTGCAGCCGATCTGTCTCGCTGTAAAGCTGCGCCTGCTTTCTTTTTCTCTCCGGATTCTGTTCGGGAAAATATTTCAGACACTCTTCTGCTTTGTCATACTGTTCCCTCCGCATATAAAAGCCGAACAAGGAATCTGCCGCTCTGCTGCGCATCACCTCATCCTCACTGTTTTGCACACGGACATATAATGAGCACAGATACTCATCATAATCCTGATTAACAGGAATATTCTGAAACAAACGATGAGCATCAAGAACCACCGCCAACTGCCAGATCAACTGCTCGCAATTGGGATACTGCTCAAGCCTTTTCTTCGCCCAGCAAAATGCCTCATCATATGTCTCTTCTTTTAATTGCCGTTGCACCTCACAGACAATTTCGTTAATTTCACTCTCCGTCAGCTCCTCCTGAAAAGACAATAACGTATCTAATGAAATATTAAGTAACCTTGCAATCGGAGCCAACAGCATAATATCAGGAAGTGAATTACCTTTCTCCCATTTGTTCACTGCTGAAGCGGTTACTCCGAGCCTGTACGCCATCTCCTCCTGCGTCATACTTTTACTTTTTCTGTATGTTCTGATCACTTCGCCTAACTGCATATACTATCTCCTCTTCGTTTATTGCATTGGCCTTTGCTGATTTAATTATATCAAATAATCAGAACTTTCACAATTGAACCAGAGTTAAATAGCGCTCATCAAATTTAACCATCGTTCACATCCAGTTCATCAAACATCTCTTTCACCGACGGCGCATTTTTTGTCAGTCTTTTAATACTCAGATCCTCTGCTTTATTATTGGCAAGACGGAGATTATTCTCCGAGGAAAGCAGCGCCTCTTTTGTCTTTTGCAAATGTGAGATAGTCTTATCGATCTCTTCGATAGCTGTCTTAAATTTATTACTTGCTATCCTGTAATTACGGGCAAATCCTTCTTTAAAGGCATTCATATTTTCTTCAAAATGAAGAACGTCAATCTGCTGGTGCTTTGCCGCCTCTAGTTCCTTCCTGTATTGCAGTGAATTCAGAGCTGCATTCCTTAACAGGGTTATCATCGGGATGAAAAACTGAGGACGGATCACATACATTTTCTCATATTTGTAAGAAACATCTACGATTCCGTTATTATAAAGCTCGTTATCAATCTCAAGCAAGGAGACCATCACAGCATACTCACACTTCTTTTCTCGCCGATCCTTGTCAAGTTCTTTAAAAAAGTCCTCATTCTTATGCTTGGTAGCAGTCTCATCCATCTCATTTTTCATCTCAAACATAATGGATATAAATTCCACTCCATCTACCTCTTCTCTGAAGATGAAATCGCCTTTGCTTCCCGACCTCGCATCGTTATCCTTTTCAAAGTAAGCATTGGGAAATGCAGTCATCCTCAGAGAATTAAACTGTGTCAGGCAGTGCTGCTCAAGGCTCTCACCTACCATTTTCGTAGATTGTCTTGCCTTGAAGTCCTTGTAATATTCAATCTGCTCATCCTTAAGCTTCAGTCTTTCCTCATACTGTCTTTGTATGGACTGCGCCTTCAGTTCACTTTCCGTCGCCTTATTTGACAACTGTCCCCTCAGCTTTTCAATCTCCGCTTCCTTTTTAGAAATCTCTTTTTCCTTTTCAAATATCGCAGCCTCTTTCGAAGAAAGCAGCTTGTTAAATTCTTCCTTTTGCTCCATTCTCGCAAGCTTCAGCTCGCTCTCTTTCATCCCGGCAAGATCATCTTCCCGGCGTTTAAGCTCTTTTTCAAATTCTTTATCCCTGACCTGCTGAAGAATCCGGGCATATCCTGACTCATCCACTGCAAAAACCTCTCCGCAATTGGGACACTTAATCTCCTGCATAGTAGTAATCTCCTTCGTCATACTCCTTCTCCTGTTTATTACCTTATCATGTTTTCGATTTAGCCGCAATTGCTTTATAATATCCGCCGAAATACGCAGCGCGGTTGCGCATAATTCATTACCGCAACTTTGGCTCCGTCAGATCATGAACGATCGGCGTAACGGATGTTATTTTTTGAACACATACCGCATAGATATCATCTCTTTCGTCCAGCTTGTTTTTTTCATAATTAATAACTGTTGTAAAATCATATTGTTTTGAAAAATCTCTTTTCAGCGGTTTTCGGAAAACAAAGTAATTCTGCATACTTTGTTTTGTGAAGCGATATTCCTGCGGCGGCGGAATCGTACCCGGCATGTTAATATTCAGCCACTTTGAGCCCGAGATTTCTGTTTCCGAGAGGAGTCTGTCCGTCCAATAATGAACAACTTTTTTTATTGCTTCCCAATTCATTTCAGGATATTTCCGACTCCTCTGTATGCTGATTTCTGCCGGGATTGAAAATGCAATTCCGGGGATTTGATGCGTACTTGCCTCAAGAATCGCGCCTACTGTACCGCTGCAGGTAAGATTCGTTCCAAGATTTTCTCCATAATTGATTCCGCTTAAGCATATATCCGGCTTCCTTTCTGCAAGTTCCAGCACTCCATGATCCACTGCATATGCAGGCGATCCGTATATCCCATACCCTTCCTGCATTTTTCCATTCACACAGATTTCTTTTTTCTGGATAATTCCGAGGCTGTCTGTCCTAGGAAAAGCACGTCCCATGGATGTCTGCTGATTAGCAGGCGCCGCAATCAAAAGCTCTCCTAACTCTTCAATTGCCTCCGCTAATGCCAGAAGTCCCGGAGAGTCTATCCCATCGTCATTCGTCAGTAAAATAAGTGGTTTCATCTTTTTCTTTTATACTCCTCGCCAATCGCATCCGCCATTTTCACATATCCATAATCAAAGAAAAATACATCAATAACAGCTCCCACTCTATCCCCGAATTTTGCGGTATGTTCCGGAAGCCTTTGTATCTCTCCCATTCCTTGAATATATCTGGATGGCGATCCCCATGCTCTGCTTTTTCTTGTCATATTAATTCTCCTCCTTTGCATCTGTCTCTTTCAGGGCCTTGTCTTCTGGAATCTTGTCTACAATATTATATTTTTCGACATTCCCCGCAATGATCAACACACAGACGATTCCGCCGAATATAATAAAGATATTAGGAAGCCCCCCAAGATTAGAAACCAGCTTAATCCCATCTATTTCGGCAATTGTCAGCATAATATATGACAACACTGCAAACATCGCACCCCACATTACCTTTAAAAACACCGGTGCTTCCTGTTCTTCAGGTGAGATTCCCGTGGTAGATAAAGCAGCAATTGAATTTGTCGTTGAATCCATAGCTGTAATCATAGAAAGCAGCAATGCAGCAAAAAACAGAATCACAATGATTTTTGCACCCGGCATTTCCCGAAAAATTGCATATATGGTTGCCTCTGCTCCCTCTGTATTTAAAATCTTGATTAAGTCTAATTTACCGGTAAGCTGGTAATTGACAGCCAGATTTGAAAAAACGCCGCTCCACACAATATTGAAGAGAATAGGGATTCCAAAATTAATCTTGATCAAATCTTTCACTTTGTATCCTACCCCCAGTCTCGCAAGGAAACATGCCGATATCGGTGCCCAGCTTCCCCAGCTTCCCGCATAGAACACAGTCCAGCTTTTCGCCCATGGATCCGATGCATATGCCCCTGTTGTCAGGAGCTTTTCCGGCAACCTTGACATGGTTCCTCCCACCGCTTCGATGGTGCCATCTATCATAAACGAGGTCGGTCCTAATACAAATATGATAACCAGAAGTATGATATAAACCACCACATTTATATTGGACAACAGTTTAATTCCTTTGTGAATACCGGATATAGAAGACGCAATAAAGCAAACTGTAACAAATCCTAAGATAATCAGCCATGCCGTCGCTTTACTCTGTATTCCCGTGATTTCCTTCAGTGCTCCTCCCATGTTTAACGTACCGGTACAGATAACACCCAAAATTCCCAGACCCATTGCAAATAAAAGCACTGTGTCTAATATCTGCGGAAACAAATTCTCATCACCCGTCTTGATATGAAACTTATCCGTAATAACACTTAACTGTGATGCAACCGAAAACGGCTTCCTCATATTGAAAAAAGCGAATGCAAATGCAATGACCGGAAGTGTATAAAGCGAATAGGGATGGACAGACCAGTGCAATACCATTGTTTCCATCGCAAATTTAGCGGATTCCCAACTATTTGGTTCTATGCCAACGGGCGGTGTCGCCATATGATAAACAGGCTCCGCAATTCCCCAGAGCAATGCTCCCGCGGCCATCGCTGTACACAAAGTAATCGTTGCCCAATTTGCTTTTGACAAGATAGGCTTCGCATGTTTTCCTCCAAGAACCACCTCTCCCAACGGCGAAAAGTAGGCTATGGCAATTGCCAGCAGGCACAAAAAGCTCGTAAGGCTGTAGGTCCACCCCAGATTTTTAAGTACCCAGCTATTGGCAGCGCTCGCCATCTTATAAAACCCTTCTCTGTCCGCAATACTATAAATTAACGAACCAAATAACAAAATGAATGCCGTCCAAAATGCAATTTTCCTGATCTTTGAACTATTCTTTCCATTCATAATATCTCTTCCCTTCCTTTGCAAAAAAATAAAAGACACCAAAAAACTTCCGCTTTATGGCATCTTTCTTATCTACGTCTGACGCATGTTATCCGATTAGCATAATTATATAAAAGTCACAATAAAAAGTCAATCTATTTATCTCTTTTACACAATTTTTTTCTTTTTTCATCTAATATTATCTTTGTTAATGCCGGTACAATAACCTGAACATCTCCCACGATACCATAATCTGCAATTTTAAAAATCGGAGCCTCCCTGTCTTGATTAATCGCAATGATCATATCGGAAGAAGACATTCCGGCCATGTGCTGAATCGCGCCGGAAATCCCGCAGGCTATATAAAGCTTAGGGCTAACCATTCTTCCTGTTTGTCCAACCTGATATGCATGTGAAATCCAGCCGTTTTCTACTGCTCCCCGAGACGCTCCGACAACTCCTCCTAATGTTTTTGCCAGATCTTCTAACATTTGAAACCCTTTTGCACTCCCGACGCCTTTTCCTCCGGCAACAATAATCTCTGCATTTTCAAGGTCTACCGTTATTTTTTCCTCGTACATAGTTTCATATACCTTTATCCGGTCAATATTCTCCTCTAAAACTACAGCTTCTCTTATAACATCCACATGCTCTTTATTCATTTTTTCCTTTTTATATATTCCCGGCCTTATCGTACCCATTTGCGGCCAGTGGTTCTGACATATAATACATGCCATTAAATTTCCGCCGAAAGTTGGTCTTGTCCAAAGCAGGCAGCCTGTCTCTTCGTCAAATCCTACGTCGGTGCAATCTGCTGTTAATCCTGTTTTTAATCTGCATGCTGCCCTTGGGCTCATCTCCCTGCCATTATTCGTCGCGGCCATCAGAATTCCCGCCGGTGCATACTTTTTAAGCAGACAACTCAATGCAGCAGCATAAATATCGGCAGAATATTCTCTGTACTGTTCTCCCTCGGCCACAATGATCTGATCCGCCCCGTACTCTGCAACTTCCCTCACTGCTTTTTCGACAGCATCTCCAAACAGAACTGCTACTAATCTTCCCTTTAATTTCTCTGCTATCTTCAGCCCCGGATTCATTAATTCCAGTCCCGAACTATTGACTGCGCCGTTTTCCTTTGTTTCTATAAACACCCACAAATCATTACTTTTCTTATAATCCATTATCCCGTCTTTTCCTCCTCACCGATCAAAGCTATGATACTATAGAGTTTTCGAGTGATCTCTTCAATATTTTCTTCTTCCAGGATTACCCCTTCTTTTCTGCCCGTCTGAACAAAAATTCTTTTTACTTTTGTAGGAGATCCCTTTATTCCGGTACACGACAGATCGATCCCCTCTATATCTTTTGCCGAAATATGCGGTATCACTGCTTTACGTGCTTCTATTTTCCGCTTAAACGTAGGAAATCTCGGGTCATGATCCGGCTTTGTAAACGTAATAACACAAGGATACGCAACCCCTATCAATTTCCTGCATGCTTCTGTCTCCTGAAGAACTATTAACTCCTTTTCTTTTTCTTCAGCCTCCAGACAGCATGTGGCAAGCGAATACCCCATATGCTCTGCCAGCTCCGGTCCAACCTGCGCCGTATCTCCGTCAATCGCTTGTTTCCCACAGAATATTGCGTGAAACGTGATGTCTTCTATTTTTTGTATATACTTTATCGCCTGTGATAAAACATAACTGGTTGCATAGGTATCCGATCCTGCAAAAGCCTTATCCGTAACCAGATATGCTCCATCGGCAGCTATGGAAAGACATTCCCGCAATACGGCTTCCGCATGGGACGGTCCCATAGAAACAACTATGATTTTCGTGCCGGGATTCTTATCCTTAATCTCTGCCGCAGCTTCAAGCGCATAACCATCGTAAGGGTTCAATATATTGGGAATTCCTTCCCGGATCAATGAATGGCTTCCCGGATCTATCTTTATTTCTTCTGTATCCGGCACCTGCTTTACGCACACTATAATATTCATATCTCATCCCTTCTTTCTTTTCGCCTTATTGACAATTATAGTTTTATATGATATTTTATTAAAAATTAAAAAAATACGTTAGAGCCGAAAAACGTCTGTTGTTTTATACAATAGATGTTTTTTGCTATTTACTGGCAGTATTGAATTTTCAAGGAGGTATCATAATGGAACAATCATTACTTATCCGCTCTTTGGGCGAAGACAACTCTGTGCGGGATGAATCTTTATTTACCGGACATGCCTTTTCAGCTTCTTCTCCTCAAACAACAGAAGAGGTCTGTGAAATTGTCCGGCATTGTCTGGCAAATGGAGTGGCCATCACTCCGCACGGCGGGCTGACAGGTATCAATGGCGCCGGAACCGCCGCTGGCAATCACAGTATGAGCTTACAGCATCTGAATGGTCTCACTTATCGTAAAGAGGATGATACATTATGGGCGCAGGCAGGTGCAACTTTCTCGGAAATTGAAAATATTGTCCGCAAAGAAAGTAACATGACACGTGAATTTCCCGCTTCTCCTACAGAAAAAAGCGCAACCGTCGGAGGCGCCATTTCTTTTCACGCATCTGGTCTCCGCTCTTATAAATATGGCAGTGTATCTGATTTCGTAATGGAAATCGAATACTGTGACTGTCATGGTCATCTTCATTTCTGCAATATATCAGATGATGACCTTCATGACTTATTTGGCAGCGAAGGCATGTTTGCCATTATAACAGGTGTGCGTCTGCGTACTGTTGCAACTCCGAAGGCTCTTTGGGGATTAATGTTTTTCTTTCCTGACAATCTGTACGCAGCCGAATTTGCCGATGCGATCATGGATCAAGAGCATATAAGCGTATTTGAATTCTGCGATTCCAAAAGCTTTGAATTTGTCCATGAATTCCGCTCACAGATCAGCTCCATTTCCCGTATACCTGACATTCCTTCCTCAGATCAATCTGCAATTTATCTGGAATTAGAGGGCGAAGACGAAGAAATACTGGAAGCAGCAGCCGAAAACCTGTTAGACCTCACTGCCACATATCATGGAGATCCGGATAATGTCTGGACTGTTACAGGTAACGAAGTGGAATCCTTTCGATTACTCCGTCATGCAATTTCCGAATGTATCAATTTAAAAGCCGCACAGTTTCATGCCCGTGACGTCAGAATCAAAAAAATATCATGTTCCTGCTCTTTTCCTGATAAGAACAGTCTTGAAATCATAAAATACTATCAGGACAGTCTAACTAAAAATAAACTCACTGGTATCATTTTCGGCCATATCGGTTCTGGCAGGCCGTATGTAAACATTCTCTCCCACTCATCAGAGGAATATGATAAAGCGATGGAGCTGATCGAAGAGTGGTGCTCAAAAGCCTACAAATCCAGAGGATGCGCCTTTTTTGAATGCGGCGTCGGAAAGCTGTACCGTGATACTTTTTATAAGTCCGCTCCTATCGATCTATTAAACAAGCGAATCAAATCCAAACAAAAATGGGATCCTGACGGTCTCTTTAATCCTGAAAATATGCTTTTGCAAATATAATCCTGAAAGGAGTCTGTATCTGGCATGACTAAAAAAGAAATCATACAATTAATAGAAGAAAATCCTGTTATCCTCGGTGTAAACAAAGAATCCAATTTTGAGCTTGTAGAAAAAAATGAATCTCAGGTTGTATTTACCCTATTCGGAACCATTTCCAATATCAGCGATACCATTCACCGCTTAAAGAAGATCAAAAAGCTTGTATTCGTAAACATTGATATGGTTGACGGTTTTTCGCCGAGAAACAGTGTCATTGATTTTCTCAAAACAACGGAACTGGACGGAATCATCAGTTCTAAGCCGAATGTTCTCCGTTATGCAAACGATCAGGGACTTTTTACTATTCACCGTTTTTTTATTCTTGATTCGAGTTCATGGAGAAACATCGACCGCCAATTGGAAATCAGTCAGGCTGATATCATCAACATAACTCCCGGCTGGACCAAAGTAATCAAGTGGACATCCGAACGTTTTTCAACACCCGTCATTTCCTCCGGTCTTGTCTGTGACAAGGAAATTGTGATTGAAAATTTAAATGCAGGCGCAATTGCTATCTGCACGACAAATCATGATGTCTGGGATATGTAAATTTTTCCAGATTTTCAAACAACGGCTGTAAAACATTCTGATATTCGTCTGCAATGATTGCATCCGACTGCTTTGCTATCATTGCGGACGGATCAGTATTCACAGCTAATATATAATCACTTTGCTCAATACCTGCCATAAATGCCGCTGCGCCAGATATCCCGATGGCAATTGTCACTTTGGGCGCATAAATTCCCCCGGACACCCCGATGATCTCACTGATGTCTGCCCAGCCCCGCATTGCTACAGGTCTGGAAACCCCAAAAGAAAATCCATGGTGTTTGGCATACTCTCTTATCTTCATAATATCTTCTCTTCGCTTTATTCCCATTCCCGCTGCAATCAAAACCGGTGAAATCACTTGCGGACGACGCTCTTCAAACAGTGTATCCTCCAGTATATAATGCGGATTCCGGCAGGGCTCTAACACAATATGATCAAGCGGTTCCGGCCGTTCATTCCTGAGGCTTAAGACTGCAAGCCTTTCACTTATCACAAATTCAGGCGGCAGCCGAAAGCCGGCACACAGAAGATTATTGTATATCATTTTTTTACACCGAACGCCTCCATTCTCCTTCGTCAATTCTGTAACGGCCGTGATACATTTGACGTTCATTAATCTCGCCAGCAATGCCGCCAGTTCGCCTGCCCGGTCCCCGTCCGCCACTACAACAGCCGTATATTGAATTTCCCTGATCAATTTATGCAGGGATTTTGATATCGCTTCTACCACGCAGGTTTTTACCGGTAATGTATAGATCCTTCCTCCTAAAAGCTCTAGCGAAAGATTTTCAAGCTCTTCCTTTTCACCATAAACACATGATTCCGCAATGCAGTCCATTTGTCTGCAGATCTTTTGCTTTTTCTTATATGCCGTCTCAATTATCTTATTATCTGTTCCATGTATGACGAATAATAGTTTCATATCTGTTCCAACACTTTCTGCAGTCCATTCCTCAGTATATCCCTCACTGCTTCGCTTCCATCTTTTTGGCTCTGATAACCCGCACGTTTCGCAATCATTGGATTGACCTCTTTTGGTGCTGCTATATACTCATGATCCGGATAAGCTAAACTTATATATTCGCTTTCCGTCTTTGACACCTTCATCCGTTCACGTAAAGTCGCAACTCTTAGTTTACTGATAACCGCATTCCCAACGCACAGAACACAAGGAAGGCTGACAATCTGTTTTCGAATCCTGCCCTCGTCTGATACCAGAACGGTTACAGATTCCCGATCAATAAAAATGATATCTAGAATTGGTCCAATCAGTGGATGTTTTATTTTTTCTGACACTAATCCGGCCATGATTCCATTATTTCCGTTCGGAGCTTCTTTTCCCAGCAATATACAGTCCTGCGGATATTCTTTTATATATGCAGCCAATGTTTCTGCCACTGTCTCCGATGAAAAAACCGTATATCCCTTTTCGTCCTCAGCTCTTACTGTATGGGCGAACCCCAGTGCTCTTAAGCTCTTTAACGTCAGCTCTGCCTGCTCATTTCCTGCTGTAAACGCAGATATCTCTATCGGAAACTCTTTTGTTTTATCCCGAAGACGCAATGCCAGCTCCAAAGCACTTTCATCGTAACAATTTATGATATTAGGAAGGAAATGAGTATCAATACCCATTTCCTCCGTCAGAATAATGTCTTCTTCTCTAAGTAATTCAAGATCAGGACAAATTTTGAAAGAAACTAACAGTCTCATTATTTTTCTCCCTTATAAGGCAGGATCGTTCCAATATTCATGATCCCATTCGGATCAAACGCTTCTTTTAGCCTTTTAACCATATAAAGAGCAGAACCATGTTCTTTATCAACCCAGTGTACACGATGCTTCCCTACTCCATGATGATGGCACATGGAGCCCCCTGCCTTAATCGTCTCTTCGCAGATAATCTTCTTGATAGGCAGATGATATTTTGTTATTTCTTCCTCCGGGGTACAATCTACAACATTATACCAGTATACGAAATAAAGATTGATTCCATTGGAATAACAATGTGAAGCATGGGCGCCGAATACTGTAATATCCGGTATTTCTTCCATAATTCTCTTTACGCAGACATCATAGATACCGTCTACCGCCCCCCATGGCGCCGAAATTTCAGTTGTACAGCATACGTTATTAGTCTCAAGAACTTCCTTGCGCTCTTCTTCAATTCTCGCCGCATCCCAATTCAAATTAGCAAACCAAGTCTCGATCAGTTTCGTTTCTACCTGCGTACATTCCGGATGTTTTGTCATAATTCTGCGGATACCTTCTGCCGTTGCATGAGAAATCAACTCTGGACCTTCCGTCACAAACAAGAGAACACATTTGCCTGCTGCAAAGTGGGAAAAATGTTCCTTCCCGTCCTCAGCATCATATAATCTTGCCACAGACGGGCGATATCCCTCTACCATGACTTCTCTCATAATTCTTAGTCCGTCATGCATATTATCCAAAGTATATCCCATGCATTCCTGATGCTCCGGATAGTATTTCCATAATTTCACAGTCACTTTAGTTATAAAGTTAGTCGTACCTTCATTGCCCAATATAATGTGGCGGATATCCGGTCCTGCGCTCCTGCGCGGAACTGCTTTTATATCACAAATGGTTCCATCTGGAAATACCGTCTGTACGCCTGCCAGCATGTCTTCTATTCCGCCGTACAAAGTAGAGAACTGGCCGATAGATCTGGTCGCTACCAGTCCGCCCATCTGAGCGATCGGTTTCGATTGCGGGGAATGTCCTGTGGTATATCCCAATTTTCTTACGGCATTCTCAAGATCCTCCAGCACAACGCCGCATTCAGCCGTTGCCTGCATATTTACTTCATCAATATCAAGGATCCTATTCATATGCGATCCGTCTAATACGATGGAATCCTTCACGATTGTCTCAAGCCCGCCTTCGGTCGCGGAATGTCCTGTTCTTGGTACGACATTGATTTTTTTTGAGTTACAATACCTCAATACGCTTGATACCTCTTCTGCATCGTTTACAAATACAACAGCCGCGGGCAGCGGATTCGTATAAACTTTATGATACCCTTCGTATTTACGGAACCTGTCGTGTGATGCATCTTCCAACACCTCTTTGTCCGTAACTACATTTTCCTCTCCAACGATCTGTTTCATTTTTTCAATAATTTCTTCTCTTCTATTACACATAATACCATCCTCTGTTTTTGTTTATTATTAAGAAAATATATGATAAATTCTTTCGTTTACCGGATCCGAATAGTTTTTAATCGTCCTGTAAACATCATTTTCTATGCGTTCATACAATTTTGTATTGCAAAGGTCAGGCTGGAACTTATCCTCAATGCGCACCATCCGATCTACCGCTTCCTCAAATGAAGCATATGCGCCTACACCTACGGCCGCACAGATTGCCGCTCCGACTCCTGCCGCATCCGTAATCTCATTTCTTACTGCCGGCATACCGAATACATCCGCAAAAATCTGCATAAATAATCTGGATTTTGAACCCCCTCCGGAAATGATAAGTTTCTCTGGCTTGTATCCCATTTCTTTAAACATATCCTCCATACTCATATGCATAGTCATTGCAATTGCTTCTAATATGGAGCGATACATATGCGCCCGCTTATGCCTGCCGTCGAATCCTATCATAAAAGCCTTTCGGTAGGGAATATGATTCGGCGATAAAAACTCTGGAACTGTAATCAGTCCGTCGCTTCCCACCGGAATATGAACCGCCTCATCTTCAAGAAGCTGCTCAACACAGGAGCCTTCTTCTTTCGCCAACTCTTCCCACGGCCTTCCAAGTATTTCCTTAAACCATGACACGCTCCACATACCTCTGCGGATACCTGTCATGCCTTCATACAGATAGCGGTTTGGGATAGCAGAAAGATTGGACCAGTAATACTTTGCGCTGTCATTGAACTCATGCCCGTTAACCATCCCACCGATATAGGTGCCCAAGGAAATCAGGCAGGAAGAATCATCAATGATTCCGGCGCCAAGCCCTTCCGCCGCCTTATCATTTGCAGTCGCTATCACAGGGCACCCCTCCGGAAATCCCGTCTGGGCAAAAGCTTCTTTCGTTACCTTTCCCAGTTCTTCGCCCGGCATGATAAGGTCAAACAGATTGTCGCGTGTTATATTATAAGGCAGATAGTCTTCCGGGTTGTCGCTCCAGCTCCACGTCTCCTTATCAAATGGTCCGTACACTCCCTCGTAATTTGCCGCCGTATCGCAAAAATTCCCCGTAAGACGCACTGTCAGGTAGCCTGTGGTTGTGCTTAAATACTGGAATTCCGGCACATCTTTCGGATATGGCCTGGCAAGTCTTTTATCCATCCAGTTAAGTACAGGATATGCAAGCGTTCCGTCTTTTTTCAAATATGTCCGGCAGCACCGGATACTTCCGAGACCAATCGCAATGATATCCTTAGGATCACCTTCAAACTTCTCCATAACCTGACGTCCCGTCATCTTCAGAGAATCCCACAGATCGTCGTCCGGATGCTCCGCTGTATCTGCATCTGGAGAATAAAGTGGTCTCAATGCATTTTTTTGTTCACATACAATTTTCCCATCCAGTGTAAAAATAGAAACCTTTGTACTTTGGGTACCTCCGTCAATTCCAATTACATATTTCATTTGTTCGTCCCCGCTTTTATTTTACTGTCCCGTCAGTTTCTGCTACCTCTTTCTTGTTCTTTTTATTATGCTTCATCAATAGCACAACAAATCCAAGTCCTACAAGCATCGTAACTAACATATAGATGAATATCATTCGGTATCCTGCTGCTCCCGGATATTGATCCAGCCAGCTTCCGATCAATGTCGGATTAAAGAAGTCCGGCGAAAATCCTACAAACATTGCGATACCAGATACTGTTCCGTAAATGGCCGCCGGAGTTCCTGCCTCCCCGATAATCGCATAATACATTCCCCGCATACCATAGATTGCAAAAGAAGACGCTACCATAATGATCACCGTAAGGGCCACAAAATCCCCTCCTGACGGCAGCACAAGTAAAATGACCAGCGTGGCAACTAGCATCGCACCGAATACACCGATAAGCGCTGCACATCTTCCGCCCCATTTTTTAGAAAGCCATCCACTGAACGGCGCTGCCGCAAGACGTATCACATCTTTCTTAATAATTCCTACATACCCGGCAACTACCGCTGTCATTCCAAGCACTTCCTGACAGTATGGCTGCATATAAGAGGAAGCACTGTAAACCGAATAGACACAGAGAATCGTTCCTGCACACAGCCAAGTGACCGGATACTTCAGCGCTTTTCCCATATCTTTCATAATCGTTCCTGAACTCGTTGCATCCGCATCTTTATTGCTTGGCATAAACAAGATCGACAATATACCGCAAATAATCGATAGTACAGACATTACGATGATTACCATCCTCATTCCACCCATATTTTCAAAGACCTTCATCAATCCCAGCCACATCACAACAACAAACACGCCCCGGACACCCTCAAAAAATCCAAATACTTTTCCCTGCCCCTCGCTGTCTTCCAGCAATGCGATCGCTTTTGTCATAGTAGGCCAGAACAGACCAATATTCGTAACCGACCACAAACCATGAATGATCATTACGGTTGTAAATCCAGGCGCTGTCGCAAGCCAGAATCCTAACAGCCCGCAGCCGATCGAAGACACGGCAAACAGCGTCTTGTGCGAAAATCTATCCGCAACCCATCCTCCTGGAATATATAAAATCATAGATAACAGACCAAATAAACTTGCGGACATTCCAAATTGCGTATTACTCTGTCCCAGAAACTCTCTCAGCGGTTCATACAATGCCCATCGCAAATAAGGCAATTCTGTAATAACACCCGTCGTAAGACATATAATTATGAAGGTAATCCATTTATTTTGTTTTTTTCCCATATTTTATCCCTCTCTTATTTTTTAAAAACATTTATCAACTGATTATCGTACCAGATATCCTCCGTCTACTGTCAGAACAGTTCCGTTCACATAATTTGAAGCATCACTGGCTAAAAATACACATGCTCCCATAAGATCGTAAACCTCTCCCCAGCGATTAGCCGGAATATGTTCCAAGATCCTGCGACTTGCAGCTTCATCCGCTCTGGTATCCGCTGTTAATTTTGTAGCAAAATATCCGGGCGCGATCGTATTGACCTGGATATTCCACTGCCCCAATTCATCACACATTGCTTTTGCAAGTCCAGAAATTCCATGCTTCGTTGCCGCATATGCCGGATCCCACTGCCCGCCTAGGAATGTGAACAGTGAACCGATATTAATAATTTTCCCGCTATTCTGTTTGATCATTGGTTTACATACTTCATGGGTCATCTCGAAAGCTGCGGATAAATTCAGCGCCACTACTTTGTCCCATGAATCCTTTCCGAATTTTGTCACATCCTGAATATTGATTCCGCGGCCTGCACAGTTTACCAGAATATCAACACTTCCAAATGTGTCTATACAAGTGTCAACCACCTTTTTACAGTTACCTTCTGCAGTAATATCCGTGATCACAAGTTTATACCCTACGTTGCATCTTTCTATGATCTCTTTTGTTTCTCCGCCGTCATCCATAATACTTACAGCCAGTATATTCGCGCCTGCTTTTGCAAGAGCCGTCGCAAATCCTTGTCCTAATCCAGAGTTTCCTCCTGTTACAATCGCGTTCTTCCCTTTCAGAGAAAATAAATTCATGTCAAAATCTTCAATACTATGCATACTCTTCTCCTTTTCATAAAACTTTCAAATCTTTGTTCCTTTGACACGTCTGCCAAAAAAAAAGAAAAACGCAAAAGATATAACAACCTGTTATCTTTCCGTTTTTCTTATCTAACGAGCTCTATTTAATTTATATTTGGATTATAACAAACATCTGCTTACTTTGCAAGTTATTTTTCATCAAAAACGCACCAAATCTTTCCATCGGCATTTATCATATGTCGCCGCTAACCAGCAGGACGGAATGATGTTATATTTCTCCATTCCTATTTAGATTTCTGTATTCCCGCGGCGTACAGTTATAGAAACGCTTAAATACTTTAGCGAAATTGCTTGGACTGTCAAAGCCGCACAAAGTTGCGGTTTCTGATATACTGTCTGCCGGATTTTCAAGCAGCTTTTCAGCCCCCTTCATAACCCGATACTTTAACAGATACTGGATAGGAGAAAACTGGATTGTTCTCTTAAAACAGCGCAGACATTCCCTTTCACTAATACCGGCGGCTCTTGAAATTGCCGACAGAGATATATCATCTGCATAATTCTTATGAATATAGGCAAGCATTTTACGGATACGAAGATTGTCTTGATTCAGCAAAGCATTTTGCATATCTGTCTGCGGGTTAAATTTCCCACATAAAAAAAGACAGATACGGGATACATTTTCCCGCACAATAAATTCATATCCATAACAAGCTTGCGCAAAAGCTTCAAACGCACAGTTAAACCAGTCTGTCACGTTTTCATAATTCCTTGCTTTTATAAAATAACAGGAAAAATTATTGCAGGTTAACAGCGGCTGCATATACTTTTTTGCAAAAACAAAATCCTCATTTCCGGTAACGAGTGCCGGGCTGAAAACGAGGGAGTGCAGTTTGCATTCTGTGACAGTTTCAGCATAATGAAGAATATTTGAATTGAAAATTACACAATCCCCTTTTTCTAAGAGAAAAATATTTGTCGGTATTCTTACTTTCATCTGTCCGTCTACTATGTACACAATTTCCATTTCCTCATGCCAATGCCACGGGATGATATCTTCCGGTCTGCCTGTATGGCAAGAGGAATATCCGGCACAGGGAAATTCAAGGCTTCCATGCGGTTGAAGCTCTTTTGATACTTTGTTTAAGTTTAATCCACATTCTTGTAATGCCATATTTTTCCTCCCTTTTTATTTGGCGGTTTTTTTATATTATATGTCTGAAAATGTATTGTATCAAGTGTCATTTGACGGTATTCTTTTGATAAACAAAACACAGGAGGACAATAAGATGTTTCAGCTATTGCTGGTTATTATTTATCTTGCTTTTATCAGTCTGGGTCTTCCAGATTCCCTATTAGGTTCAGCGTGGCCGACAATGTATCAAGAATTTTCTGTACCCGTTTCCTATGCAGGCGGAATTTCTATGATTATCGCTGTTGGGACGATTATTTCCAGCCTGCAAAGTGATCGGCTGACAAAAAAATTCGGAACAGGCATGGTTACTGCTGCCAGTGTGCTCATGACAGCCATTGCATTGTTTGGGTTTTCAATCAGTCATTCCTATGCCGCATTGTGCTTATGGGCTATTCCTTATGGGCTTGGAGCCGGAAGTGTAGACGCTTCTTTAAATAATTTTGTTGCACTCCATTACGCAAGCAGACACATGAGCTGGCTGCATTGTATGTGGGGTGTCGGCGCTTCGCTTGGACCGTACATCATGGGGTATGCACTGACTGGCGGACGGGGTTGGAATATGGGTTACCGCTATATTGCCATTCTTCAAATTGTATTGACTACTGTATTGATTTTCAGTCTTCCATTATGGAAAAAACACGAAAACATTGATAGAGGGCACCCGGACGGAGAGGCAGCAGCCAAACCGCTCTCCTTACGGCAAATCGTTAAAATTCCGGGCGCAAAAGAAGTCATGATTACGTTTTTTTGCTACTGCGCTTTGGAATCGACAGCCGGTTTATGGGCAAGCAGTTATCTTGTGCTGCGTCGGGGATTATCAGCAGAAACCGCCGCCGGATTTGCAAGCATGTTTTTTATGGGGATTACAGCAGGCAGGGCTTTCAGTGGATTTTTAACGGTAAAGCTAAATGATACGCAAATGATATGGCTCGGACAAGGCTTTATCTTGTCTGGCATCGCACTTTTACTTTTGCCGTTTGACAAAGCAAACTCCTTGTCAGGGTTGATTTTGGTTGGCTTAGGCTGCGCCCCGGTCTATCCATCAATTATACATTCCACACCGGAACATTTTGGTGCAGATAAGTCACAGGCAATGATTGGTGTACAGATGGCGTCTGCCTATGTGGGAACCTGTTTCATGCCGCCGATTTTCGGATTTATCGCAAATCATATCAGTGTATCACTGTTTCCGGTTTATTTGCTGGCGATACTGGTTCTTATGGTTATTATGCATAAAAACATGCTGTCTAAAGTAACCGCAAATAAAAAGGAGGATTCGTTACGGCATTAAAAATTTTTATAAATATCTCACGCAACTTCCGCAATAAGATAGACGAATGGTTACTCATTCTGTATGCTCCTATATAAAACAGTATTTTTATTCTATTTTATGCACACCATTATTACCTGTACGAGAATTCAATCCCTCCTCAACGCAGCCATCATATCCCCTTATCTCATAAGCAGTATATTCATGGCTAAAATGATATCCCAATTTTTCCGCCAAGGCCGCCGACCATGTATTCTGCGCATCCCAGCTCGGATATAGTTCCCTCTTCAGGCATTCCAAAATCAGCTTTGCACCACACGCATATGCCAGCCCTTTCCTTCGCTGATCTTCTCTCGTGTCGATTTGAATTTCAATCCCTTTGCTGTATGTACTGTAAGATGAAGCTCCGGCCGCCAATTCCCCATCCTTTAAAACAACCACGCCCAACCCCAGCTCTTGATATGTAACATAATCTTTATATTGAGATACCAGATCATTCGCCCATTCATTATTCAGGCACATTTTATATTCCCGCTCTTCCAGCATCTTTAATTCGTAACCATCTGGCAAAGTCAATACCGCCTGCTCTAATTTTACTGCATCAAATATATCTTTCTCTTTTTTAATCGCGTACCTTGTAATCTTTTTTGCTTTATCTCCATAACACGCTTCAATCAATCCAGCCCATGCATCATTTTGCGGAACCATGATAATAAAACCTTGTTTACCTCTCTCTGGTTTAAACAAAAGCAATTCCTCGCTTGGATTTCCTGCATAAAATGCAAAATCTCCTAATATTGCCATCGCCGCATCTTCTGTGGAATTCGTATATATTTCTCCCATTATTCCTTGTAAACAAGACCATATAAGTGTTTCATTCCAATTATTAAACATTTCTTTTATAATAGCTTTCAATCTGCAGCCTCCATTTGCATTATTTACATAGACTCCGCCCTGCCCGGAATAATACCCAATATACACCCATTTTCAACAAACATCAAGTTATACGCATTAGTTTTTCCGAAGCGACAGCGATAAATAGATTTTTCACACCTCTATCTTTAGAATATAAAAAAACAGGCAAAATTGCAATTTATTAACGGTAGATTTTTATCTTTATATCATTTATAATTTACTAAATCAAAAACGCAGGAATGAAAAACTATGAGTTTAGGAAACATTCTTTTTCATGCGCGAAAAAAAGCGATACAAACATATGGGGAAAATATCCGGCTTTAACAATCTATCCGGAAAAAGTTGAAGTGCATGGAACAGTAATAAATTTTAAGGGAAATGAGGAAGAATTTTATGATAATAAGCGCAAGCCGAAGAACCGATATACCTGCCTTCTTTTCAGATTGGATTATAAACCGGTTTAGCGAACAATATGCCTATGTCAGAAACCCTATGAACATTCATCAAATAAGTAAAATAAACTTATCTCCAGATGTTGTTGATTGCATCGTTTTTTGGAGTAAAAATCCTAAACCAATGGTGGACAAGCTTACTGCCTTAACAGATTATATGTACTATTTTCAATTTACGCTTAACGCATATGACAAAGATCTTGAAACAAACCTTCCTGATATGAACACAAGAATTGATACATTCCAGACATTATCTAACCTCATTGGGAAAAAACGTGTGGTATGGCGTTATGATCCTATTATTGTTAATGACAAATATTCTATTGATTGGCATGTGGAACAATTTGAGTATCTTACCAAACAATTATGTCATTACACAGAAAAAATAACTATAAGTTTTATTGACTTATATGCAAAAATCTCTCACAATATTAATGAAAAAAATATTTATGAATTATCTTATACTCAGAAAGATATTATTTCAAATAAATTTGCGCAAATTGCTCATTCACATAATCTGGTAATAGATACTTGTGCAGAAGATATAGAATTATCTTCTTATGGTATAGAACATGCCCGATGTATTGACGACAGACTTATTTCAAAACTATTACACTGTTCTATTGATATGGAAAAAGACAAAAATCAAAGATTGAATTGCGGTTGTATTACGAGTATTGATTTAGGGCTCTATAATACTTGCCAAAATGGCTGTGTATATTGTTATGCCAATCATAATTGTGCCATCCGCAGACAGAATTCTCAGTCCTATGATCCGTCCTCCCCTCTGCTCTGCAGTCATATAACGGGGGCTGACAAAATAACAGAACGTAAAGTTAAAAGTCAAAAAAATATGCAATTGAGTTTATTTGATATATAAATTTTGACCTCACTGTACTCAGACTGCAGCACATAGTTTGTATCGCACAGAAGGATTACAGGTATCCCATATCTCTGACAAATTTCTTTGTAGGCATGGTATTTTCACGCAGACGGTGTTCCATATCCTCATAATAGATTTGTACGAAGTTTTCAAAATTGATGTCTAAATTCCTCTGTTGCTGTTGCAGGAAATCACGTTCCCACTGTTCCGCTTCCGCTTTTGTCTTAAATCTCCGCTTGTTCTTCTTGTGGCTTATGCCCTGCCAGTCCTTATAATAGAACTGGCAATGCCACATCTTTCCGTCCCTTGTCGCTGACATAAAATCTCTCCTTTCCTTTTTTATTTTAGGTACACATATGTGACCTTTATGTTTTTATTATGCGGCACACTTTTGTGAATGCCAAGATCTATTTTAAATTTATATACACAAATGTGTCCTAATGTGATAGAATTGAACTAAGCAATAACGAAAATTACAAAAATCGGAGGTATTGGCATGACTACCGGGGAAAAGATTAAACACTTTCGGAATTTGCGTGGCATATCACAGGGAACACTCGGACAGCTTTCCGGCATCAATTCCGCCACAATAAAAAAATATGAGTATGGCATCCGCAATCCAAAACCCGACCAACTGATGAAGATTGCAAATGCTTTGGGTATCAGTATCAATGTTTTCATGGATTTTGATATAGAAACAGTGTCAGATGTATTGTCTTTGATTTTAAAAATGGACGAACAATTAGATATGAACTTGGAAGCAGAGAGGTACGAGGACGGAAGTTTCAATCCCTCTACAATCAGAATATCTTTTAAGAACTCCCTGCTCAATCATAGGTTGGGCGTATACATGAAAGCAAGGGAATGGCAGGAGAACCTTTTAAATGATACGGAACGCTTCTCGTCAGAGGAAGAACACCAACGTGCGATTGAAGAAGCGCCATCAAAGTATTTAGACGCTGTTAAGCAGAGTATTCTTGATGATAGCAAGATTGTGAAAAAAGGTGTTCGGGGAATATCTGTTAAGATATATCCCGAAAATGAGTGATAAAAATTTTATACAAAAAGTATTGACTTCCACGTAACGTGATACTGTATTCTTTTCTCATAGGAGCAGAATAGATATAAGCCGGCAATCTCTGTCTTGCTTCTTCACAAATTTAAGGAGCTGAACACAATTAACGGAAGAAGTGAAAGAAATTGGGAAACAATCTGATATTCTGTATGGCAGACTAACCGTCGATTTGTCAGAAGATGTTTCCTCCTCCAAAATTCAGTCCATTGTTCAGGAAATATGGTCGTTTATTCAGGAAAACAGCACTAACGTATCCATATCTTGTAGTAAATCCTACATGAATATGCTTATCAACACACATTCAAGCGATTATATCAAAAGCATGACTGATAGCAAATATAGAGAGGGGGCTTCTGATTATATCGTAAAAGCGTTCCGTTACTACTCGGAGAATAACGCTTCCGAAAACAATTAGAGACAACAGGAACTCACTCGCTAAAAATATATCCTGACAATTAACCATTCTCACTATGCCAAAAAATAATTTTCCACGCTTTAGAGAGCCTTAGTGACATTTGAATTTTCTTATGGTATAGTGGACTTCCACTTTTAAGAAAAGGAGCTGATGATATATGCCACAGATGAACAAAGGCGGTAAATTTATTTTCGGAAAGTCACTGATACGAGATGATTTGACATCAGCAATGCTGTACACAGTTGCGCTTCCCTGCGCTCCACGGATGTAGGACGGATTTTGCGGACATTCAAAATAAAAATGAATGTGGAGGTAACAGACAATGGCAAAGACGATTTTTGAGGAACTGGGCGGCAAATACGAACGGCAAGGAGATTACCTAATACCGTGTATAGCTTTACCCGCTGAAAAAGAACGGCCGATAGGCATATGGGGACAGAGACACTTAGAATATCTGAAGCATTACCGCAAGGTTACATACACCAATCTTCTCTCAAGCGGCAGGCTGAATACATACCTTGCCGACATTGACAAGCAGGCGCAGGAACGCTTTGAAAGGCTCATAGAAGGCATGAAACAGGCACAGGGCATAATGGAACGCCTAAAAGAAGATAACGCCTTAGAATGGGTTCAGAAAATCTAAACTTTTGGATTTGTCCTGAAATCCAAACTTATATAAAATCCAAACTTTTCTATTGGAAAATGCCTTAAATAAAGGATTTACAGAAGAAAGTTTGGATTTCTTTAAAGTTGGGATTTTCGGACGCCTCAATAACATACGGGCGTGTGCGAGGGAGATTGTGAACGAGGAAATCATTTTCGCATAGGCAAGGCAATATGGCGGCAGAGGGTAAAAGCTCTGTTGCTTTTCTTTTCGGGCAACTTTGGTTAAAGTTCATACCTTTGCACTTGATATAGTTCGTTCAAGCGGCTATACTATATACAGTATGCAATAGGAGGTCAAAAATGTTTGAATATATGACAGCGCAAGAAGTCGCAGAAAAATGGAACGTATCGCTTAGGTGGGTGCAGCGGCTATGCAAAGAAAATCGTATTGAAGGAGCAATGAATATCAATCGTGTTTGGCTTATACCGATAATTGCCGAGAAGCCTATTGATAGAAGAAAGAAGAAAGCCTAAGTGAGTATTAAAGTTTCAGCACGAACAAGTGAAAGTCCAAAATAGAGAGCAAAGAATAGTCGAAAAAGAACGGCAATACGCTATACGACAAGAAAAATTGAAACACAAAGGGTGATAGATTTTTATGGCTATTCAAATCTGGATACGCTGTCCTGTCAGTGGGAATGTAAGGTTATAAACATAGCAATGTGGAATCCGTGGCGTGGTTGCCACAAACATAGTGAAGGGTGTAGGTATTGTTACATTCATAAGGGCGATTTCAAGCGTGGGATTGATACAAACAAAATTGTAAAAACGGATAATTTCTACGTCCCTATCGCTAAAAATAAATCGGGAGCATACAAAATTAAATCGGGGCAGACCGTTTATCTTTGTTTTTCTACGGATTTTTTGGTTGAGGACGCCGATGAATGGCGTTCTGAATGTTGGCAGATGATACGGGAGCGTTCAGACCTGCACTTTCTTTTTTTAACAAAGCGTATTGAACGCTTTATGGATTGCATCCCAGAGGACTGGAACGATGGATACGAGAATGTTACGGTTGGTTGTACGGTAGAAAATCAAGACAGGGCTGATTACAGGCTTTCTATTTTCAATAAATTGCCTGTTAAACATAAAAATATTATCTGCCAGCCGTTGATTGAGGAAATAAGCCTTACAGACTATCTTGATAATGTTGAATTAGTCGTAGTCGGCGGTGAATCAGACAGAAATGCCAGACCACTTGACTATGCGTGGGTGCTTTCCATACGGGAGCAATGTATCGCCCGCAAAGTACATTTTGAGTTTCGTCAGTGTGGGACATATTTTATCAAGGATGGAAAAAGTTATACTTTATCTACTCGTGATTTATGCAGCCAAGCTCGAAAAGCCAATATCAATTATTGAATAACCATCTCTCTTTTTTGTGCAAGAATAGAGAGGAAAAATAAAAGAATAAGCCTTATAATAATAAAGGTGAATTTATGTCCATAAAGCACAATATGTGCGGATAAGGAGGTATCTCATGGAATGGGTTGAAAGATTAAACCAAAGTATGAATTATATTGAGGAACATTTGACAGATGAAATTGACTATGAGCAGCTTGGGCGAATTGCTTGTTGCTCTACCTATCATTATCAGAGAATGTTTACCTATATGGCGGGTATCACTCTGGCAGAGTATATCCGAAGAAGAAAAATGTCCTTAGCGGCGGTGGACTTGCAGGGTGGGAATGCAAAGATTATTGATATAGCGGAGAAGTACGGATACCATTCTCCGACTGCATTTAACAGGGCGTTCCAGTCTTTTCACGGGATAGCCCCATCGTCCGTGAAAGACGAGGGAGTATCCATGAAATCTTTTTCCCCCATTGTGTTTAGAATTGCTGTAAAAGGAGCGACAGAAATGAATTATAGAATTGAAACGAAAGAATCCTTCCGCATTATTGGCGTATCTGCGCCGCTTGACAAGGAAATCGAAAATAACTTTATGGTTGTGCCTAAGATGTGGCAGGACGCCGCCGAAAATGGAACAATACAGAAATTGGCAGGAATGATGAATACGCCGCCAATGGGACTTTTGGGCATGAGTGCCTGCAATGATGAAGAACAATGGAAGTATTTTATTGCCGTTTCCAGTACAAAAGCAAGCGATGAGTTTGAAGAATATACCGTGCCTGCGTCTACTTGGGCAATCTTTTCTGGAACAGGTACAAACCAGTCCATACAGGAATTGGAGCAGCGGATTATAACCGAGTGGCTTCCGACCTCTGGATATGAGTATGCCAACGCCCCCGATATTGAGGTTTACTTAAATCCAGACCCACAGAACGCACAATATGAGGTATGGATACCCGTATCAAAAAAGGGATAACGGAGAGACTTATGGACGAGAAATTTAATATGTTTATGGAAACAGTTGACGATCGTTTCCGTAGTTTTGTAAATCAAATCAACGAGTATCTGATAGAAAACGGCTGTAAGTGCGACATTAAATTCCAAAAAAGCGGCTATGTTGTGTCTTATGTGCTAAACAGCAGTAAAAGGACTTTGGCAACATTCGTATCCCGAAAAACGGGAATGAAGCTCCGTATTTATCCCAAATATATACAGGAGTACCAGAGTTTTCTTGACACACTTCCCGAAAAGGTAAAAAAAGAAATCAAGAAAGCGTCTGTCTGTAAACGGCTTATCAATCCCGATGATTGTAATCCGAAATGTGTAATGGGATATACCTTTGTTTTGGATGGTGAACAGTATCAGAAATGCCGTTACATGGCGTTTCAACCTACATTGAGTGAGGAAAATAACCCATATATAAGGCAGTTTTTAGAGAAGGAATTGTGGGTAGATGCCGATTATGAGTAAGCAGGATGCTATTACAGACTGGGTACATTGCCCTCTTTGCGGAAATAAGACCCGTGACAGAATTAGGGAAGATACCGTTTTAAAAAACTATCCACTCTACTGTCCGAAATGTAAGCAGGAAACATTGATTGAAGCAAAAAATTTACAAATAACAGTCATCACAGAGCCAGATGCTTAAGATGCAGAGCCGATGAACGTGTGAAATGAACCGCTTCCTGAATCTTCCGCAGCATTTTTCTTCCCATTTCCCAACAGACTTTCTCCAGACAAAAGTATATTTATTGGCGCATTCCTCCAGTTCGTGGCTCAGCAGTCGGACAGAATCATCATCAGGAACCAAACCTTCCAAACTTAATGACAAAACCAGTTGATAAGTCTCGCCGAATTCGGTATAATTTTTTATGGTATTTGAGATATTTGGTCATATCTAATTATACCATGGATTTCGGACTCTTCGGAGTCCGTTTTCTGTTTTAGAACACAAAAATGGAGCGCTGCTCCAAGATGATTACTCATCTATTTTGCAACGCCCCCGTCCTATGTTTCTATACACTATAGATTCTCTTCGCATTCTTGCGGAATATGTTTTCTGCTGTTTCTTTTCCTTCTGAGAGTGTCATAAACCCATCTTCAATCATCTCTGACAATGCCTTTGCCACTGCGTAACGTCCTGCCAGATATGCTCCATAGCTTTCAATCACTGTCCATGAATCACATCCCCATGTGATCGCATCCGCCTTTCCTGTCTCCAATAACTGTTTCAGAAAATAAACCGCTGTACTTGTAGAAATACTAGGCAGCCAGCAAATATCAGCATACACATTCGAATAATTATGGATCAATGCCAAAGCATCATCTGTCCACGGAAAACTTCCATGAAACAGCACAAATCTGGTTTCAGGATTTTTGCTGATCACTTCTCTGAGCAGCATCGCATTACTTCCTTCCAGTTTTCCAAGTCCGGTATGATTCTGAAACGGAATATCATATTTTGCCGCGATCTTGCAGATATGAAAATAGATATAATCCTGAAACGCGGCAATATCCTCCTGTTCTGCATTCTCGTTATGATATCCTTTTTCTGCCTCTTCATATGACCGTTCCAGAAAATGGATAGAACGATCATACGGAAGCGAAGACTTTAAAGCAACACATCCTTGTGCCATTTTTTCTTTGATGGTCTCTTCTATTCTATCCAGATACTGTTGAAAATCCATATCCTTTGGCCATCCGTATACCTGGAACGGATTATTGCCGTTATCATCGACTGTATCCGTCCTGTATCCAAACAGAAACTGATTGATCCGGTAAGTAGGAGTATATAACTCAGCATTTCCAAGATCTGTACCCGGTTCCCAATAACCATCCAGAACGATCTTATCATAGTGACATACTTTGCGCAGAAAATCATCATCTGACGCCACAGAATCAGAAAATTCTCTCAGGCTTTTCTCAAACCAGAGGTATGTCTCCTCATTCAGCCTTTGATCTGTACCCAAAAGTTTCTGCAGACTTTTCTCAATCCAGAAAAAATAAGAATTATGCCTCAGTCCTCTTACAAACTCTGCCGCTGCTTCCCTCGTTCCATCCCATGTACGATGACACCATCCCAGATAAGAATTCTCAACTAATTCTTTCAGTCCGTTTGGGAATCCTGATTTTTCAGGCAGCTTATGACAATGTGTATTTACAATGGCAATTGTATCTATGTAATCTGTTAGTTCTTGAAATACTGACATATGATCCCTCCTGTATCTATTTACAAATCTTTTCCGCGCACAAACTGTACCGCATGATTGAGTGCTTCAAATGTTTTTCCGTATGTCCAGTTAATAAAACCATGTACCATACCTTTCATGATATGATACTCTATTTTAACACCGGCATCTTCAAGCTTTGCCGCATACATAAGTCCCTGATCCAACAAAGGGTCACACTCCGCCGATATAAAACATGCCGGCGGCAGTTTTGACAGATTTTCCGCAAGAAGGGGCGAAGCATGCGGATCCTTCTTCTCCTCTTCGCTGTTAAAATACAGAGCCATTGGATCTTCCATGCAGTTATACTCAAGAAAATATCCTTTACCATAGCGCTTCTCAGAATCCGTCATCTCTTCTTCTATGTTTGTCACCAACGGATAATATAATATCTGCCGGCTGATCGCGGGACCTTTCCTGTCCCTTGCCATCATAGATACCGAAGCCGCGAAATTTCCGCCGGAACTGTCCCCGCATACACTGATATCCGCGGGATCACCCCCATAGCCTTTTATATTCTCTTCTGTCCATACAAGTGTGCTGTACGCCTCTTCTAGTCCTTTCGGGAATTTATATTCCGGCGCAAGATGATAGTCCGGCGCTACAACTATCATGTCCCCATAATACGAGAGATACCGGTGGACATACTCATATACCTCAATACTGTTCATAGAAAACGCGCCGCCATGATAGAATATGACTACCGGATACGTCTTTCTTTTACCGGGAATATAAACTCTGACACGAAACTTTCTGTCTTCACACCGGCACAGAGTATCCTCCGTTTGTACTGTCATGATATCCCGGTAGCAGACACACTTTTGATAAGCCGCCGTCATCGCTGCTATTGATTCGTAATTGCTTTGAATTCTCCATTCTTTCCGATGCTCCATATCCATGATCTGGGGCTCCATAATATTCACTTCCGGCGCCGCTTCTCCATATTCAGGCTGTAAAAATTTTCTATAAAGATCCATACTAAACCGCCTTCCTTACTTTTTTCTTCCCGGCAAGCTGTTTTTGAATTCCGTCTAAGCATACTGCCCCAAGGAAAATACATCCTCTAATGATCAGCTGGTAATATTCACTGATATTTAAAATCGTCATTCCATTAGTCAGTACGCCGATGATCAGCACTCCGCATACTGCTGTAGAAATGCGCCCTTCACCGCCGGTCAGGCTGACTCCGCCGATAACCGCCGCTGTCAGACAGTCCATTTCCATATTCTTTCCTGCTGTAGGCTGACCGGAACTAATCCTTGCAAGCATGATGATTCCCGCAAGTCCAGATAAAAATCCCCCGATGGCGTAAGTCGCGACTTTTAATTTTCCCGTATTGATCCCGGATAGTCTTGCCGCTTCTTCATTACTTCCGACAGCATAAAAATGTCTCCCTATATAAGTGCGGTTTAAAATAACTGCTGCAATAGCAATTACTATAATAAATAAAATCACCGGCAGAGGAATGCTTCCTACATAGCCCTGTCCTACCACCTTTGCTCCATCCGGCAGATTGGATACCGGCATTCCTCCGCATATCAGATACGCCGCCCCCTGCAATATGATCTGCAGCGCCAGTGTTCCGATCATCGGAAAAATATTCGTTTTAACAATAATGATCCCTGTGACCAGACCGATCAGTGTTGCCACAAGCAGTCCTGTAAGATACGCCGGAATCAGCCCCAGCTGCGCCTGTGTCAGCAGAACAGCCACTAATACAGACTGAAGGGAAATAACCGAACCAAGAGACAGATCGATTCCGCCCGCTATCATAACAAATAACAGTCCGATCGTCGCAATTCCCATAATAGAAGACTGGCGGACTACAGTAAACAAATTAGACATTGTTAAAAAAGACTCTGGCTGCAGCACGCCAAATAATATAATCAAAAATAGTAATATCACTAATACAAAATACTGTTTTATAAAATTTTTCAATTTATCCATTTTACGCTCCTCCTAAGTCGTAATGTTCGATGCATACTTAAGAATCTTATCCTGTGAAAAATCTTCTTTTTGAAGTTCTCCTACAATATTGCCTTCTGCCATCACCAGCATACGGTCAGACATCCCCATAATCTCTTCCATCTCTGAAGATATCATGATGATTCCCAGTCCTTCTTCCGTCAGTTTATTGATCAGCTCATAGATTTCCTGCTTTGCTCCCACGTCAATCCCTCGTGTAGGCTCATCGAGGATCAATATCTTTGATTTACTCGCCAGCCATTTAGCAACTGCCACTTTCTGCTGATTTCCACCGGAGAGATTCCCTACTAACTGATTGATCGTCGGAGTCTTGATCCGCAATGCGTCTTTATACTCATTGACACATTCATTTTCCTTTTTTGCATCAATAAATATAAATCGGGACAATCTTCTTAAGATCGGAAGAGTAATGTTCCACCGGATTGACATCTTCAGCAATACTCCCTGATTCTTCCTATCCTCAGAAACATAGGCAATTCCTTTTTCTATAGCATCTTTAGGAGAATGGATCGAAACTTTTTCTCCCTTTACATAGACTTCTCCAGAGTATTTCTTATCCGCGCCAATGATCAGTCTTGCGATCTCTGTCCTTCCGGCCCCCACCAGACCTGCGATTCCTACGATCTCTCCCTCTCTTACATAAAAGGATGTCTCCGCATTGGAAGGTCCGGCGATATTTTTTATCTCTAAAAGCTTCTCCCCATATTTGGGAGTTCTTGGAGGATATGTTTCGGTCAGCTCACGCCCCACCATATCAAAGATCAACTGATTCCTTGTAGTATCCTGTATGTCTGTTGTCTTTATTACCTGACCGTCACGCATAACTGTTACCCTGTCGCACAATTCAAATATCTCATCCATCCGGTGGGATATATAAATAACAGATACACCCTTTTCTTTCAGATTTTTTACTAATTTAAAAAGAATCTCTACTTCATTATCTGTAAGCGGAGCCGTCGGCTCATCCATGATCAACAACTTTACGTTTTTAGCCAGTGCTTTTGATATCTCTACCAACTGCATGTAAGCAACTGTCAGATCCCTGATCTTTGTCCCCGGATCAATATCTGCGTTCAGTGACTCCAAAACTTCCATTGTTTTATTCGACAGCTTCTTCTTATCTATAAATAAACCTTCGTTTACTTTATTTCCCATATAGATATTTTCTTCTACCGACAATGAAGGAGCAAGATTGAACTCTTGATATATTGCTTCTATCCCTATCTGTCCCGACAAAATTGGATTCAATTCTGTGTAACTTTTTCCCTGGTATATGATACTTCCCTCATCAGGCTTTATCGCGCCTGTGATGATCTTTATCAGTGTTGATTTTCCTGCACCGTTTTCACCTACTAATGCATGGACCTCTCCTTCCTTTACCGAAAAAGAGATGTTATCTAATGCTACTACGCCCGGATATCTTTTCGTAACATTTTTTATTTCTAATATATTATCCATATGTAAGTCTTCACCTCACCCATAATCCATTGCTTCCAAAAAATTAATGGTATAGCATACAATCTATACCATTAATCTGTGTCCTCTCTATTTCTGACTTGCAATATATTCCTCAACATTGTCTGGGGTTATCGGATCAAGCGGGAACAAGACTTCTCTTTCATCCAACTTTCCATTTTCTGTCAATTCAATTGCCATATCAATAAAATAGTCCGAATGGAGCAGCATATTGGTAGTAACTGTTGCTTTAAACACGCCATTTTCTTTCAATGCCGCCAAAGCGTCATCAACTGCATCTCCTCCAAACATTCCTAATTTATCGCCTTTGATACCTGCAGATTTGAAAGACTCATAAACTCCTAATACTCCGGCATCATTGATTCCGACAACTACATTCAGATCAGGATTAGACTGCACCCATGCATCTCCGACATCCACACCCTCCGGAGTATATCCGGCTTTTGCTGTCACTACAACCTCAGCGCTTGGCGCAAGTTCCTTTAACGCATCTAAAATGCCTTCTTCCCTTGTTACCAGAAACGGATAATCCGGATAATTGCACACGCCTACTTTAGCTTTTTCAGACTCTTTAAAATTCTCGTTAATCCATTCTGCCGCGTTTTTCCCGATCGCGTATCCATATTCATGATTGTCAATTCCGATAAATCCGGATGTACCTTCAATGTCTGAATCATATGAGATAAATTTAACACCTGCACTCTCTGCATTTGCCGCTGCATCTTTGAGAGCATCCGCATCCGTAACATGACAGATGATAGCTGTACATCCTGCCTCTACAAAGTTCTCGATACCAGTGATCTTATCGCTGATCTCCGGACATTCCTTTACAGTGAGAGTTACACCTTTCTTCTCTGCATCTGCCTGCATATTCTGTACCAGATGAGCGAAAAACGCGTCTGACATATCACTGACAACAAAACCAATCTTTACCTTCTTTGAATCATCCTTTGATTCTGTTGTCTCAGAAGATTCCCCTCCCCCGGAACTGCCGCATCCGGCCAATGACCAGATCATCATCAAAACCATAACTAATGCTGCTGTTTTTTTCCACACTGTTTTCATTTCTTCTTCCTCCTTTAGGTTATTGATGACCATATTATAACCACTATGAACATACACAACAATGCGGGAGATTTTGGAATATGTGTATTTTTATTGGAAATACTCAGAAAACTTCTTCCTGTCAACTTCTCTGACGATCCGGTTATGCTCTATCACTATCATCCGGTCACAGAAAGGCATCAGATGAGAAATGTCCGCGCTGCCAAGCACTATGCACGTTCCTTTCCGCTTAAACTCCAGCAGCAGGATCTCAAGCTGCCGTCTTGATACGGCATCCAGTCTTAAAAATGGTTGGAAACAAAACAGGATTTTGGGATTCGCAAGCTGCCATCTATGGTATATGATCTGCATCGCATCCCTTCTGCTCACACTTCCCATTTCCTGATTGATCCGTGTATTTTCACAGATTTCCATCCCGATTTTATCAAGGTATTTCTTGACTCTTCCATTGATAAAACACCCGAACATGGTTGTCTTTTTATAGATTGCCATCTCCATATTCTCACGCACAGAAAGATCAGGAAAAATAAGCGACTGATATTGCTCTCCATCTACAACACCGATATGGTTCTTTACTAATTTATATTCCGAATCTGCCTTATATACCGAGCCGTCAATAATCAGATTCCCCTTGTAATATCTGCGTCCAAGCAGCAGCCTTCTTAACTCTCTGCTGAATTTGTCCTGAAAATCATATATCCCGAGTATCTCTCCTTTCCTGCAGTCAAAAGACAGATCGTCAAAATATTCGTTTTGTATATGATCTGCCCGGAAAATGACTTTACCTGCTGCCGCATAATGTCCCTCTTCTGACTCCTGAGATTTCTTCTGTCCTGCAAGACATTCTAAAAGCTTCTGTTTATCATACTCTTTCTTATAGAACATCATGCCATTCCTGCCCTGACGGATTATCATGATTTTATCTGATATCTCAGTGATAGAATCCGGATAACTGTTGATCCATAATATGGATACTCCTTCTTCTTTGAACCGCTCTAATATACCTATGATCTGATCGATCCTGTCAAACGAACAATCCTCCAGTATATCATCAACTACGATCAATCTGGCGCGTTTTACATACGCGCGCATCAGACGTAGAACATAACACTCATACCTGCTGAGTTTTATTGCCTTTTTTTCCGGCGCGATTTCAATGCCAAATGACTCGAACAATCTTTTAGCCTGCTGGATCATCTTCTTTTTTGATACACTTAACTGAAAATAATTGATCTTTTCAATGATATATAAATTTTCAGCCACACTCAGATTCGGTATGATCAGCTCCTGATTGCCGATAAAAAATATTCCATTCAACTTCTCAACCGGCAGTATCTTCCCCTTTTCGTAATATTTGCTTGTAAACCATATTTTCCCCTCATCAATGCTCTCATCGCCAAATAAAACCGAATATATTTCCGCTTTCCCACTGCCTTCAAGCCCGATCAGATTTATGATCTCTCCGCTTAAAATTTCCATAAAGAAATGGTCTAACACTCTGCTTCGCGCTTTTTCTTTTGTAATATCTTTCATTAACAAAACATCATTCTTCATCGTTAATTCATGTATTCCTCAATCTGATATATGAGCGGCATAGATATATGCACCTGCGTGCCGACTCCCAGCTCACTGACAACCACCATATACGCCTTTTCTTCCCAATAAAGCTTTAATCTTTTTCTTATATTCTTTACCGCGACTCCATTGTGGCGCTTTGTGTTTTCTCTGGACAGATTATCCTCATTTCTGTCATCCAGATCACAGTTGAGCTCATCCACCTTTTCCTGTGTCATCCCCATTCCGTCATCCGCGACATTAATCTTAAGGCTTGATTTTGTTGCCGTAATATGTATTGTGATCTTTCCCGCCCCCATCTTCATCTCCAGTCCATGGTAAATAGCATTTTCAATGACTGGCTGCAGGATCAGCTTAGGGATATAACAATTACTCACCAGACTTTCTTCAATATCATGATATATGATCTCACAGGATATCTTATCTCCAAATCTGGTCTTTTGTATATTAAAATAGTTCATTCCATTCTTCAATTCATCCTTCAGATATACAAATGTTTCTTTTCGGCTGATATTGTACCGGAAATAGTTCGCAAGGGATAACGTCATCCCCGCAATCTTCTCCTCCCCATTCAGTAATGCCTCCCCACGTATCACTTCCAGCGTATTATATAAAAAATGGGGATTTATCTGATCCTGAAGATTATTGATCTCAGCATTCTTCTCAAGAATTTCGGCATTTTTCTCTTTAAGGGCTATAGAATCCAGAGATGAAATAATGCTTACGATCTCTTGTATCATATCATCATCTTTCATCTGTCCATGATTCAGTTCTTTGATCTGCCACGTAAGTCTGAGATTCGGCAGATAAATATCTCTGTAAAACCAAAAAAAATATATAATGCCTATTACAAGCTCTGACAAAATCATTAAAATATCCAGTAATGTGTGCTTTGGAATGCAAATGACCAGAATAATATTTCCTGACATTAACAGCAGCCACACAACCATGCCTGTTATCATGAATTTTTTCATTTTTTTTGACGAATATTTTCTTCTTTGCATATTTTCCCTTCTTTATGAATATAGCTTTCTATATTCAGACGGTTTAAGGCCTACCTGCTTTGCAAACTGTTTGCTGAAATATCTTGCATCCTGATACCCAGAGCGATAAGCAATCTCACTGACGCTCAAACCCGTCTCCACTAAGAGGCGGCTCGCCTGTTTTACCCTGCATTGTATCAAGTATTCCGAATAAGTCATACCTGTCTCTTTCTTAAATACAGAACTTAAATAAGACGCGTTCATCTCCACCAATTCCGCTAACTGGTTAAGACTGATTTCCTGCATATAATTGCTCTCAATGTATTCTTTTACTATCCGGATCGGTTTGATGTCTTTCTGCTTCTTTTCTTCATCAAGATATTCAAGGATCTCTTTTATCAGATCTTCTGTCACTGAAAGAAGCTGTCTCTCCCGTTTCGTATTATCAACTCTGACATTCCATTTTTTAAAACTATTTTCATAGTCAAGGTTATCTAAATGCTGTTTACAATAGTCTGCCAGCAGGTCCACATAAATGATCAGAACATCAAAAAACAGGATCGGCGAATAATTTTCATATGAAAACTTGATCCTCCTCAGTGTCGATGCCACACATTCCTGCGCTCCTTTTATATCTCCGGAGACTATTTTGGAAATGTAGCCCTGCTTGTTCTTTTCTGTTACAACCGCTTCGATATTGTACGAATCAAAATGATAATTTTCTAAATATATAATCCCTGTATCTGCGATCTGTATCCTATATTTGATCGCATCCACAGCAGTCTTAAGACAGAGACTGGACTCAGAAAAATTATTCATCTTCTGTCCCACTCCTATAACCACAGAAAACCCTTCAAACCGGTCCACATACTTTTTGATATTCTCATACAATTCCTCTATCTTTTTCTTAACAAGAGTCTCCTGCTCTATCTTATAGTTAAATAAAGTAATGATTCCGGAATTCATATCTGTAGTGATATGCTCTTTACATACCTTTTCCAAAATACCGGTATATTTTTCCAGTTCTTTTACTATCGAACCAATGCTCTCTCCCTCTTCCCCGCCAGTATCTATCTTAACAAACGCAGCCTGAAAAACACCTTCTTCGAATCTTGTACTGTATTCTCTGTTTATGCTGTCTCTGTCAACGCCTTCTTCCTTTTTATCCTGTCCCCAGATCATAGAAGTCAAAAACTTTTTTTTCATCTTATCCTTCGTCGCTTTAATCTCCAACCTCAGGTTGTTTTCGTAAGTATCATGCGCTCTTTTATCCAATATCGCTTCCCTGATCTCCTGTGCGATCTCTAATAATTTATCCTCCTCTATGGGTTTTAGAAGATAATACTTAACGCCATATTTCATGGCGTTCTGGGCATACTCAAACTGCCTGAAACCACTGATCATAACAAATTCAGCTTCAATCTGCGCTTCTTTCGTCTTTTTTATCAGCTCAATACCATCATAACCCGGCATACGAATATCGGATATAATAACATCAGGCTGTTCTTTTTTGATCATTTCAAATGCATCTACTCCCGTATATGCCATCCCGATGATTTCAAATCCTAACTTCTTCCAGTCCAATAACCGGGCAATCAAAAAACAAATTGTTTTTTCATCATCTGCTATCAATAGTTTCAACATGCTGTACCTCCATTTCCCTGCCATATCAACCGGCAGGCAAGACAAACGATCCTCCTGCAAAATCCTCATTTTTCATGTAAATTACATATAAAAAAGCTAGAGATACCTAGCTTTCATCCAATGTCCGTCGGCTGCGCCGGCAGCCATCAGCTCTCTGTTTTTCATTTTCAATCATAACATACATCTTTCAGACAAGCAAATAATATTCTCTTTCGAAAAATCACGTCTCATGAAGATAAAAGTCCGAAACACAGCAGCCGCGCCCCTGTACAGTAAATAAAGCCGGAAGATCTCTCCCCGGCTTCATTTATATATTTTAAACTCAAACTTCGCATTTGAATAAGCGCAGATGCACCTTGCTACGAAAATAAAACTCACAGCCAAAATTGAACCTTGACAACAAATGTTTTCAACAACCATGAAAGCATCACAATAAAGCAGTCATAAAACAGGCTGCTGTCAGTGAAATATTGTTGCTACAAAAAATCAAGCTTGCGCTTCCACGTGGTAGCCATGCTTCTCTAATTCATGGATGTATCGGGAAAGCTGTTTTTGTTCGCAGCTTTTACGTCTGGTTTCAAAACAGGACTCATCGAAAAGGGTGCCTTGCTTGAGCATAGTATAAATGATTACAAGAAGCTTTCTGGCAAGAGCTATCATAGCCTTTTTAGCCCCCTTCTTCTGCTTGATTCTCCAATACCAGACAGATAGGTAAGCATTCCTTTTCCCAGCAATCACCCAGGCAATTTCGCAAAGCATACTTTTTATGTAAGGATTGCCTTTGGTAACGGAAGTGCTTTTCCGTTTCCCGGCGCTTTCATTGTTTCCGGGACACAGGCCTGCCCAAGAACAGATATGTTCTGCTGTTTTGAATGGTTTCATATCAACGCCAATTTCTGCAATGATTGCACAGGATGCTGTTGTGCTTATCCCATAAATACTGCTGAGCTGTTCAACTTGCAGGGCAAATGGAGCCATGTCCGCCTCAAGACTCTGTTCGATTTCGTTAAGATGTTCTTTTAAGGAATCATAATGGTCCATAAGAATCTTCAGGAAGGCTTTTAAATATCAGAAATAAAAGAGGACAGACGGAAGCCAGAGCTTTACAGAAATTTTTCAACCCTGTTTTTCTGTGATGTGATGTCACGGATGACGCTTTTACGGTAACGGTTTAAGTCACGGAACTCCCGGATTCTTTTTTCAGGGATAAAGCTGCCATTCAAAAGTCCCGCGCGTAACAGGGTGGAAATCCATTCGGAATCCCGCATGTCTGTTTTCTTGCCGGGGACGTTTTTCATGTGGCGCGCGTTTACAACCTGCAAAGTAATATCACCAGCGAACGCAGCTTCCAGTATTTCATAGATAGGCATCCAGCAAATGCCCGTGCTTTCCATAGCAACATGATGGCAATTTTGAGAAACAATCCAGTCCCGTAAAGCAGCCATATCAGGGATTAAGGTGGTAAACTCCCGGATTTCAGAGTTTGTCGGTTTACCCAAAGGGCTAGGCAGGATACAGGCAACAATTTTATCTTTGTGGACATCCAGCCCACAGGAAATTTCCAGAAGGTCTACTTACTTATTACCTACTTACACAAAAACGCCCTTAGCCATGAATTCCTACCCACAGCTAAAGGCGTTATAATATGAATTTATTTCGGCCGTCCAAACCACTTCTCAATCATTCCCCTACCAACAAACCATTTGACAGCAAGAATAATCGCACTTAAACGACTGTTATCAATTTGTTATCAAAAGACCTTTCCAAAGCCCGCAAACCCGCACAAGCACTGGATTTACTAAGCATTTTTACTTATTCGAACTCTTTTTCCTGTTCGTTGCAAGTCCTGTTTTACATTGCTTTTATACGGAAAAACTATATGCCTCTGCTCCCAACAGGCTCTCAACAATTTTTTCCAATCTAAATAACTCTGTAGCTTTTATTCTATTTAAATTATTCCAAACAGATATATTTAAAACTTCATCATTGTCAAGCACATACTTAATCTCTTTCTGAACCGTATCACAAATGCTAATGGCATCATCTCTCTTTTTATTATTGATTATATTACTTTCATCTACTTTGGGCACAATCCCTTTTCTCTTTAATAGATAACTAAATCCAGTATCATTCTTTTCAATATTTTTTTCCATTTCGATTCCGTATATTTGATAAAGGTATTCAAATGTCGCTGGATAATATGCTTCTCTGTACTTTTTTATATTTATAGCAGTCTTCTTAACATCATAATTAGGAAATATTGAATATAGCTCTGTTACAAAAGCTCCACCATCATTTAATGGTGAAAATGTTCCCAGCACTACAAGCCAATCATTCCGCAATGCTTGACCTTGCATCAATCTTTGAAAAATTTCAGCGTATACCTTTGTTTCCGAAAGAATCTCTATAGTTTCCCAAATACTAAGTGATATGTCATTGTTAATCTCATATTTTCTATATTTGAGGCGCACTATTAACTCTTCGTCATTAACATCAATAGACTCACACACTCTCTGATAATCGTTCACATTATATCTTGAAAGAATATCGAGCTGCTGAGCCAAAAAGCCTACTTCATCCATTAAATCCGGTATTATAAATTCACGTTCACACAACCATGAGCGCCCACTAGCACGATGACATGATAACGGCATTTTAACCTGCTTACCTACTATATTTCCTTTTGAAACATTTGTTGCCGGAAATAAATCTAAATTTGCATAACATAATTCTCCAATTTGAGCCAATAACTTATTTCTAAAAAAAGATAAGATTTGAAAAGCTTTGTCCTTTTTTATTAGATGTGAAAAAATAATCCAAACATGAATTCCTCTTCTTCCAGAATACTCCGTTAAGTAATTCACTTTATACTCATCCAGAATCTGCTGTAAGGGCTCCACATTTTTTTGTATAAATACTCCAAATCCAGATTATCCTTATCTGGGCAATCAAAATCAAAGCAAATCCACTTAACCATATCGCTTTTATAGCACTGTTGATAACATCCAACTGATCCTCTTTGATTCAACATCTCTTCGATTAAAAACTCCGAAACCGGTAAATATTTAGTAGCATATTTTCCATCTTTCATTTGAACAGCCATTGCATAAGTATTTGTAACAAAATAACGATGTAAATATGCTGAAATCTCTTTATTCAATTGTTTTACCGTTTTTGATTGTTCTTGCATATACAAATACCTCTTATACAATATTTTTTTCGAAAAGCATCTACTTATCGAATATGATGCACAATAAACGCACGCGTGCGTTTATCGTGCGTTTATTAAATTAATTCATAATATGCTGACCGTCCATTTCCAACAAGCTTAATCCGACCCTTATCAGACATTTTTTTCAATAAACGATAAGCTTGCGGTGGAGTAACATTTAATAACTCTACAACATTATCTCTTGTAATTTTTCCGCCTTGTTTCTGTATTAGTTCCATAATCCACGCTTCATATTTCACTGCGTCAATTCCTGTCTGACAAACATATCCTACGATATTATCCTGTTCTTTGTACACCTTGGAACTAAGTATATAAAAACGTGCTTTATTATTGCCACTCGCAGCAACTAAGCCAGCTTCAACTAACTTTTCGACAACTGCTTTGGCACGTATTTCCCCTATATTTGTTACCTCTGCAATTTCTGCAATTGTTAATCTACGCTGGCTTTGCAGGGCTGAGAGAACCAATAACGAATTAATCGGCAAGGACCTTCCCAATCGATTCTCTTCATTTGAAATCATCTTTGTAAACGCCAAATCAGGCTCTGCTCTCTGAATAAATAACTTTACATATGTTGAAGTTGTTTCTGAATAATCTGGTAACGGTCTACCAAATACAATAGACCCCTCAAAAATTCTATCTATTCCTCTACCGGTTTTTTCAGCAAGACCTATTCTCTTTAAAGCATCCGCTAATACCGGATTACGGCCATGAGACTCTACTGTTAGTAAGTTTTTCAAATTTACTCCCTCAATAAACCCTCCCGGGCTACTAATTGTTAACCCCTCATCCTCAATAGCAACTCTCACAGCCTGAATTACAGTATAATCTCTATGACAGAAAGCATTAACTAAACCTTCACGATATGCCGCTTCTGAGAACTCTGGAATTGGCACTCTAAATAAACCATATTCCATTTCTCTTTCCGGATTCCACGCTTTCATATATTCTTCAAACATTTCAAAAGTAGCAAGCAAAGGCTTTGAGGTTTGCTCGTTTTTTCTAACTTTTGTACCTTCAAGAACCTGAAATACAGCTTTCGCTGTAGGTAATAATTCGGCAATTCTATCCTCTTTTCCCAGCAACAACATTCCTGTAACTGTTGGATATAAAACTCCCGCTTCTTGCTTTACAAGTTGCAATGCCTTATCAAGTTCTTCATCAGTAAGCTCTAATAGTGTCTTATCACCTTTGCGATATTTGATGATATTGCGAAGTCTATCTCTCTCATTTCCATCCAAATCATCCATAGTCGCACCTAAAAGGATTTGCGCCGAATAATCAAGCTGACTGAGGCTTGATAATCTTCCAAGAATCTCATACGGATACATAGGAACATTTTCCGGACTTCCATCCGGTTTCAAACGTCTTCTTTGTATCTTTCCATCCGATGTCGCAATAATCGCCTTGCTCATAGGAATTTGGATTTGCAGGACCTCAATTCCTTCTTCTTCAATAATTTCAGCACGCACAGATAGTGATGGTACTGTTTTATTAGCAATCAAAGCCGTAGCCCCATTAGGATCTTTGTGCTTTTTGTGTACACCTGTTATATCACCGTTGTCTTCGACTCCAAGATACAATACTCCTCCTTCAGTATTTGTCATACCAACAATTTCTGAAATAAGTTCTTTCTCATCAAGACAGTCCATATCACTTTTAAATTCAATTGTAAGTGTTTCTTTTTTTGGTATCATTCTCATCGTTCGTACCTCCAATGATAATTCTATCACTTTCCGTGCGTTTATTTTTACAGAAAGATATTGTACAAAAATCTTTTATCCTCCGTTTTCTTTCAATTCATCTACTGTATATTTTAAAGGTGATGTAAAACTTTTTCAACAGATAACTTATCATAAGTATAGATTTTCCTCTTTTTATTCTGTTGTATAAATATTTCGCAATTATATCGCAAAGTTTCCATCGCATTATCATCTAATGTATAATCTACTTTCCGTATAACCAATCATATCTGTTCCTAGTCATACACAACCTTTTTCATAACATTTTCACTGCATAAAGCTAATTTCAAGCTTGTCCAATAACTACTTATCAACTTCTGTAAAGAAGTATTCCAGTGTCTCCACAAACATATTATGTTCAAACAGTTCCTTAATTTGCTCCCTATTCATCCAAGTAACCTATGCCACTTCATCTGTTGTTGCATTACTTAAATCAACCTCTCCATCATATTCGAACAACCAAACATCTACTATTTTATTAACTACTTTACCAAACTCTATTTTCTTTATATCAGACAAAATAACTTGCCCTTTTTCTGGTAATAAATCTATTCCCACTTCTTCCTTCGCCTCTCTAAGTGCCCCTTGTAGGCTATCCTCACCTTTTACTACAGATCCATCTACACACTCCCACATAAACGGATATGTTGGTCTGTTTGCAGAACGCTGTGAAACCAAGTACTCTCCTTTAGAATTTCGAATCCACACATGCACCACCAGATGGTATCCATCTATCGGTAACTGCTCACCTCTGACATGATTTTTTCCAGTAAGTTCTCTGTTCTCATCATACAAATCCCAAATTTCCGCATCCGGTACATACTCCACAATATCACCAAAATCTGCATTTAATGTCTTACATATCTTGCTCAGAATTGTAAGACTTACTTCTTCATCACGACGCAATTTTGTCATCGTGTTAGGAGCAATTTCTGCCTTTTTACGCAAATCAGATTTACTCATTTTTTTGTCAACCAATAATTTCCATAATCGTTTATATGATACAGCCATAATAGCATCTCCCATTTCATTTCCTATTTCGGTTATCCTACCAACTTGTCCAGCAACTCTACAGTCTTTTCTCTTTCACCGCTACCATTTGTTTTAAATCTCAGCAATGGAATTTCATACAACTCCATTATGTGATTTTTTTAAGAAATCTCTTGAAGCCTGTATGGTATTCTCTTTATGGTATTCATATCCGTCAACTTCAATCGCCAGCACAGGCTTTTTACCAATTCTGTTATAAATCAGAAAATCCAAATGTGTTGCCGTATTCATTGCATACTGGCATTCCTGTTCGTTTAATAATTCTGGATTTTTAATCAACATATTCAGCGGAAAATGGCAAACAACATCCAAGCTTGAATACTTGTTATCAGTAATTATTTCCTCGAGCAATGAATACATCAGATTCTCCGAATCATATTCTGATATCTTTTTGTGTTTCCTTAAATATGCTATTCTTTCCTCGGTATACTGCTTGTAAAGGTAATCAAAAATAGAATATATTTTACTCCCTGCTACCTCAAAATTGTTGTATTGAATGTAATCTATCAAATCTGTTATATTGCGCTCTTTTGATTGCTCATTTCCAGTTACAACCAGCATTAATTTCTTCTTCGCTCTTGATACAGCAACATTGATTAAATACGGATCATCTGCAAAATCAGATATCTCATCATCCACAGTAGATATAATAATATTCTCTTTTTCCTTGCCTTGGAACTTATGCACTGTAGCCGCATCGATATCTGCTATCTCTTTGCTCAATGCTTCTACCTGATTTTTGTATGGCGCAATAATTCCGGTCTCTTCGGGAACAAAAACATATTTTGGTATAATCTCATTTTTAATAACATCTATCTGACGCTGACTATAATGATCACGCTCGTGATTTCCTGCAACTGTTTTTACCACAGACAATACATCTTCTTCACCCTTATCTGTTGTCATTATAATTAATTCACCACGATAAAATTTCTGGTTACAGAAATTCATTATTTTCGGGTGGCATCTATAATGCTCCCGCAATAATGTTTGTGTTACATTTGGCATAACATCCAAAATAGATTGCAGAAAACTCTTTGTATACTGATAGCCTTCATCCACATTAAATTTATCAGATATAGCTTTTGCTCTGACTCTTATATCATCTGTAACAACGTTAGGAAGCTGCTTGGTATCTCCCACAATAACAACATTCCTTGCACAAGAAAGTGCCAGCGCACCAGTTGCAATATCTACCTGTGATGCCTCATCCATTATAAGATAATCGTACACTACATCTGAATTCAGGCTACTTCTTGATGAAAATGTTGTACTTAAAATAACAGGATATTCGTAAGTAGGTAATAATCCGTATCTACAAATTCCCTTCCATTTTTGATAAGATAGTTTCAAATGATGGAGGTGATACTAATTAATACGAATGATAAAAGAATCTCAAAAGCTGCGCTTTGGGCAGACCGGATTCATACGTTCCAAGAAAGCGGTTTATCCCGCAAAGACTGGTGCCAGCAGAATGAGGTGCCTCAATCCACCCTAAGCTATTGGATTCGAAAGATTCAGGGAAAGGCCACGCAGACGGAAAGCAGTTCTGATCCGGTGTTCGCAAAGCTTCCTTCAGAACAGGAGCTGCGATGCGGTGCCGTCGCAGGGAATTCTCCTGTAACAATCCTTCTTCCGGAAAATATCCGGATTGAAGTTGACGCAGACTGCCCTGCCCGGCTGATGGCTGCGCTCCTGCAGGCTTTGAAAGGCTATGCTTGATTTTTCAGGAAACACAACCGTCTATCTGGCCTGTGGTGTGACCGATCTGCGCAAGAGCTATACTGGTTTGGCCGCAATCATCAAACTGAAATTCCATCTCGACCCGTATTCCCGCTGTATGTTCGCCTTCTGCAATCGCAGACGCACATTGATCAAGATCCTCCAGTGGGACGGCTCCGGATTCTGGATCCTGATGAAACGGCTGGACCGGGATTCTTTCCATTGGCCGGACACACCGGGTGAACTGAGGAAAGTTACACGGAAAGAAATCCACTGGCTGTGCGACGGACTATCCCTGAACCCCAGCGGCGCTTTTGAAGAACGCCATCCGAAGATCGTGGTCTAAGCCCCCAAATCCTGTCAATTCGCAAAAAGCCGAAGTTTTCCTGATTTTACACGGATTTTCCTCTGTCTAGGAAAACTGTTTTCTCTAGAAATGAAACGTGCATAATGGTATACTTTCCTATAGAGATTTCAGAAAGTTGAGGAGTGTCATGGATCCGATTTTTACAGGAGAACAGCTGAACAGGATGAGCAGGGAGGATATGCTCTCTTTGCTGAAGATCGTATACTTTCCTATAGAGATTTCAGAAAGTTGAGGAGTGTCATGGATCCGATTTTTACAGGAGAACAGCTGAACAGGATGAGCAGGGAGGATATGCTCTCTTTGCTGAAGATCATGCAGGAGCATCGTCAAAAGCAGGAAGAAACGCTGCAGAAACAGGAAACAAGGATCCAGCTTCTGGAAGAGAAAACGAAGGAGCTGGAATTCCTGAATGCGATGCTTTCTGACCGCCTGGCTCTTGCCCAGAGGAAGCGGTTTGGTGCTTCCAGCGAAAAATATGCGGACGGTTACACTCAGCTGAGTCTTTTTAACGAAGCAGAGCAGGAAGCAGAACCAGATGCCCCGGAACCGGACCTGGAAGAGGTCCATCCATCTTCTTATAAGAGGAAAAAACGTTCTGGCAAAAAAGAAGAAGACCTTTCCTCCTTTGAGACAACCGAAGTGATCGAATACAAGTTGACGGGGGACGACCGTTACTGCCCGGACTGCAATACGAAATATAAGGTTGTCACAAAGGAAAGCGTAAAGCGTCTGAAATTCATCCCTGCGCGGTTTGAAGTCGTGGAGGAAGTTACCTGCGTATACAGCTGCCCGAAATGCGGGGGCATGAAACGTCCGGAAAAAGCGCCGTCCCTTCTGAAAGGCAGTGTGGCAACCCCATCTCTGGTGGCGGGCATCATGAACGCCAAGTATGTAAACGGGATGCCGCTTGCACGTCAGGAGAGGGAATTTGCCCGGTATGACCTGAACCTTTCCACAAAGACCATGGCACACTGGATCATCCAGTGTGCCGGCCGGTATCTGCAGCCGCTTTACGATCTGATGAAGGAAGAACTGCTCCGGAGTAACTATTTACATGGGGACGAAACCAGAATTCAGGTGATTGATGAGCCGGATCAGAAGGGTTCCACCCAGAACTGGATGTGGGTCTATCTCACCGACGAATACAGCGGCTCACCACGGATGGTCCTTTTTCAGTATGAAAGGACGCGGGCCGGATACCATCCGGTGGAATTCCTTGGAGATCAGTTCGAGGGGTATTTCACCTGTGATGGTTATCAGGCATACCATAGTCTTCCGGAAAGGATCGCTGCGACAGGCTGCATGGCACATGCGAGGCGCAGATTTGATGAGCGCTCCGGAGTAACTATTTACATGGGGACGAAACCAGAATTCAGGTGATCGATGAGCCGGATCAGAAGGGTTCCACCCAGAACTGGATGTGGGTCTATCTCACCGACGAATACAGCGGCTCACCACGGATGGTCCTTTTTCAGTATGAAAGGACGCGGGCCGGATACCATCCGGTGGAATTCCTTGGAGATCAGTTCGAGGGGTATTTCACCTGTGATGGTTATCAGGCATACCATAGTCTTCCGGAAAGGATCGCTGCGACAGGCTGCATGGCACATGCGAGGCGCAGATTTGATGAAGCCCTGACGGTTCTGAAAAAGGACTTCACCAAAGAAGAGCTGAAGGAGACAACCGCATATCAGGCACTGGCACGGATCGGGATGCTCTATAAGATTGAAGAAATGATCCGTGACAAGTCACCGGAAGAACGGTACAAAGAGCGTCAAAAGCAGGCGAGACCGCTTTTAGAGGCTTTCTTTGAGTGGCTCCATAAACTGGAGGATTCCGTAGACCGGTCTTCGATGATCGGAGAGGCTGTCCKGTACGCTTTGAACCAGGAAGTTTATCTGAAGAGATATCTGGAGGACGGCCGCTTAAGTATCGATAATCTGGCGGCAGAACGGGCGTTGAAAAACTTTGCGACCGGGAGAAGGAACTGGCTTTTTGCAAAGAGCGACCGGGAGAAGGAACTGGCTTTTTGCAAAGA
>VIQU02000002.1 GCA_010206225.2 Lachnospiraceae bacterium MD308 | reverse complement strand
GCCGTAAAATCATCGGCTATGCCTATGGCACATCTATGACAGCGGAACTGGCAGTGAAAGCGGTAGAGAATGCCTGCCTGAACGTCAGGGATACAAAAGGAATCATTTTGCATAGTGACCTTGGAAGCCAGTATACGAGTAAAACGTTTGAAGATTGCCTGAGCAGGAAAGAAATCCTGCATTCCTTTAGCCGTAAGGGAAATCCATACGATAATGCCTGTATTGAATCCTTCCATTCTGTACTAAAAAAGGAAGAAATATATCTTCATACTTATCAGGATTCAAAGGAAGCCGCAGAGCAATCTTTGAATACATAGAAGGCTGGTATAACCGTAAGCGGATACATAGCTCTATTGGTTATTTGACACCACAGCAAAAGGAGGATGAGGAACTAAAAAAAGCAGCATAATCTTTCGACTTTTTTTGTCCAAAGTATTGACATAGGTCCAATGGTGCAAACGGCGGTTCCTGTTGATAACCTGGAAGACCAATAAAAAACTGGTAGTACGGATTCTCTGTAAGCTGTTCTACCAGTTCCCGGTCGGAATAATCGTACTGCTTCTGGATAATAAGTGATCCAAGAGCCAGGCGCAAAGGTTTGGCAGGCATTCCCGTCTTACTGGGAAAAAGTTCCGCGTAACGGTCTTCAATGGCAGGCCAGGGAATGAGCTCTGCTTTCTTCACCCAGCGGTTTTCCGGATTCATTTTGAGTCCAATGGGCTGATTGAAATCTGTTAGCCCCAATTGGCGAAGTCGATCTTTTTTATACATAAGGCACTCCTTTAAGTGCAAGGTTTTTTGCACAGATCAGTGATTTTTCTTGCACTTCTATTATACTACGGTATGCCCATAAATGCAGTAATATCAACGTCTTTAACAGATTTTATTGCTCAATAAGCAGACACTTATTAAAATTGGTGCGGCAAAAAAAAGCAGGGAGGACAAGACCAATTTCATATTTGCGCTCCCTCCAATTACAAGAGCAACACGGATTCCTGCCAAATTCACTTTACTTATGTGAGGAAAATCTGCATTCCGCTTTATAAACCGGATATACCTACAGATATAGAAAACCAGCGTGACCTCCGCCACGCCGGTTTTACCGGAAACTTTATTTACTTCCTTAATGGATGTCCGCAAAAACCGGACCTCCTTTTAAAGCACTGTGTGTTAGACATTATTTCCATGCCAGAGCATAATAACCGGATGATTTAGCATTCGCTCTCTCAACCTTAACGTAATAGGTTCCCTTCGGATAGTTATACAATCTAAATTCGTAACCTCCGTATCTATAGTTGAAAGTTTTTGCGGATACTTGCTTTCCGCCTCTATACAATCTTACTCTAAATGTACCATTCGTCTGGCCTTTGATAGTAATCTTCGTTGTCTTCTTGTTGGTCTTTTTGAACTTATACCAGTCAGCCTGACCATTGCCTGCCAGAATCGTTCCTTTCACTGTCTTGCCCTTCTTAACTGTAACTGCTTTCGCCTTGTTCTTTCCGCTTTTCTCCTTGACTGCAGGATTCGTGATCTTAAAATTATAATAACCATATGAATTACGGGAACTCTTCACCCGGATATAATAAGTCTGACCTTTTTTCACGCCATAGGTCGGATTGTATTTCAACGGAGTCCAGCCGGATAATGCTTTCTTCTTTGAATTATAGAGGGCCACACTATAGCCAGTAGCATACGTACTGCCATATGCCTTTATAACCCCGTTCTGCGCAGCTTTGAATTTGAAATAATTCGACTGTGCATCCTTTTGCCCGACTGCAATCTGCTTTCCGATTCCAAGCGTGCGGTCGCTTCCGTTAAAAAATCGAGCTCCGACTGCGGCACCCATTATTACAGTTCCCTCTGGTGTTGACGAATAGACAGTCGAATATACACCCAGATAATATGTTCCCTTTGCAGGAACCTTGAACATCCTGTCCGTTATTTTCCCCGGATCTGCCCACGAATAGGAATCAACAGCCTGCGTCAGCCCCGCATCTTTGTACAATCCGTAATAAACACGCTCCGTGCCCTGTCCGCCTACTGCTAACTCCAATGTACCTTTCGCAAGAGATACCTGCTGGCTGTAGCCATAATAATAATCCTTTCCCTTTCTATAGTCACTGGTATTCGCCCAAGCGATTGCCCCTATATCAACATTCTTTTCCGCTCCTGTTACAACTTTGTTCAAAGGAATACTGCCCGAAACAGTCGCCTTGGTTGTAATCTCCTTTACGGAACTCGAATCACTCATTGTCCCGAGTACATTTGTCCCCTGACTCTGAGGTATTGCCTCTGCCTCTACCTTTGCTTTTCCTGTTGACGAAGCTCCCCCGTCTTCTGCCTGTACAACATTTCCGGCTGACATAACAAGCGCGGAAACCAACAGCGCAGATAAGATTCTACTCATTCTTTTCTTCATAATCCTGTTCTCCTTTTTAAGTTTATGTATGTTATTACCAACGCTGATAACATTATATCAAACTCTTTCACACTATTCAATCTGTAATCTCTTTTTTCTCGTTTCATAATTATTTTCCTCCTTTTTATTCATTTTAGTTTAGTTATCTTTTTATTTCATATTTTTTTATTTAATTACAGACATTTGAATAATTCTTATTTTCCTAATTCATAAAAAAATATTTTTTTATTACAAATCCCTTGTTTTCATATATTTTTTATCTAATTTGCAGGAAATCATTGACGAACCGTCAAAATATGATAGAATAGTAACGTTGAGATTTAGATAGGATTGATGATGGAGGTTATGAAAGTGGCAGCATATAAGGAATTATCAAAAGAAGAGTTACTGGAATTAAAGGAGCAGCTTGAAGAGCAGTTTGCAGAAATAAAGGCTAAGAACCTGAAGCTTGATATGTCCAGAGGGAAGCCGTCCGCAGAACAGCTTAACCTTTCCATGGAGATGATGGATGTACTTACAAGTGATTCCAAGCTGACATGCGAAGAAGGCGTGGACTGCCGGAATTACGGTGTATTAGACGGTATCAAGGAAGCGAAGCAGCTTCTTGCCGATATGATGGAAGTGCCGAAAGATAATATCGTTATCTTCGGAAATTCCAGTCTGAACGTGATGTTCGATACGATTTCGCGCTGTATGACACACGGTGTACTTGGAAGCACTCCGTGGTGCAGGCTTGATAAGGTAAAGTTCTTATGTCCGGTTCCGGGATATGACAGACACTTTGCAATTACGGAATATTTTGGCATTGAGATGATCAATGTCCCCATGACGCCTACCGGACCTGATATGGACATTGTGGAAAGATTAGTAAGCTTTGATCCTGCCATCAAGGGCATTTGGTGCGTCCCGAAGTATTCTAATCCTCAGGGTATCACCTATTCCGACGAGACTGTCCACCGCTTTGCCGCATTAAAACCGGCCGCAGAAGACTTCCGTATTTTCTGGGACAACGCGTACGGCATCCATCATTTGTACGACGATAAGCAGGACTATCTGATTGAGATTCTGATGGAGTGCAAAAAGGAAGGGAATCAGAACATGGTCTACAAGTTCTCTTCCACTTCCAAGATCAGTTTCCCGGGTTCTGGGATCGCAGCGATCGCGGCATCCGACGATAACCTGAAGGAAATCCGCCGGCAGATGCGGATACAGACCATCGGCCACGACAAAGTGAACCAATTAAGACATGCCAGATTTTTCGGAGACATATCCGGCATGGTCAACCACATGAAGCGCCATGCGGCGATCATGCGCCCAAAATTCGATATCGTGCTTTCCACTCTGGAAAAAGAACTCGGCGGCCTTGAAATCGGTTCTTGGCAGGCTCCAAGAGGAGGGTACTTTATCTCATTTGATTCTCTGGAAGGCTGCGCGAAGAAGATTGTCGCGAAAGCTAAGGAGGCCGGACTGGTAATGACTGATGCGGGAGCTACCTTCCCATACGGAAAAGACCCGAAGGACAGCAATATCCGTATTGCTCCGTCCTATCCGACGCTGGAAGAACTGAAGCTTGCCGGCACAATATTTATCCTTTGCGTAAAGCTGGTAAGTATTGAAAAGTTACTGGAAAGCAAATAGAGATTCCGCACAGGCAAAGATATTATAAAAGGTTGCCAAACCGACGCTAATACCGATTTGGCAACCTTTTAAGATATTAGAAAATGAATCGCCTGATTCACCGACTTGACGCCGATCACTTCCATCCCTGAGATCTCCCCTACCGCCTTGCATGACACTTCCGGTATGATACAAGTGCGAAAGCCAAGCTTCTTCGCCTCTGCCACCCGCTGCTCCGGCATCGTGACCGCACGGATCTCTCCGCTTAATCCCACCTCTCCAAACACGATCATATCATCAGAAACAGGTCTATTCTTATAGCTCGAAACAATCGCCATAACGATTCCCAGATCAGCCGCCGGTTCACTTAGGCGGATTCCGCCCGCAATATTCACATAAGCATCGTAATTAGACAGCGGAAGCCCCAGCCGTTTTTCAAGGACTGCCATCAGTAAATTCACCCGGTTATAATCAAGTCCCGCCGCCGTTCTTCTCGGCATCCCGAAATTACTCCGGCACACCAGCGCCTGAATCTCCATAAGCATCGGCCTCGTCCCTTCCATCGCACACGCGACGACAGAGCCTGACGCGTGCTCCGGTTTGCCGCTCAGCATAAACTCTGACGGATTCTCTACCTCCGCAAGCCCGCTCTTTTGCATCTCAAACACGCCGATCTCATTCGTAGAACCGAACCGGTTCTTAACTCCGCGCAGGAGCCGGTAGGAGGCATGCCTGTCCCCCTCAAAGTAAAGCACTGTATCTACCATATGCTCCAGCACTCTCGGTCCGGCAACCATCCCTTCCTTCGTCACATGTCCCACGATAAAGATCGATATGTCAAGTCCCTTCGCAAGCTGCAGCAGAATATTCGTAGACTCCCTTACTTGAGAAACACTCCCCGGCGCTGAACCCACTTCCTCACTGTACATCGTCTGTATCGAATCAATGACTGCCATCTCAGGCTTATACTGTTTTATAACGCCTCGGATAATATCAAGATTCGTCTCGCACAGGAGCGACAATGTATCTTTAAAATCGCCCATCCGGTTTGCCCGAAGCTTAATCTGCCTAAGCGACTCTTCTCCCGATATATACAAAATCTTCTTATCCAGATCTGCCAGTCTCTGGCACACCTGCAGCAGCAAGGTGGATTTCCCGATACCCGGATCTCCGCCTACCAGCACAAGAGAGCCTCTTACGATCCCGCCCCCTAAAACCCGGTCCAGCTCTTCGATTCCCGTCCTGATTCGTTCATCTTCATCGGTAGAGACACAGCTCAGACTGACAAGTTCTGCCTCCCGAACAGCTTTAGCGGCGCCCTGTTTCACTGACGCCGCCTTCTCCTCTGCAAATGTATTCCATTCTTTACATACGGGGCACTGCCCTAGCCATTTACTCTCTTCATGCCCGCAGTTCTGACAGAAGAAAATGCTTTTCTTAGCTTTTGCCATATTACTTCTTAACCACTCTGACTTTTACACTTTTGCCGGGCGACAGCTCTGTACTCACGCTCAGCTTCCCGCTCAGATTCGTCGTCATATCCCCGACATTAACATCATCCATATACACTACATATCCGCTGTCCGCTTCAAGCCCCAGCGTGAACTGTGAGTCCTTCTCACCTGACACTGAGAATGATACTTCCTCCTCCGAGGCAAAAAAATTCTCAACCGCGGTCCCCGGAACCGACTCATACACAAACATTCCATTCTTCTCAAGCTTTGTGATCTCAGAAAATGTCTTTACCTTATACAAATCCCCCTGAAATCCAAATCCGTCCAGTTTTGTCTTGCTGCCCAGCGTATAATCACCAAAGCTAAGAGTTCCGTCTGTTTCTGCTTTCAAAAGTTCTTTCACTGCTGCCACTTATTTATCCTCCTCGTTCCTATGCAGCGCCTGTCGGCACTCTATTTATCTTTCCATACAGTATACCTTAAATCCAGTTTATTTTGTAGTCTTTCTCACAAATTTTATTTCTTTTTTAGACAGCCCCACTGCCACATCACTGTCTTTTTCAATCTCACCCGACAGCACTGCTTCCGCCAGTTTATCCTCCAACTGACTCTGCACCGCGCGTCTTAAAGGTCTCGCACCGTACTTCTGATCTGTGCCCGTCTCCGCGATATGTTCTTTTACGGAATCGCGGATTGTCAGGCGAATCCCCATCTGCTCGTTAGCGCGCTTCGCGACGTCCTTGCACATCAGGCTTACAATTTTCTTCATCTCCGGCTTCCCGAGCGGATGAAATACAATGATCTCATCAATACGATTCAAAAACTCCGGCCGAAAGATCAGCTTAATCTCGTTTAATACATTGCTCTTCATTCGCTTGTAATCATCCGCCGCGTCTTCCCTTGCATTAAAGCCTAATTTCTTCGGATCAATAATCGCCTGCGCTCCCGCATTGGAAGTCATAATGATCACCGTATTGCGAAAATCTACCTTCCGCCCCTGAGAATCTGTTATATGCCCATCGTCCAGCACCTGCAGTAAGATATTGAAAACATCCGGGTGCGCTTTTTCTATCTCGTCAAAAAGTATGACAGAATACGGACGCCGTCTCACCTGTTCGCTTAATTGTCCGCCGTCGTCATGTCCGACATAACCCGGAGGTGAACCTATCATCTTTGCCACGCTGTGCTTTTCCATATACTCGGACATATCGACTCGAATCATGGAATCCTCATTTCCGAACAAAGCTTCCGAAAGCGTCTTGGAAAGTTCTGTCTTTCCCACACCTGTAGGCCCAAGGAACAAGAAAGAACCGATCGGTCGCTTCGGATCTTTCAGCCCCACTCTTCCGCGCCGCACTGCCCTTGCCACCGAGGACACCGCTTCTTCCTGCCCGATCACTCTCTTATGGAGCGTCTGCTCCAGCTTCTGAAGTCTGGCACTCTCAGATTCTTTCAGGCGCTGTACCGGTATCTTTGTCCACTGGGACACCACATCCGCAATATCTTCTTCCTCAACCGTCACTTTTCTTCCCCGATTCTTCTTGTCCAAACGCTTCTTTGTCTGTTCAAGTTTCTTAACAGCGCTTTCTTTCTCCTTATTGAATATAGAAGCTTCTGTCATATTGCCGCTTCGTATAGCATTCTCCAATTTTTCTCCAAGGTCTTGTATCATATCTTCCAGTTCACGAATAGATGAAGGCACTTTAAATCCCCTGAGACTTATCTTTGAACATGCTTCATCCAGCACATCCAGCGCTTTATCCGGCAAAAAGCGGTCGTTGATATAGCGCCCGGACAACTGGATAGCCGCTGCTATCGCTTCATCTTTTATCTCCACATGATGATGTTCCTCATACTTTTCTTTCAATCCATGCAGGATAGGCAAACATTCCTCTTGTGTGGGTTCCTCCACTGTAACCGGCTGGAACCGCCGTTCAAGAGCAGCATCTTTTTCGATATACTTGCGGTATTCTGTAATCGTAGTTGCCCCGATAAGCTGCATCTCTCCCCGGGCCAGAGAAGGCTTTAATATATTCGACGCATCAATAGCGCCCTCCGCGCCACCCGCTCCAATGATGGTATGAACCTCATCAAGAAAAAGGATCACATTACCCGCAGCCTTCACCTCTCTGATCAGACCTTTCATCCGCTCTTCGAACTCACCGCGGTATTTGGAACCGGCAACCATGCCGGCAAGATCCATCGTAAACACCCTGCGCTCTTTCATATTGTCAGGCACGATACCCGCCGCTATCTGCTGTGCCAGCCCCTCTATCACCGCCGTCTTTCCCACGCCGGGTTCACCTACCAAGCAAGGGTTATTTTTCGTCCTGCGACTTAAGATCTGCATCAGCCTGTTAATCTCAGCTTCTCTTCCGATCACCGGATCAAGCTTTCCTTCTTCCGCCTGCTCCGTCAGATCCGTCCCGTACTGTTCTAAGATACCGCCCTTTCTTCCATGGGCCGCCTGCTGCATCTCCTCCTGATATTCCTTTGGATTGATCCCGATTACTGCCAGAACCTCCTGAAGCATCTTTTGAACATTAAGATTCAGAGTGATCAGCATCCTTGTGGCCACGCATTCCACATCCTTAAGAAGCGCCAGCAGCATATGCTCTGTCCCGATCCGCTCCGCGCGCTCTTTCTCCGCTTCCTCTCTGCTCTCCTCAAGAATACACTCTAATCTGGGGCTGAACTTCGGATGGTGTACCACCGACACCTCCTCCGCCGGCGACACAAGTTCGTCAACAATCTTCAAAATATGATTCTCATCCACACCGTTGCCTGCCAGAACCTGTCCGGCAACTCCAGTGTATACTTTTCTGAGTCCGATCAGCAAATGTTCGGTCCCTACATATGGATGGTTTAACTCTTTCGCCGTCGCCTGCGCGATCTTAAGCACATCCTTCGCCTGTTGTGTATATTCCATAAATCTTTTTATTCCTTTCTATATTCATCAAATATCTCATCCACCATTACATGTACATCCTGTCTGGATATGCTCTTGCAGCAGCCTTTGGCAAGCATGACCCGAAGCTGCTCTTTCAGCTTAAGAAGCGCCTGCGCCTTGTCTATATCTAGGGCAATGACCGCGCCTCTTCTTCTGTCGAGCTGTATAAAACCTTCCTGTTTCAAGATATTATACGCCTTATTCACTGTATGCATATTGATCCCGACCGTATCTGCCAGCTGCCTTACAGAAGGCAGGGTATCTCCCTCGCGAATCACATCCATGGCGATTCCCATGATAATCTGGTTCTGAAGCTGGACATATATTGCTTCATCACTGTTAAAATCAATTTCTATATACACCTTATCACCTTTTTCTTTTGTGCTAGATATACTATAACACAATCAAAAGGAGCTTACAACCAAAATTGTAAGCTCCTTTCGCAACTTTGAAGGAATTAAGTTAGGAAAATGTCTTAATTAGCAATTGACTTGATATCTACGTACTCATAGCAGTCAAAGCTGTCAGCAACGTTCTTGCATGTGAGTTTTCCGTCATAAGTATTGACCGCGGAGTAGATAACGTCATTATCTTTACAAGCCTGCTCCAGACCTTTGTTAGCAATCTGAAGTCCATAGCTGAGTGTAGCGTTAGTCAGTGCAATCGTAGATGTTCTTGGAACTGCTCCCGGCATATTGCCTACACAATAATGAACAACTCCATCAACTACGAAGATCGGATCATCATGGTAAGTAACCTTAGTTGTCTCACCGCATCCGCCCTGGTCAACTGCAACGTCAACAAATACAGAACCAGGCTTCATCTCTTTTAGATATTCTTTCTTGAAAAGCTTCGGAGCTGCTTTTCCTGGAATCAGTACAGATCCGATAACAAGATCAGCATCTTTAACAGCTTTCTCTATATTCGCATCTGTAGAAACCAATGTCTGGACACGTGCGCCGAACAGATCATCAAGATATGCCAGTCTTGGAAGACTGATATCCAGAATCGTAACATTAGCTCCCATACCAACAGCAATCTTGCAGGCATTCGTTCCCACGTTACCGCCGCCAAGGATTACGATGTTAGCCTTCGGAGTTCCCGGTACGCCTGCAAGAAGAACACCCTCTCCGCCAAATGTCTTCTCAAGGTACTTAGCGCCTTCCTGAATACTGAGACGTCCTGCGATCTGGCTCATCGGAGCAAGAAGCGGCAAACCGCCATTCCTCGGATCAAACAGTGTCTCATATGCAACTCCTTTTACCTTTGCGCCAAGAAGTGCATCTGTCTGTGCCTTATCCGCTGCAAGGTGAAGATATGTATAAAGAATAAGTCCTTCATGGAATAACGGATACTCTTCCGGCAATGGCTCTTTAACCTTAACCATCATATCAACAGTATCCCATACTTCTTTTGCGGTGTCAATCATCTTCGCACCTGCTGCTTCATATTCTTCATCCATAAATCCAGACCCTACACCTGCACTCTTCTCGATATATACTTCATGACCCGCATTCTTATAACTCTTTACATTATCCGGTGTCATACCTACACGAAATTCATTGTTCTTAATCTCTTTTACGCATCCTACTTTCACTTGACATTACCTCCTAAATATTATGTGAAATCGTTTCGCTGACCAGTCCCATCCAGTCCCGCCCGATATAGTGAATAATATTTTTCAACTCTGTTATTTTTTGAACAATATTATTCATTTGTTTCTAGAACTTATAATATCACACCTGTCTATAATATGCAATAAAAGTTATTTTTTTCACAAAACTTTAAATTATTTCATTTTTTCATCAATTGTATTTACAATTTGGCTTGCATATTTGAATGATTCGTGGTTAAATTGATATAGAATACGGAGGTGCCTGTATGAAAGAATTGAGAGAAACCATCAACAATGCCAAACTGACTAAAACACAGCGGATGATCGCCGCATATATTCTGGACAATTCCGCAGATGCCTGCTTTATGACATCTACCGAGATTGCCGAGACGCTCGGCGTCAGCGAATCATCTGTCATCCGCTTCAGCCGCTCCCTTGGATACAGTGGATTTATGGCATTTCAAAAATCTCTGAGAAAGAATTATCAAGACAAGGTATTAAGTATTTCCAGCGCAATTACGGTTCCTTCTCAAAGAATCGCACAGCAGACAAAGCTGAGCAACGACACAGATTATATCGACCGGCACTTTAAGATCACAGCAAAAAATCTGGAGTCTGTATTTATCAGCAATACAACGAGTCAGTTTGAAGAAGCAGCGGATATCATCATAACAAGCCGGCGCAAATACATTTCCGCCACACGCGGCAATACATGCTTAAGCAACTACTTTCTTCTTTATTTAAAGCAGATGGTTCCGCATGTAGTTATGACCAATACCGCTGCCTTAAGCCCCATAGACCATATGTGCAACATCACCAAGGAAGACTGCCTGATCATATTCAGCTTCCCCCGCTACTCTTCCGTAGACGAAGTCACAGCACAGATGGCCAGAGATGCTGAGGCGAAGATCATCGTTGTCACTGATAAGCCAAGTTCTCTTCTTGCACCCTACGCGACGGTTCTTTTTACAGTTTCCGTCGACAGCAATTCTTTTTTCAATTCACTGGTAGGGGCGCAGTTTATAGCGGAAGCGCTGCTTGAAACGATCAGCCACAAGGTAAAAGGCGTCGAAAAACGCTTAAGACGAATCGACAAATATCTCGGGAAGCTGGGTAACTACTGATTTTTCTGCATCACGGGAAACAACGGATATTTTTTTCAACACGAGTACAGTTACGACACAAGGTGGAAATTCTATGGAAAATGCTTACGTACTGCAGCTGACAGACAAAAAATTTACAGACATATACTTATGCTACTGCGGGTATGCCGACTGTGAGGCCGGACACTGCTTCGGCCCCTCCGTCCGGCCCAATTACCTGATCCATTATATACTGAAAGGAAAGGGGATGTACCGGATCGGCAAGAAGGAATATCTGCTGGAAGAGGGCTGCGGGTTCCTGATCGAACCCCGAATCCAGACCTTTTACCAGGCGGATGATAGTGATCCCTGGTCTTACATCTGGATTGGGTTCGACGGGAACAACGCGGACAAATATCTGGCTGATATGGGGCTTAACCACCAGCATCCCATCTTTAAATGCGCCTACGGTGCAGAATTAAAGGGGGTTGTGCTGAATATGCTGAAAAATAACATTTCCACAACTACGCACCGCTTTCTCCTTCAGGGGCTTTTATACGAGTTTTTTTCCATACTCACCAGAGATATCCATGTAAGTCCCCCTGTGTTCCACAACGGAGAGAATCCTTATATCCTGCAGGCGGTGGAATTCATCCAGAACAATTATTCCTTTCCAATCCACGTAACTGACGTCGCCAATTACGTCTGCATCAACCGAAGCTATCTCTACACCCTGTTCAAGACGCACCTTGGCATGTCTCCTCAGGACTATCTGGCCAATTACCGTATCTCCCAGGCGACGGAGCTGCTTACCATGACGGATCTGTCCATTGAAAGCATTGCCCTCTCCTGTGGGTATACCGATCCTTTGATTTTTTCAAAGGTGTTTAAGATAAGAAAAGGGCAGACGCCCTCCCGCTACCGCAAGGAGGTATTAAACCTTCATAAGTCAAAATTACAGAATAATAGGAACACTCTGGAAAGACTGTAGGAACCTCTTACAGTCTTTTTAACATTTTGACTGTTTTCTTCAACATATGTTTCTATCAATTTTCTGCATTTTTTTCTATACTCTATATCAATAATTTTTAATTCGGAGGAATTGGCAATGAGTATTTTATTTAATGAAAAAACACGTACCTTTCATCTGTGCAATGATTCCGTCAGCTATATCATGACGGTACTTGAGAGCGGACAGATGGCTCAGCTTTATTTTGGAAAAAGGATCCATCATTCAGAGGATTTTTCACATTTCCTTGAGTTTGCTTTCCGCCCGATGACTTCTTATCTCTTTGACGACGACTACAAGTATACATTAGAACACATCAGTCAGGAGTACGGTGTGTACGGCTCTACCGATTTCAGGGACCCGGCAGCAGAGGTTACAGGAAAAGACGGCGGACGCATCTTAGATTTCCAGTATCAGGGGTATGCCATCGAGAAGGGCAAGCCTTCTCTTCCCGGACTTCCGGCTACCTACACCGAGGATGACTCTGAGGCTGAGACACTTACCCTTTTCTTGAAGGATCCGGTAAACGGACTTGCCTTGAAGCTTTTCTACACGATATTCTCCGACGGCGGCATTATCGCAAGAAGCGCCGCCTTTGTAAATGAAGGCGATGATACTCTTCATCTTACGAGAGCCATGAGCCTTTGTATGGATCTTCCGGACTGCGATTATGAGTTCGTGCATTTTTCCGGAGCATGGGGCAGGGAACGCCACCTGAAGACAAGGAGGCTTGAGCAGGGCATCCAATCGGTGGGAAGTGTCCGCGGACATTCCTCCCATAACCACAATCCTTTCGTGATCCTAAAGCGGACGGATGCTACGGAATTCCAAGGGGAGGCCATCGGCTTCAGCCTTATATACAGCGGCAATTTTCTCGCTCAGGCAGAAGTGAGCACCCACAATGAGACAAGGCTTCTCTTAGGCATCCATCCCCACTGGTTCGACTGGAAATTAGCGCCTGACCAGTCCTTCCAGACGCCAGAGGCTGTCATGGTATACTCCGATAAGGGTTTAAATCATATGAGCCAGACCTTCCACAGACTGTACCAGATGCGTCTTGCAAGAGGTTACTGGAAGGATAAGGCACGTCCGATCCTGATTAATAACTGGGAAGCAACCTATTTTGATTTTACTGAAGAGCGTCTTGTCAACATTGCTACCAAGGCCATGGCCTGCGGCGTAGAACTTTTTGTACTGGATGACGGATGGTTCGGCGGACGCCGCCATGAAAAGGCAGGACTTGGCGACTGGATCGCCAATCCAGAGCTGCTACCCGATGGCATCACAGGCCTTGCCCAGAAGATTGAAGATATCGGCATGAAGTTCGGCCTCTGGTTCGAGCCCGAGATGGTGAATAAGGATTCTGATCTTTACCGGAAGCACCCGGACTGGATCTTAAAGACACCAGAACGCAGCGCATCCCATGGGCGTTTCCAGTATGTCCTTGATTTCTCCAGAAAGGAAGTTGTGGACTGTATCTACGAGATGATGGCAAAGATCTTAGGGGAAGCCAAAGTTTCCTATGTAAAATGGGATATGAACCGCAGCATTACCGAATGCTACAGCGCCGCTCTCCCGGCAGACCGTCAGGGCGAAGTGTTCCACAGGTATATTTTAGGTGTCTATGACCTTTACGAAAGACTGACCAGCCGCTTCCCACAGGTACTCTTTGAATCCTGTGCAAGCGGCGGCGCACGGTTTGATCCGGGGCTTCTCTACTATGCGCCTCAAGGCTGGACCAGCGATGACTCCGATGCGGTAGAGCGCTTGAAAATCCAGTATGGCACTTCCTACTGCTATCCGGTAAGCTGCATGGGAAGCCACGTATCTGTGACACCAAACCATCAGGTATACAGGAACACGCCTCTCCATACAAGAGCAAACGTGGCATACTTCGGAACCTTCGGCTATGAGCTGGATCTGAACAAACTGACCGAAGAAGAGCAGGAAGAGGTAAAGGCGCAGATCAGCTTCATGAAACAGTACCGCAGACTGTTCCAGTTTGGTACATTCTATCGTCTTAAAAGCCCATTTGACGGGGACGGGACTACTTCCTGGATGGTGGTAAGCGAGGATAAAAAGGAAGCTATCGTAGGAGTATACAAGGTACTCAACGGTGCAAACATGCCATTTACAAGAATCTCCCTTAAAGGTCTTGATCCCGGCATCTGCTATGAACTCTCCTCAGACCGAAGAGGACATTACGGCGACGAGCTTATGAACGCAGGCCTTATCACTACCGACTCAAGCGTCGGCGAGATGGCTATGGGAAATATTCCGACCTGTGACTTTGATTCAAGGTTATTTATCTTAAAAGCAATAAACTAATATAGAATTTAAAATGCTGTAACACACTTCCATAAAATACATAAAAAGAGGCAGTAACCCATCATATACTGTATAGGGCACTGCTTCTTCTTTTCCAATATTCTTTATCACTAAGTTTCCGGCTACGCCTCATCTATCGCTTTTCCGATATCATGACGCATATATTTGTTATCAAACTTTACCCACTCTGTCGCCGCATATGCGTTGGCTCTGGCTTCTTTCAGATCCTTGCCCTTTGCAGTTATGCCAAGAACTCTTCCGCCGTTCGTCACAATCTTTCCATTGTCGTACTTTGTTCCGGCATGAAAGCAATAATATCCCTCATGCTTCTTGAATTCCTCTAAGCCCGCAATAGGAAGGCCTTTATCATATTTTACCGGATATCCTTCACTTGCCAGCACGACACATACAGCCGCATTATCTTCAAACTGCAGATCCAGCTTATCCAATGTTCCGTCGATACAAGCCTCAATCACTTCGATCATATCATTCTTCATTCTCGGAAGGACTACCTGCGCCTCCGGATCACCAAATCTTGCATTATACTCAAGAACCTTGGGTCCTTCCTCCGTGATCATCAGTCCGAAGAAGATCACACCCTTAAACGGCCTTCCCTCTGCTTTCATAGCATCTACCGTCGCCTGATAGATATGCTTCTGGCAGAATTCCTCCACTTCCTCCGTATAGAAGGGACTTGGCGAGAAAGTACCCATTCCGCCGGTATTCAGCCCGGTGTCCCCGTCTCCTGCACGCTTATGATCCTGCGCGGACGTCATAGTCTTGATCGTATTGCCATCCACAAAGGAAAGCACCGACACCTCACGGCCTGTGATGAACTCTTCAATGACCATCTCATTTCCCGCGGAGCCGAACTTCTTATCCAGCATAATGGTTCTTACGCCTTCCTTCGCTTCCTCAAGCGTATTGCAGATCAGCACGCCTTTTCCAAGCGCCAGACCATCCGCCTTAAGAACTATCGGAAATTTCGCCGTCTCAAGATAAGACAGCGCCTTGTCCGGATCTGTAAAATTTTCATAAGCTGCCGTAGGGATATTGTATTTTTTCATAAGATCTTTGGAAAACGCCTTGGAACCCTCTAAGATCGCCGCATTTTTTCTCGGTCCAAATGTGCGGATTCCTGCCGCCTCCAACTCATCAACTAATCCTCCTACCAACGGATCATCCATTCCCACGATAACAAGACCAATCTCCTTCTCCTTCGCAAATGCAACAATCTTTTCAAATTCCATTGCACCTATAGGAGCACACTCTGCATACTCTGCTATTCCGGCGTTACCTGGTGTGCAGTATATCTTATCCGCCTTCTCGCTCTTTGCCACGCAGTACGCGATCGCATGCTCTCTTCCGCCGCTTCCCACAATCAATACATTCATTCGCACATCCTCCTTATAAAATCACAGTTTTCCCATCTTCTACTTTTACTTTCCCATTCGCGATCAGGTCAATGGCTTTCGGTAAAATCTTCCACTCCGCTTGTTCCATGACGCGTCTCTGCAAGATCTCAGGCGTATCGCCCGGCTCTACTTCCACTGCCTTTTGCAGGATGATCGGACCAGTGTCCGTCCCCTCATCTACAAAATGAACGGTCGCCCCGACTACCTTCACACCTCGAAGGAGCGCCGCCTCATGAACCTTAAGTCCATAGTATCCCGTCCCGCAAAAGGACGGGATCAGAGATGGATGGATATTGATGATACGGTTTTTGTATCTCTCTGTCATCTTCGGCGGAATCACAACAAGGAATCCGGCAAGTACGATCAGATCCGGCTTCATCCCGTCTACAGCCTCTAAAAACTTTTCATTAAACTGTGCCCTTGTCTCAAAATCCTTTGGGGAAATGCAGCGATTCTCTATCCCATGCTTTTTAGCCCGAACAAGTGCATAAGCATTTTTATTATTGCTGATAACTCCGGAAATTCTCGTGTTACTGATCTTTTCAGTCTCTACCGCGTCAATGATCGCCTGCAGGTTCGTCCCGCCGCCCGACACCAGCACTATGACATTTAACATAATGTAACTCCTTTTTCGCCTTTCTGGGTATATCCGACAACATAAGCCTTTTCGCCTGCCGCCGCTATTGCTTCCAAAACCTTTTCTTTGTCTTCCGGAGCAACTGCGATCACCATGCCAAGCCCCATGTTAAAAGTATGATACATCATATCCTCTGCTATATCGCCCTTCTTAGCTAACAACTTAAAGATTGCCGGAACTTCATAGCTGTTTTTTTCAATCACTGCCCTGATACCGTCCGGAAGCATTCTCGGTACATTTTCATAAAAACCGCCGCCGGTGATATGGCTGCAGCCCTTCACTCGGATACCGTTGTTTTTCATACTCTTAAGCGCTTTGACGTAGATCTTCGTAGGTTCGATCAGCGCTTCCCCAAGAGTCTTATGAAGTTCCTCATAATATGTATCCAGAGATTCCTTTGTCATCTCAAATACACTACGGACCAGAGAAAAGCCATTGCTGTGGACACCGCTTGATGCCATGCCGACAAGCACGTCGCCCGGTTTTATCTCCTGACCGTTTATAATATCCTTTTTATCTGCAACTCCTACTGCAAAGCCCGCAAGATCGTATTCATCTACCGGCATAAGCCCCGGATGCTCCGCCGTCTCTCCGCCTACCAGAGCACAATCTGACTGCTTACATCCTTCTGCCACACCGCTGACGATCGCTGCGATTTTTTCGGGATAATTTTTACCGCATGCTATATAATCCAAAAAGAATAAAGGTTCACCGCCAGAGCAGGCTATATCATTGACACACATCGCAACAGCGTCAATACCGATCGTATCGTGCTTATCCATGACAAAGGCCAGCTTCACCTTTGTACCGCAGCCATCTGTTCCAGAAAGAAGAACCGGCTCTTCCATATTTTTAATTGCGCTTAGATCAAAGGCGCCTGCAAAACCGCCAAGCCCGCCTAAAACCTCCGGACGCATTGTCTCTTTCACATGCTTTTTCATAAGTTCCACTGATCTATAGCCAGCTTCAATATCAACGCCTGCCTTTTTATAATCCATAATTTCTCTCCTCTTCTGCTCTTTACAGCTTTTTAATCTCTATTAACCGTTAAGATACGCCTCATAACCAATGTCATCTAATCTTGCCGCTTTCCCCTGCACAGTCTCTTTCATCTCCTGAGCATAAGCTTTTAGCTTATCAAGAAGTTCTGCATTTGATGTCGCAAGAATCTTCGCCGCAAGAATCGCCGCATTCATTCCACCGTCAATGGCAACCGTCGCAACCGGGATTCCGGGCGGCATCTGCACAATAGAAAGCAGCGCATCCTCACCCTCAAGATTCTTTCCGGAAAGAGGAACTCCTACCACCGGCATCGGAAACAACGCCGCGCACATCCCCGGCAGATGGGCGGCCATACCTGCTCCCGCTATGATAACTTTCATTCCTTTTCCTTCTGCTGCTTTCGCCCACTCGAAGAACACATCCGGCTCCCGGTGTGCAGAGATGATCGTCATCTCATAATCAATTTCCAATTTTTCCAGCATTCTGGCAGCTTTGCTCATAACCTTCAGGTCAGAATCACTGCCCATAACAATTCCTACTTTCGGCATCTTCCTCGTCCTTTCTTTCTTCTAAAATTGCTCTATTACTGTCATTTGCTGATACCCAGCATTAGCATACCTTATCTGTGCATTTTTTTCAACGGTTCATTCAAAGCTTCTGTTCCTGGCAGCACGAATCTCCCGTTCTCTAACAGCAGGATGTTCTCACCCGTCTTTGTAACTACCACGATACTCAACAACTCCTCATAGGGAATGGTAATATCCGTATGACAGTGGAAATATGCTTTTGACACATCTTCCTTCCTGAGTGCAGATACTGAATTTTCTTTCGCAATGATCTCCTTCCCATTCGGGTTATAGACTTTTACATCCTCGCTCCAGCTATAACACGTATCCCCCACTGCAAAATGAGGTCCCATCTTCTCAGCGATCAGAATCGGCAGCTTATCTTCTATCTTATACTTTTTGGCCATCATGTAGGCCGTCGTATTTGTTCCAATGGCAAATTCGCCAAGAGGCAGCGTCGGATGCTTATGAAGAATATTATCACGGATATATTCCTTATTTTCAAGCTCCCGCTCAAAATTACCGCATCGGTAATCGCTGATCATCCCGTTGACAAATTCAATCTCCAAATCTCTATACTGCAATTCATTCAGATACACTTTGCCAACATGCAGAGTTCCGTTGGTTCCTTCTAACACCGGAGAAGTGAATACTTCCCCCACCGGAATATTCACATCTGCCACACAGTTCTCAAAAATCGTCTCTTTTTCAGGATCCGACAATCCATGAAGCTGTACTCTAAGGTCTGTCCGATTGCCGTTTGCGCCAAGAATGTGCACATACTCTCCCTGATCCAGCGCATCAATCAATGTCTGCTGTACCTTCTCATATAACTTCGCATCCAGTGTATTGATCCGGATCACCTCATCAAAAATCTCCTTATATTTCTCACCAATCTCCGGCACCGGATATGCAATGATGGTAAAGCTCCGCTCATCTCCGCGAATGTACTCGTTCGTAATCTGGCTCTGTCTGTTTTCAAACTGCCGGGAAAGCTCCTCCTGTCTGTCCGTAAACTTGACTGCCTCCTTCTTCTGTTCCGGCGAAAACGGCTTCTCTCCAAACACTTCCATACACGCAGGCCCCGCAAACTGCGCAGCCTCTTCTTTATATTTTTCATAGGTATTCTGAATAACTTCTACTTTCCGCTCCAAGAACCTCTTGTCCAAAAACAAAGCCTGATCGTTACGATGATCATAATCATACTGGGGATTCGGGTTGCCCCCGCAGTATCCAATCCTTAAATTCTTCCGTTTAGTAAGAACACTTACTGAGGCGCGATAAATGACCGGTGAAAGTCCCATCTTCTCAAAGTTCTCAATCGCTCTTCTCACAACGCGCTCAAATCCTAACACATACCGGATATTCACCACAGATTTCTTCGACAGATCTTTTCCCGTGTTCACAAACCCCCTGCGGTAACCTTCCGTGTAGACGTCCGCCATCTTCTGAATCACTTCATCCGGAAGACTGTTCATATACTGAGCGCCCTTTCGCTCATTTTCACTGACATATTCCCCGAACTGATACAGATATCTTATATCCTCAAGGTTGCTGTTCCTTATAATATCTGCCGCAAAAGATTCTCCCGGCAGAATCAGCTCCTTAATCCGGTCAGCTGCAAATACGTCACAGTAATCGCTGGCATACCAGTAAATTGTATCTTTGATGTCTTTGATCTTTGGCAGTCCCTCTTCAAACTGATTATAGATCTCGATGAAAAGCTCCATCAGAATGTCAAGATACTCCGTTTTCTTCTCAAATACATACACGATCATCCCCCGAAGTTCCGTATACAAAAAGCTTAAAAGCGCACCGTACTCTTCCCCAAGCTTTCTGACAGCATTAGACGGATTCGCATAACTCTTTTCATACTGCTCCGGTAAAATATCAAAATAAAGCCTTTGATTCCACTCCTGAAGTTCTATAAGCGCCGCATCCGCATACGCGCCTTCTGAAAGAACGGACTTCAATTCATCAATCATAATAACAAAATCAGCCATTTTACAGAAATAATCCCGAAACTTCACATCCACTGTCTGTTCCGCTCCTATCTCCTGAATCCGGCCGATCGCTAACTTATATCTTTCCTCTGTCATCTAAAAAAGCCCCCTGATAAATATTGCACACATCCAAAAAATCAAAGCACCGTTGCATCCGGCTCCGATCTTGCATGTTATGTAATTCTTTTCCCTCTCATTAAAACCACGGATCGCATATACGAGCCCTCTCCATGCGATTACTGGAATAGCAAGCCCTGCAAATCCGTATAAAATGCTGATATCCCCCTTCGCTTCAAACGAATTCTTAAACATCAGAATAACTAAAACAATCGAAACCGCAGCCAGAAGACAAGACTGTATCCCCTTTTTTGCATGTTTCTTTTGTCTCTGCCCATATTTTGTCTTTATCAGCTTTTTGCGCTGCTTTGCCCGCGCCTTTGCAAGTTCTTTATCTCTATCTTCCTCTGTCTTTTTCTGTTTTTTTGTAAACATATTTTCTCCTTATTGCATTGCATACCTCATACAGGATATATCCTGCCGCGCCTCCGGCTGTATTGAGAAGCAGATCGTCCACGTCAAAGCTCCCCACCTTTGCCGCCAACTGAAATGTTTCTACACAAAGACTTAAACCAAAGCTATAGCACAGCGCAGATAAAAATCTTTTATTTCTGCATGCTGCAGGCATAAAGAACCCAAACGGCATAAAAATCAGAACATTACCGAACAGATTCGTAAACACAGCAAACATTCCAAGCTGTTCCCGGTATTTCCAAAATCTCTTAATCTCCCTGAATAATACCAAATTATACCGATACTCCGACGTCACACCAGAACGCCCGTACCACTCAGAGAATATCAAAAAATATATGATAAATGCAATATAAAGTACAAACAAAATCTTTCCGATAAAGCGGATTCTTTTTTTGTCCCTTACATCCAAATATTAAACGCCCCTTCTATCTTTTCATACTATTCTCTTAAAATGTAAGTCCCTTCCTGTCTTTTAAAAGCTTTGCGCCGCTGATCACAGCGATTACACCTACGGTTATTCCCATCACAAGCGTCACGATACCAATGGCGATACTTGCCGCCCCCGTGAGCCCCATCGTCTTATATGCCTGCTCGTTCATATCCATTACCTCCCTATTGATTCTATACTATATCGTGCCATTTTATTTCGCACCATACTTTTCATAATATGCGTCGATCGCTGTTTTTAATGTATCATCAATCACAATTTTCCCATTGTACGGCTTATTATACAAATGCTCCACAACCTCCCTCATCGTTACGATAGCGCCCGCGCCGAATCCGTACAGCTCCTGAATCTCATCCAGCGCACTTTTTTCTCCTCCCTTTCCTACTTCCATACGGTTCAGAGATACGATAAGTCCCTTCACCTCTACATCCGCCTGCGCTTTTATAATAGGAAACGTCTCTTCAATGGACTTGCCGGAGGTTGTAACATCCTCGATAATTACGACCCTGTCTCCGTCTTTCAGCTTACTTCCAAGAAGAATACCTGTATCTCCATGATCTTTCACTTCTTTTCTGTTAGAACAATACCGGATATCTTTACCGTACAGCGAGCTGTATGCCATCGTCGCAGCCACGGTAAGCGGAATTCCCTTATAAGCAGGGCCGAACATCACATCAAAATCAAGCCCGTATGTATTGTAAATCGCCTTTGCATAATACTCGCCAAGCTTACGAAGCTGTGTCCCCGTCACATAAGCTCCTGCATTCATAAAAAAGGGGGACTTCCTTCCGCTCTTTAATGTGAACTCCCCAAACTTTAGCACATCGCTCTCTACCATAAACTCTATAAATTCTTTTTTATAGCTTTCCATGAAAATCCTCCCTGTTTTTCAAAATTTTCTCCATATCTCTCATTTTTTCAATTCTACCATATTTGATATAGATTTTCAATTTATGTTTCACTCTTGCGGCAAATACCGCCGTGATCCATCAAGTACCCATTCTTTGCAATTCGTGAATATCCACCACCTCATTTCAAGTTTTCTGGTAGTTATAGTATAACAAAAAAGTCTGATCTTTAAAATGTCATTCCGTAAGTTTTTATCTCGCAAAACAACTTCTGCCAATCGTTTGCCTCTTTACATTTCATATTCAATTAGGTAATATAAAATCTATCGGAAAGTGAATATGGATTTTTACAAATTTCAAACATCATAAACAGAGGTGAGACTATGCACAAAGAATTTTTAATGGGCAATGAAGCCATTGCCCTTGGCGCTATCGCCGCCGGAGTGAATCTGGTATCCGGTTATCCCGGCACGCCCTCTACCGAAGTTCTGGAAACAATCGCAAAGCGAAGATCAGACAACATTTACGTAGAATGGTCTGTCAATGAAAAGGCAGCTATGGAAGTTGCCGCCGGGGCCGCATATTCCGGCGCCCGCAGCATGGTGACGATGAAGCAGGTCGGACTGAATGTGGCTTCCGATCCGCTTATGAGTCTGGAATATATCGGTGTCAAAGGCGGCATGGTAGTCCTTGTAGCTGACGATCCCGGACCTGTATCCTCCCAGACGGAACAGGATACGCGGCATTTTGCCGCCTTTTCAAAGCTACCCTGCTTTGATCCGTCTTCGGCACAAGAAGCATATGAGATGGTACAGGAAGCATTCGCCTATTCTGAAAAATATGGTACTCCTGTCTTTTTGCGGCCTACCACCAGAGTCTGCCATGGATATGCCTCTGTCTCTGTAAAGGATGCGGATGAATACACGTCTCATACACCCGACGGGTTCGTAAAGGATTCCGCGCGCTGGGTTATTTTTCCTCGTCTGTCCTATCAAAACCATATAAAAATCGAAGAGAGGAATGAAAAGCTTTCGGAAGACTTTTTTGCATACAAAAGGAATCAGATTGTCCGCCCTTCTGTATCAGACGCAGGTTCGGACACCGCCGCAGATGAAAATCCTGTCAGAAAAGGAATCGCTGCCGGCGGCGTAAGCTTTACTTATGTTTTAGAATCATTGAAGAGCATTGACAGTATACCGATTCTTAAAATCGCCACCCCTCATCCGTTCCCGGAAAAGCTTGCACTGGAATTTTTAGAAGGACTTGACGCAGTCCTCTGCTTTGAGGAACTTGATCCGGTCATCGAAAAAGAGCTGACTTATATCTGCGGAAAATATCATCTTCCGGTAAAGATTTATGGGAAGCTGAGCCATCATGTAAAAAATGCGGGCGAGAACAGCCGTGACAGTGTATTTCGGGATATCCGCCGATTCCTTAAAGATACATATGACAATACACGATCGAATCCTAAGACCGGCAATTCCCCTGATATTCTGCCCAATCTTCCCGTCCGTCCTCCGATACTCTGTGCCGGGTGCCCTCACCGGGCTTCTTTCTATGCTGTAAAGACAGCCATGCAAGGAGAGAAGACTATTTTCTGCGGAGATATCGGCTGCTATACACTGGGAAATGCCATGCCCCTTGATATGGTCGATACCTGTCTGTGCATGGGCGCAGGACTTGGCATTGCACAGGGTGTCGGCCGGATAGAGCCTGATACTCATTGCTTTGCATTCGTAGGCGATTCCACCTTTTTTGCCTCTGCTGTCACAGGCGTGATAAATGCCGTGTACAATCAGTCCGATCTGACTCTTATCATATTGGACAATTCAACTACCGCCATGACCGGACACCAGCCGCACCCCGGAACCGGACAGACGATGATGGGCAAGATTGTGGATAAGATTGATATCGAAGCGGTCCTGAAAGGCATTGGCCTCGATATTGTAGAGACAGTTGATCCGCTGGAACACAAAACTGCCGTAAGTTGTGTAAAAAGAGTGTCTAACGAGCCCGGCGTCAAAGCGATCATTTTTAAATCACCCTGTATCGCTGTTGCCGAGCCGAAAGAATCCATGCATGTCCTTCCTGACAAGTGTATTGGCTGCAAAAAATGTATCCGTGAATTAGGCTGTCCGGCTCTCATCGCCCTAAAAGGAAAAATTTCCATTGATCCATCCCTCTGTACCGGATGTACCCTTTGCCACCAACTCTGCCCTACAGACGCTATTGTAAATAGAAAGGCCGGTGATAGCAATGAATAGAAATATCGTATTGTGCGGAGTGGGAGGTCTGGGAACCGTCCTTGCTTCCAAATTGATTGCCGCTGCCGCTATGAACAAAAACCTTCCCGTTATGAGTGCAGAAACGATTGGCATGGCCCAGAGAGGCGGGAGTGTATTCAGCCATGTCCGATACGGATACAACATCTCTTCCCCAATGATCGCAAACAGCGAAGCAGATATCATTCTTGGATTCGAGCCAGGCGAAACAGTACGGATGCTCCCTTTTCTAAAAGAAGGCGGCACTGTTGTCACCAGCAGCCGGGCGATTATGCCGGTCACTGCTACCCTTTCAGGCTCCTCCTATAACGGTGATGAGATGATCACATACCTTAGAGAACATGTAGAGAATCTTTTCGTCATCGACCCTCAGAAAGCCTGCAAAGAAATCGGTTCTCCAAAGACGCTCAACACTCTTCTTCTGGGAGCTGCTGTCTACAGCGGCGCACTTGGCCTATCCGAAGAGGACATCAAAGAAGCAATCGCCGCTCGTCTTCCCGAAAAATTTCATGAGCTTAATTTTAAAGCTCTTGAATATGTACGCAAGCATTCTGAATAAATTAATAAAATAGAAAGGAATCATAAAATTATGCAGATTTCAGATTTTCAGATCAGTCAGGTAAATAAGCAGATTCAGTCTCTCAGAAAGGCCGGCAGTTTTTATGGAAAAAAGCTTGAGGAAGCGGGCATTTCTGGGATTTCCACACCAGAGGACTTTGCCAGCCTCCCTTTTTCCGAAAAAAATGATCTTCGGGAAGCCTATCCTATGGGACTAATGACCGCTCCCGAAGAAGATATCGTACGGATACATTCCTCTTCGGGGACAACCGGGCTTCCGGTTATTATCCCTTATACTGCAAAGGATGTAGATGACTGGGCCATCATGTTCGCCCGCTGTTATGAGACAGCCGGAATCACCAACACGGACCGCATCCAGATCACTCCCGGATACGGATTATGGACTGCCGGTATCGGTTTCCAAAGCGGTGCAGAAAAACTGGGTGCAATGGTGATTCCTATGGGCCCCGGCAATACAGATAAGCAGCTTCAGATGATGATGGATATGAAGAGTACCGTCATCTGTGCCACTTCCTCCTACGCGCTTCTTCTTGCAGAGGAAATCGAGAAACGAGGGTTCAAAGACAAGATATGCTTAAAAAAGGGTGTCATCGGTTCTGAACGCTGGGGCGAAAAGATGCGCCAAAGGATTGCAGACGAACTTGGCATCGAGCTCTATGACATCTACGGACTGACAGAAATCTATGGACCGGGTATCGGTATCAATTGTAAATATAATACGGGAATACATTACTGGGATGATTATATCTATATAGAAATCGTGGATCCGGTGACCTTAAAACCGGTTCCGGACGGTGAACTGGGTGAGATTGTCATTACAACACTTGTGAAGGAAGGGGCTCCTCTTATTCGCTACCGCACCCATGACCTTTCCCGCATCATCCCCGGCGCCTGCCCATGTCACAGCAGATTTCCTCGTCTGGACATCATCATGGGAAGAACGGATGACATGATAAAGATCAAAGGCGTGAATGTATTTCCAAGCCAGATTGAAGAAATCCTAAAGGAATTCCCGGAAGTATCAAGCGAGTATCAAATCCGCATCTCTCATCTGGAAGGACGCGATACTATGCGTCTCTATGTGGAAACGAACGGAACTGTTGATTTCCAGATTCTCAGCAGACGGATCGCCGAGAAAGTCAAGAGCCGCATCGGTTTCACACCGCTTGTCAAAGTAGTAGAGCTGGGACTGCTTCCAAGAAGTGAAAAGAAATCAAAGAGAGTATTTGATGAAAGATATGAATAAATGCATCTAAAAATCGGGGGCAAAAATTTTGCCCCCGACGACAGTTTTATAGAAATTGGTTTTCGGCATATTTTCAATCTACGATTCCCACCATATCAGAGACACGGGCAAAGCCGTATTTTTTCATATAGCTTTCTATACCCGCCGCTATCTCCATCGTCACTGCCGGGTTGCGGAAATTAGCCGTTCCGACAGACACTGCGTCTGCACCTGCAAGTATCATCTCCACAGCATCCTGAGCGTTCGCAATACCTCCCATTCCAATGATCGGAAGCTTCACCGCATGGGCTGCCTCGTATACCATACGTACTGCGATCGGATGAATGGCCGGTCCGGATACGCCTCCGGTCTTATTGGCGATGACAAAGCGGCGCCGGTGAACGTCTATCTTCATACCCGTTATCGTATTGATCAGTGATACTGCGTCTGCACCGCCCGCCTCCACGGCCTTCGCCATCTCGGAAATACTGGTCACATTCGGGCTCAGCTTCATAATGACCGGCTGTTTTGCATATCTTTTAACTGCCTTGGTAATGTCTTCCGCTGCCTTTGGATTCTGACCAAACGCAATTCCGCCTTCCTTCACATTCGGACAGGAAATATTAATCTCCAACATGTCCACGTCTTCATGGGAAAGCCGCTCTGCAACCTCGCAGTAATCCTTTTCAGATTTTCCGCACACATTTACAATAATCCTCGTATCATACTGCCGCAAAAAGGGAATATCTCTCTCACAGAACAGGTCGATCCCCGGATTCTGCAACCCAACTGCATTCATCATGCCGCCATAAGTCTCTGCAATTCTCGGCGTGGGGTTGCCTGCCCACGGAATATTCGCCACACCCTTCGTTGTCACTGCACCGAGCTTATTCAAGTCAACAAATTCGGCAAATTCCTTTCCGGAACCAAAAGTCCCTGAGGCTGTCGTAACCGGATTCTTCCACACTATCCCGGCAATATTCACACACATATCCACCGCATTCTCTGCTTTTTTCCCGACATCCATCAGATTTCCACCTCCGCTGCTAAAAATACCGGACCATCTTTACAGATTCGTTTATTTTTCACATTGCTGTGAGCATCTCTCTCCTTCGACTGGCATACGCAGCCAAGACACGCACCGATCCCGCATGCCATTCTCTCCTCTAAGGATATATAGCATTCTATGCTTTTTTCCGCGGCAAACTCTTTAATTGCCCGAAGCATCGGAGTCGGCCCACAGGCAAAGATAACATCTGCACGCAAAGCATTCTCACGAATCGCGTCCATGACATTTCCCTTCGTTCCTACACTTCCGTCCTCAGTAGAAATAAAAAGCCGGCCGTTTTTCTCAAACTCTTCTTTCAAAAATGTATGGTGATCGCGGTAGCCGATTATAAGTTGTTTCTCTATGCAATCCATCTGTTTTGCAAGCTCCAAAATCGGCGGAACACCAATTCCGCCTCCCATCAGAAATACCCGTTTCCCTTTCGCGCGCTCAAGCGGGAATCCGTTGCCCAATGGCCCCAGAATCTTTAAAGATTCTCCTTCTTTCATCCGCGAAAACTGCTCTGTCCCCGTATTCTCGCCCGTTACCCGGTATACGACTCTGAGTCTGCGACTCACTTTATCTATCTCACAGATACTGATCGGCCTTGGAAGGAGCTTGCCTGCATCGTTGGTGTATATCGACAAGAACTGTCCTGGCTTTGCCATACCTGCCGCTTCTGTCTCAATCCACATACTATAAATACCCTCCGCAAGACATTCCTGCGAGATGATCTTCACTGTTTCTACTTTCCTATCCGCCATATTCTTCTCCTGACATCACATATTTACCGATTCTCAAGCGCATCTCTGATATCTGCGATCATATCTTCCACAGCCGCTCTTGATGCCTCGCCAAAGTTTTCATCTCCAAACATCCCGTACTTTTCCTGCTTATATGCCGCGATGATACCCCTTGAAGAGTTCACGATTGCACCAAGTCCGTCTTCATTAAAGAAATGTACCAGATCAGCGCCCTTTCCGCCTTGCGCACCGTATCCCGGCACAAGAATATAGGACTTCGGCATGATCTTTCTAAGGGCCTTCCCCATAGCCGGATAAGTCGCACCCACTACCGCACCGATATAACTGTAATCTTCACCCATACAAGATAAGCCCCACTCGGCGACCTTCTCGCCTACAAGCTCATATAACGGCCGCCCGTCAATCAGTTTGTCCTGAAATTCACCGCTAGATGGATTGGAAGTCTTCACAAGAATGAATAATCCCTTCTTTTCTTCCCCACAGACTTTCACAAACGGATTCACTCCGTCTGAACCAAGATACGGATTCACGGTTACAAAATCTTCATCAAACGGCGCATAAGACTTGCTCCCCACCTGCACTCTTCCGAGATGTCCTGCTGCATATGCCGAAGAAGTGGAGCCGATATCTCCTCTCTTTACATCTCCGATCACAACCAGATCTTTCTCTTTACAGTAGTCCACCGTCTTTTTAAATGTCATAAGGCCCGGAAGACCGAACTGTTCATACATAGCAATCTGAGGCTTAACTGCAGGGATCAAGTCATACGTCTTGTCTACAATCTCTTTATTAAACTGCCAGATCGCCTCCGCAGCTCCCTCAAGAGTCTCTCCAAACTCTGCAAAAGCCGCCGCTTTTATGTGTTCTGGTATATAACTTAACATCGGATCCAATCCTACAACAATCGGCGCCTTTGTCCTTTTAATATTCAAAATCAATTTGTTGATCACTTATTTTCCCTCCCAATTTTCGATATTATCTAACCGCCTCATATACAACTGCACCGTCAACCAGCGTGTACATCACTTCGCCGCTTACTTCAAAGCCGTCAAAAGGCGTGTTTTTTCCCTTTGACCTAAATGTCTCTTTATCAATCCGATATCTCCTGTCCGGATCAAAAATAACGATGTCCGCAATCTTTCCCTCCGACACAGAGCCTTTTTCTGAAAGCCCTAATATCTTTGATGGATTATAGCTCATCTTCTCCGCCATATCCATCATACTTAAAATGCCCTGTTTTACAAGATATGTGTAAGTAAGGGCAGCGCTTGTCTCAAGTCCGACAATCCCAAATGCCGCCTGCGCCATGGACCTATTCTTTTCCTCAGACGAATGGGGGGCATGATCAGTGGAAATGACATCCATAATCCCATTTTTAAGCCCCTCTCTCAGCGCTTCTACATCCGCTCTTCCTCTAAGCGGCGGATTCATCTTATAATTCCCATCATCCTCTCTGATATCGTCCGATGTCAGCACAAAATGATGCGGACAAACCTCACCCGTCACAGAAAGTCCTTCTTTTTTAGCCGCTGCCACCATCTTAACGCTGTCGGCTGTAGAACAATGACACAGATGAAGCCGTACTCCCGTTTCTTTCGCAAGCAGGATATCTCTGGCCACGATCACATCCTCTACAGAATTCGTAATCCCTTTCAGATGAAGCCGCGCAGCATTCTCATCTGCATTCATGACACCGCCTTCAACCATCGTAATATCCTCGCAGTGAGCGAACACCGAGATTCCATTCTCCTTCGCAAGCTTCATGCCCTTACGGTAGAGAGAAGCATTCATAACAGATTTGCCATCCTCACTAATCGCATGACAGCCAGCCGCTGCCATTCCTTCAATATCTGATAGCTCCCCGCCAAGCTGCCCTTTGGTAACCGAGCCGATCTGTATTACATTCACAAGGCACTCTTTCTTTGCTCTTCTATGAATATCTGCCACCTTTTCTCCATCGTCAACCACCGGCTTCGTATTGGGCATCGCACATACTGTCGTTACTCCGCCTCTCGCCGCAGCCTTTCCACCCGTCTCAAGCGTCTCCTTATATTCAAGTCCCGGATCACGAAGATGTACATGCAGATCAATAAAACCCGGCAGTACATAACATCCGGCAGCATCAATTACTTTCTCCGCCTCATCTGCAAGACTTTCCGCCACTTTCCTGATACGGCCGCCTTCTATCAGCACATCAAAGCAGCCGTCTCTCCCAGTCAATGGATCTACTACATGTCCGTTTTTAATCAGAATCCCCATATATGCTTTCCTTTCCCTGTTTTGTGATACTATTGGTTGTATCTTATGATATTCTAACATATGGCACGATAAAAGGGAATGCACATTTCACATTCCCTTTCTATATTTCGTCTCTGAATTTATCGTTATTTACAATTCTTTCTTTAATTCCCTTACTGCGGTATCGAGCTGATTATCTGCCTCAGGACTCTTCTCGTCCGGTTCATACTCCACTTTTACATCCGGAGTAATGCCCGTTCCGTTAATATTACGTCCCTTCGGTGTATAATATTCCGCAATGGTTAGCTTCACACAGGTTCCGTCCCGCAGATCAAAGATTTGCTGAACGACTCCTTTCCCATAAGTCTGAGTACCCACGATCTTCCCAAGTCCATAATCCTGAATAGCTCCGGCATATATCTCTGATGCACTGGCGCTGTTTCCATTCACCAGCACTGTCATAGGCAGAGTAAACTGGTTCTCCTCGTCGGAAGTCATCTCACGCTTCTCGCCCTTTTTGTCCTGTGTATATACGATCAATCCCTTCGGCAGCATAAGATCCAGGATATCACACACTGTATTTAAGTTGCCTCCCGGATTCCCCCGCAGATCCACAACCAGCGCCTTCATTCCCTGACCTTGCAGATCATTCAGCCCTTTCACATATTGATTATAGGTGACCGAATCAAACTCGCTGACAGACAGATAACCGATATGGTCCTCAAGCATCCGCGTCTGCACAGTCTGAGTCTCAATCGTATCCCTGACCGCAACCACCGTCACTTCCTCATTCTTCTTACCGCGAAGCACGGTCAGTTCAACCTCCGTTCCCTTATCGCCTCTGATCCGGGACACTACTTCTGTCAGATCCTCACCCGTAACTTCCTTCCCTTCTACTTTATAGAGAATATCTTCGTTTGCAAGACCTGCCTTCATAGCCGGAGAATCCTCGTATACGTGTGTCAGTGTAATAATTCCGCTGTCTTTATTCTGGGTCATTACAGCTCCTATCCCACTGTACTCCCCCTCTGAAGATTCCATAAACGACTTCGTATCTTCCGCATCGTAATAGACAGAATAGGGATCCTCAAGTCCACTGACATAGCCCTCATAAAGACCTTCCTCAAGCTTTTTTTCATCCACTTCCCCCAGAAAACTTTCATCTATCAGGCTATGCAGAACGCCAAGCTTTCGCTCCGTGTCTGACGTCACCCTCTTGTTTCCCGAAGAAACAATATTGGCCTTCACTCCGCAGGAAACAACTCCTATTACCAATAATATAGCAAGGGCGCCGCAAAACGCCCCTTTTAAAAAACTTTTTCTGTTATTCATGCTTACTTCCTATTCCTACAAATAATTCATCGGATTCACCGGCCTGCCGCCCGACATTACCTGAAAATGCAGATGCGGTCCTGTGGAATTTCCGGTCGTTCCCACGGCTCCGATATTCTGCCCCTTGGAAACCTTTGTTCCGGCGCTTACAAATATCCTACTGCAATGCATATAATATGTCTGCAGACCATTACCATGGTTGATAACGATCATATTGCCGGCTTTTCCGCTGTATCTTGCGGATGTGACTGTTCCGCCCGCAGCCGCATAGATCGGTGTTCCTGTAGGCGCTGCAAAGTCCGTACCCTTGTGGTTCGTACTTGCCCCCCTAAGAGGTGCTGTCCGGTAACCAAATGTACTGGAAATACGTGTATATCCCGGACATGGATGAGTAAATGTCCCATTGCCGCTTACTACACTTGCCCCAACGCTGGCTGCTGCCTGTGAATTGCTCTTCGCCGCTTCTGCCTCAGCCGCCGCCCGTGCCGCCGCCTCTTTTGCCGCCTCTTCCGCCTCAGCTTTCTTTCTCGCCGCCTCAGCCGCCGCTGCGGCCGCTGCCTCAAGCTTTTTCACCCTCTCGGCATTCGCACTGATCTCTTCCTTTAACCCATCAATCTCATTCACCTTGCTGGCAAGTAGTGATTCTAAGCTGGCCTGCTTTTCAATCAACTCATTCTGCATGGCCTCCATCTCTTCTTGTTCTTTCTGAAGCGCCGCTTCCTGTTCTTCTACCTCTTTTACGATCTGCTTATACTTCAGAAGCATATCTCTGTCATAATCAGAAATTGATGAGATATATTCTGTCTTATTCAGGAAATCGCTGAGATCCTTTGCTTCAAATAAAATCTCCACAAACTGACCATTCCCATTCTCATACATGTATTTGATTCTCTTTTTCATGCTCTCGTACTGGTCATTCTCATCCACTCGCGCCTGAATCAATTCATCTTCTTTCAGCGAAATTTCTTCTTCCTTTTTGTAGATCTTATCTTCTATCTCAGTTATATCCGCCAGAAGTGCATCTAACTGTGCAGACAGCGTCTGCTTTTCTGTCTCTGCCTGTTCTTTCTGTTCTTTTAACTCCTTGCTTTCCTCTTTTGCCTTCTCAGCCTTTTCTTTTACTTCCTCGGCTTCCTTTTTTGCTTCTTCAGCTTCTTTTTTTGCTTTATTAACATTCGAAGCTTCTGACGTAAAAACCATTCCAAAACAAAGAGTTCCTACAAGCAAGAGACTTACTAATTTCTTCCCTCGCATTTATATATCCCCCTAAATTAAATGTATTATACCCGCAGATGTTTATGAATGGTGAAGAAACTTCCCACAAAGCCAATCCCTACGCCAAGCGCCAGCCCTACCGGAAGCAATGTCTTATACACGCTGGTTACAGGAAGAAATGTAATAATATTGTTCAAAAGACTGAACTTCATCATAATATACGCCACTGCTTTATCATACATGAAAAACAGCATGACCAGAGGAACGATCGCACCTACAATACCGATAAGAAGACCTTCTATTACGAACGGCGCACGGACAAACCCGTCCTTCGCCCCTATGTACTTCATAATCGCAATCTCTTCCCGGCGCACTGTAATACCCATCGTTACTGTATTGCTGATCAGGAAAATAGATACTGCCAGCAAAATCAAAATGATCGCCGCAGACACATAATACATCAGCTTGTTCATGCTGGTAAGTGTCTTTGCCACAACATCTGACTTGTTGACTTTGCGGACTCCCTCCAGTCCCTCTGCAAAAGCAACTACTTCCTTTTGTTTGGCTACATCGTCCATAAGAACTTCATAGCTGTCTGAACTGGCCAGTGGATTATCATTTTTAAATCCTTCCGCCGCGTCCTTGGATTCCCCAAAGTAGTCATCCTGGAATTTTTCCCATGCATCTTCAGCGCTGATATAATTAACTTCCAGCACTCCATCCTTATTCTCCAGCTGTTCACCTATTTCATCCTTCTGCTCTTGTGTAGCGTCGTCATTGAAAAATACGGTAATCGCCACATCTTTCTCCGCCTCTTCCACAATGTAATTCAGATTCACTATGATCGCGTAAAACAGACCAAACAGGAAGATACATGCTGCCATCGTCGCAATAGATGCGATAGAAAACATCTTATTCCTGCCTATATTCTTTACCCCTTGTTTCATCGAATATCCAAATGTACTAATTCTCATTATTATACCCACCTTTTTTCTCGTCGCTTACGATAACTCCCTTTTTCATCGTAATAACGCGCTTCTTCATTTCGTTTACAATCTCTTGGTTATGCGTAACAACCAATACTGTCGTCCCTCTGTCATTGGCTTCTTCCAAAAGCTTCATAATTTCCCATGAATTCGTCGGATCAAGATTCCCGGTAGGCTCATCCGCCAACAGAATAGCCGGTTCATTCACAATTGCCCTGGCAATGGCAACCCTCTGCTGCTCTCCGCCGGATAACTCCTTCGGGAATGATTTGTATTTCTGCGCAAGTCCCACCAGAGATAACGCTGCCGGCACCTTTTTCTTGATGATCCTGCCCGGCGTCTCTGTGACTCTCTGAGCAAATGCAATATTTTCATAGATATTACGATCCTTCAAAAGCCGGAAATCTTGAAATACAACCCCGATCGCTCTTCGGTACATAGGAATCTTACGATGACGCATCTTATTCAGATTCTGCCCGTTTACAACAATTGTCCCTGACGTCGGATCAAGTTCTTTCATGATCAGCTTAATTAATGTCGATTTACCGGAACCGCTGTCACCTACGATAAATACAAATTCGCCCTGTTCCACTTTCAAGTTAACACCGTTCAGGGCAGCAACCCCTTTTGAGTACTCTTTCTTTACGTCTTTTAATTCAATCATAATTTCCTCCTGATTATTTAATACTCCAACGATTCCATATACTTCATGTATTTCACAACCATAAGTGCGATTTTAAAAGTAATGGCATCTTCAAACACGCGCAGATCCAGCCCGGTGCTCTTCTGAAGCTTATCAAGCCGGTACACTAACGTATTGCGGTGAATGTACAGCTGTCTGGACGTCTCCGAGACATTCAGATTATTCTCAAAGAACTTATTAATTGTTGTCAATGTCTCTTCATCAAAATCATCCGGAGATTTCCCCTCAAAAATCTCCCGTATGAACATCTTGCAGAGCGGAATCGGAAGCTGGTAGATCAGGCGGCCGATTCCAAGTGTGCTGTACGCGATCACACGCCTGTCGCTGAAAAATATCTTGCCTACATCCAGCGCAAGCTTTGCTTCTTTGTAGGATTTCGACACTTCTTTAATATCATTCACAACCGTGCCGTACGCAATCAGGATATCTTCTTCCCCTTCATTCTTCAATATATCGTAAATATTCTGGGCAATCCTTCCTAATTCCGCATAACTGTCGTTTGCATCGACTTCCTTCACAATAATAATATTCTTTTCATCCACAGCCGTTACAAAATCTTTGGCTTTATTTCCAAGAAGGCTCCGCACATTGTCGAGCGCACTGCTGTCTTTTTCATTTTTTGTCTCTATAATAAAGATAACACGTCTAACTTCTGTGTCAATATGTAATTTTTTGGCTCGATTATAAATATCGACAAGTAACAGGTTATCCAAAAGGAGATTTTTAATAAAATTGTCTTTATCAAAACGTTCCTTATATGCCACCAAGAGATTCTGTATCTGGAAAACTGCTATCTTCCCCACCATATATACATCGTCTCCGCCGCCGTTCGCCATAAGTATGTATTCCAACTGATGCTCATCAAAAATCTTAAAGAACTGATACCCCTGCACAACCTGACTATCTGCCGGCGAATTCACAAAAGATATAATTTCTTCTTCATAACTGCTTTGTTCGGGAAAGGTGCTTGCCAGAGATTTCCCATCCGTATCCATCACGCAGAAATCAATCCTTGAAATCCCTTTCAATCCTTCAATCGTATTTTGAAGTATTTGATTAGATATCATATTCCATCTCCTCCACTTATTTCAATATGCATTTTTCACAACAAAAAAATTAATTCTTTTATAAAAATGCACACTCTTAGGTTTTATATTAATATATATTTACAAAAAAAGAAAGAGGAAATCACATATTTTTGTTGATTTCCTCAATTTTCTTGGTTTTTTCGACAAAAACCTGATGTACATAGTAACCAAAACCTAATTCTTATTATTTTCTTATGATTATAACTGCAATGACTGGGGTTCCACCTTTTTCCACTTTTCCATCTCTTTCTGAAATACTTTCTTAATCACAAACTGCGTAAAGCGGTTCTGCACGGTCCCTGCCTTATTCAGCGGAAGAATCCCTTTCCCAAGTCCCAGCCAGACATTCGCGTTCAGGATGCTCCTGTTCTTCGTTACAAAATCCTCCTGAAGCGGTGAAGACATTGAAGAAATAACACAGTCAATATCCGCGCCGTTAATCGCGTTCACAATCATATCATCGGCGCGATCTTTCGCGGATACCTTCGCCATCCCTCCAATCTGGGCGCCCCGGCAGCGGTATTCCAGAAAATGTAAAAACTCCTGTCCCTCTTCTTCGGATTCTACAAGCAGATATACCCTCTTATGATGCTTGTCAATATATCTTAAAAGCATTCTCAAAAATGTTCGTTCCTGTATCTCACGGAGACACTTCTCCTCCGTGATATGCGCTGATTCCAGAATCGTCGTATCTCCTGCCAGCACAAGATCAAAATAACCGACTCCACCCTTAAGCTCCGGAACTTCATCCATCTGCATAAGGCTGTCCACTGTCACCATCTCAATCACACTGATCGGTTCTGACTGCATAGAATCGACAAATTCCTTCATCGCTTCCTTAGCCGTATAATTGTCTATGTCAATATCTAAAACGTTAATCCTGCCGCTCATATATTCTCCACTACTATACTCTATTCTATCGGTTTTTCAATTATAGCAAAAGGGACTTCTATTTTCAACAGATGTCAACAAATTTTCACACTTATTAATATTCGTAATATTTTCGTTATTTTTGCCCTGCCGCTCTCTTTCTCCGTGCAAGAAGTCCTCCGATTCGTCCGGTTTCTTTAGAAGAAAGAGACCGCCAGCCGTCCGCCATCACCCTGTCTAAAAGACCAAGCTCCTCTGCGATCTCATATTTCATCTTCTCTTCCTGTGTCAACTCATTAAGCTTAATCTCTTTTTGCTTTTTCCCTGCCATCTGAATTCTCCTTTCATTGAATTTTTCTGTTAATGATGCGATTCGATATAAGTATTGACACTCTCAGGGAAAATATACGTCTGAAAAAGATAAAGAAGGGCCGCCCCTCCTCTGTTTTCAGCTTCACTAAGCCTAAGCTGAAGAAAGGGCCGCCCCTTTGTCAAATAAACCGGCTGGCATAATTCACTACGTCCGCGGCTCATCCGGAATAATGATCGCCGCAATAAAATATGCCAGTATCCCGCTTCCCGTACACGCCAAAAGTACAAGTCCCAGACGAATCAATGTGGGATCAATGTTAAAATACTCTGCAATACCTGCGCACACGCCGCAGATCATTCGGTCTCTTCTTGAACGGTATAATCTTTTCGGTTCCATATCTTCTCCTCCTTGCATCTACATTTCTGAAAAATTCACTGCCACGCTTCCGATTCCGCAGCTTATATCCATATGCTTTGCAGCATGATTACTGATCGTTTTCTCCGCGCCAACACCTGCGTATGACGCTTCCCCGCATACGATCTCACCGATTCCGCAGTCGATCTCATAATTGTAATCCTTCTCTTTTCCGCTGGCAGTATAGACAATCTCGCCAACGCCGCAGTCAATATTCGCCTCTGCCATGGCCGTCCCCGCTGCGGTAAGAGAACCTGCGCCGCAATCCAGATCAACCTCAGTTGCCGTAAAATTCTCAACCACTCCTTCTCCGGCCCCCACGCCAACGGAAAGCTCATCTGCATAGATATCATCTACATGGAGATACCCCGCTACCAGTTCTAAAGAAGCCTCTTTAAACTTGTAATCTGACGGCAGATGGATAATAATTCTCCCTGCCACCTTCTTCGATCCGAGTCCGATCACCTTCTTTTTAGTCACCAGCTTCAGTTCATTTCCATCCATATAGCACTTAAGCCCCAGTCTCTTACTTATATTTTCCGTCTCAATGCGGATCTCATTTGAGGAAGATGCATGATCCACCTCAAGACTGCCGCCCCACATATAGGCATCAATAGACTCTACCCCTGTAAAGTTCTGGCTCCCCGTACCGTAGACCACCTCGGTGCTGCTTCCGGCATTCGTAACAGTTCCCATATTACTTCCCTCCATATGATGGGTATCTTCGTGATGCCCGTTATCATTGTATTCTTTGTCAACTGCCTCGTAATCATCATCTTCGTCATAGTCGTCGTCATCATAGTCATCGTCATCATCATAGTCATCGTCATAATAGCCATCATAGCTGTCAATCCGGCCGACAAACCCAAAGCCGTTCGGGTATCTGTTTTCAATCGCTTCCACCGTCACTCCCATGATAAATGCTATGGAACAGCACACCAAACCAATTCCGGCACACACTGCGCACACGATCCAAAATATCTTCCATCCTCTTTTCAACTCTATGCCACCGCCTTTCTATGAAAAGGTCTGCTAAAAATCCATACGACACCCCTGCATATACCAGGAATGATAACAATACACAGCTTCACCCCTGCCACTGTTCCAATCGCTCCGATCACTCCAAGTATCAATCCCGTTCCGATCAGAGCCAGCCCTACTGCAATTTCTGGTATCAAAGCCATAAGCCCCGCACACACCAGCACTACCCCCACAATCGCAATCGCTGCAAAACCTATTACGATTGCAAAGAAAAACACGAACAACGATACGATACAGGCAACCGCCACTAATACGATTGCAAGCGCACATGGAATAATGATCGGCGCTCCCACAAGAATGATCGCAATGATCAGAATCACTTTTAATATATTGCTGCTCCAGGGTTTTTGTTCCTCCTTATCCTGTGTCTCTCCATCATAGCGATATTCCTGATACCCATAATTACCGCTGTCTGTACCGCAGGCACCCCGAAAACTGCTCTGACCGTTGTCACTGCTCTCATAATCACAGCCGCCCGAAGCCATCGCTTTTTTGACCGGCATACTCCGTCCGTCTGTACTGCCGTCCCGACAGCCGGTTTCTGTATATTCCCTCTCTGCCTGCTGCCCTAAAAGATCCGCCTTAATCTTTTCAGCAACCTTTTTGGGACTCTCAAGCTCTGATATCACTTCACTCTCCTTATCTTCACCGGCATCATCAAAATAATCATTATAGAACTGCATTGCATCTCTGCGTTCTTCCTCCGGCACATCCTGCAAAAGTGCAGCCAGTTCAGTCATAAATTCTATGCGGTTCATGCAGACTCTCCTCCTTCAAATAATCCATTAATCTTGCTGGAATAACTCTTCCACTCTGTCTCATACAGCCTAAGCTGTGCCGTACCCTTCTCCGTCACCTTATAGTATCTTCGGTTCCGTCCGTCAAACTGCCTGTCATATACTTCCAGACAGTCATCCTTCTGAAGACGTCTCAGCACAGGGTACAGGGTGGATTCTGACACTTCAATGGCTTTCCTTACATCCTGCGTAATCTTATAACCATAGGTGCCTTCCATGTCTCTGGATACAACTGCCAGTACAATCGCGTCCAAAAGAGCTGCTCCTGTGTTAAATACCATATGCCCACTCCTCTTTTATATTTCTTGGGTTTACAATATTCTACAATATAACAATATTGTTTTTATGACTATATTATATAATGTATAATATTGTTTGTCAACAGAAAAAATAACGGATGAATAAAAATATTCATCCGTTGCAAAAGAAATCTCACAATATTCTTTTTACTTTTTATATATACAGATTTTGGCGCCTTGCTCTGCATTGTTCAAAATCTTAATCATATTTTTCTGGCTGACTGCAATACAGCCCGCCGTATAAGAACCGGTTCCCTTACAATGCAAAAAGATCGCCGAGCCTGCTCCATAGGTACACGCACTGTTATAATCCAAGACCATCCCATAATTATACTGCGGTATGTAATCAATCAAATGTTCTCCCTTACATTTATGCAGCGTTTTCCGCACATCGATCAATTGGTTATAGTATTTCTTATCTCCGCACCAATAAAGATATTTATTTACTTTAATATACGGCAATGACGTACCCGGATTGTTTTTGATCCCAAAAGCCTCTGTCAGATCAAACACGCCTGTGGGAGTTTTTTTATCTCCTTCTTTTTTCTTATCGATTCCCTTTTTACCGACATATCCCTGACATTCCAATATACATTTCCATCCGTTCCCATCTTTATTGTACATCATGACTTTCGCCTTAGAACCGCTTATATACTTTACAAACACCAACTGTCTGACGCTGTCATTACCGGAATATTTGCCGAGGAGTTTCTCCCATTTATCAGCTTTTACAACAACTGTACATTTTAATTGGCTAACTCCTAAAATTCCTGTAATCATAACTTTTCCGGCCTTTTTCGCCGTCACTTTACCCTTTGCATTTACTGTCGCGACAGAGGTATCGCTGCTTTTCCACTTTGAAATTTTCTGTCCCTTTCCCTTTATAGTAAATGATTCCCCTGATTTAAGTGTTCTTTTCTTATCTGACAGCCTGACAGTAACTACTTTTACTTTACATGTATACTTCTTATTACCTGTTCTCGCAGTGATTTTTGCAGTACCCGCTTTCCTCGCCGTAATTCTGGCAATTGCCATGTTCCCGTCTTTCGCTTTTACATCATAATTTTTTACCGTTTCCGGAACTTTACCCTCATTTTTTTTAATATGTGATTCTGAGTCAGAACGCGCTAAGTAATTAATCCTTACCACAGATTTTTTATTACTTCTCCACATTACATCATCAGGCGCTCCCTGAAGTATGATGTCATAAGATGTACCTGCAGCCATCGTAATATTCGTTCTGTTAAGCTTCGCACTTACCGCCTCGGCTTTCATTGGCAATGCCAATACCGCCGTTAATAAGAACATCCCCCAAAAACATATTCTGCTTTTTTCACCTTTTATCTTCATCCGCATTCTCCCTGTTGCTTCGTACTTTACTCTTTTTTCTCAAAATGCTGGTAATCTTTTGAGCTGTTCCAGTCGCCGCCCCATGTGAAACCATGTTTTTCAAATATCTGAAAACAGACATCATCATGTGAAATCATATGTTTTTTCTTCTGAGCTCTGTCCGTATATTTTTCCATATCCTTATAATATTTTGCAAAACTACCGTCACTGTTATACTTAACATAAGGGTTCTGCATAGGGTTGACGTCAATGGCAAAGCCCGCCGCATGATTTGACAATCGGTCCGTATTCGGCACAATCCGATAATTAAATGCAGATGTGTTGTTATGTTCAATGGAATTGGTATCCGAATCCACGCTGTCTCCCGTCCAGAATTTATCGACAAGATACATAGACTCAATCTCATATTCCTCACGAAACAATTCCTGAAACACTTCTCTGCAATCCTCTGCAATCTTTGCATTGACGATCAGTTCACCCACTTGGATCTCATGATCGTAATTATAGTGCAAGAGCTTGAGATATCTAAGCTCATCCAACCGGATATTATCATTTTTTACATAGGACTTGCCGTTAATATATTGCAAGATTTCTTCATCAATCTCATTTACTGTAAAATACTGCGCCGCCTGTGTCAGATCAACCCTGACAGGATCCAGCACTGTTCCCGTCTCTATATCAGCGATATCCCCAAGGTATGACGGCTGCTCCTCCTTTGCTGCCGCGCTGTCTTTTACTGTCTTTTCACTGACCGGCCCCCTGCTATTATTTGCTTTTCCACTCTCTTTCACATCTTCGTCATAAAAAAGCATGATCCAGACAAGGAATAAAAACATGATCCCCGTAAAAAACCATGCCCACTGATTCCGTCTTTTTCTGCGTCTTTTCATAGAGACTCCTTTATATACACCGTTTAATTTCCTTTTCCGTAAATCCCGATCTCTGCTATACAGGTGTCATCCCACTGACTTCCCTCGTAGACAGACCGGATTGCCACACCTATTTCTGAGGCAGGACATTCTTGTGAAAACTCTACCCAATATTCCACCTGTCCGTCTGGAAATGTCACTGTCTGAGTTACATCTCCGGCTGTTATCTCCAATTCCTTTGGCCTGTTATTGCCCTCATAATATTCTCGGGAATTCCAGTTTCCTAACCGGAAAGACATATATTTTACCATATACGGCTTCGACAGCTTAAGATGCACGCTCTCTCCTATTCCGTCTCCGTCAACGCCCTCCTGCCATGAAGTTCTGGGGTTCCCGTCCACAGCCTTATCCGCACCGTTATCCACTCCTTCCTGAGAAATCGCAGAACTGGCCGAAGCTTCTTCAACCGACAATTTATAATACTGTTCAAAATCCCCCGGTTCACCGACAAATGACAGCCTGATTTCATCTGCAGCGTCTTCTTTCATTTCTGACGCTTCCTTCTGATCCTTATTATCCGTTCCCTCAGATTCATCTTCCTGCCTTTCTAAAAGCGCCTGCTCTCTCTCATCCTGCATACGTCTCTCATTCGCATCCATCGTAGTAAATACGATCCAAATGGCCGCCATCAGAAGAGCCATGATCAGAATAACAAGCCCAATGACTCCAAGATATCTTTTAGAGCTTTTAACCGGACGTGTACGCACATATTCATGTCTTTTACGATTATCCCATGATACGTCCGGAAGTTCCCCTGTGATTTCTTTTGATAATTGCCTGATCAACCGCTCCTGAAGCTCATCCACTTCCTGCTCATTCTCTATATCCTGTCCGCAATAGGGACAAAACGATGCATCATCCGGAATCTTCCGGTCACAATACCTACATCTCATATCTTTCACCTTTTATGCCTGCCGCATCAACACTTTACAGAATTTCTTTTTGCCTCTTCTAAGAACAAGCCCGCCGCCTGATAATTCTTCTTTTGTGTACGACTGATAGATATCTGTTACTTTCTCTCCGTCTACCGTAACTCCGCCCTGCTGCAGTGCGCGGCGTGCCTCAGAGCGCGATGGAACAAGTCCTGCTTTTACAAGCAAGGATAAAATGTCGACAGCATCTTCTTTCAAATCCTCTGCTGACAGCTCTACTTTCGGCATATCTGCTGCATTCCCCTGACTGAAAAGCGCTTTTGCCGCCTCTTTCGCTTTTTTAGCTTCCTCTTCGCCATGTACCAGCTTTGTCAGTTCAAATGCAAGGATCTCCTTTGCCTGATTAAGCTGCGCGCCCTCCCATGCGTCCATCCTGTCAATCTCATCCAGAGGAAGGAATGTGAGCATACGGATACACTTGAGAACATCTGCATCCGCCACATTTCTCCAGTACTGATAGAATTCAAACGGAGAAGTTTTTTCCGGATCGAGCCATACGGCGCCGCTCTGTGTCTTTCCCATCTTCTTGCCCTCGGAATTAAGAAGAAGAGTAATCGTCATAGCACTTGCATCTTTTCCAAGCTTACGTCTGATAAGATCCGTTCCGCCAAGCATATTACTCCACTGGTCGTCGCCGCCAAACTGAAGGTTGCATCCATATTTCTGAAACAGCATATAAAAGTCATAGCTCTGCATGATCATATAGTTAAACTCAAGAAAGCTTAACCCTTTCTCCATTCTCTGTTTGTAGCACTCCGCCGTAAGCATACGGTTTACGCTGAAATGCGAACCCACCTCCCGGAGTACCTCGATGTAATTCAAACCAAGAAGCCAGTCCGCGTTATTTACCATCAATGCCTTACCCTCAGAAAAATCAATAAAACGACTCATCTGCTTTTTAAAACAGTCACAGTTATGCCGGATCGTCTCGGCCGTCATCATCTGACGCATGTCACTTCTTCCTGACGGATCGCCGATCATAGCCGTACCACTGCCAATCAGTGCAATCGGCGTATTCCCCGCCTCCTGCAGCCGTTTCATCAGACAGAGCGCCATAAAATGTCCTACATGAAGGCTGTCCGCTGTCGGATCGAAACCGATATAAAAGGTTGCCTTCCCATTGTTCACCAAATCTCTGATAAGTTCCTCATCTGTAACCTGCGCGATCAGTCCTCTCGCCTGCAATTCCTCGTAAATTCCCATTTTCATCTCTCCTTTTTTATCTGTGATTGTTCCCAATCTGCGAATTTTTATCTCCCGGCACAAAAACCGATAATATACAAAAACCGCCCCTATCTCTACAGATAAGGGCGAATTTTTTCGCGATACCACCTTTATTCACCGGCGGCTCACACTGCCGGTCTCAGCAAGCTGCAAATTTACAGCTTTGGCATTTTAACGTATGCCGCCACGTCACAGCCTATTCACATAAAACAATCGTCATACTTTCGGTGTGCAGCTCCAAGACGTATTCACAGTCCATTCCTTCATGCGCCTCTCATCCTCCGGCAGCTTTCTGTATGGGTGTATGTTCCGCTACTTTTTCTTTTCAAAGCCTTTTTATATTTGTATGTCTGAAAGTCTAAATGATTCGCAAAGTTTTGTCAACCGGTAATTTCATTTTATAATACCTAAACCACTCTTATTCCATCCTTGATAACCGCCTTTATCTTAAGTTCCTGATCAAGAAGTACCAAATCTGCTTTTTTCCCTGCCGTTATGGAACCATAATTTTTGTATACTCCGAGCGCCTTGGCCGGATTCATGGTCGCACAGGCGACTGCCGTCTCAAGAGGAATCCCCATCTTCTGAACCGCCGTCCTCATACAATCCATAAGGTTCGTTGCCGAACCTGCCAGTGCACCGTTAGAGACCAGCGTTGCACGATTTTCTGACACATCCACCTCAAGTCCGCCAAGCATATAACGTCCGTTCGGCATTCCTGTAGCACGCATACTGTCGCTGATCAGAATCATGCGGTCTGCCCCCATCATCTTAAAAGTGGCGCGGACAACCGCGGGATGAATGTGAACACCATCACAGATCAGCTCAGCGTTTACATGGGGACTGTCTGACACTGCCCCTACAACCCCCGGCGTCCTGTGAGAAAAGGCAGGCATGGCATTGTACAGATGGACCGCATGGTCCGCCCCCGCATCAAATGCCGCCTTCGCCGTATCATAGTCCGCATTGGTATGGGCGAGAGATATATTTACCTTGTCCTTCATCTGTCTGATAAATGATGAAAAATCTTTGTTCCTCTCCGGCGCAATCCCGATAAACTTCACGAGCCCCTTAGAGGCATTCAAAAACTTTTGGCAAATATCTGCATCGCAGGAAATAATATTACGCTCATCCTGCGCTCCTTTTTTCTCTATGCTGATAAACGGCCCTTCCATATTGATGCCGAGCAAGTCTGCTCCAAGTGCATGTTCCTTTTCCTCCGTCTCCTTATAGTCGGCCGCCACCTCTAACACACGAATAAGTTCCTCTACAGGAAGAGTCATAGTCGCCGGGGAAATACCTGTTACTCCTACCGATGCCTCATATTTTGCGATCTCTCTGACGGCTTCCTTGGTCCCATCACAAAAATCATATCCCATACAGCCGTGAAAATGAACATCAATGAGACCGGGTATGGCATACGCACCTTCACCGTCAATGATCTCACCGCCTGCATTTACTTCGTCTTCAGCATGAAGAGACACTCCCGAAAAATACCCGTTCTTTATCTCTACTGCTCCCTTTGCAAAAGTCTTGTCTTCCGTGTAAATATTTACATTTTTAATAATCATATTCTTTTCCCCCAAGCGCACGTAAAGTATCATCGTGAAATGTTTCTATTTTATATTTATCCTGCTCCACGTAGCAGGAATAGATAATGTCAAGCATGACCAGAATCGGAAACTGCGGAGAAATCAGATTGCCATAGTTCAGATGCTTTAACGATGGAACCAGCAGTAATTCATCGCAGAATTCATAATATTCCTCTTTATTGTGAGTTGTGACCAGCACCGTCTTAGCGCCTTTGTTACGGGACTCCCGCAGCAGAAACTGCACTCCCTTGCGCTCGCCGCTGAGACTAATTCCTACGATCAGACTCCTCTCATTTTGAAATACGGCCTGCATATACATCCGGTCGATATCCTTGACGGCATGGATATTAACGCCCACCCTCATAAACCGCATCTCCATCTCGTCCGCTGCAAATCCGGAGCTGCCCATGCCGCACACAAACACACGCTCCGCCCTCGCAAGATACCTCGCAATCCGCCCTACTTGAGTCTCATCCATGAGACTGTAAGTTTTGTTGAGAAGCTCCTGATAAGCATTTAAAACAGTCCTTGTATTTCCGGTAATGGACTCCGGCTTTTCTACAAAGTTTTCCTCATACTGGTATATGAATTCCCGATACCCCCGATAGCCGCATTTCTTCGCGAATCTCGACAAGGACGCTTCCGATACGTACAGCCTTTCAGAAACAGACTTTGCGGAAAAATCCACCTTTTCACGGTTCTGGATAAAATAATCAGCAATATTCTTTTCCACCGTTGTAAAATTATCATAATTCGCTTCGATCACCGGCACTACTGACTTAACATAGTATTCCATCATGTCCTCACCTTTATTCTGTTCCGTACCCTTCAAGACAATGCTGCCGAAAATGATAGAATGCTCCCAGCATCCCAGCATCATTTTTATGTTTCGCAAAAGCCAGTCTGGTATACTTGGCTATCCCCGGAACCAGATACTTGGCAACGGCATTCTCTATCCTTTCTTTTAAGAACGCCTCCTGCGCCATAATACCGCCGCCAAGCACTACGATCTCTGGATTCAGCACATAACAGATATTGGCGATTCCCTGTCCGAGAACATCCGACAGCTCATCAATAGCACGGACGCACAGCTCATCACCTTGTTTTGCAGATTCAAAAATCCGATAGCCACTCCAATACTTGTCTGGTTCCTTCTTCCATCCTGCCACTTTCTTTGTCAGAATACTTGCCGCCCCAAGAGTCTGAAAATCGCTGCCCTTAAGACTCATATATCCCACCTCGCAGGCACTGCCGCTGCATCCTCTAAAAACCTTACCGTCAATAACAGCACATCCGCCGATGCCAGTTCCAACTGTAAGCACCAGGGCAATTCTGCTGCCCTCCGCCGCTCCAGTATAAAACTCCGCAAGTCCGGCACAATTCACATCATTTTCCACCTCACAGGGAATGCAAAATCTCTCCTCTAATCTCTTCTTGTACTCCGTACCTGCATAGTCCGGAATCAGCGGAGCCGAATAAGTGATCACTCCCTTATTCGTATCCACCATTCCTGCTGTCGATATACAGATACCGCTGATGTCCCCTTGCACGCAATAGCTTTCAACAATATTCTCCACTTTGTCAAAAATAGCCGGTCCGCCTTTTTTTGCCTCTGTATCTATCACTTCTCTGGTGAGAATCTGCCCATCCTCCCTGATGAGTCCATATTTAATCGCAGTTCCGCCAATGTCAATACTTACATATCTATTCATATCTACTCTGTCCGTCTTTCATTATAATATATTGTGATATAGTGGTCAAATGATTCTGTTGGTATAGCCGGATAGTCTGTGAGGACGCCGCGCAGCCGGCAGGGTTCACTGACCGATCCGAACTTTAAATATTGCTTTTTTAAGCAGCACAGGTTTTTCTGCCGCTACTCCCGTCCGATGCCCGTCATTTGGATAGCACACAAGGAAGTCTCCGGGCCTTAATACAACAGACCCGTTCTTCTCCCCTTCCATCGGCAGAAAATCATCTTTTTTTACATATTCTTCCAGATGCATATTACCGATGAAGTTCACATCTATCTGCTCCTCTCCCCGAAGCATCACATGGACATCCAGATAATCCTTATGCGCCTCCCAGAATCGGTTCTCAGGTGCAGTCGTCTCATATTCTGCTACATTTACGAACAATCTGTCTCCGTCGATTTCATAACTTCCTTTTTCAAAGAACAGAAGTTTATGGCTTTCCAGATATTCAAAACACTTTTTCACAGAGTCCTCTAGAAATGAAAACTCTTTCAGATTACCTACATTCCCGAATATCATATACATCCCTCCTACACGTTATATATAGTAGTATGCGGCGCCGGTACGGACGTATCCCCCTTAAGCTTCCTCCATATAATACTTGCCGGAATTCCTACCACTAAAGAAACAGTAATGGAAATAATAGAGTAAGACCAGATGGAGACTGTCTCTGCCGGGACAAAATACTTGATACCTACCATCACTGCTGAGGCTGCGATAAATGCCATTGTCGCGCCGAATGTATTGGCAACTTTAGTAAATGCGCCAAGGATAAATGTTCCGATCAGAATTCCAAGCACCAGTCCCATGAAGCCGTTGAACCATTCATAAGCCGACTTCACGCCGCCGTTTGCAAGAATCATAGATACGGCGATTGCAAATATGCCTATTACTAAAGATACATACTGTCCGATCTTTGTCTGTTTCTCGAAGCTTAATTCCTTTTTCGTAAGACGCGCCTGAATATCCAGTGTCCAACTGGAGGCTACGGAGTTAAGTCCTGTTGACAGCGTGGACTGCGACGCCGCATAGATCGCCGCAAGAAGGATTCCCGTTATGCCTACCGGAAGTTCGAAGGCAATATAGGATGCAAAGATCTGGTCCTGCGCTGCTGCCGGAGGAAGCGCATTCTGCTGATAGAATACATAAAGTCCCGTACCGATCAGGTAGAATACTGTTGCGATAAAGATAGAGAGCGCACCGTTCGTCAACATCATTTTATTTAACTTCTTCGTATCTGTCGTCGTCGTAAAACGCTGAACAATATCCTGACTCGATACATAGGAACCCATCGTATTAAACCCAGCTCCTACTATCATAATAAATACGCTGTCCTTTAAAATGTTTATATTGAAGATCGGCTGATCAGCCGCAAGGAATTTATGCTCATTTGCCAGCGCACCAAATACTGCACCGACTCCTCCATCAATATGCACAAGCAGAAATATCAGTGCAAACGTAACTCCGATAAGTAATACGGAACCCTGTATAAAGTCTGTCCAGAGTACGGATTTCAGTCCGCCTGTATAAGAGTAGATGATCGCGATCACTCCCATAATGATAATCAGTAGATTGACACTGATTCCGGTCAGGCTTCCAAGAACCATGCACGGAAGGTACATAATGATAGACATACGCCCCACCTGATAAACAATGAACATAATCGCTCCCAGCACACGGAGTCCCTTGCTTCCAAACCGAAGTTCCAGATAATGATATGCCGTATCAATATCAAGCCTGCTGTAAATCGGCAGAAAGAACCGGATCGTCAGAGGAATCGCCAGTAACATGCCAAGCTGCGCAAACCACATGATCCATGTTCCGGCATAAGAGTTTCCTGCCAGCGACAAGAATGAAATCGGACTTAACAACGTAGCAAATATAGATACGGACGTCACCCACCACGGCACTGTTCCATCTCCCTTAAAATATTCTTTCCCCTTCATTTCTTTCTTTGCGAAGTGCAATCCTGCAAACAATACTGCTGCCAGATACACAATCAGAATAACTAAATCAACTATTGTAAATCCCTGCATTTTCTTCCTCCTTATCTCATGTCTGCTAGCACAGAAATTTTTCTTTTGTGTCACGAATCATCTTCGCCGCCTCATTCACAATTGTTTCATCGCCGTCTGTCAGCGCCGGAAGCGGCTTTCTTACTCCTCCAAGTTCCAGATTCTCGTTAATCTTAAGGATTTCCTTGATTACACCGTACATATTGCCATGGGCAGAGCACATCTTATAGATGATCTCATTAACTGCATACTGAATCTCTTTTGCCTTTTCAAGCTCACCAGACTTCACATATTCGTCCATCTTAAGGAACAACTCCGGCATAGCCCCGTAGGTTCCGCCAATCGCCCCCTCTGCTCCGATGATCCGTCCGCTGATAAACTGCTCATCCGGTCCGTTGAAGATTACATAATCATCTCCTGCTGCCGCCTTGAACATCTGGATATCCTGCACCGGCATAGAGGAATTCTTAACACCGATGACTTTTGGATTCTTTCTCATCTCGTCAAACAGATTCATTGTCAGCGCAACTCCCGCAAGCTGCGGAATATTATAAATGACAAAATCCGTATTCGGCGCTGCCAGGCTGATATCATTCCAATACTGTGCGATTGCATACTCCGGCAATCGGAAATAAATAGGCGGAATTGCGGCAATCGCGTCTGCACCGGCGCTTTCTGCATGACGGGCAAGCTCCATGCTGTCCTTCGTATTGTTACATGCCACATGCGCAATGACAGTAAGCCTTCCTTTTGCTGCCTCCATCACATTTTCCAGCACCAGCTTTTTATCCTCTACACTCTGGTAGATACATTCCCCGGATGAGCCATTTACATAGACGCCCTTCACACCCTTCTCTACAAAATACTCTGTAAGAGCCCGTACACCCTCAGGACTTATATTGCCCTCCTTGTCATAGCATGCATAAAATGCCGGGATAATGCCTTTGTACTTGTCAAGCTTCCTCATGATACTTTTCTCCTTTTCTTTTAAATGATTTAAAATTTTTTAACCAAATGCTGCCGTTCTTTTTGTTGCGCAATACTTCAGGCAAGTACATCAGCAAACGTCTTTGTGATTAACTGCGGCCTTGTAATGGCCGAACCCACAACCACACTATACGCCCCAAGCTCAATGACACGTTTCGCCTTCTGAGGCGTATTAATATTCCCCTCCGCAATGACTTTGTGCTCCGCCTTTTCAATAATCTCTCGTAAAATCCTGAAATCATCCGCCTCAATCCGATCATGTATGCTCTGCTCGGTATACCCAACCATCGTCGTCCCGATAAAGTCAAATCCCAGTTCATCCGCATGAAGCGCTTCCTCTACCGTGGAGCAATCTGCCATCCAGAGCTGATCCGGATATTTTCCCTTAACTTCCCGGAAGAACTCATCCAGCGTTACACCCTGCGGGCGAATCGCCCCTGTCGCATCAAGCGCAATGATTTCCGGCCGAACCTCCATCAGCTCATCCACTTCCTTCATAGTCGGTGTAATATAGACTTTGCTGTCAGCGTAGTCTCTTTTCACAATTCCTATGATCGGAAGATTGACTGTTTCCTTGATTTCTTTGATATCTTCTTTTGTGTTGGCGCGGATACCATACGCCCCTCCCTCCTTCGCCGCCAGTGCCATCCTTCCCATAATAAAGGAAGAGTGGAGCGGTTCGTGAAGCAATGCCTGACAGGACACGATCAATTTGCCCTTAAGACTTTCTACTTTTTTTTCTGTCATTTACGTTGCCCTCCTTTTTGTAGCCTCAAGTATATCATCTAAGAATTTATTTTCAATACTTTTAGAATCTTCAGAAAGTTCTTTCACATTCTTTCAAATGCAGCTGATTAATATTTTCTTTTCGCGGCTTTTCATTGGTAAATGTGCACAAATAAATGTACTTTCTTTCATTATATAAAAGTATTTCCAATTATAAGGTTTTTATTGAAATTATTATTTTTATTGATATACTAATAGAAAGACATTAGTAAATAATGTGAAAAGAAAGGAAATAAGAGGTATGACTATTTGTAGAGCAAAGGATTACAAAGAATTAAGTCGGAAGGCGGCAAATGTTATCGCCGCACAAGTTATTATGAAACCGGACTGCGTGCTGGGGCTTGCTACCGGTTCTTCTCCGATCGGAACGTACGAACAGTTAATCGAATGGTATAAAAAAGGAGATTTGGATTTCTCTAAAGTGTCCAGCGTTAATCTGGACGAATACAAAGGTCTCAATCCGGAAAATGATCAGAGCTACCGCTACTTTATGAACACGCACTTTTTTGACCATGTTAATATCGATAAGGCAAACACCTCCGTCCCAGACGGCTTAGAACCAGATTCTGACAAAGCATGCAGAAAATATGATGAGATCATTGAAAAAAGCGGCGGCGTAGATCTGCAGCTTCTCGGCCTTGGACATAACGGTCATATCGGGTTCAACGAGCCGTGCGATATATTCCCAAGCGGAACACACTGTGTAGACCTCGCACCAAGCACGATTGAAGCTAACAAACGCTTCTTTGCATCCGAGACCGATGTACCCCGTCAGGCATACACTATGGGAATCCGCAGTATCATGCTGGCGAAAAAGATTGTCGTAGTAGTAAGCGGTGAAGATAAGTCTGATATTCTAAAGAAAGTCGTGTGCGGACCAATTACTCCACAGGTCCCGGCATCGATACTTAAGCTTCATCCGGACGTTGTGATCGTGGCAGATGAAGCAGCGTTATCCAAGATGTAAGATGACCAGAAAGAGTTCGTAATGTATAAAAACCCAAAGGGGCCGTCTATTTTCCGGACAGCCCCGTAATTTACGCTCTTTTGAAGTAGGCGAACGCTGTTCGGCTGACATAACTAAGGAGGAATCAAATTACTATGCATATGCAGCATCCTTTTAATAGAAATATTTTGTTTTTACATATTGCCGTCATGCTTTTCGGCCTGTCGGGTGTTATCGGGCAATTTGTTGAAATATCTTCTGTTATGGTCGCTCTTGGAAGAGTAATCAGCTCTTCTTTATTATTGTTTTTGATCGCGATAGCGAAAAAGGACACTCTGAAGCTCAGCTCGAAAAAAGATTATGGTCTGATTATCCTGACCGGAATCGTAATGGCGGTTCACTGGACTACTTTTTTCCAGTCAATACAGGTTTCTTCCGTAGCGATCGGAACGATTACATTTTCCACATTTCCATTGTTCCTGACCTTTTTCGAGCCTCTTATATTCCACGAGAAGCTTCGGAGACAGAACATTTTCACGGCAGTTACCTTAATGATCGGCGTCATTATCACCATCCCGGAATTTTCCATTGAAAACAACACGACTGTCGGAATCATCTGGGGAATGGTCTGCAGCTTTACTTATGCAATCATGACACTGGCAAACCGATACTTTTCATCCCGGTATACGGGCAGAATCATATGCCTGTATGAGCAAGGGACTGCCGCTATCGTACTTCTTCCTGCACTTTTTATTATGAAAACGCAGTGGCGTATACCAGATATTATCGGAGTCGCTTTTATTGGATTCATCTGCACGGCATTTGCCTATTCCCTATATGTGTCCGCTCAAAAAAATGTTAAGGCGCAGACTGCCGGGATTATTTCTGGAATGGAGACAGTCTATGGAATTCTCTATGCGCTGCTGTTTCTCGGGGAGATCCCAAGCGGGAGGGAACTCGTGGGCGGAGCCGTAATACTAGGAGTTGCGATGTACTCGTCTTTAAAAAACGACAAATAAATATGCGTCTTAAACAATCCCCAAAAATAATTGGGGCAGGAAGAATATCTTCCTGCCGCTATCTTATCCTAAATATACGATCTCATCTTTCGGTTTTGCTGTCGGCACCATCTGTATCAAGTAAAGTACCGGCTGTTTGCTTCCAAAGGACGCTACTGCTTCATATCCGAATTTTGCTTTGATGCGCACCCACTGATGTTTGGGGATGTCCTGTTTCCCCGGCAGACGGCATGGATATCCATAGAAACGGATATCATCCGCGCAGCAAGTCATAATCTTTCTCACAGGTACAAACATATCCTCTGCCATCTCCTTAGGACGAAATGCCTGCGCGGTAAATTCAATCTCTTTATGGAGATAAAGTTCAGGATGGTCGTATGCATCCACATACCAAATGCCGAAATCCTCATCGTCAATCACAATCTTGTCCGCCTTAACATCATAAGGCAAGTCCTCCTCTGACGGCTGTATGATCTTCCCCTCAAGATCTTCAAAGATCAGTTGCGCCATTGGATTTTGAACCTTCAGCGCTCTTCGGAATCCGGAACGATCTACCTGCGGTGCGCACCGGTTCACTACGATCAGTTCTGATTCTGTCAACTGCTCCATAAGCATATTGCGCATATTCGTGAGATACATATCTAACGTCGTCCCGTCCACCGTTGAATATACTCCCTGAAGCTCCCAGCTTCTCGGGTATTTGACGGAAAGCAGATCTGTAAGATTCCACATACCATTATATTCGATCACAACCTGTGCCGGATGATAATTTTTTTCGCAGTTTTTGAAAAACAAAGAATTCAACTGATCCGGTTCTTCTACCTTTAGAAGGAACATATCCTTTTCATCCAAATATTCTTTCCCGTATTCTTCCTCACCCTCCTCGCAGCGAATCAAAAGCGTAAGTCCCGGCTCAATCCATTCCTGCTCCATAAGCGTCTCTTTTATAAGGGTTGTTTTTCCGCTGTCTAAAAATCCGGTTACTACAAAAACCGGTATCGGCGCCTGTCCAAACATCAAAATAACCTCCAAATCTTAAATATGGAATAATTTTAAAAGCTCTTCTTCCTTCAGGTCTGTCCCGATTACGCAGACACGTCCCGTATAGTCTGGTTGTCCGTCTCTCACTTCGTATTCCTCTGGAACCAGATCAAACTGTTTCCAGCTTCCGTCTGCCATCGGCACGATACCCTTGGAACGTAAAACTTTGCCGTAAGCCTCTGTTTCCGACAGTGCTTTTACAAGATAATCAAGTTCCTCCTCTGTATATTTGTGGGCAGTCTCCTTTCCCCAGCTTGTAAATATCTCATCGGCATGGTGATGATGTCCATGATGGTCATGTCCACAGCATCCTTCCTGTCCATGGTGATGGTGATGCTTATGACAATGATCTTCTTCATGATGGCCATGTCCGCAGCATCCTTCCTGTCCATGGTGATGGTGATGCTTATGACAATGATCTTCTTCATGATGGCCATGTCCGCAGCATTCTTCCCGTCCATGGTGATGGTGCTCATGATGATTCTCTAACAAATCTTCCAGCTCTGCCCCATGCTCCAGCGCACGCACGATCGCTTCTTTTCCAAGCTGCTCCCACGGCGTCGAGACGATCGTCGCCTTATCATTCTCCTCACGAAGCATATGCACACATTCTTCGACCTTTTCATCATTCATCATCTGCGTACGGCTGATAACGAGCACAGAAGCATGTTCTACCTGATCCTTAAAAAATTCGCCGAAGTTTTTTATATACATCTTTGCCTTTTTCCCGTCAACCACTGTTATTTTTCCGGCAATCTCAATATCTGTATCTTTTTTTACATCTTCCACCGCCTTCGCCACATCGGAAAGCTTACCGACTCCGGAAGGCTCGATGATAACGCGGTCCGGCTGATATTCTTCGATTACCTTTTTCAGCGCCTTGCTGAAATCTCCTACAAGCGTACAGCAAATACATCCAGAATTCATCTCCGTGATCTCAATTCCTGCATCCTTTAAAAAACCGCCGTCGATGCCAATCTCGCCGAACTCATTTTCAATCAGTACCAGCTTCTCGCCGGTAAATACCTGATCTATCAACTGCTTGATAAATGTTGTCTTTCCGGCACCTAAAAATCCCGAAATAATATCTACTTTTGTCATTTACGACACCTCATTTCTATTTAAAATAATTTGCTATCTTATGTATTCCGAAATTTATATTATCACAATCTTTTCAGGTTATCCAGTTTAAAATGTGCCATCTTCTCAAAGGTTCAAAAAAGAACTCTCAAAAAAGACAGCACATTTTTTCATTTTACAATAATCCGCCGATAGACAAAAACAGCGGTGCAAATACCAACGATACGATTGTCATAAGCTTAATGAGGATATTGATCGCCGGGCCCGACGTATCTTTAAACGGATCGCCTACCGTATCGCCAACGACTGCTGCCCGGTGAGCTTCGCTTCCCTTTCCGCCATGGTTTCCGTCTTCGATATATTTCTTGGCATTATCCCATGCACCTCCGGCATTAGACATGAAAATCGCCACCATAACACCGGTCACAAGGGAACCTGCAAGAAGGCCGCCAAGAGAGGCAGGTCCCAGCAATACTCCGACAACTAACGGCGCCGCCACCGCCATGATCCCCGGTACAAGCATTTCTTTCAACGCTGCTGTTGTGGAAATCGCTACGCAGGATTTATAATCCGGTTTTCCTGTTCCTTCCAGAATACCCGGAATCGTCCTAAATTGTCTCCTTACTTCCTCAATCATCTGATATGCCGCTTTTGAAACCGAAGACATCGTCATTGCAGAAAATAAAAACGGCAGCATTCCTCCTACAAACAGTCCTATAATTACACGGTAATCCAGAATATCAATAGTATCCAGCTTCACAGATTCCGCATAGGTCACAAACAATGACAATGCCGTAAGCGCCGCAGAGCCAATGGCAAATCCTTTCCCCATAGCCGCGGTTGTATTTCCTACAGCGTCAAGCCTATCTGTGATACTGCGCACCTTCGAGTCAAGTCCCGACATCTCCGCAATGCCGCCTGCGTTATCCGCAATCGGCCCATAGGCATCTACCGCAACAGTAATTGCTGTTGTTGACAGCATCCCCACCGCCGCCAGTGCGATTCCATAAAGACCGCAAAAATTATATGCCGCAAAAATCCCCACACAGATTAAAAGAATCGGCGCTGCGGTGGATCTCATTCCCACTGCAATACCGCTTATAGTCGTTGTTGCCGCCCCTGTCTCTGACTGGGTTGCAATCTCTTTTACTGAATTGTAGTCGCCGGAAGTATAAACCTCCGTTATGATTCCAATAAGAATTCCCACGGTCAAACCAGCCGCGATCGCAATTGCCGCATTGAAGTTACCGAAGAACATCCTGCTGAGTACAAATGATGCAATCAACACCAGTACGCTCGCCGCATAGGAACCTGTCTTAAGCGCTTTGTGAGGGTTGGATTTTTCATCTCCGCGCACGAAAAATGTACCGAGAATAGATGCAATCAATCCAAGGCCTGCAATGACCAGAGGGAATGCCGCCCCCACCGCTTCAAAATATACCAGCCCCAAAGTCAGCGCTGAAATAAGCGCTCCGACATAAGACTCAAAAAGATCCGCTCCCATTCCTGCCACATCGCCAACATTATCCCCAACATTGTCGGCAATAACTGCCGGATTGCGCGGATCATCCTCCGGGATTCCCGCCTCTACCTTTCCAACAAGATCTGCACCTACATCCGCCGCTTTCGTATAGATACCGCCTCCAACGCGGGCAAACAATGCAATGGAAGAAGCCCCCAGACTGAATCCAAATAAAATGTCCGCATTTCCTGTAAAAATGTAAATCGCACTCACTCCAAGAACACCCAGACCGGCTACGCACATCCCCATAACTGCTCCGCCTGAAAATGCAATAGAAAGCGCCTTGTTCATACCACTCTCCTTCGCTGCATTCGCCGTTCTCACATTAGCCTTCGTAGCAACGGTCATGCCAAAATATCCGGCCAGCGTAGAAAACAGTGCGCCAACTACAAAACAGACAGCCGTAATCCAGTTCCCTATGCCGACTCCGATCAGCACAAAGAGAACTGCAACAAAAAGAATCAGAATCTTGTACTCTGCCGTCAAAAACGCTCTTGCGCCTTCACTGATCGAACCGGCGATCTCCTTCATCCTGTCTGTCCCTGCATCCTGCCTGCTAACCTTTGATGCCAGCATCGCCGCAAACAAAAGTGCGATGATTCCGAATACCGGAACCAGATTCAATAACATATCCATATACAAACCTCCCATTCATTTCATAGTATATGTATGATTGTGATACCTGCGGATTGCTTTGTTCCTGCAATCTTAATACCATATTATCACAAAAATTTGATTTGTATATATAATATTTCAGTTTTTTGAAGATTTTTATTCTTTGCACTTCATTTTTGGATATTGTTATTCATTTATCACTCTTGTTAAATTAATAACCCTTCTTATAATCGATGCTCACTAACACCAGCCCTGATGCAGGCGCCGTTACTCCTGCTGCCGTCCGCTTCTTTTCTTCCAATATCTCCTTCACCTTTTCCGGCGCATAAAAACCCCGGCCTACCCGGATTAATGTCCCTGCAATAATCCGGACCATATGATAGAGAAATCCATTTCCCGTAATACGAAGCACAATATCCGGACCATTCTGTACGACAGTGATACTGTGCACAGTACGCACAGTATCCGAAACACTGGTCCGGATATTACAAAAGCTGACAAAATCATGCTCTCCTACAAGATACTCCGCTCCCTTGCGCATCTTCTCTGCGTCCATGGGAAATGAGACAAATGCGCTGTAGTTTCTTTTCAAAGGGTTCGGCATAGGAGCATTATAAATATGATACTCGTAAGTTTTAGCAATCTCATCCTGATATCTGGGATGCCAGTCCGATGCTGCTTCATCCGACCTGACAATCACAATGTCCCCGGGCAGCCGCTGGTTGAGCGCATATGCCATCCGCTCCGGCGGGACAGAAGAAGCTGTGTCAAATACCGCAACATTTCCAAGAGCGTGTACACCGGAATCCGTGCGGCTTGCACCGATAATGTGAATATCCTCTCTGGTAAGTCTGCTGATTTCCCGGTTTAAGACCTCCTCAATCGTAATTCCATTCGGCTGAATCTGCCACCCGCAATAATTCGTGCCGTCATAGGCAACGACAAGCCTTACCCTCCTCATGGAACCTCACCTCCTAAAATATCCACACCTTGAGCGGCACAAATCTTCCGATCGCTACTACTAAAACCACGTATACAACCATTGTTACATATGCCGTCCGGTCTCTGCTCTGATATTTCAGGGGTTTCATCTTTGTTCTTCCCTCTCCGCCGCGGTAGCATCTCGCCTCCATCGCCATTGCAAGATCATATGCCCGCCGGAAGGCCGACACGAACAGCGGAACAAGAATCGGGATCATGGATTTCGCTCTCTGAATCATATTCCCGCTTTCAAAATCTGCCCCTCTCGCCTGCTGCGCCTTCATGATCTTATCTGTCTCTTCCAGAAGAATCGGAATAAACCGCAGTGCAATGGACATCATCATAGACACCTCATGAACAGGAACGTGCACTTTGTTCAGCGGATGCAAAAGCGCTTCTATACCGTCGGTCAATTCATTCGGTGTTGTTGTAAATGTCATTAAGGATGAACCTATGATCAAATATATAAGTCTCACTGCCATATACACCGCATTGCGAAGCCCCACCGTTGTAACACTAAGCTTCCATATGCGCAAAAGCACCTCTCCGTCCTTCTGCAGAAACAGGTTAAAGACCACCGTGATCATAAGCAGCATGACAATCGGTTTCAGCCCTTTTACAATATATCGAAAAGGCACTCTGGATGCCCTTATGATGCCAACAAGAAATACGGCAGCAGCCAAATACCCTGCAATACTTTTAAAAAGGAACAGAGAGATCAGATAAAGGAGTGTGGAGACAAGCTTCACTCTCGGGTCAAGACGATGCAGTATACTTTTTGCCGGGTAATATTGTCCTAATGTTATATCTCGAATCATTTTTCCTTCTCCATCTGTCTGCTTTTTGACATCTTGTCAGCTAATACGTTTGGTACGCTGACCTCCAGCGCTTTCATAATCTCATCCGCCGCCTCTTTCACAGTGGTAACATCTGTATCCACAGAAATTCCCCGCTCTTTCAAGTCATGCATGATGTAAGTCACCTGCGGCGCCGCAAGCCCTGCCTGCTCCAGTTCCCTGTAATGCGCAAACACTTTTTTAGGTTCGTCATTGTACATGATCTCACCGTGATTCATCACGATAATCCTGCCCGCATATCTGGCAATGTCCTCCATGCTGTGAGATACTAAGATCACTGTCATATCTGTCTGCTTGTGAAGATATGACACCTGTTCTAAAATATCGTCCCTTCCCTTCGGGTCAAGCCCCGCCGTAGGTTCATCTAAGACAAGCACCTTCGGGCGCATAGCAAGAACCCCTGCAATTGCCGCCCGCCGTTTCTGCCCGCCGGACAGCTCAAAGGGCGATGCATGATAATACTTTTCCTTAAGGCCCACAAGCTTCAATGCCTCCAGCGCACGCTTTTCACATTCCTCCCGGCTCAATCCCTGATTCTTAGGGCCAAAGCACACATCCGCCATTACATCAATCTCAAATAACTGATGCTCCGGATACTGAAATACCAGTCCGATTTCGTTGCGGAGTTTTCTCATGTTATAGCCTTGCCCGTATATATTTTCCTCATTATAAAACAACTTTCCGTCCGTTGCCTTTATCAGCCCGTTAAAATGCTGTATCAGCGTGGACTTTCCCGAACCGGTATGCCCGATGATTCCAACAAACTCTCCATGCGGGATCTCAAGACAGATATCCTTGAGCGCATGTTTTTCGTATGCAGTCTTAGGGCTGTATATATAGTTCAAATGTTCCAGTCTGATTGACATGATCCTTCCCCTATCCTTATTACTTCTGCAAAAGCTTCGTAAGCTCTGACACCAGTTCTTCCTTCCGGAGTATCCCTTTTGGGATGTCCAGTCCCCGTTTTCTAAGCTCGTCTGCAAGAATGGTCACCTGCGGTACATCCAGCCGGTATTCCTTAAGCTTTTCCACTTCGCTGAAAATCTCTCTCGGTGCTCCCTCCATCACCACTTTCCCATGATCCATTACATAGATCTTATCCGCATCTACAACCTCTTCCATATAATGAGTGATGAGGATGACTGTAACCTTCTTCTCTTCCCTGAGTTTCCTGACTGTCTTTAGGACTTCCTTTCTTCCCACGGGATCTAGCATAGCCGTAGGTTCATCCAGCACGATGCACTTCGGTTCCATCGCGACCACTCCGGCAATCGCCACACGCTGCTTCTGTCCGCCGGACAATTTATTCGGCGAATGGTGTCTGTAGGAAAGCATACCGACAGCTTTCAGGCTGTCTTCCACCCTCTTCCAGATCTCATCGGTGGGCACGCCTAAGTTTTCCGGACCAAAGCCCACATCCTCTTCCACTACCGTTCCGATAATCTGATTGTCCGGATTCTGGAATACCATTCCCGCCGTCTGCCGGACATTCCAAAGCTCTTCCGGTTTCTTTGTATTGCGTCCGTCCACCCATACAGTTCCGTCTGTCGGGACCAGAATGGCATTCAAGTGTTTGGCAAGCGTCGATTTTCCGGAGCCGTTATGTCCCAGCACAGCAATAAACTGTCCTTCCTTTACATCAATATCCACTTCGTCAATGGCACGGGAAGCGCCGATAATATTGCCGTCTTCATCCCGTTTCTCGTATTCAAATACTAATTTTTCTGTCTGAACCATATCCATCTCCATGAAACAATCTTTACGCTTTCTCAGGTTCTGCATATTCTATGCCCTTTGTATCTACGCTGACCTTCTTCATCCTCTGCTTGTCTAATGGCCTGTCATTATAGTCCGTATCTGTCTTTGCAATTTTATCTACTACATCCATCCCCTGAATGATCTGTCCAAACGCCGCATAAGCGCCGTCCAGATGATCCGCATCCTTATGCATGATAAAGAACTGAGAGCCGGCAGAGTCCGGATCCATGGCTCTTGCCATAGAAAGCACTCCCGCGGTATGCTTCAGATTGTTCGTAAAGCCATTCTGTTTAAATTCACCCTTGATATTGTATCCCGGGCCGCCCATGCCCGTTCCGTCCGGACAGCCGCCCTGAATCATGAATCCTCTGATCACACGGTGGAAAGTCAGACCGTCATAATAACCTTTCTGTACCAATGAAATAAAATTATTCACCGTATTCGGCGCGATCTTTGGATACAGCTCCGCTTTCATAATATCGCCATTTTCCATCTCAAATGTAACAACTGGATTTTCCATTTATTCATACCTCACTTTTTTATAATATCCGGGACAGATTCATCTTTTATCCCTCATTTGATTTACAAACTGTTTTTTATTGTAGCCGAAAACACCCGTTTCGTAAAGCATAATACAGTCTTTTTACTCTCTTTTTGTAAAGAAATACAACAAATTTACCTGCAGAATCCTGTCACAATGTCAGTTTAACCAATCCGCCTTTCTCAGCAAATCCTGTTTCCCACATTTCTTTTAAGGAAAATACAACTGCTTCCCCATAGGTCGCTGTCTTAATCCTGAGATCGCTGCCCGCCTGCTCGTATCCTACGATCAGAAACCAGTGCCAGATATAATCCTTGAACTGCGCTCTGTCTTTATGCTGTAAAAGCAGGACCGGAATCGGCATATCCTTATTGATCTGACTTTTCACGAAACTTTCCGCTTCCTTTACTGTATGCTCCCCTGAAAACTCCTCCATGGCGATCTGTCCTGCCGCCCCGATATCCTCAAGATATCTCTGAAAACCACTGATAAACCACGCAAGCTTTTTCACTCCGCTTACTCTTGGCTTGATGTACGGCTTCATAATCTGGCTGAACCTTTTATAATCCTCCTTGTTCAGATGGTCTATATCAAAAGGATACAGACTTTCAGCTCCCATACGCTTTGTCAGATAAATACAGCAGTCACAGGCTGTCGCCGCTGCACAGCCGCCGATATTCATAACTACATTGGTAAACCAGTCCTGATTACCTCCGAATGCTCCGTCAATCTCAAAATATCTAAGTTCCTTTTTCTTATCCAATGATCTGCCTCCCGCCTTGTTTTAATCGCTGCATCCCATAGGATTGATTATAAACGATACAATAATAAAATGCACTATTTTTCAAAAAAGAAACATAAAGAAGGAAACATTTAAATAAGACCTTGAAGGAAACTATCTTCTCACCTCAAGGTCTTTACTATCCCACAAAATATCCGCAAACGCCCCGATTGGATATCCGTGTTCCAATATTAAGATATTACAGGCTTCTTGAAATCTCTTCGCACACCTTCACCGCCTCAAACACTGCGCTTCTGAATCCTTTTTCTTCCAGTGTACGCACAGCGCCTATCGTAGTTCCTGCAGGTGAGCATACCATATCCTTAAGTTCTCCCGGATGCTTACCGGTATCAAGCACCATCTTTGCACTTCCAAGCACTGCCTGCGCCGCAAACTGGTATGCCTGCGCTCTGGGCATCCCGCCAGAAACGGCAGCATCCGCCATCGCCTCAATAAACATAAATACATAAGCCGGCGAACTTCCGCTGACTGCCGTCACAACATCCATAAGCTTTTCCGGTACAAATTCTACTCTGCCAAAGCTTTCAAGAATCTCTTTCACCCGGTCAATCTCTTCCTCCGTCATGTGCTCGTTCGGGCACGCTGCTGTCATACCTTCTCCAACCATAGCCGGAGTATTCGGCATCGTACGTACAATCTTCACTGCTTTTCCAAACTGCTCAGAAAGCCAACTAAGTGTCTTACCCGGTGCAATCGTAATAACGATCTGATCATCTGTCACTTCATCCTTGATTCCGGCAATCACATCCGCATAAAACTGAGGCTTTACGGACAGAATGATTACTTCTGCATTCTTCACTACTTCTTTATTATCTGCTGTTACATGAATCCCAAACTGTTCTTTCGCCCTCTCTCTGCCCGGCGCAAACAGATCCGCTCCAATGATCTCATCCGCCTTAAAAAGTCCTTTGCCTATCACACCGCCCATGATCGCTGACGCCATGTTACCCGTACCAATAAAACCTAATTTCATAATTCATACCTTCCTTATTCATTGATGGTTATCATGTTACCATAATTTGAAGTCAAAAACTTTCACTTCATAACATCCCGGATTTCTCCGCTTTCAGATTTGTATACGTTTTATTTATTTGTATACAAATTTATATTGTGGATACTATACCATTCTTTGTACACAAAGTCAACAGATTTCCTTGAATCTATTATAAAAAAATGATACAATTCGTAATAATGAAAGGGGAACATCATGTCAGAAAAATCATTATCTCTTGCCGAACAGGCATATGAAAAGATGAAACAGAATATTATGGATCTCACATACCCGCCGGGAATGCCTCTTACAGAAGCCCTGCTGACAAAAGAACTCGGCATGAGCCGAAGCCCTGTGCGCAGCGCCATCCAGATGCTGCAGACCGAAGGCCTCATTGAATCCGATTATTATAGATCCATAACTGTTAAAAAAATCACCCGTAAGGATATTGAGGAAATCTACCAGCTCAGAGAGCTTTTAGAAAGTTCTGCCTTCCAGTATATCTTCATCTCTGGAAAGCACGAAGAATACTCCTACCGCATCGAAGAAAAGGTTGTGCGCATGTGTGCAGCAGCTTCAGAAGTATATAAATGGGAGGTTGCTGACACGAATATGCATCTGGAAATTATCAGCGCCCTTCATAACAGTCGGATCAATAAAGTCTACGAAAATACCCTTTCCGAACTGATCCGCATCGGTCAGTTTTCTGTAAAAAACGGAATGCGGATTCCAAAAACGAATGAGAACCTAAAAAAAATGGTACATTATATGCGGGAAGGCAATTACGAAAAGTCCTTTGCCATCTTAAAAGCAGACCACTTTGAGATTGGAAAGGACAGTGCGTTACTATCCTTGCAGGAATAACAAAAAACATGAAAAGCCCTGAAAAGGAGCATATCGCTTTCCTTTCAGGGCTTTTCCAGACAGTAATCAAGCAGCTTTGCCCTTATATCTGATACAATCATGACAAAAAGGAGGCTTTTGCCATGACTGAAAAATTTGAAAAATATTTACTGGAAAGGGATCTCTCCGACAACACAATCAGAGCATACCTGTATGCGCTCCGGCAGTTCAAAGGGCGGTATACCTCGCCCGCGAAAAGGAATCTGCGAGAACATAAGGACTAGCTTACTGAGCACTACAGACCCCGGACCGTGAACTTGCGCCTCCGCGCGATCAACTGCTATCTGGAAAGCATCGGCAAGGAAAATCTCAGGCTAAAATTTATCCGCATACAGCAGAAATCATTTGCAGAAAAAGTCATCAGTGAAGCGGACTACGACTATTTCAAAACCCGTCTGAAAGAGGAAGGCGAATTGTACTGGTACTTCATCATCCGCTTTCTCGCGGCAACGGGATTGCGGGTAAATGAGCTGATCCGGCTGAAAGTCGAGGATGTAAAGACAGGACATCTTGACATTTATTCAAAAGGCGGAAAGGTAAGGCGAATCTACATACCGAAACTATTGCAGGAAGAAACTCTTTTCTGGCTCGGAGAAAAGCACCAGAAAAGCGGTTTTCTTTTTTTAAACAGATACGGCAGCCCCATCACCTCAAGGGGAATCTCAGGACAGCTCAAAAAATATGCCGTGCGCTATCACATTGATCCTGAAGTCGTATATCCCCACTCCTTCCGTCACCGTTTTGCGAAAAATTTTATCGAACGCAGCAACGATATCGCGTTCCTTGCTGACCTTATGGGGCATGAAAATATCGAAACAACGAGAGTCTACCTGAGAAAAACAGGCGCTGAGCAAAAAGAACTTGTAGACAGGATCATCGACTGGTAATCCGCCGCATTTTCCTGAAAGCCAAAATAAGCTTCTGCTTCCGATAAGAAATATTATCAGAACCAGATTGCTTAAAATCCCATGAAAATTAATACTTTCTGAATCATTCTGTCTATAATATCGGTTTCACTTCTAAAAAGTTAAGACCTTTTCTCCCAAAAATTCAACATTTTTTAAATTCATGTATTTTCAACTTCCGATAATATTTCTTGTCGGAAGTTATCTTTAAAACTCCTCTGAAATTCAGCATCTTCTGAACCATTCCAGAACAAAAAACAAGTAAATAATCATAACACAGGGAGGTGTGGAGAGATGTTATCTCTGGGAAGGAATCCGGGCGAGTATCTGGTAATTGGAGAGGATATTGTCATTCAAGTTGTATCTATGGAAGGAGACTTACGGCTGTCTATAGATGCTCCAAAAAATGTGAGTATCGTCCGCGGCGAAGTGTATGAAAAGTATCATGAGAAGCCGGAATGTCGGGAACAGTCTATAACTCTGATCAAAGTATATGCAAAAGACATAAGCCGCCAATGCAGCCGGTGCAGCGCACCCGGACATCAAGAAAAAGGGAGCTTTTGCTGCCCTGCCTGCGGATTTCATGCGGACATAAAGACAAATGCTGCGCAAAACGCAAAAAAACGGGGAAGAGCCAAAGCTCAGATAAATGAGGGCAATGGGCCTGCCCTCATTTTACCGGAAGGACTGAGCCAAAGCTCATGACAGGCAGATGGCATCCATCTGTGATAGAAAAACAGTACATCGCTGTACTGCCGCGGCATTAGAAGGCAGGCGCGGCATCAGAATGACTCTCTGAAAATCTGCTTAAAGCCTGCGTATTGGGTATGCCATGACTCCGGGAACACAAAACTTACCGTGACGTACCGGGGAGCGAAGCGGAATATCTCTTCCGCATCATATCGGAAAATACCGTCTCACCTTGAAGACATTTCTTATATGACCAATGTGCCTTATTTTAAAAACATCTGACCACCCTGTCTTTGTATCAAAAATCATTTCTGAAAATGTTCCATCATGATCGGCATCCATTCTTTGCTTTTCTCACTGAGGGAATACTTTCCCTTATTCAGACACCAGTCATATACCAGCGCCCGTTCGCACATGGAATAATACTGTACGATATCACTGACGGACTTTGAATCGCAGATCTCTCCCTTTTTTTGTCCCTCTTCTACAATCCTTGTCACCAACTTATAATAATGACGGTTCTGGTCTAAAAGCCGCCTCTGGCCTGCGGCGACCAACTGGGTTGAATACAGAGAAGAAAGCAAGTCTATACTAATCTTTTCCTCCATCATCCTGTGCGCCATATGATTAATATACATCAATTTATCAAAACTGTCCATGTCCCCCTTCATCTCACGGTCCAGCACTTCGTAATATTCATCCAAAACAAGTGACAGTGTATTCAGAAGTTCGTCCTTCGTGTCAAAGTAATAATAAAAGGAACCTTTTGAAGTGCCTGACAGTTCAATAATTTCATCTACTGTAGTTCCATTATATCCTTTCTCGTAAAACAGTTGCCATGCGGCTGATACGATTCTGCTTTTTACACTTTTTTTCCCCGTTCCATTTTCCATATCTTTTCTCCATGATTCGTACAAAGTGTACTAATATTCCATTATCTTTATTTTACCCGAAAGCCTCTCTCCTCTTTTACAGAGATATCCTTCGAGTCAATCCAGTCAATCTGGATATACATACGGTTGTTCAGGCCCTCCATGAGCTTAAAAATCAACGGCTCCCTTCCCTGAACCTCCATAAGAACCGTGCCGTCATATTCATTCTTCACCCATCCAGTAAGCCCCATAGACTGCGCCAGATATTTTGCAGTATAACGAAATCCTACTCCCTGTACCCGTCCATGAAAAACAATTCGTTTGCGCACTTCTGACATAATTTCACTTCCCAAAATATTAAGCAGCGTCCAGTATATTTCCCGAAATAAATAACACACTGCTCATTCAAATATTGTACATGAAAATGAAAGCAAAAGCAATCGGCAAAGATAATTAGTAATATTGTTCCTTTATTCTTTCCTTAATCATCTGCTGCCCCTGTTGATTGGGATGCAGCCTGTCGGACTGTAAATACTCGCTGGTTCCGATTTCAGACAAATCCGCTACCTGATATCCGTATTCTTCTGATTCATTTATAATAATCTGATTCAGCGCATTAATCATCCTTTCAATCACCTGATTTAATACGCCCAAAGCTTCCAGCTCTCCAACAGGATCATAGATTGTAGTCACTATTACTTTCGCATCTTCATTCCGGTTCTGACGGATACTTTCCATCGCCCTTTTCCAATCCCTTTCAAAATCCTCACAATCCCATCCATATATAATCTCCGCCACCTCTGCCAAAATCTGCGGATTACCGGTAGTTTCTTTTTGGATAATTTTCAGAATCGACTCTATATCCCGAACCTTCATATCCTCATCAAAAACCTCCTGATATAACTCCCGGAATTTATTCAAGATGTCGTTCGCTCCGATTGTAACTGTAATTAGATCTGCCTTTTTCAAATCTTCCTGTACCTTTGTATCTGACAAGTATTTTTCATACAGTCCATTTACTGTAAGACCATTTTTTGTATATCCTGAAAGATTTACCGTGGTATCTTCTTCCTTTTTAATATCTTCTGTCAAAAGCTTGGGATAGCTCTTCAACCCGTCATCCTCCAAAACAGTATATCCATTCGGAATACTGTCCCCTAACGCTGTATATTCAAAACTATTGGAACCCTCCTTCAGTTCTCCCCTGCTAACAGTCACTATAACAACTATTGTACATGCACATACAATCGCTATTGCTGCAAATAAAAATTTAGTCCGACTACTTGTCTTTTTTATAATCATTTTCTACCGAAAATCCCCTTTTTAATTTCAAGAAATAATTTCAACTAAAAAACCATTCTGTTACTCTATATAAAGAACAACAGAATGACTTTTCTACCAGATAACTTATCTTATTTATTGCAGCATCTCACCCTTTTTCTCAAGAATCGCTGCCACTGCCATACATGCAGGACAATCACAGTACTTTGCTCCTGCGTCTTTGATCTCTCTTCCGTGGGCCGCCACATTTTTTGCCATCTCTTCACCGAATACCTTCGCGCCGCCTTCTGAGCTGGCAAAATCAATCAGAGTGTCAACCGGCATAATATCTTCTTCCAGTTCCTCGATCAGATTTTTCGTCTCCTCTGCCTCTTTATCTGTTCCAACTGCTGCCAGCCAGTTTTCTGCGGCCTCTTTCGCCTCCGGGCTGCATGATGAAGCTCCTATCAGTTCATTCACCTTTTCGTTAATGTAATCTTTTACATTCTGGTTCATAGTTTTCTTCCTTTCATCTCAAAAACTCCTCTAGTTTCCTTTCTTCATTCTACTCCCCGCAATTTATCGTTGTCAAGAGTCTGACAGCCGTATAAAGATTAACAACATTTCTGATTGTGTCTTATAAAATATCTATAATTCAAACAGATATATTTTTAATTCTTGACATTGCCTTTTCTTTTATATATAATTCATTTATATAATCACTTTATATAAATGAATTATATTAGAGAGAGGTAAAGTAATGCCAAAGCAAAAGGTCACAAAGGATATGGTTATAGACGCCGCATTTGAATTAGCCAGAAACGACGGTATGGAACAGGTTATCGTAAAAAATATTGCAGAGAAGCTTGGTTGCTCTGTACAGCCTATCTACAGTTATTGCAGCAATATGGGAAGTCTTCGCTCAGATGTCATGAAAAAGGCGGGCTGCTTTGTACAGCAATATCTCAAGGAACATACTGATCCTGACAATCCGTTTCCGAGTACCGGACATGCATTTGTCCGTCTTGCCAAAGAAGAACCAAATATTTTCAAGATGTTCATTCTGCGTCCGAGAGATGATATTTCTTCTTTGGAGGAGCTGTATCAATCGGAAACAGATATAAAAACAGCCAAATCGATCGCTGATAGATTAAATATCAGCCTACCGCAGGCAAAATCGCTTCATCTGAATATGCTTATATATACGATAGGCATAGGGACTATTTTCTCCGTAACCACCCCCGGCATCTCACCTGATGAAATCTTTGCCAGACAGGAAACTGCATACCGGGCCTTTTTAAAGCAGACTTTAGAAGATAAGGAGTAAGTCTATGAAGCCGAAAATACTGATTATATACAAAAGCAGTACAGGATTCACACAAAAATATGCTGTACTTCTAGCAAAAAGGCTCAATTGTACTGCCGTAGATCTTAAGCACATAAAATCCGTTTCCCTGTCTGATTTTGACACGATCATCTTTGGGACGCGGGCACATGCCAATTCCATTGACGGATTAAAAAAATTCCGCAAAACGCTCCATCGATACAGAGGAACCAGACCAGATATCCTGTTTGTTACAGGTGCAGCCTCCGATGCGGAAAAAGAAGCGATAGACAGACTGTGGAAAAACAACCTGACCATAGACGAACTGGCTCATCTGCCTCATTTTTATCTGCCGGCAGGATTATGTTATGAAAAAATGTCCTTTACTGACAAAATAATGATGAAAGGTCTCGCAGCCATGTTGAAAAGCAAAAAGGATAAAACCAAAAAAGACTTTGAACTTGAGAAGAGAATTTCCAGCTCCTTTGATATTTCGTCTGAAAAATACATAGAACCGATCATAACATATATTTCACAAGACAAATAACTGCCGTATTCACAGACTGGACTGTCAAAGCAGACCAAATCGAACCAAAAAGGAATGATATCTGCCTTCAAAACAGATGCCATTCCTTTCTAATCCCGTTTACCCAAAATTCTTTTTAATCAGCATGCAATATTCTTCATACGGCTTCAGTGTATTCAGAGTATCTTCAAGAGAATCCCTGACTCCTTTGTAATACCAGCCGATCGTATCCTTGTCCTTCATCCGGAATCTGTTCCACAACTCATCGCCAAGCACCGGATAATCCCTGTCAATATCACGTATATTAGACAGCTTGTCCGCAAGACAAATCAACTTCACCTCATGGGGCGCATTTCTGATATGCTCAATCGTCGCTCTCTTTCGTTCCATCCATGTCTTAGATTTGTCTTCACTTTCCTGTGCAACCATATTCGCTACGCGTTCAGAAAATTCCTCCGCCAGCAACATCCTGGATACGTGCTCACAGTCCTCAATCGTATCATGTAGCAATGCGGCGCTTATCACCTCTGCATCCTGCGTCATGGATGACACAATGTCCCCAACTTCAATCGGATGCACGATATAAGGTCTGTTCGTCCCCTTACGAACCTGCCCTTCATGTGCCTTTGTCGCAAACTCCCTTGCTTTGTTAATCATTCTAATCTCCTCTTCTGACATTTCCAGATTTCGTTCCATTCCCATGCTGCCTCACTATATTCATCTTAACACCCAGACTATTTACTTAATCATCCTTTTCTATTCCCTCTCTCAGCCTCGCTTTCTCCTTTCTGTGAAATAAATCAAAGATACATGGAACAACGATCAGTGTCAAGATTGTTCCGTATATCAGTCCTCCAATTGTTACAACCGCCATCGGCTGAACCATATCTGAACCCATACCGACTCCGACTGCCATCGTACACAAGCCAAGAATCGTAGTCAGCGCCGTCATAACGATTGGCCGAAGCCTTGTCTTTCCCGCCTCTACCAATGCTGCCTTTTTAGATCTTCCTTCCGCAATAAGCTGGTTCGTATAATCGATAAATACAATTCCGTTATTAACGATAATACCCGACAGCATAACAAACCCAATCATTGCGATCACACTGACCGGCATATCCGCAATCCAAAGTGCAAGCAGTCCTCCTGTAAATGCAAGCGGAACTGTAAACATAATGATAAATGGTGAGCGGAGTGACTGAAACTGCGCTACCATGATCAGGTACATAAATACCAGTGCAAGCGCCAGCATCTTAAACAGCTCTATCATCGCCTCATTGATCGTCTCATCCTCTCCGGTCATCTCCACCTCATATCCTTCCGGTGTATCATAATCATTCAGGGCCTTCTTCACCCGGTTGCTGACCAGTCCGATATTATCATCTTCCTTAATTTCCGCGGTCACGGACATATACCTCGTCTGCGCCTTTCTGTTAATGGACTGCAGTCCGGACGCATCCACAAAATCCGCCACCTTAGACAGATTTACCTTTTTCGTCGTCCCGTCCTGCTTTGTCACCGTAAGCTTGATCTTACGGATATCCTCTCTCGTCAGGCTCTCATTCTCATCATCCTTCACATATACATCATAATCCTGCGTATCTGTTCCAAGAGTCATCGCCGATGACGGCTCGGCAAGCCTGCCATACAGCTCCTGATACACCTGCGCAACAGTAAGACCCTGCTTTGCTGCCTTATCCTTATTGACAACTACACGCAGCTCCTCTGTATTATCCTCTGTTCCGTCAGATACATTCTGCGTTCCCTTCGTATCCTCTACCAGCTTTTTAACATCCTTTGCAATCTCCTGAAGCCTGTCCAGATCCTTTCCTCGGATTTCAACATTGATACCTGAGCTTCCAAGAGCGCTCATGTCCATATTAGACATGTTGACTGTCAGTTCTCCGTTAATATCTTTTGTCAGCTTTTCAATCTTCTTTTGAAGCTGTTTATTAGAAAGAGACGGACTTTCCTTCGTAATTGCATAGAAAGAAATGACATTTGTCTCTACCTGTGTCCCCATCATGTCAGAAGAAGCTACGAGCGCGCCTACATCTTCAATATCGTCTATACCGCCGAGGATATCCATCACCTTATCCGCTTCCTTTGCAGTATCATCAAGGCTGGTTCCTTCCTCTGTCTCCAAAGTCATGCTTATCTGCGTACTTTCCATCTGCGGCATAAATTCCGTTCCGTTGGACACTGCCAAAACAGCGCTTCCCACAAATAATGCCAATGCTCCAAGCAGTACTAACACTTTTAATTTTAAAGCTATTGCGAGAACTTTTCCATAAACTTCTTTAATGTTAACAAAAAGTTTACTTTCTTTCTGCTTTGTTTTCCGAAGAAGCCCCGCCGACATCATCGGCACAACTGTAAGGGCAACCAAAAGGCTTGCCAGAAGAGAGTACGCTATAGTAAGTCCCATATCTACAAACAACTGCCTTGTGATCCCTTCTGTAAACACAATTGGAAGGAATACACATACCGTCGTAAGCGTCGATGCCATGATCGCACCGCTTACCTGACTCGCCCCGAGCATGGCAGCCTTCTTTGCCGAAGCGCCTTCATCATTTCTCATACGATAAATATTCTCAATTACAACAATTGAATTATCTACCAGCATTCCGACTCCCAATGCCAATCCTGACAACGAAATGATATTCAGCGTAATCCCTGTAAAATACATAGCCACGAGCGCCGTCACAATACTGATCGGAATCGAACATGCAATCACTAGCGTGGAACGGACACTCTTCAAGAATACAAGCAAGATAAGGATAGCAAGAACCGCCCCGTAAAGAAGGTTCTGAAGAACAGAATTCACGATCATATCGATGTAAACTCCCTGATCCATCAGAGTTACCGCATGGATATCTTCATGATCCTTACGTATCTGCTCAAATCTTTCTAAAACCTTGTCGCTGACATCTCCCGTCGAATAGCCTGTCTGTTTCTGAATGCTCAGCATCAGCCCCGGCTTCCCATTGATCTTAGCATAGGTTTCATCTGAATTATTCACAAGCTTCACAGACGCAACATCCGTAAGCTTCACCGGATCAATATCCTCCATATCCAAAAGCGTAAAATTCTTAAGCTCGTCGACGCTCTTAAATTTATCGCCTACCCGCACAAGATAATCGATGCCGTCTTCCTTGACATATCCTGCCGGCATACTGAAATTCTGCGCAGAAAGCATCGTTTTGACTGTATCTACAGACAGGATATCTTCTACCTTCACGCTGTTCTCCGCTTCTTTTTCAGCCGATTTAAGCTGCTCTTCCTGCATTTTGAGCGCGGACTCCCCTGCTGCAAGCTGTGCCGTACCTTCGCCGATTCCGACTGCCGCCTGAAGCTGCGCCGAGGCAAGCTTCCCCCTTGCCTGCGCAAGAGACATAGCCCCGTCATTTACCTGCTTTTCTATCTTGCTTAACTGATCCTTGCCGGCACTTAGCTGTGTCTGAGCATTAAGCATCTGCTTTTCCTGTTTGTCAAGCTGTTTTATCGTCTCAGTCAGGGTATTATATGTAGTATCATAATTCTGCATCGCCTCTTCCATCTGAGCGAGCTGCTGTCCAATCTCCTCCTTTCCGGGAGTTCCCTCCGGGATTGAATCGTATTGATTCTTCAGGGCATCATAAGACTCCTTCGCCTGTGTCAGACTGTCAAGCTGTTCCTGCGCTTCTTTTTTTCCGGTCTGAATCAGTGCAAGATTCTGATTAAGCTGCGTCTCCTGCACATTAAGCTCTGCCTTTTTTTCAGTCAGCTCAAGCTGTGCCTGCTTAAGCTCCTCACTCTTAACAGAAACTTCAGACTCTGCCTTTTCCATACCGGCAGCCGCTTTTTTCTTGCTTGATGCTAATGAGCTTTTCCCACTTTGAACCTGCTTTTTCGCCTTATTCAGAGCGCTTTTCGCATCATCAAGCTGCTTCTTCATCTCAGCCTTGATGTCATCGCCGATCTCATCTATCTTATCCTCGTTCACTGTAATCTCAACGGTTTCCTCAATGCTTCCTGTTACTGATACAGAAGCAACACCCTCTACGCTCTCGATCTCCGGCACCACTTTATCCTCAATCGTCTTACTGACCTGAGAAGTACTGTCGCCCTTTGCGCTCACTGCCGCAACAAGCACCGGCATCATATCTGGATTCAGCTTAATGATCATAGGATTCGTCACCTCATCCGGCCAAAACCCTTTAATCTGATCCAGACTCTCTCTCATTTCGATCGTTACAGAATCCATATTTGAAGTCTGCTCAAATTCCATAACGACAGTGGAGGCATTCTCACTGGACACAGACATAATATCCTTGATATTGCTGACCGTCGCCATCGTCTGCTCCACAGGCTTTGTCACAATCTCCTCTACCTCCTCCGGACTCGCACCCGGATAAGTCGTCATCACAATTGCATAGGGCAGATTCATACTGGGAAGCAGATCCACGGTCATCTTTGTAAATGAAACAACACCCAGAATAATGATCAAGACAACACCCACCACAACTGTATAAGGTTTTTTTACACTGAATTTTGAAAGCATTGGATAACATAACTCCTTCTATCATATAAGATCATCAAAAACTAATATGTAAATAATATCACTTGGCGCTTTAAATGGCAATGATTGTAGTGTATAATAATTGTTTAAGAAATTCAATTTAATTGCATATTTAGACAAATTTAATATTTTGTTTAGATAACAGGAGATATTATGAGAAAATGTATTCTGATCACAGGGGCATCCAGAGGAATCGGGAGAAGCATTGCTCTTCATTTTGCAAAGAACAATTATCACGTTTTTTTAAATTGCCGAAAATCAATAGATGAACTTGAAGACGTAAGAATGCAAATTGATTCTATGAAGACTGGTTCCTGTGAGATTGTAATGGGAGATGCGGGCAATCCAAAGGATGTACGAAGGATATTCGATAAAATCAGAGGGACATACGGACGGCTTGATGTATTGGTAAATAATGCAGGGATTTCACATATCGGACTTTTGAGCGATATGAGTGATGAAGAATGGGATAATGTGATACGAACAAATCTTTCTTCTGTGTTCTACTGCTGCCGTGCTGCGATTCCTGCCATGGTGTCTGAAAAGCGGGGACGGATCATCAACGTCTCTTCTATGTGGGGCGTCTCAGGAGCCTCCTGTGAAGCGGCTTACTCTGCCTCCAAGTCTGGTGTTAACGGGCTGACCCGTGCGCTGGCGAAGGAGCTTGCACCGAGCAATATACAGGTAAATGCACTTGCTCCAGGGGTGATCGACACTGTTATGAATGGACAGTTGAATGAGGAAGAGCGTCAAAACCTTGCGTATGAGATTCCTATGGGGCGTTTTGGCTCGCCTGATGAGGTTGCAAAAGTGATATGGGATCTGGCAAACGCACCGGAATATCTGACGGGACAGATCATCGGAATAGACGGAGGATACCTATAAGGAAGGGACATTCCTTTTTATTTTGGAATGTCCCTCCTGCTGTTTGATTGCTATTTACCAACTCTTTAGTCGTTCTTATTCAGCCACTCCTTCATAAGCTCTACATATCTGTCATTGTCCTCTACAAAACACATATGACGGCAGGTACGGAAAAGCTCCCACTCAGAATTCGGAATCCTGTCATACATATATTTTGCAATATATGGTGTACACAAGTCATTTCCGCCGTTGATAACGAGAGTTGGCTCTTTGATATCCTTAAGCTGCTCTGTCACATCGTAGTCTTTCAGTGTACCCATCGGAGTATACTCATTCGGTCCCCATCCTACGACATACGCCTCGCCGCCCTTCTTAACCGGACGTCTTAAACACTCCGGAGACTCCTCGGTCACTGCGCCTGCCGCATGACGGAGCATATACTCTGTCTCTGCCGCCTGATAAACCGGATCGCTGTAATCGTTAGACGAAGTCGCTTTCTCAATAGCGTCCTGCATCTCTTGAGGTAGCTCCTTGATCATACGATGCTGCTCGATTCCCCACATCCAGGATGCCGGAAGTGTACTGGAAAGAATCAGGCTCTTAAGTCCATCCGGCTTGTGATTGCACACATAGTCAAGAAGAAGCATTCCGCCCCATGACTGACCCAAAAGGTGCAGCTCGTCAAGTCCGAGATGCTCTCTCAATGCAATCAGCTCATTGATCCATGTTGTTGCATTCCAAAGATCCGGCCGATTCTCTACATAGGACTCCCCGCATCCTATCTGATCGTACATCACGATCTCACGCCCGTCTTCCTCTGCCAGCCTGTCCAGTGTTTCAAAATAATTGTGTGTAGAACCCGGTCCTCCGTGTAAGAGAACCAAAGGCTTTTTATTACCAGTCTTTTTCCCCACGATACGATAATATGTTTTGTACTCTAAGTACGGCATAAAGCCTTCTCTGATTTCCATCGGTGAAAACCTCCCTTATATATAATATTATTATTGCCGTTTTTATTATATATAAAATTTTCCGAAATGTACAGACGGAGAAATGATTATTTCTATCCATTTACAATGTCCTGCACAAGTCTCAGTCCTTCAATTCCTCTTCCTCCGTTTTCAGCCATTGTCTCAGTTTTTCAGCCCCCTCCTCTGTACGAAAGTCGCTTACTGTCATTGACGCCGTCTTGATTCCAAACTCTATATTCAGCTCCTCATCTCCCTGAAGTTCAATTAGATCAGCATATGAATTCTCATATATGACAGTCCCGTCGTCTCTGAATATATATCTCAGGTAAAATCCTCTTTGCTCCTTCGGGATTGTCCGCGGGCTGATATGACAGTTAATCGGAGTAATCTGCTCATCGAATCCTTCTTCAGGGTAATCTGAACTCACTTGAGATCCTCCCTGAATATACACATCGTTCTTTTTAGGTATAAGCCCGACGGTTACTACTCCGTCTACATTCCTATAAGTAACTTCCACCTCGCCGGGCAGCGTACTGACCCCGCCGGTGAAATAGCCGATATATACGTCACATAGCACGGCAGCCACAACCGCCGTAATGATAACCGCATAAATCATCCTTCTTCTTATCTTCTTAAAAACACTGATCTCTGCCTTTGCCTGAGCTTTATTCAGCTCGACATATTTAACCGATGCAAGATCTGCTTTCATACCTTCCAGAAACTCCCTGCATTCTGTACACTCCCTCAAATGCTCTTCAATAATATGATTACCCTCCTCACTTGTCAGTCCGTCTATATAACTCGGGAACAGATCTCTTATAATACTACACTCCATCCTATTCATCATCCTATTCATCATCCTTTCACAATTTTCTGTTTTGCCCGGTAAAATGTTACTCTTGCCCAGTTTTCATTCTTTCCGAACAATTCTGCGATCTCCCGAAAAGAAAATGCTCCTGTCAGCCGCAGAAGGACAACCTCCTTCGCCGTTTCATCCAAAACATGTACCTTTTTAAACAGTTCCATCTTCTCCTCCCGGATACACAACTCCTCATCCAGCGGTTTTTTATCGGACACCATGTTCTCATCTAGTGCTGCTGTTCCCTTCTTTTTCTTTCGCTCTAGTTCCTTATACCAGAGGTGCTTTGCAATCTGGCACAGCCACGTTGACACCTTGCATGTTCCGTCGTACTTGTTGGCACAGCGTACCGCCTGATAAAAAGTCTCCTGCGTAAGCTCCTTTGCCGTCTCGTCTTCATAGCACAAAGACATTAAAAAGCGATATACTGTCTGGGCATGCTCTCTGTACGCCGCATCCAAATTTAACATTTCCTCACCTCGCTTTACCTGTAGTATATTGCCGTTTACCATGTGAACTGTATACTTGTATATCCTAAAAATATCGTTTTCGTTACAGAAATTGTGAAAATCATTTAGTATATTGGAAAAATATCAAGGGATATTCCAGATCATATATCAAGAATATCCCTTTTCTTTTCCGGCATTGTCTGTAACGCCGGAATCAAAATTATATTCAATTATACTAAGTTATCATAACCTCTTCTCAAAATTCCCATCCACTGAGCATCCTTCTGTAAATATCATAAACGCATCCGGATCGAGTTTTCTCACGATTTTTTTCAACTGCGCCACTTCATATTTCGATACCATGACAAACAGAATATATGAAGTCCGGTGTGTGTACGCACCTTCTCCGTCCCAGTTTGTCACTCCGCGTCCGGTCTGCTCCATGATTGCTTTGGAGATTCCGACCTTTTTTGTAAATATCATAACACTTGTATTGATATTCTGGATATGTACATGATCAACTGCAACTGAAAGGACTGTTGCGTAGATCAGCGAATAGATGACAATCTCTATATCGAACAGGAACATACAGAGTCCGTATACAAAGATATTTATAATGATCGTCACTTTTCCTACGCTGAAATCCGGTAATTTCTTTGCGCAGCACAGACCGATGATATCCTGACCGCCTGCCGACGACCTGCCTCTTAGAACCATTCCGCTTCCAAGGCCGCATATAATTCCGCCGATAATACTTGCTGTCAGATAATCCTCCACATACGGCACCTTCGGGATCGGAATCACAACAAGAAACACACTCATCAAAGCAGTCATGATAAGCGTCTTGACAGCGAACTCCTTTCCCAAAACCTTGTACCCCAGATACATAAGCGGCACGTTGATCGCAAAGTAAATAATACCGGTTATATTGGCCTCCGGAGGAATCGGCAGATGCAGCCCCTGTGTAAGAAATAGCCCTGCAAGCTGCGACATACCCATGAAACCGCCGCTGTAAAAGCCCATCGGCACAATCAATATATTAAAGCCGATACAGTATATCAGGTTGCCTCCTACGGAATACATAAACTGCGTTATCCATTCCTTTCCTTTTGCACTCTTCAAAAAATCCATTGTATGCTTCCTTCTTTCTGTTAATAGTTTTCGTCTATATTCCACCCGGATGAGTTCAACTATATCCGATGTAAAACATTGCTATTCTATCACCAGATTTTTGGATATACAACCATTTATTATATCTATTTTCTAATCCTATCATTACAATTTGTAATGACCTGGGCACTATAATATTAACATAAAAGCAGAAATCATATCCCCACTTTTATGAGAACACGATTTCTGCCTATAAGTCAATTTTATCCAATATAAATAACACACTTAATCTTATAATATCTTCGACAAAAATTCTTTCAGTCTTTCATCTTTGGGATTCCCGAAAAATTCTTCCGGATTCCCCTGTTCTTTGATCTTCCCTTCGTCCATAAAGATGACTCTTGTCGCTACTTCTTTGGCAAATCCCATCTCATGAGTAACAACCACCATCGTCATACCATCGCGGGCAAGCTTTTTCATAAGCTCCAGTACTTCTCCTACCATCTCTGGATCAAGCGCTGACGTAGGCTCGTCAAAAAGCATAACATCCGGATCCATGGCAAGCGAGCGTACAATTGCGATCCGCTGCTTCTGCCCTCCCGAAAGCTGGGACGGGTAAGCATCCGCCTTCTCCTCAAGCCCCACCAGACAGAGAAGCTCCATCGCCCGCTTCTTTGCCTCGTCCGTACTCTTATTCAAAAGCTTTACAGGCGCGAGCGTAATATTCTGCAGAATCGTCTTATGCGGAAACAGATTAAAATGCTGGAATACCATCCCCATCTTCTGCCGGTGTTTATTGATATCCACCTTTTTATCCGTAATATCCTCACCCTCAAAATATACCCGTCCCTCTGAAGGCTCTTCCAAAAGATTGAGTGAACGTAAAAATGTCGATTTCCCGGAGCCTGACGGTCCTACGATCACCACGACCTCCCCCTTATGGATTTCCTCAGAAATCCCGTTAAGGGCATGCAGATCTCCAAATGTCTTATGCAGATCCTGAACCTTAATCAAAGTATCTCCATAATTAGTGGTCACTGCTCCTCAGCCTCCTTTCAAGTATCTCCACAAACTTTGTAAATATAATTACCATTGTAAGATAGATAATCGCAACTGCAAGCAAAGGCATCAGCGCATCATAAGTACGGCTTCTTATAATATCGCCGCCCTTCGTAAGATCCTGCAGTGCAATATAACCAGACACAGAAGTCTCCTTTAACAAAACGATAAATTCATTGCAGAGCGCCGGCAGCACATTTTTAAATGCCTGCGGCATAATGATATACCGCATTGTCTGGACATAATTGAATCCGAGACTCCTGCCTGCCTCAAACTGTCCACTGTCAACAGACATGATCCCCGAGCGGAAGATCTCCGCCACATATGCGCCGGAATTAAGTCCGAACGCCATCACTGCAACCACTATCTTGCTCACATCCCTCACATCTCCGAATATTACAAAATAAATGATCAGAAGCTGTACAACTACAGGCGTCCCGCGGATAACCGTAAGATACAGTTTGCACAAGGCATTCAGAATCTTAAGCTTCCCTGTCTTATCATAAGTAGAACGCACAACAGCCACAAGGAAACCGATAATAATTCCAATAATAACGGCAAAAAACGTCACTTGCAGAGTTGTGATTAGACCGTCGGCGATATACTGCCAGCGGTCAGAAGTAATAAAATTATTTACAAATTTTCTCTGGAATTCCTCAAACATACCTTATCCTCATCTGCTTCCTACTCAGCGTCCGACTTAATGTACTTTGCAACGATCTCATCCAGCTTTCCGGACTCTTTCAGGCTCTTAAGCGCGCCGTTTACCTGTTCTAATAATTCCTCATTATCCTTTGCAATCGCAATGGCATACTCTTCTTCCGTAAATGCCTCGTCAAGAATCTTAAGCCCGTCTGCATCCTTTACAAATTCCTTCGCCGGTTCCCCGTCAATCACTACTGCGTCAATCTTTTCCTGTGTCAGAGCCTGTACCGCTTCAAATCCCTTATTATACTGCTCAACCTCAGCATCTTTGATATCGCTTGCATAGATATCTCCTGTCGTACCAAGCTGAACACCAACTTTCTTCCCTGTCAGATCATCCGGGCCTGCAATATCGCTGCCCTCTTTTACGATAACAACCTGTGTTGCCTTTGCATATGTATCAGAGAAATTCACATTCTGAAGACGGTCCTCTATCACAGTCATTCCCGCCACACCAATATCAGCCTTTCCACTGTCAACTGCCGGGATGATAGAGTCGAATGCCATATCCTCAATCTTAAAATCCATACCAAGCTCTTCGGCAACTGCCGCCGCCATCTCAGCATCAATGCCTACGATATCATCGCCTTCGTGGTATTCATACGGCGGAAACTCCGCATTGGTAGCCATGATAAGAGTCTTCTTTTCCTCTCCGCCCTTCTCTTCCTCAGAACCCGCTTTTTCCTTACTTCCACATGCCGCCATAGAGCATACGCAGGCTGCGATCATTAACATACTGATAAACTTTTTCATCTTCATTTCTTTCCCTCCGCTTTAAATTAATTCATTTTTATTCATAAATAATGAATAAAAATACATCTAGCTTATTCTATCATATTTTAGTCAAAAAACAAGTGGGTTTTTATACATTTTTTTATAAAAAACCCACTTGTTTCTATGCATATTTACACAAAAATCGTCTGAACCAATGTCATGATCACAATCAGCCCTCCCAGAACGATACGGTAATATCCGAACACTTTGAAGTCATTCTTTTTAATGTAACTCATCAGGAATTTGATCGCTAAGATGGATACTCCGAAGGAAACTACACATCCAAACAACAAAAGCCCCAACTCCTGACCGGTGAATTTAAAGCCGAATTTCAACAGCTTTATAAGGCTTGCGCCGAACATAGCCGGAATCGCAAGAAAAAATGTGAACTCTGCGGCTACTTCCCTTGAAATACCTATCATCAGCGCCCCCACGATCGTGGCTCCTGAGCGCGAGGTACCCGGAATCAGCGCCAGCATCTGGAAAACCCCGATCCACACCAGCATTCCGATCGACAAGTCGGAAATCCTCCTGACAGAAGGTCTTTTTCCGGCATTGCGCATCTCTATTATAATAAAGAGCACGCCATATACAATCAGCATGATGGCAACCGGAAGCGGTTTGTAGAAAATCTCATCCAGAATATCATTAAACGGCAGCCCGATCAGTGCCGCCGGAACTGACGCTATGACCACTTTTATCCACATCTGCCATGTGAGCATCTTCTGCTTTTGCGTCTTAGCAGGCGAAAATGGATTAAGTTTGTGAAAATACAGCACGACCACCGCCATAATCGCACCAAGCTGTATCACTACATTAAACATCTCCATAAATGCATCGCTTAAGCCCGGCTTCAATAAATCTCCGACTAAAATCAGATGTCCCGTACTGCTTACAGGCAGCCACTCCGTAATCCCTTCTACAATTCCAAGAATAAACACTTTTAATACGTCCAGCATACCAGTCTCCCTTTCTTCGCCAAATGTTCTTCAATAAATATACTCTCTCTAAAACCCGTTCAGTACATACTTTTCCATAACTTTTGCAACTCCTTCCTCATCATTTGAGGAAGTCACCATATCAGCCGCATTTAATACAGTCGGAATCGAATTCGCCATAGCAACGCCGACTCCTGCCTCTTTCAGCATCCTCACATCATTCAGGCCGTCGCCAAATGCCATCACCTCTTCCCTGCAGATTCCAAGCCTTTTTGCCAGCCACAAAAGCGCAGCTCCTTTATGGACACCGCCTGCATTCACTTCAATATTCTTATCAAGCGCACCCGTAACCTCTACGTCTTTCAATGCCTCCACACGCTTCCACGCTTCCTTCTGCTCTTCCTTTTTGCAAAAAAGTGCCTGTATCTTATCAAGACTTCTATGCTCCTCATCAAACTTCGCACGGATATCTTCAATCGGCTCTCTCGTTGATTTCATATACTGTACCATAGCAGGTGACGGCACATAGTCGCCGATACGCTCTATAAACCTCCTCGGCATATACCCCTGCCCGTCATAATATATATCTTGTAGTGTATCATATTCCTCGAAAATATCCAAGATTTTCTGTGCTTTTTCGACAGAAAGCAGATTTTCATGAATCGTTTTTCCATTTTCTACGACTCGCGCGCCATTAGAAGTAATCATATATCTTATCCCCTCGAATTCGGAAATCTCTTTTGGCACGCCGCTCAATGGTCTTCCTGTAACCGGAAGCACAATTATACCTTTACCGATCGCTTTTTTTAATATCTCATTTGTATATTCTGTCAGCCTTTTATCTGTTGTCAGCAATGTCCCGTCTAAATCAAAGCCGACCATCCGAATCTTACGCTCCATATACGGTCAATTCCTTTCTTTCCTGTGAAAATAAAAATGTCATGTCCGTAATACGGTCTGTTGCCGTATCGTACGCTTTCTGTCCATGCTCCAGCATTCCTTCTACCACTTTTCTCTGGCTTGCGGGGGCAAACAACACAGTATCCTTACACGGCATCATAATCACAAGATCATCCTTAAGCTTATCCGCGCATACCTGCCAGATATGCTTAAAACATACGGCGCTCGCCTCATGAATCCCATCCGCTATAATACTGTAGGCACCATCCCACGTATTCCCGATCACAAACTCAACATCCCGTACAAGATTTGCACAGGCTGTATGGTACAATGCTTCCATATCCGTATCCGGAGCAAGCATATTGTCCATAATGATCTCATAACAGTCTCCATCCCTTTTCACTGCAAAGACAATTTTCAAATCCCCCACAAATGCAATTGCCGCCGCATTTTTCAATATCCGTTTTCCATTCAGGACATGACTGTCTTTTATCTCTTTCTTAACCCATGGATATATCCTGTCCCTGATATTTTCATATCGGTAGTGTTCATCCTCATATTTCTTCATATTGTATATTCCTTTCAAACGTAAATTATTATCTATTTCTTAAATATTTTATCAAAATTTGCTTTATAGTGCAATGTACTGTATAATAAAGACTGGATTGCGCGAATATCTTAAATTACTTTTATTATGAATATAGGCAGAAAGGAAACTTGTATGTTAAAAAAGAGATATCATCGTATACTTAAAGATTTCATTGCACTTTTATGTGCCAGCGCGCTTATGATCTCAGGCAATCTTGTATACGCTGCACCTTCATCCTCAGAACTGGAAGAAAAGGCTTCTGAGCTAAAAGATGACATTGATACTATGAATGACAAACTTGATACTTTAGGCAGACAACTCGAAGATACTTCCTCAGAGATGAAAAAAAAGGCAAAAGCAATCGAGACGGCACAACTTGACCTTGCCGCCGCAAAGCTGAATGAAGAGAATCACTATAAGGCAATGAAGGAACGGATCAAATTCATGTACGAGGGCGGGAGTATCTCACTACTTCAGGTTCTGTTATCTTCCGAGAGCATGGCAGATTTTTTAAACAATGCCGAATACGTAACCTTAATCAGTGATTACGACCGTGATATGCTCAACGAACTTCAGAATGCCCGTGAAAATGTTGAGAAAAAACAGGACAGGCTGAAAGAAGAACAGAAAGAACTGAAGAAGCTTGAAAAAGATCTGGACAAGCAGCAGAAGGATTTGACTTCCCGTCTTACTGAAGTTTCCGGACAATATGAAGATTATGCTTCCCAATTGGAGGAAGCTAAGGCTGCGGAGGCTGCCGTCAGAGAAGCAAGGAACGCGGACGCAGATACGATCGCTTTACTTGCCGCTATCCTTGAATGTGAAGCGGGCATAAGTTATGAGGGTATGATTGCTGTTGGAACAGTTATCATGAACCGGGTCGGCAGTTCAAAATTCCCGAATACCATCCGGGATGTGGTTTATCAATCCGGTCAGTTTTCCCCTGTCAGTTCCGGAAAGCTTGATGAAGTGCTGCAAAGAGGACCTATGGATTCTGCCTATAAGGCTGCTAAAGCCGTTCTTGGCGGACAGCGCAATAGTCAGGTCAGAAAATGCCTTTTCTTCTGGGCTTCCTATACCGGGCATAAAGGAATCGTTGTCGGCGATAACGTATTCTGGTAATTTTTTTCTATAAATAATGCGATACATGAAAAGGGAATTATGCTTTATCCAAAGTCATAATTCCCTTTCTAATTTACAAATCGATATTGTACCAGATAATCTCGTTTGCCTTAAGGTCCGCCTCAAAGCTTGTACCGTCGTCCTTATACACCATGGTTTTCTGCGGCTCGTATGTATTATTCACAACACAGTATTTATTGTTTCGCACATATGCATGAACCTCTGTATTTACATTAGCGGAAAACCACCGGTAAAGCTCATCCTCGCTGCCGCAGGACCAGAGAATCGCCCGATATAGAATCCTGCTGTTTTCAAAGCTGTATGGCAGCCCGCTGATATAAACACCCCGTCCTTTGCCAAACTCCTTCACTGCCAGCTGGACGCTTTTATCCTTTGTCTTTACTACCGTCGTACCATCCAGCGCAAAGATATTCTTCTTGCCCTCTCCAAAGTCAATCTCACCTTCGCAGTCCTCCGTGATAAAGTGCTTATGCTCTTCCCAGTTATATTTATCCATATTCAAAGTAAATCCTGTCTCCTTTTCTACCCCCAGAATACTGGATAACTGGAAAAATCTCCCTTCTCTCTGGTATGCTGCCGGCTCGCCCACACCGATAAAGCCGCCTCCCCGATGGACGAATCTTTTGATCGCTGTCGTAATTCTCTCATCCGCCCAGTTTTCACCGCCGGAATACGCAGTGTATGCATCCCCTACATTCAAGATTACATCTATGTCATCCAGCGCCTTTGGATTCTTTCTGATATCGTCAAAGCTTATAAACCTCACATCAAAGGGCGCGCCGCTTAAGCTCTCTATAATGCCTGCATAGGAATAATTCTGCTGGTAATAAATAGCGTGATGAACCATGTGATTGCCCCATGCGCGCATTCTCCCCCAACTGTTCAGCACTGCGACAGTCTTTACGCAGTAGCCTTCCGTCCCCTTGATATTCTCATACAACGTACGAAACTCATCACAGACGCTCTCCACATAATCCACAAACTCCGGGAACTGAAGCGCCAGCTTCAGATACCCTCCGTAACCGATCCGGTCAATAGGCTTCCTGAGTATCGCCCTTCTGGCCGTCACCCAGTTTACTTTTGCCTCTTTTACAGGATCTCCTCCTTCATGGAACGTATCCGGGAAGAAATACGGCAGAAACCTCCCTTCCGTATACTTCACTCCCTCAATATCGCTGATAAGCCGCAAAGTTGCGCCGTTTCCTACGCTTCCTACAACCGCATCCAGGCCGATTCCTTTGAATTCGTCCATAAACGGTTCCATGCCGATCCAGTGGTCGCCAAGGAACATCATAGCCTCTTTGCCGCACTCATGGGTGATATCTACCATTTCTTTGGCAAGCTTCGCCACTTCCTTACGCTGAAACGCCTGAAAGTCCAGAAACTCTTTTGACGGAACCCGGTAGGTATTGTTCATATAGCCCTGATCTATAATATACTCCGGGCGGAACCGATATCCGGCTTCCCGCTCAAACTGCTCTAAGATATAAGGACTTACCGATGCAGAATAACCATACCAGTCCACATATTTTTCTCTGGCAAGCTCATCGAAGATCAACGTAAACTGGTGAAAAAATGTAGTGTAGCGAATCACATCGATATGTGGATTATCCTGAATGTATTTCTTGAGCCGCTTCATGGAAAATTCCTTCGTCTTCGGCTGGCGCACATCGAAGGTTATCTGCTTTTCCACTCCTTTCCAGTCATTGGTCACCGCATTGTACATATGCACCGGATCCCACATAATATATGCCAGAAAGCTTACTGTATAGTCATGGAATTCTTCTGCCGGGGCAATACGTACATCGCCTCTCTCCTCATCATAATTCCAGTGATCACAGGGCACTGTCTCTCCCGTCGTACGGTCAATGACCTCCCACCATCTCTTTATATCGTCATGGCTGTTTACAGTCAGCATGTCCGGATACAGATGGTCCATCAGATGGATGCGAAGCTCCCTCTCTGCCGCTGTATAAAAAGGTGTCATAATATACATCTGCTGTATCTCATCCGGATTGGCTTTTGCCCACTCGTTATCCTTTCTTGTCGTATAATAAGTGGAATACACCTTTGCATCCACACCCCGAAGTTCTTTGGGATAATCTGTCCCGTCGCAGTCGCGGATTGCGTCGGCTCCCCATCTCTTCACAAGCTCCAGCGTCTCATTTACTACATCTGTGTCCGTAGGTATCGTAACTCGTCCTGTCTTCTTCTCATTCATCTTTTCTTTCTCCTCTCACTTCATACCAACAGTTCTTTTGTTCAGTATAATATAATCTGAATTTCTTTTGCAACAGTAATATATAAAACAGTTTTATTGTATTTTTATAACGTATCATTTATAATGAAAACGGCATATACTTATTTATCAGACTCCATAATAATTAAAAACATTTTCAAAGGAGAAAGAAACATGAGGGAAACTAGTCAAAAAAAAGCAAGGCCAACCGCCAGAAGGAGAAAGGGAAAACGGGGAATCACACGAAAACTGACCAGTGCCATCGTAGTGACGATCGCCATCATGGTAATTGTCCTGCTGCTGATCGTATACAACCGCGTTTCCGATGCCCTGCTGGAAAAAAGCGAGAAGCTGCTTACAGAAACGACTGACAAAGCACTTCAGGAGACAAGCGCATGGATCAACAAGACGGTAACTATGCTGGATATGCAGAAAGACACCATCGAGTATGAGAACATGGACATTCCAGAACTGAAAGATTATATTAAACATACTGTGGATCAGAATGCCGCTTATCCGGCGGGACTGTACGTGGCTCTGACCGACGGCTCTCTGTACCATGCATCATTTGTTCCGGGACCGGATTTTAATGCTCTGGAAAAATCATGGTACATAAACGGTATAGAGTCCGAAAACTTTATCTTAGGAGACGTATATTTTGACGAAGACAGCCAGTCCTATGTCGTAGGAGCCTCCGGCGCACTGACAGATTCCGACGGAGAAATCCGGGGAGTTGCAGCCGCTGACGTATATCTCGACTCCATCTCAGACATTGTTGAAAATATCCGGCTTGAAAAGACCGGCGGAATCTTTCTTGTGGATACCCGGACAGATACTATCATCGGTCACAGGGACAAAGATATCACCGGAAAAACCTTGGGCGAGTTCAAAGGAGACATGTACGCATATGCCGCAGAGCAGATTCATAACAAAGCAGCCGGATTATCTCTTTATAACAACGATATGTATGTAGAGGTGGCAGAAGTTCCGAACAGCGACTGGGCAGCCGTAGCCTACGTGTCCAAAAGTGAAGTTCTGAGCGACTTAAAAGCTCTGACCGGCATTATGGTCGGTGTATCGGTAATTGCTGTTATTATTGCAGTCTTCCTGATTATCATCCTTGTAAGGAGAATCATCGGAAGACCTGTGGCTGAACTGAACGGCATTGCTGCACGGATCGCAGAGGGTGAATTAAATCAGACGATCCGCCATAGCTCCAACGATGAACTGGGTGAGCTAGCCGACAATTTCGGGCGCACCGTCGTCCGGCTGCGCGATTATGTGGATTATATCGATGAGATTTCCGAAAAACTTCAGGAGATTGCACAGGGAAATCTTGCCTTTACGCTTTCCCATGACTATGTCGGCGAATTTGCAAAGATCCGTGAATCATTGGAAAAGATCTCTCTGTCACTGAACGGAACTATGGGACAGATCAACAGGGCTGCCGGAGAAGTTGCAGAAGGCTCCGGTTATGTCTCTGACGGAGCGCAGACTCTTTCGCAAGGTTCTTCACAACAGACAGATGCCGTAGAACTTCTTGCTTCCCATATCAGCGAAGTATCCGACGGCATCCAGAAAACTGCCGCAGGTGCAAAAAAAGCCAATGAGATTGCACAGCAGGCAGGAAGCAAACTTTTAGAAAGCAATGACAAGATGCAGCATATGAACACGGCGATTCAAAAGATCAGCGGTAAGTCTTCAGAAATCCACAATATCATTAAGACCATCGAAGATATTGCCTTCCAGACTAACATCCTTGCCCTGAATGCCGCAGTAGAAGCCGCCCGGGCAGGTTCTGCCGGAAAGGGCTTCGCCGTAGTGGCAGACGAGGTCCGCAATCTTGCCGGGAAATCCTCTGAGGCAGCAAAAAACACAACGGTGCTGATCGACCAGACCGTTGAAGCCGTAGAAGAAGGGATCAGCATCGCCAATGATACTGCCTCTTCCCTGATGGATGTTGTGGCACTTGCGGAACAAGTAACCAAACTGATCGATGGAATCGCACAGTACTCTGCACAACAGGCATCAGCCACAGAAGCTGTCATCAGCGGAATCGATCAGATTTCCACAGTGGTACAGTCCAATATGGCGACAGCGGAAAAGAGCGCTGCAGCCAGCGAAGAATTGTCTGGTCAGGCCAACATGCTGAAAGATCTGGTAGCAAAATTCCGGTTAAGAGATCGTTAAACCACAAAAAACTCCCTGCTGAATCATAAGTTCAGCAGGGAGTTTTTTATACACATTAAGCATGGAAGCTCAAAACACTTTTTCTATCTGTATCAGATTCCCACAAACCAAAAACTAAACTCCATCTTTTTACTCACATCCAGCAGATATTCCGGGTGGGTATAAGAACCCCAGCTATCGTCCCCGGCAACTCCCATCTGCCCCTTTGCCACACGGACAACTGTATAATGTATCTTAGGAAGTTCAAATGGATGCGCTGCGTTTTCTATCTCATGAGGCGTATAGGGCAAAGCTGAAAAATTCATCGGTCCGTTTTCCGCGCTCATGGCAAATCTCATTCCTCTGCCTTTCCTGTCTGTAACTTCCGCATACCTGACTTCCTCCTTGTTGCCGCATTCCTGCGGGACGAGATAATCTGCCATATTATCCTTCACAAGATTCTTAAAAATACCAAGCTTTGCTCCTTTTTTCCGGTCAGCATACGTCTCCTCCGGTCCAAGGCCGTACCAGCGTACATGATCATAATCGGCATCAAATTTGAACAACATACCGAATTCCGGCATATCTCCAAGTTCTTTGACCGGATCATAGGAAAGGGTTGTCTTTACACATCCGTCGCCAAACACTTCATATGTTACCCTGCATTCCGCTTTCGGCGAAGTTGGCAGATAATAGTCAAAACTAATGGAAATACTGTCTTCTGTCTCTTTAATCTTTGGACTGCACAGCGCAAACAGATCGCTTCCCTCTGCTCTGTGAGACAGGTACATGCTCGCCGTCTTCCACTGAATATACCGCATCGGCATCTGGTTCCCCAGATCATTGTCTACAGGCGCACGCCAGAAATTCGGCTTCGGAATCGTCTCAAGCATCTCTTTTCCGGCATATTTATAAGATACAAGTCCGCCGTACATCATAGAAAAAAGCGCTTCAAAATGATCTCCCCTGACTCCGATATTATGGTTACTCCTTATGACAACAGGCTTTTTCCTGCATACTGCGCCCTTACCAGCAAGCATGCCCCGCCCGGCGGATTTATCCTGTCCGATGCAGTACACGTACTGTCCAAATGCAACCTCATGCCCTCTTTTGGCCCATACTTTATCTGCTTTTAAATGGAAGGAAACCGTAACCGTATACTCTCCCGCCAGCGTTTCTTCCTTAAGCGGCAGCGCATATATCTTTTCCGAAAGAGGGCTTACATCTGTCTCAAGAAATACCCGTCTTATGACATGTCCATCTCTTGCCGCTGTCACCCGGCACTCAAAATCGTTCGTACTCACAAACAGGTTTTTATTGATGATCTTAACCTCTGTCCTTCCAACTTCTGCCGTAATGTTCTGATAATTAAACTTTACTTCCTGCATCTTTGGAGACGGTTCTCTGTCTTTACCGTACACGATACCGTTGCCGCTGAAACTGTAATCCGTCGGACGCTCTTTAAAATCGCCGCCATAGGCCTGAAATTCCTTTCCATACCTGTCCTTTTTATAGATGGACTGGTCGATGTAATCCCAGATAAATCCTCCCTGATACAGTTCGTCCGTATCTGTCAGATCCGTATATTTATGCAAGGCTCCGCAGGAATTTCCCATGGCATGGGCATACTCACAGCAGATAAACGGCTTACTCCTGTCTTTCGCAAGAAACTCTTTGATCATTTCTACGGAAGGATACATCTGGCTTTCCATATCGCTGGTATCGTTATATCTGCGGTCATGGAAAACTCCTTCATAATGAACCAGACGGTTCGGATCCAGCTTTCTAAACTGCTGCGACATCTCATAGATCACCTTTCCGCCATAGGATTCATTTCCGCAGGACCAAATAAGAATCGCCGGATGATTCTTATCTCTCTGATAAATAGATTCCACTCTGTCTAACATAGGCGCAAGCCATTCTTCTCTGTCATTCGGAACAATCTCGTCCGTGTTCCCATTCATTGCCGCCAGATCCCATGAACCGTGGGATTCCAGATTCGTCTCATCAATCATATAGATACCATACTCATCACAGAGCCTGTATATGAAAGAAGCATCCGGATAATGACAGGTTCTTATGGCATTGATATTGTTCTGCTTCATAACCTCAAGATCTTTCCGAAGCTCGTCTTCTGTCACTGTACGTCCACTCACAGAACTGAATTCGTGACGGTTCACACCCTTAAATACGATCCGCTTTCCATTTAACGTCATTACATGATTCTTCATCTCAAAGCGGCGAAATCCCACTTTCTCAGGTATCAGCTCTAAAATCCTTCCTTCTGCATCCAGAACTTCTATTATCAGATCGTAAAGATTCGGCTCTTCCGCACTCCAAAGCAAAGGTTCTTCTATCGTCCGGCTGCATACAACCTCTGTCTCCAGAGCCTTTTCCTCTTCAAACACAATCTCTCCCTCTCTGGACAGAGAAAATCGTACTGTTCCATCCATTTTATCCTGCTTTGTCACCATCTCAAGGCTGATATCCAGCGAAGCGTTTAGAATCTCTGCGTCCGGAATCGCGCGAACCTTCATATCACGGACATGAATATCCGGAATTGTATACAGATAAACATCCCTGTAAATACCGGAAAAACGGTAAAAATCCTGATCCTCGCACCAGCTTGCGCTCGTCCACTTAAACACCTGCGCCGCCAGCTTGTTCTCTCCCTCCACAATATACTCGGTCAGTTCAAACTCCGACGGAGTAAAGGAATCCTCACTGTATCCCACAAATTCCCCATTAAGCCACAGAGCCAGTCCGCTCTCCGCTCCCTGAAAAGAGATAAAGATGCGCTTCCCTTCCATACGCTCCGGCACACAGAAATACTTTACATAGCTCGCTACCGGATTAAAATACTCTGGAATCTCTCCCAGACGGATATCATCATGCCCTTCCCATGGATACTGCACATTGGCATACTGCGGAGCATCGTACCCTTCCATCTGGATATGCGCCGGCACGTGAATATCATCCCAAGCCCGACAGTCAAAATCCCGGCTCTCAAATCCCGGAATTCTTCCATTCTGGTTTCTTGCATAATGAAACTTCCAGATCCCATTCAGGCTCTCCTTAAACTCCTCCGTCTCAAGCTCCAGATCCTCCTTAGAGGCATAAAATCTATGGTCCGAATGAGCATTTAGTCTCCCATCCCTGAAATATCCCGGATCTTTCAACTTCTCATAGTCAAACACTCGCACTGTATTCGCCCTCCTACTCCTGTTTTTATATATTATAATATATATGGACAGAAAAATGTACAATATGTTAAACTAAAAAATATAATTTTTTGAAACTGGTGATACTTATGTCCATTCATTTTAGAAATACCCCCGCAAACGAACCTTTTCTCTTCGACTCCATCGGCAATCACTGGAACCAGTCCCGTGTTTTCCGTCCAAAGGGCTACCCTCTTTTTCACTATCTCCAGACCGAGAGCGGTTGCGGGATTGTGAAAGTGCGCAGCACAGAATATACTTTAAACGAAGGTGAAGGACTCCTCATCGCCCCTTTTATCCCCCACTCCTATGCGAAAGAAAGCACCGAGTGGATGACTCTTTTTGCCACGTTCACGGGACGTATAGAAAACAGCATATTTTCTGTCACAAGATACCAGCCATCCCTATTTATTGACAGGGAACGTGGATTCCATATCAAAAATCTGATTGATGAAATTATGGGAAAATGGGACTCCCTTTCCACAGATACCTACAACCAGTCTGTCTACTGTTACCAGATGCTTATGAGCCTTACTGACAGTGCGCACACGCAGTCTCTTTCTGATGAGCCGCTTTATCTGCGTTATGTAGAACCCGTAATAAAAGAAATCGAATCACGCTACAACACAGAGCTTACTGCACAGCAGCTAAGTCAGATGGTATACGTCACCCCTCAATATCTGTCCCGCCTGTTCAAGCGTTTTTTAGGCTGCTCAGTCTACGAATACCTGACCTCCTGCCGGATCAACAAGGCAAGAGAACTTCTGCTGACACATTCAAACTTGAAATTGCAGCAGATCGCTCATCAGGTAGGGTATAACGATGCCAGCCATTTTACTGCAATGTTTAAAAAAACGACCGGGATGACTCCGCTGGAATTCCGCAAGGCAAATTAATATACGAGGTATTGAGTTTAATAAAACAAACTGGTATGATGTATCTCAAAATTACTCAGAATACATAAATAAGGAGGCGCCTCACATGTATAATTACAAAATCGTAGAGCAAGTAAAACGAAAGCAGAAAAAATCAACCCGTCTTCTGAGAAAAATCATGCTCATATTCGCAGTATTCTTCCTGCTCCTTGGGATCATGATCTCTCAGGGATTCATGCTGCCGGGATTCCTTCTCGTCGCACTTTACTTTTTCTATGACATATTCAGTCAAAAGGAATATGAATACACTATGGAAGACAATACGCTCACCATAGATATCATCCTCGGCAGACGCTACCGAAGGACAGCGCATATACTGGAGCTTAACGGCATGATAGTCACTGCCCCAAGCGCCCACACAGCAGTAGACGCCTATCGGAAGGATACCGGCACCATAAAGCTTCCCAAATATGACTACACCTCCTACGAAGAAGGCACTCCCTATTACACTATGATCATTATAGAACACTCTCAGAAGATCAAGCTCTTGCTCGACCTGAGTGAAAATATGCTTCAAACCCTGAAAAAGCGCTACCCTGACAAAGTATTTTTATAGCCGTTTCTTCCCAAAAAATTCACAAAAACCCGCACACTTTCCGGCAAATTCTATACAACGGCTACATTTTTAGTCGAATATGCACACTATATGCTCGATTACGCAATCTTTCCTTCTTTTTGTCTTGTTATAATACACTTATAAAACAATTTGACTGAAAAAGGAGGAAAAAAGTATGAAGAGAAAGTTACTCTCAGTACTACTTGCAGGCACTATGGTATTGTCTCTTGCAGCCTGCGGAAACAGCGGTTCTTCTGATGATGCTTCTTCTGAGGGAGGCGGCTCTGAAGGCGGTAACAAATTAACAGTATGGGCATGGGATTAGACCTTTAACATCAAGGCTATCCAGATGGCTGGCGAGCAGTATGCGAAAGATCACGACGGATTCGAGATTGAGGTTATCGAGACTTCTTCCGATGACTGCCAGACAAAGCTTACTACCTGTGCGAATGCCGGAGATTACAGCACAATGCCTGATATCGTTCTGATGCAGGACAACAGCTACCAGAAATTCTTAAAGAGTTATCCTGATGCGTTCACAGATCTTACAGACTGCGGTATCAATTGGGATGACTTTGCAACATTAAAACAGTCTTACTCTATGGCGGACGACAAACACTATGGCGTTCCATATGACAACGGTGTGTGCGCAGCCTTCTATCGCACGGATATTCTTGAAGAAGCAGGTTATAAGATTGAAGACCTCACTGATATCACCTGGTCACAGTTTACAGACATCGCTGTAGATGTTCACAAGAAAACAGGCAAATACCTTCTCACAAGCGAGTCGACCGGCGGTGATGTGATCATGCTCATGATTCAGTCTTGCGGCGCTAACTTTGTAAATGAGAAAGGCGAAGCTTACATCGTAGGCAATGACGTTGCTGAGAAATGTATCGACCTTTACACAGACATGATCAAAAAGGATGCTGTTAAGCTTGTAAATAACTGGGATGAGTATATCTCAACTGTTACAGGCGGCGAAGCTGTTGGCATTATCAACGGCAACTGGATGAACGCAACTCTGACAGGCATCGAGGATCAGGCAGGCAAATGGCAGATCACTACGCTTCCTAAGGTTGACGGCGTTGACACTGCTACAAATTACGCAAACAACGGCGGTTCTTCTTGGTATATCACATCCAACTGCAAGAACCCTGATCTTGCAAAGGATTTCCTTGTAAAGACATTCGGCTCCAGCACAGATTTCTATGACTCTATTCTTCCGGCTACATCCGGTATTGCATGCTATTTGCCGGCAGGCGAGTCAGAAGTTTACAATGAGCCTGTGGAGTTCTACGGCGGACAGCCGATTTATTCTACACTTGTAGAGTACTCCTCACACATTCCGGAGTTCACAAAGACTCCTTACCACTATGAGGCAAGGGAAGCTGTCAACACAGCTATCATCAATATTACAAACGGAACTGCAAAAGAAGATGCTTTAAAAGAAGCTCAGGAGACACTTGAATTCAAGATGACAGAGTAAAAAGCAGATGAAATAGGGAACTGCTTACAGTTCCCTATTTTTTTAAGCAGATTCTCAGAAGAAAGGGGGCTTCTATGTGAATTCCAGCAAAAAAGGAATGACGCTTGTTGCCAAACAAAAGGCGGCAGGCTGGGCGTTTTTGACGCCAGCAACACTTATGATCGTTGTTATGAGCTTTTATCCTATGGTTCGTGCATTCATTATCTCTCTCCAGACCGGGACCGGCGCTAACATGAGATTCGCAGAGCCAATATTCAGCAACTACAAGCGAATGCTTGCAGATAAGGTATTCATTCAGTCTATCGGCAATACATTTCTTTACCTGCTCATCCAAGTGCCGATCATGTTGATACTGGCTATCCTGCTTGCACAGCTTTTGAACAACAAGGATCTAAAATTTAAAGGACTATTCCGAACCTGTGTATTTCTTCCATGTGCAACTTCACTCGTTTCTTACGCATTGATCTTCCGCTCCCTGTTTGCACAGGAAGGACTTATCAATAGTATTTTAATCAAACTGCACATTTTAGAGTCCGGCTACAATTTCCTCGGAAATGCAGCAAGCGCAAAGATCATTATCATCATCGCTCTTGTCTGGAGATGGACCGGTTACAACATGGTATTCTACCTTTCCGGTCTGCAGAACATCGAATACTCTGTATATGAGGCAGCCAAAATCGATGGTGCTAACGGATGGAAAACTTTCTGGGGAATTACAGTTCCTCTGCTGAAGCCAACGATCATCATGACATTTATCATGTCTATCAATGGTACGTTACAGTTGTTCGACGAGTCTGTCAACTTGACAAAGGGCGGTCCGGCAAACACGACGATTACAATGTCTCACTATGTTTACAATACATGTTTCATCAATGTTCCGAATTTCGGCTATGCGTCTGCTATGGCATTTCTGATTTTTATCATGGTCGCTATTCTGGCATTTATCAACTTGAAAGTAGGTGATACACGTGACTAAGAAGAACAGCTCTATGATTCAGCGCAGACTGATTCCTACATATATTTTTCTCATAATTGTATCATTTATTTCGGTATTCCCACTGTACTGGATGATCTCCGCAGCAACCAATACTTCTGTGGATGTCTCAAGGGGACGGATTCTGCCCGGCGGATATTTTATGCAGAACTTTAACAATCTGGTATCGCAGCAGCCTTTGTGGCGCGCGCTTGCCAATTCTTTCATCTATGCTATCGTGACAACTCTGGTATGTCTGCTGATCTGCTCCATTGCGGGTTACGGCTTTGAGGTATATCATGACAAATGGAAAGATAAATTATTCTCCATCCTGCTGCTGGCTATGATGATTCCTCAGGTAGCAACCATGGTTCCTTTATTCCAGATGTTTTCAAAGGCAAAGCTTTTAAACTGTACACTCGGTTTCATCCTTCCGATGATATCGACACCGTTTATGATCATGATGTTCCGTCAGAATGCAAGAGCTTTTCCGATCGACATCATAGAAGCCGCACGTATCGATGGTCTGAATGAAGTGCAGATTTTCTTCCGTATGTTCTTCCCGACCATGAGATCTACTTATGCAGCTGCGGCAGTTATTACCTTCATGAACGCATGGAACTCTTACCTGTGGCCGAAGGTAATCATGACAGACAACGACTCTCTGACCATGCCGATGCTTATCGCTAACCTGATCACCGGATATGTTACAGATTACGGCATGCTGATGTGCGGCGTACTCTTCTGCTCCATCCCGACGATGGTTGTATTCTTTGTACTTCAGAAACAGTTTGCAGAAGGTATCACAGGAGCTGTCAAATAAATATTTTATATATGTTCGTCCGGCATCGCTGCCATGCAATACGGCATGCCGGACATTTTATTACAAAAAACAGGAGTTTTTTAACTATGAGTGAATTTATTCTTAATGTAATCCACAGACCTGAGATGGTTCCAGAATATTCCGCCACTGTGACAGGACACGGAAAAGAAGAAGATATCGGAGACAAAAAGCTTTTGACAGAATCTCTTGATATCTTTAAAACTCAGCAGAGAATTGCCCATGAAAACGGTCTGAAGGTTACCATCCACATGACCTATGCGGCACTTTTTAACAAAGAAGCAGTCGAAATTGCTAAAAGCGACCACAAAATATATGGCGATGAGATTGCACTCTCCCTCCTTGGACTTCCCTGCGAAGAATTCCGCGAAAAATATAAGACAAAAGATTTCTGCATCTGGATGTTCTCCATGGAGGATAAAAAGAGGATCGTCGATGACGTATTCAGAAAATTCCATGATATCTTTGGATTCTACCCGGAATCAACCGGTTCTTATTATATGGACGCAGAGCTTACCAATTATATCAAAGAAACTTATCCTTCTGTAAAATGTGCCATCGCCACATGCTGGGAGGAAGGGCCGAAGGCTTATCACACTTGCAATAATTCATGGTACACACTGTTTGACGGAGGTCCTTGGGCGCCATGGATCCCGTCAAAACAGAACACCCATGCCCCTGCGGCAAACGAAGCCGAGGACAGCGGTATCGTTGCGATTCCCCATCTTTCCAGAGATTTGATCGCCTGTTATGACGGCAATGGCTCTAACTTCGGGACTCATCCGCAGAACGTCCTGCGTGGAATGATCTATGATTCAAAGACATGGGAATATCCGTATCTTTACAATCTGATCGATCAGTATCGGGCGCAGGAAAAATACAACAATGGATATTCCTATAATATGATGTTCGTGGGACCGGGCTGGATGAATAAGATGGGACGCTGGGAAGCACCTTACGAACTACTCCTTAAGTCTTATTCCGACGGCTGTAAATACTACGGCGACCTGAAAAAAGAAGGAAAGCTTATCGATATGACCATGTCTGAGTTCGCGGATTACTATCGCGGCAAAAAGACCTACACCGAGCCGGAATGCGCCCTCTGGCGTGATATTCTCTACGGCTCTGACAAACAGCTCTTCTGGTATACGGATCCTTTTATGCGGGCAGGCGTCAGCATGGATCAGGGCGGCGCGATCTTCGATCTGCGCCCTTACGCGGCAAAGCTTAAGTGGGAAGTAGGCATCGGAACAAAGCATGTACAGGATGCCTCTTATCCATTCTTAATACAGGAAAAATACCGTGCCGGATACTTTACCCATTATGCAGGCGAAGGAACCATAAGAAGCGCAAAGCTTTCTTACAAAGGCGAAGAAGTGGACCTTTGCCTGTGCCGGACAAAAGCTCATTTTTCACAAGAAGGAAAGCTAAGAATCCTCACACTGGATCCTGTAACGATTGAATTTGCAGATCTCACTGTCACACTGCAGACAAAAGAATATTTTAAAGAAGGCAGCGGCGCGATCGGCATCGAGCGCACAATCCTCGATATGAGCGATTCATCCGCAGAAATCGAACTAAACGAATATATGACGGCATGCTATGGAACGACTGAATATCCTGAGGATATGAGCGGTATTCTCTTATCCTGCGAGGGAACGTCAGACAGCGAGAACAGAACTATTTCTTACGAATACCGCTGCCGGGAAGCTGATCTCTTCGGCGCGAAAGCGGTATCCGCCGTTATCCCCGCCATTGAGACAAAGGTCTCTATGACCGCATCCGATAACGCAGACGGATATATCCGGGAAGGCTATGCATTTTCCCCGATGTTCACTCTGGGATACAAGAAAATATTAACAGATAAGGAGATGTTTGCGACATGGCTCAAGCTGGAAAAGGCAAATTAAATTACAGATGCCCTTCATGCTTTATGAGGGATCTGGATATTGATATGTTCTATGACAAAGACAAGCAGGAATATTACTGCATTCGCTGCCAATTTCACGGAAGCGAGGAAGACGTACTTGCCGGAAACGAGATGGTACGCACCCGTTACGGCGCAATGCACAAACGTTTTACAAAGTTTGATTTTGACTGATATGCATAAAATGCGGCAATCTCACCATCCCTTTTCTGAATGGATACGAAATTTCAATAGCTGCTGTTCGTAGTTTTCCGGGCGTTTTCTCCACTCATTGGGGGAAACGCCTGTAATCTGTTTAAAATTCCTGCTGAAGGTTGAAAAGGTAGTAAATCCGCATTTGTTAGCGATATCTGAAATATAAGCATCCGTTCTCTTCAAATAACCACATGCAGCTCGAATACGCACAAGATTAATATAATCTACCGGACTCATGCCCATATATTCTGAAAAAATCCTGCGGAAATGAGACTGACTGATATGGCAGTATCCGGCCAGATCTTCTATCTTGATCTGTTCCATATAATGAATTGCAATATAGTCCAGAGACTGAATAATCGGAGCCGCCTCTTTCACAGGAAGCTTTTCCACAAGACCCGTTCCTTTTTTCTCCCTCGCTATATTAAATAGAAGCTCCGCAATTCCTGCTTTTGCCTCTTCCAGATAAAACTCCTGCTTTTCTCGTATCACATCCATAATATTACGTATCATCTCTGCCATCTTAGGTTTTTCTTCAGCCGATTTAAAGAATGCCTGACTATTGATCCGATAAGAAATATTTTCCTTTCGATTAATACCCCCTCCCCTGTAAAATTGTTCTAAAATCATATCTACATCAATGAACAAATATTCCCATTTGCTCACTGTATCGGAATCACTGTCTGTCGTGTGCGGATAATTTTTCAGAATCACAGAAAACTGATTTCCGGTAAACCGATAATTTTCCTCTCCCAAAACAAGAGTTCCCGTCCCGCTATAGCAATAGCCAATCTCCAGATAGTTGTGAAAATGCAGATAGTCAACATCTCTTCCATAATACTGCACCCACTTTTCACCAAGCAGCGCCAAAAAAGGAATGTCCTCGGGCATTCTGTAGTATCTAAATTCAATCTTAGACTTCTTTTTTCTCCCCATCTTCCGCTCCCCCTTCCATACTCATCCTTGCCTTCTTTTCCCATGTTCCGGAGTAGTACCTTACTCCTCCTACAAGAGCAGCACATACCCATGTAATGGGCGAAACAAACCACAATCCCCGGTATCCAAACAGCATCGGAAGCAAAAATGCACACCCAATCCTCGTTACGACCTCACTCACTCCCATTAATACCGTAACAAATACATCCCCCGACGCGCGCAGAATATTATGGTACACAACTAAGATTCCCCCCGCAAAGAAAAATGCCGTAAATATCCTCATATATTCTGTACCAAGGCTGACTGCTTCCGGTGTTTTTGTAAAAAGCTCCATGATCGGCCTCGCACAGATGAACACAACCGGGCAAAAAATCCCATAGCATACGACATTCAGAAGATAACCGCTGCGCACTCCCTTTCTTACTCTCGCGTAGTCGCCCGCTCCTACATTCTGTCCTGTAAAAGTCCCTACTGCCGAACCAATCGCATCCGCAAGCTGAAATCCAAGCCCTTCCACCTTCATGCAGACCCCGTATGCCACGATCATAGCTGTGCCATAAGTATTGATAACTGCCTGAAGCGTCATATCAGACACAGAGATGATACTCATCTGAAGCCCGGTCGGAATCCCATAGCGAAGCACCTCTTTAACAAGCCCTTTATCCGGTTTCCACTGCTTTCCCTTCACCCGCAAAAACGGCAGTGATTTCAATGCATACCATATACAAAGCACGCCGGAGATCAGCTGTGCCAGCGCGGTAGCAAATGCCGCCCCCGCAGTACCCATAGGAATCCATGCGATAAATACTACGTCCAGAAATACGTTCAATACACTTGACAAAATCAGGAATAAAAGCGGTATCATAGAATTCCCCAGCGAACGTAAAACAGCCGCGCTGAAGTTATATAGCATTGTCGCAATGCTCCCGGCATAGATTACCATAAGATAAGCTGCTGCCATCGGGAACAACTTCTTTGAAGTATGAAGAATGGTAAGCAGCGGACCTGTCGTAGCCATACCTGCCGCCGTAATAAGAAGTGCCATTACTGCAGCTACATAACCTCCCGCTACAAAAGCTTTCCTGATCTCCTGCTCCTTCTGCGCTCCATAAAACTGCGACACAACTACTCCGACTCCTGTCGTTACGCCCATAATGATGGAAAACATCATATAAGTTGCTGTCCCCGCGATACTGACCGCCGCCAAAGCCTCATCTCCCAGAAAGCGCCCTACAATATATGTATCTGCAAAATTATAGAGCCTCTGGCAGAGCATTCCAAAAAGTACAGGCAATGCAAATCTCGTCATCTGAGAGAATACCGGGCCATGAGTCATATCTGTTACTTTGTCTTTTTTATTCATTTCCATAATTATCTATCAACTCCAATATCTCCCCCGGCCTGCTGCGCAGAGACTGCCCGCAGCTTTATTCTGCCGTATCTTCTCTTTTCAGTATAATCAACTTTGTTTTTCTTTTCAACTACATTATGATTTTAGAATTTATTCCCTGAATTAGAAAATCGCTGTATCTTAGTAAAACTAAATGATACAGCGATTTTAAAATTAAAACTATCAACAGCAGGGCTGAACGTTATCTCCCGTTCGCCAGATCGTTAAGATGATCGCTATGCAGCAACATATGAGCCTTATGTCCGTTCGGCTCGCCAAGATATTCCTTATAAAGCATCTGGATATCCGGGTTCTCATGAGAATATCTGAATTCAGCATTCTCATCCAGATAGTAAAGGTTCTTCCCTCTTTCAAATGCAAGCTCCTCGCCGTCGTGGATCGGCTGTCCGCCGCCGCCTACACATCCTCCCGGACATGCCATGACTTCCACAAAGTCATACTGAGCTTCGCCCTTCTCAATCTTGTTAAGGAGCGCCCTTGTGTTGCCAAGTCCGCTGACAACCGCTGTTCTTACCGTTATGTCATCTATCTGGAAATTGGCCTCCTGAACGCCGTTGTTCTCATTAAAGCCCTGTGCGCGGACTGCTTTAAACGCATCCGCCGGAGGATTCTCGCCCTTAATCAAATAATATGCACTTCTAAGAGCCGCCTCCATAACGCCGCCTGTCGCGCCAAAGATTACGCCTGCACCGGTTCCTTCCTGCATCGGACGGTCGCTCTCGATATCTTTGAGCGTATCCGGACTTATGTGGGCAGAGCGGATCATCCGCACAAGCTCTCTGGTAGTAACGACCACATCCACGTCATGTCCCGCATATTCCTCATAGAAAAGCTCCATCTCACATTCCGCTTTTTTTGCCACACAAGGCATAACGGATACCGTAAATATCTTCTCCGGATCTACGCCTAATTTCTGCGCAAAATAAGACTTCATCACTGCGCCGAACATCTGCTGCGGTGACTTTGCTGTTGACAGATACCTTACCAGATGCGGGAACTGAGATTTAATAAATCTCACCCATCCCGGACAGCAGGAAGTGAACATGGGACGTTCCTTTAATTCACCGGAGGTAAATCTCTTGACGAACTCCGTTCCCTCTTCCATGATTGTAAGATCCGCCGAGAAGCAGGTATCAAATACATAATCCACGCCCATCCGCTTCAGGGAGTCTAAGATCTTTCCGATCGTCGCTTCCTCCGGCTCAAGTCCCAGATACTCTCCCCATGCCGCGCGTACTGCCGGAGCAACCTGAGCAACAACAATCTTGTCTGGATCTGCAATCGCCTTCCACACCTTTCCTGTGTCACTTCTCTCATGAAGAGCTCCAACCGGACAGTGGGTGATACACTGACCGCACAAAGAGCAGGCTGATTCGTTGATTGTCTTATGCCCTGCTACATTGACTGTTGTGCGCGAACCTGTTCCTTCCAGATCCCATATATTAAGCCCCTGTACTTTATCACAGACCTGAATACAACGCATACATTTAATACATTTTGTCGATTCGCGTATCAGCGGAAACTTCCTGTTCCACGCCTGATGTTCCAGCTCCTGCCTGAAGGGGATTTCCAAAATATCCAGATCATTGGCAATCTTCTGAAGACTGCAGTTTCCGCTTCTTGTACAAGTAACGCAGAGGCAATCATGCTGTGACAGGATAAGTTCAACCGTATTCCTTCTATGTCTTCTTACCTTCGGGCTGTTAGTGAAGATTACCATCCCCTCCTCAGCCACATTATTACAGGATGTAATTAATTTTTCTTTTCCTTCTAATTCAACCACGCACACACGGCAGGCCGCTATTTCATTGATTCCTTTCAGATAGCAGAGTTTCGGAATCGGAATCCCGTTCTGTGCGGCAGCTTCCATGATTGTGGTGTTTTCCTGTACAGATATCTTTTTACCATCAATTGTAAGATTTACCATAATTTTTCTCTGCCTCCTTTAAAGATTCCATATCCAAAGTGATCGCATCGTAAGCACCGGCTTGCCTCCTGCTTTGCCTCTCTCTCAGTCATGCAGTTCTCACAGCCGTCCCAATCTTTCACTCTCTCACAAGCCTCGCGCTCAGTCAGGTTCACTCTGCCGCATGGTGTGCGGTCGTCAAGACGTGCCTCCGGGATCTCAACATCACAGGAAATCTCATGATGATAGCCCAGATACTCATCAATATTAGCTGCCGCAACCTTCGCCCCTGCAATCGCCTTGATCACAGATGCCGGTCCGCTCGCGCAGTCTCCTCCCGCAAAAACGCCCGGCAGGTTCTCGATAGCTCCGTTGCTCTTTGTAACAATCTTACCCCTTGATACCGGTATTCCTGCTTCTTCAAAATGCCTTGTCTCAATATTCTGTCCAATAGCAACTACTAAAATATCACACGGAATATAAAGATCCTCTTCGCCTGTCGGTCTGATGCTGGCACGCCCGTCCTTGATCGAACTGATCATCTGCGGAGATACATAGATTCCTTTCACATGATTATTCTCGTCAACAGCCAGAGACGACGGCGCTTTAAGTGTCTGCACTTCGATACCCTCTGCAATCGCTCCCTCAATCTCTGACGGCAGCGCAGTCATATCTGCGATTCTTCTTCTATATACAACACTTACCTTCCTGGCCCCGAGACGTTTTGCCGTGCGGACAGCATCCATCGTTACATTGCCTCCGCCGATAACAGCCACTTCCTTGCCCGTAAGATCCATGATAATGTTCTTTCCTACATTCCTAAGGAATTGTACTGCCGAAAAGATGCCTTCTGCGTTCTCCCCGTCAAGACCAAGCTTTTTGTCTGTGCTGGCTCCAATTGTAATAAGTACGGCATCATATTCCTTCTGAAGCTGCTGGATTGTAATATCCGGACCGATCTTTAAGCCATGCTTCACTTCAACACCTGTCTTTATGATAGCATTCACATCATCCTCAAGACGGTCCTTCGGCAGACGGTAATTCGGAATACCGTACCGAAGCATTCCTCCAAGCTTCGGAAGCATCTCATAAACCGTTGTCTGATGCCCCATAAGCTGCAGGTAATACGCAGCGCTAAGTCCTCCCGGACCTCCGCCGAGCACCGCGACTCTCTTACCCGTAGACGGCGCACATGCCGGAGGATCGACCTCTCCTGCAAAATCAGCGGCAACTCGTTTGAGACCACGGATATTTACTGCATCGTCCATCATATTCCTGCGGCATCTTGCCTCGCACGGATGTTCACAGATAAATCCGCAGGTAGTCGGGAACGGATTATCCTTGCGGATCAGTCTGACCGCATCTGCATAGCGTCCTTCTCCTACCAACGCCACGTATCCTGGTATATCCACATGTGCCGGACATAAAGATACACACGGAACCGGTTGACTATATGTACAGGTACAGCGTCCATGCTCTATATGCTCTATATAATCATCCCGATAGCCGATCAATCCCTTATAGACCATATTAGCAGCTTCATAGCCAATAGCGCAGTCTGCCGATTCCATAATGGAAAGTGCGGTCTGCTCCATCACATCTAATGTCTCCATCGTTGCTTTTCCATCAAGCACATCCTTGATGAAATGATTCAGTTGTCCAAGTCCGATACGGCACGGCACACATTTCCCACAGGTCTGCGCATGACACAGTTCCAAAAACGCGCGCGACATATCGACCGGGCATAGGCCCGGAGGACTTGATTCGATTCTTCGCTCTAAATCCTTGTAGAGTTCTTCCATGACAATACGGGCTTTTTTAGGCGAATCAAGCTCTAGTCTGCTCATTCTTATCATACCTTCTTTCGTCAGATTTTCCCAATATAAATCTTCATTCATATTTCAAGTGTATTTATTATAACATCATGAATAAAAATTGTAAGTATTTTGACAAAAGTAGTTTTTTTAACGGCTATGTCACGCATTTAACAGAAAACGCGGCAAATAAACATTTACAAGACAGCTTTTCCTGATTCAGAACGCAAGCCATGTTTCCAACCGATTTCCTAGAAGTATACAGAAGTTATTTTTAAATTCCTGCCTGTAAAGCTTCTCCTCCCGTTACTCTGCAAATAAAATATCATAATTAATCTGCTGGTAAAACATTTCCCTGAATTCTCCCTTTGACAGCCCCTCTAAGCCCATCAGCCACATCAGCTTCGTAATCACCGCCTCCGTCGTCATATCATATGCTTCCATCAGATTGAATTCTGTCTTTATGGTCTTCCCAACGGCGTAAACCATCATATCGCTGCCCTCATTGACTACTTGTGTTGTCACAACTACATGCTTGCCTTCCTGCTCCCACTTTTTCATCTCCGCGCAAAATACATCCGTCAGAGACTTCGGCATTCCTCCAACGCCAAAACTCTCTATCACAATGCAGTCGTAATTTTCAAACAGATAATACAAAATATCCGGCTTCAGTCCCGGGATCAGCTTCAGCACATAGACGCTGTCCTTCATATTATAATAAAACTGCACTCTGTCCTTGTACGGCATCTCCGGGATATATCGGATCAGCCTTCTGTCTCTGATAACTGCATGATAAGGAAAGTTGATACTGGAAAATGCATTATAGCTTTTTGACATCTCCTTTTTCGCCCGTGTTCCGGCTATAACTTTACCGTCAAACACGATATTTATGCCTTGAGAATGCTTATCCGACGCATAGATAAAGCTGTCTAAAAGATTACTCCTTGCGTCTGTCACATCGTCGCTGATCGGCTTTTGCGCCCCGGTAATAACAATCGGCTTATTGGAATTCTGTATCATATAAGACAATGCGCAGGCAGTATACGCCAGCGTGTCCGTGCCATGACAGATCACAAATCCGTCGTAACTGTAATAATTCTGCTCTATCGTCCTGACAATCAACCGCCAGTGCTCCGGTTTCACGTTCGTACTGTCTTCGTTGCACACCTGTATAGTTACAACATCACAGATTTTTTTTACTTTCGGAATGTAATAGAGAATATCCTCCGGCGTAAGCCCGGGAGTTAATCCCTCTTCCGTCTCTTTCGAAGCAATTGTGCCGCCTGTTCCGATCATTAGTATCTTTTTCATCTCTGCATTATCCCTCTCTTTATTCTTCTATCTGGAATTTCCCGTCGCCCGATACATGAATATGGCTGCTGTAAAATTTCCCTGCCGCTTTGATCAGATACTCCGTATCCTTTACTCCGCAAGTTTCATAAGCAGAATGCATAGCCAACTGAGGCAGTCCGATATCAACTGCATTCATGGATACCTGCGTCATGGCAATATTCCCAAGAGTACTGCCGCCTGCCGCATCAGAACGGTTCGCAAAAAACTGTACCGGCACACCTGACTTCTCGCAGATTGCTCTAAATACGGCAATGCTTTGCGCATCGCTTGTATACTTCTGGCCAGCATGGGACTTTACTACAATCCCTTCATTCATATAGACACAATTTGTAGCATCCGTCTTATTCTGGTAGTTCGGATGCACTGCATGAGCATTATCGCAGCTTACCAGAAAGCTTCCGGACACCGCGCGGTAAAAGTCTTCTTCATCCTTTCCAAGCGCCTTATTGATCCTCCAGAGCACGTCAAAAAGGAAGGTAGATCCGGCGCCCTGTTTCGTGCCTGAACCAACCTCCTCATTGTCAAAACAGACAAATACATTCACATTCTTCCTGTGACTTCCAGATAGAAATCCCATTAGAGAAGCATAGGCACACTGCAGATCATCTAACTGAGGGCTGGAAAAAAACTCGTTCTCACTTCCCCATACTGCCGGTTCCATCCGGTTATAAAGAAACAGATCCATTCCATATATGCTTTCCTCTGACACATCGAGCTCCTTTGCCGCCAGCCTTTTTATCTCTCCCCGCTCTTTTGCTTCTCCCGACAGCACAGGCAGCATATCCACTTGCTTATTATACGCATGTCCTTCATTAACAGTTCGGTCCATATGAATCGCAAGACTTGGAATCATCAGAAGGTCTCTGTCAAGATTGACAAGCCTTGTGTGAAAGCCCGTATCCGTCTTTACTATCACTCTTCCCGCTACAGAAAGGGGACGGTCAAGCCATGATGAACAAATCATACCACCATATCCTTCTGTGTTCAACACCGTATACTTTTTCTTCATCTCAAGTTCTGCATTCTCCTTAAGCTTAAATGCCGGTGAATCACTGTGGGACGCTGTTACCTGAAAACTATAGTCTGACAGATCCTGCCCTAACCTAAAAGCAATGATGCTGGAATGGTTTCTTGTAATATAATAACATTTCCCCGGCTCAATCTTCCATCTCTTCCTCTCCTCAAGCTTCTCAAATCCTTCCTCTCTCAGTATGCTGCTTATCCTCTCTACTGCATGGAACGCTGTAGGCGCTCCTTTAATAAAAGAGGAAAGCTCTGCTATCGTCTTCTTATCCATAGCAAACTCCTCCCGATCAATCTATTTTGATCACTTTACACTCTGCATACCTATCATACAACATGTTGCCGCCGCAAGGAAAGGATTAATTGCTAAAAACATTGATCGGCTATGATTCCAATAACAACAATCATTCCGACTGATATAAGCCCCACAAATACAATACCGGCAGGATAAAATCCACTGCCACAAATACAGTAAATGTCCCTTCAAACACCATTTGAACAACGGACACAAGAACCAGCGCCAGATAGATGCCAGCGCAGACAACAGCACCCCTTTTCGATCGGCCGCTGAGTCCAAAGATTCCCGCTGCAATAGAACAGATGCAGCTGATCACTGACATAATAAGATTCAAAGGCGTCAATGCCGCCTCAATCGTACTCATATCTATCCCTGGTATTTCCCTCATCTTGGGCAGCATGATATAGCTGACCGCCGTACCAAACATTCCCAATATTCCTGTGATAATAAAAAGAACAGCTACGATCTTTAATAGTTTTGTCGGTTTAAACATCTCTTATTTCCTCCTTGTTCCTTTATACTTTTTATATTATATTTCTGTGCATGCCTCCCACAGTCTGCCTACAATTGTTTCAATGCCTCGATCGGACTCATCTTTGCTGCCTTTCTGGCCGGATAGATGCCAAATACGATCCCCACGCCGCAGGAAAAACAGGTAGTGATAATCACTGCGCTAAGGGACAGTCTTGCAGACAGTCCTCCGATCTCAAGCACGGACACTGTCTCCGAGATCGCCGCGCCGATCAGTATCCCGATGATTCCGCCAATCCCTGAGATGATCGCAGATTCACACAAAAACTGAAAGATGATCGAGGAAGTCTTTGCGCCAAGCGCTTTTCGGATACCAATCTCTCTAGTTCGCTCTGTAACAGACACCAGCATAATATTCATGACGCCAATACCGCCGACTAACAGCGATATTCCCGCAACAAATACGATGAATGCGGTTACTGTATCAAGGATCCCGCCCATGGCGTTTGTCATATCCATAGACTGCTGTTTCATGAACAGATTCTCCCCTTCATTTCTATGTCTGCCGTTCAGTACCCGCACCGCTGCCTTTGCCACCGCATTTTCATCCTCATTTTCTTTAAGGAACAGACTGATCGACTGGAAGTCCTCTACCTTTTCGCCCCAGTTTTCTACTATTGTAAAGGGTAATTCCACATAGACCGGCATTGCCATGCCGAACATCTCCATCACCTTCTGATTGGCCTTCATCACTTCCGGATCGCCGTCCCGCACACCCTTGACGGTCAGCGTCACGATCGTATCTTCCATCATCAGATCAAAATCCATCCCCACCACCTCCGCTGTACCAAACAGATATAGCGCGCTGGCTTTATCAAGAACACAGACTGCCGTGCCATTTTCTGCATCCTCCTCCGAAAAATATGATCCATACAATATCTTAAGCTGCGTGGGATCTGCCTCGGCATCCGGAGTCGTCAGCACCACATATGCCTCAAAGTTTCCTTTTCTCGTATCCACATTACCGAACACTATTTTGCTGGATGCCACGCCTTTTACACGCTCCCCGAGAGCTGCCTTCACCGCTCCCAGATCTTCCCAGGTAATCAGTTCTGTCTGGTTCGTCTCCTCTGGATTCGGCACCACCGTCGCGCTTTTTACTTCCGTACTTGACATAACATCCGCCTTCAGGCCATTTCCGATAGAAACGATCGTGATCACGGAAGAGATACCGATGATAATACCGAGCATGGTAAGAAAAGAACGCCCCTTATTCTCTCTGATATTGTAAAGCGCCATCTTTATATATTCGCCGAACTGTCCCATACGCCTGCTCCTTAATCTATCTTATTTTTCTCTGTATCTTCATCCTTTACTGCTGTTGCCCTCATACCTTCTTTCAGATCGCCAGACTGATCCGATACTATCTGGTCACCCTCTTTTATACCGGAAACAATCTCTGACATATCTGTTGAAGAAACACCTGTTTCTACCTTTCGTTTTAGTACAGTGCCGTTTGTGATCACGTAGACAAAATCTCCATCCGACGCCGTATTGATCACTTCGTTTGGAAGACATAGAGCATTCTCTTTTTCCGCTACCGTTATATTGACTTTCGCGCTGACACCGATGCAGAGATCATCATCCGGATCATCAATACAAAGTCTGGCTCCGATAACCGGATTACCCTTTTCGTTGGTCAACGCTATCTTGTTGACCGATTCCAGCGTCCCATGATAGACATGCCGTCCAATAGTGATCACGGCTTTCTCTCCGGGAATAAGATTCTCAAAATCTCCTGCGGACACTTCAAGCTGAACACTTACGTCGCGATTGCTTACCAGCGTAAATAACTCTCCTCCCTGAACAGCCTCGCTCCCTTCCTGAACCTTCACATCGGAGATGATACCATCAAATTCCGCCTTGATTCCTTCCTTTCCCTTCTCAAGCAATTCCTTGGCTGAAAGCTCTGCAAGCTCCGCGATATCCTCTGAGACGCTCATATTATTGGCTTGTGCCGCCGTAAGTCCGGCATCCGGACTTGTCTGCCTGCTGTTTTCTGCCTGCGTAAGGCTGGACTGTAGCGCCTCTAGCTCCTGCTTGGCCTGCGCCAGAGCTTGTGCTGCCTCTGTATTCGCATCTCCTGCGCCGTCCTCCCCGCCAAGCTGCTTGAACTTCTGTTCCAGAGTGCGGTATTCCCTTTCCAGACTGCTGATCTCATTCGTTGCCTCTTCTGCTTCTTCTACAAGCTTTGTTTTTGCCTGCTCTTTATCCTGCCCTTCACCCTGCTCTTGAACATCCAGATTATCAAGCTGACGCTCCGCATTTTCCTTTCGAGCCTGACAGATACTTTGTCTGTCAAGATTATCTGTCATTTTTTTCTCTATTCCTGCAATATCTTTTGCGGCTTTTACATTTTTTGCCGCCGACTCTTTTACTTGCTTTTCCAGCTTTTTTATCTGAGATCTTTTCTCCTTAATCTGGGACTTCATCTTCAGTATTATAGCATTTTCCTGCTCTTTCGCTTTCTCTATGCTTTTCTTTGTACGCTCGCTCTGCTCTTTTGCATCCTGACTTGTGTACTTTGCCGACAATGTATTAAGCTGCGAATTCTGGCGTTCTCTGTCCAGATCGGTCGTATCGAAGGTTATCAGCTTCTCTCCTTTTTTCACTGCCTCTCCGACTTTTGCTTTGTTTGTCTTAACCGGCGCATTTACCGGAGAATAAAAGGTCTTGCTTTTCTCGCTTACTACTATACCGGAGGTGTTGTAGATCTCTTTGATATTCTCCCGGTGTGCCTCCACTACGTTAAGCCGCGTTCCTTTACGATCCTCCCCTGTAACCCTCGATATTCCAAAACAGATCAGCGCTATACCTGCGAGCACTGGTATGATTGCCCAGCCAGGAAGCTTCTTTTTTCCGGTCCGTCCTCCTGCATGCCCTGCTGCATAGGTTACTTCACTTTGTTTCCTCCTGCGCCTGTATCTCTTCCTGTCTCTCTTAAACATACTCCATATCCTCCTGTACATGGTTTCCGCTGTATTCCCCTTGATCTTTTAATACTTCTCCGGTCTTTTTTCACTCTCATTTTGATCGTCCCCGACGATCCTGCCGTCCTTGATCTGTATTACCCGTTCCGCCTGTCTTGCAATCTCAGGATCATGTGTGATAACGATAACCGTCCTCCCCGCTTTATGAAGCTCCTTCAATATATCCAGTATCTCCCATGTTGCATGAGAATCCAGATTACCAGTAGGCTCATCCGCCAGTATGATTGGCGGACGGGCAGCGATAGCCCTTGCAACTGCTACCCGCTGCTGCTGGCCGCCAGACATCTGCGACGGCTTGTGATGGATTCTTTCTTCCAACCCGACCATCTCCAGAGAAGAAAGCGCAGCCTCACGTCTCGTCCGCTTATCAACTCCCCTATATATAAGAGGCAGTTCCACATTAGCAAGAGCATCCAGATTTGCGATCAGGTTGAAACCCTGAAAGATAAAGCCTATCTGCTGGTTCCGAATATCCGAAAGCTCATTGTCCGTCATATGGGACACGTCTCTGCCGCTTAAGCGATACGTTCCTTCCGTCGGGATATCCAGACAGCCGATCATATTCATGAGCGTAGATTTCCCTGAACCCGAATGACCGATGATCGCTGCAAATTCGCCTTCCTCTATGGTGAGGCTTATACCGTCCAAAGCATGCACCTCATTCTCTCCCGGACGATAGATCTTGTATATATCTTTGATCTCAATTAGTGTACTCATATGACGACCTTTCCGTATTATTATACTGTTGTATTATATAACTAGTATAAGTATACATCAGGCGTTTTTACATTGCAAGTGGAAATTTTAAGGAATAGATTTGAAATAGAAAAAACCCATGGAGTTCACATTTTTACTTAACCGTGAATTTCCATGGGTTCTAGAATGTAATACCTGCGCTGCCTGACAGACCGACACATCACTTACACAGCAGCGCCGCGCCAATCGCCCCGGCATATCTCGCAAGCGGCAGGGAGCTTACCGGCGCATCCAGCGCTTTTGCCAGACGTCCGATGATATAGGCGTCCTCACACAACCCGCCGGTCAGAAAATATCTGTCATTCGGAACCTGAGCGAGAAGCGATACGACTTTATTTACTACAGATTCGATAACGCCAAACGCGATGTCCTCTCTTGGCGTCTCTTTCCCGATCAGGCTTATGACCTCCGATTCAGCAAACACTGTACACATAGAACTGATCGTAATCTCTTTTCCTTTCCGCGCCAGTCTGGAAAGTTCTTCCGGAGTAAGTCCAAGCCTGTTTGTCATGACCTCAAGAAATTTCCCCGTTCCCGCCGAACACTTGTCATTCATGACAAATTTCATGACGCGCCCGTTTTTCAAGGAAATTCCTTTTGTATCCTGACCTCCGATATCGATAACCGTTCCGTTCTCCCTGAAAAGGAAATATGAGCCTTTCCCGTGACAGGTGATTTCTGTCACTGTATCGTCTGCATACGGTACAGAGACTCTGCCGTAACCGGTAGCGACATACCCTGCGTTTTCTCTTGTGATCCCTTCGGCCTCCAGCATGGCGTAGATTTCATCCGCCACTTTCCGGCTGCTGAATCCGGTATCCAGCAGGATGGTTTTTATAATCTCCCCTCCTTTCAGCACAGCCGTCTTTGCGGAACTGGAACCAATGTCTATTCCCACCTGATACATCTTATCCTCCTTAACCTTTAAAAAGAGCAAGGGACTTCTCCCTGCCCTTTTATTCTATGAACATTTTATAACATTTCGATAAATGCTGCAATCCTTGTCTCAATCTGTCCGCTGTCTGTCGTTGAATAATCTGTTTCCAGCTTCATATACGGGATACCTTCCTCCTCGCACATCTTCTGCATCAGGTTAGATTCCACATTAAACGTATGACAAGCCTGAAGTACCATCTCCACCACGCCGTCTGCCTTGTATTTCTTACACATCTCCCTTGTATTCTCGATCCGACCTTCATTTGTCGTCATAACCGAACAGTGGATCTCAAGATAACGGTCAGAGATTGCCCGCAGTATGTTGTCTGCATTTTCATCAACCAACATCTTCTGCGTCCTTTCACCGCCGCAGTCATCCAGACAGACGATCACCCCGCCGTTATTTTCGATAGTCATACCCACCTTCTGGATAACCCCGGTAGACGGACATCCTGTCAGAAGGATTCTCTTTGCTTTTTCATCAACAGGCTTCGCTCCGTTTGCAACCGCCTCTTTTGCTGCATCTACCTTTGCTTTGTAGCTTGCATGCTGGGCATCCACGCCGAAATTGAACATCCCTTGTGCGAGCGTAGACATTACTTCCGTAGCTTTCATGGCCGGAGGTACCGCCCCCTGCAATGTGTACAGCTCCATCTGCGTCTTTCTCAGTTCATTCCTCTTGTGCGCAGCCTCTCTTAGTTTTTCATCTGTGATCTCAATGCCGTATCTTTTTTCCATGTATTCTTTCAGAAGCTTTATTTCCTGATACCAGATATCTTTTGCATATTCTCTTTTCTGGCTCTGCGGAAGATGAAGTACATATGTCTCTTTAATATCGTTGAGCAGCTCGAACATCTTCTTTTTCCCGTCGCATGTCGTCTCACCAACGATAAAATCACAGAAATATGTATACGGGCACTTTTCCGTGTAGGCAAATCCATAGCTTGATTTGATCAATGGACATAAATTTTTCGGAAGAACCTTTTCCGCGTCAGCGATCGGTTCATTACTTGTTCCGCAAAGCCCTACGACCGAAACCCCCGCTGCGTCAAAAAGCTCCAGCGGAGTGTAAGAGCAAAACATCCCCACCAGATGCCCGCCGTTCTCAACATATTCTTTCACCTTTAAAAATCCAGCTTTTCTTGCATCTACAAATTCATCAAATGATTTTGGTAATTCTAATGTTTCCATATAACATACCCTCTCCGTTCTATAATTATTATAATTTAAGTGTACTGTCGGGAAAGAGGAATGTCAAATTTATAGATTTTATAAAAAGCCTTATTTATAGGTGCAATCTATAAATAAGGCTTTTTATTTACTTTGTCTTTGCTTTTGTAAAATGCTTTTGGGCGGGCGACTATCTTTTAAGCAGAGGCCCCTTCCAACTCCGCAATCCGTTCCAAAGCTTTTTCATATGCCTGTCTGCTTCAATCTTCTCCATGATAGCCTCTCTTGTCCGGATCATGGGGAAATACTCCTTTAGCTTGTTCGTCATACGCAAAAACCTCCCTTGTAGTTTCTTTGGATAGCTGCCCGGAAAACGGGCGAAGACCATGCGGCTTTCAAAGCCTGTCATAATTTAGGGAATTTGAGAATCACTTTCCCTGATTTTTTTATCATAGCATCTCTGCATAAAAACAGAATACACAAAAGAAAATCATCAAAAAAATATCAAAAAAGTATTGACCTTCAAGGCACTTGAACCTTTATACTCTACTTATCAAATATCAAAGGAGGGCATTTACCATGACGATTAAAGACGTTGAAAGCAAGGTTGGCATTACCAAGGCAAATATCAGATACTATGAAAATGAAGGGCTTATCTCCCCAAAAAGAAATGATACGAACAACTACCGGGAATATTCTGAAGAAGACATTGAACAGCTCAAGAGGATCAAGGTCCTAAGAGTCCTTGGAGTTCCAATCTCGGATATCCGGGAGTTAAAAGACGGGAACGTAACCCTGAATAAAGTTATGGAAAACCGTCTCCGTCTGCTCCATGAGGAAGAGCAGAGCCTTGAAGCCGTCAGGCGGGTATGTGAAACCCTGCTCCATTGCCATCTTCCTTACGAGTCTGTATCAGAATCCATTCTGGAAAGGGACGAGGCATCCTGGAGCGAACAGCTCGCGAAGGTTATGAGAGAAGACATTACAAAGGAAATCCTGACACCGAAACAGTTTAACAAGAATCTGGCTCTGATGCTGTCTTACGGATACCTGATATGTGCTGTCGTTTCTTTTTTGCTCGGGGATTGGATGTACTCTTATTCTGAAGATATCCTGACTCCAGAAATGCTTATAAGATCTCCGGGATTGATAGAAAAGGGGGTTCCATTTGCTATTACATTTGGCTCTTCCTTTTTCTTCCCGGTCATCCTGTGCATCATCTGTTACGGAGCGATGTATTTTACCAGAAACACAAAAATATTAATGGTAGTATTCCATATAAATGCCATTAATCTAATCCCATTATCTGTAATCACCTATATGTTTGCCAGAATATTTTTCCTATCGGATCAAAAGGATATTTATGTGGACGGAACATACTTCGGCCTCTTCTGGCTTATGATTGCGGCATATGTGGTCATACTGTTCCTGTTATCCCGGACATGGAATCACTTTTTTGGCAAAGCTCAGTATGTAGTTGCCGCAGCGATTGGGTACACAGCGGTCATGACGCTCATCGGTATCACGCTGAACAGACAGTGGCTGACATTTTTTGTCGGGTTTTTCCTGTTTACCATGTACATCGGGCTGAACTGGTTCCACGCATATCAGGAAGCAAAAGGCGGCAATAGATATTTTGCAATAACAGAAAGCTGCCGGATCATGAACATCCTCGGCACGATATTCGATATGAAAGGCAAGACAACCCCTGCCTGGGTAGAAAGATAATTATCAAAATATCGCAAACAGGGAGCGAACTTACCCTCCGCTCCCTGTTATCTTGTTTTACACTCTCCGTTACAACCTCGCCACTACGGGTTTCGATCCCTCAAACATTACGATCATAACGGGGGGTTCCCGGCACAATCCGGCCTGCCGCTACTGCCAAGGCGATCCATACACCCCTGTTCATACTGCTGGCCATGGCCGTTACACCGACAGCCTGTATAAAGCCGCTGTTATTCATCACCCTGGCGCCGGCGCTGCCCCAATCCTTTCCATGTACATAGTAAAGCTCCAGATCGTTGTGCTTCTCCCAGATGCTTAACAGAAACCCATAAAAGATAAGCGCTCCCCCGATATAATCCATCCAGAGCCCAGATTCCTGCTTACTGTCATATTTCTCATCTCACTGATTGGATCCGATATATATTTTGTTATATCTCCGTTCAATATATATCGCTTTATTCTGTCTTTGCTGCCGAACGGAACATCGTTATGCTTGTATATATTGCAACAGCAATGACCAGCCACTGCGGGCTGTCTCTGTGCTGCATTTCCTCTGATCCTTTATTTTTTCTAAAATCTATATTTATAGTTTTCCATGCACTTTTCAATACATGCAACCGCATCTATCGGGCCTTTGAATTCATTTACAACGGTATCCTTCCCTTCCAGATATTTGTAGATTGAAAAGAAATGCTTAAGTTCCTCAAAGATATGCTTCGGAAGCTCTTCATGCAAATATTCATAAGCTCCTCCCTTCATCCGGTTAAAACAGCTTTTCCTTATTCACTCTGATTTCCCGTATATTTTTGCGAATCGGCAGTACGCAGGACGGCGATACTGACAATTCGTCGATCCCCATCTCGATAAAGGTCTGCGTAAGCGTAGTATCTGCGCCAAGCTCCCCGCAGATTCCTACCCAGCATCCATGTTTGTGCCCATTCTCAATCGTCATCTGGATCATACGCAGCACAGCCGGATGATGCGGATCATAGATATTATCAAGTTTCATATTCTGTCTGTCTATGGCAAGAGTATATTGCGTCAGATCATTTGTTCCAATGCTAAAGAAATCAACTTCCTTCGCCAGTTCATCGCTGATCACCACAGACGCGGGAGTCTCTATCATGATCCCCTGCTCCACATCATTATAGCTGATCCCGTCAACCTCTAATTCTTTTTTGACCAGTCCCACGATTTCCTTGATTCTGCGGACTTCATCTACAGATATGATCATCGGGTACATAATGGCAATATTTCCAAAAACACTTGCCCGAAGCAGGGCCCGCGCCGATATCCAGCGTCCGGACGATCACTTTTCTTCCAGCCATATTCTCGGCTACTGTTTTATACGCCTGAAACTGGCTTTCCTCGCTTGGGTAATCCTCAGATTCCAGATACAAAAATTCGCTCCTGAACAAGCCGATCCCGGCCGCATCATTGGCAAGGACGCTCGCGACATCTTTGACGCCTCCAATATTTGCATACAATTTAATTTTCTTTCCGTCAAGAGTAACGTCCTCTTTTCCCTTCAGATCCTGCAGAAGATTTCTCGCTTTTTCATCTTCCTCTTTGCGTTCCTTCAATTTTCTGCAGCTTTCCTCATCAGGCTCTATATATAAAACTCCTTCATACCCATCGACAACCGCAGGCTTCCCGTTCCATTCCTCATTAATATCAATGCCGATCAGCGCCGGGATATTCATTGTCCTTGCAAGGATCGCAGTATGAGAATTGGATGAGCCGTGCCGGGTTACGAATGCAAGCAGCTTATCTTTATCCATCTGAACCGTTTCGCTCGGAGCCAGATCATCCGCCACAATAATAACAGGTTCATCGCCGATATCTCCGCCGTCTGTATTGCCGCTCAGTATATTGACGATTCTTTCTGAAATGTCTTTGACATCAACAGCGCGCGCCTTAAAATACTCATCATCCATCTGAGCGAACATTTTGGAAAAGTTATCTCCCGTAATTGCAACCGCATACTCTGCATTTACCTGCTGTGTTTCAATAATGTTCTGAATGGAGTCAACATAATCCCCGTCCTCTACCATCATTGCGTGCACCTCAAATACCGCTGCGTTCATTTCTCCGACTTCTTTTAAAGCCTTCTGGTACAACTCGTTTAATTGCTCTACCGCAGTTTCTCTGGCTGCCTCATAACGTCTGATCTCCGCTGCCGTATCATCTACCTTAATACGTTTTACAGACTGTTCTCCCTTCCGGTAAAACAATATTTTCCCGATCGCTATTCCCTTTAAAATGGACTTGCCGTTTACTTTCTCCATGACGCCACCCCGATCATATATTTTCTTTTACAAAGGCTTCTAAATGAGCTGCCTCTTCCTGCTCCTTATCGCCTTCCACTATGATCTCGACCTCTTCGTTCGCTTTTATGGAAAGCCCCATGACATTAAAAATACGTTTCGCGTCTCCGGTTTTCTCTCCCTTACGGATCGTAACCTTGCTGGAGCATTTTGCCGCTTCCTTTACCAGAGCTCCTGCCGGTCTTGCATGCAATCCCATTTCATCGTTTACTGCGAATGTAAATTTTACCATAATCTTATCCTCCTTATCTATGCCAGATAATATCTAAAGCGTAGGCAACTCCTGCCTCGTTGTTCGTCTTTGTCACATAATCGGCTTTTTCCTTCAATTCGCTGATCGCATTACCCATCGCAACCCCGATTCCTGCCATCTCTATCATTGGAATATCCAGTTCATGATCTCCGATCGCAAGAGTATCCTTTGGCTCAATGTCCAGCATACTGCAGACTGCGGACAAGGCAGTTGCTTTTGTTACCCCCTGAGGGAATATCTCCAGCAAATGATCCGCGGAACATGCAAGATCTACATCCTTCCAGTTCTGTTCCTTTATCTCCTGCTGAATCCGTTTTAATATATCTGCGTCTGCCGCAATCAGCAATTTGCATGGACCGGTTCCTTCCTGGCTCCACTCGTCTGCCAGTTTCCTAACTTTAACTACCTTCGGCTGGTATTTTATGATCTCTGTCTCCCGTTCGACAAAAGAGTCGACATCTGTTACATACCACTCCCTCTCCCTGAATATCCAAAGAGGAAGATTATTCTTTTTTGCAATATCTACATAGATATGTTCCATCACATCTGGAAGCAGATATTTCATGGTGATACACTGGTTCCCCAGCAAAATGCAGGTCCCCGCATTGCAGATCTTTATGCACGGTATGCCAAGCTCCTTCTCCACAAGCTCGACTCCCGCCGGCATTCTTCCAGAAGCAAGTGCAATTCGCACTCCGCTTTCCGCCACTTTTCTGAGACTTTCCTTTACCTGAGGAAGCACTCTTTTGTTATCATCAAGTAATGTGCCGTCAATATCTGCACAGATTAATTTAATTCTGTCCATCATAGCTCTCCTTCCAGTATACGAAGCATCTTCTTTACATTTCTTCTTCCGTTCTTCAATCCGAGATTAAGGATCAGGGCGCTGATAAGACCAGCTAATATGATAATAACGCCAGGAATACCAAGAAAAAGATTACGGCTATTTCCCGCCATTCCCGCATAGGTAAGCGCTACGCCTAACGTAGACAGCGCAATGGCGATGTTTTTCCATACTTCTATTTTTTTGAGGGCTTTTAGCTGCATTTGGGTTTCATTCGATAATCTTATTTTTTCAGTTGTATTCATGGCGTTACCTCCAATATTTAATATGCTAATCCAGGATTGAAGAATCCTACTAATACTCCAAGGAATGCTACGACTACTAATATAAGCATTACTTTAATCGGTGACATCTTCTTTTTTGCCATTAAAAACCAGCATATAATGATAAACACAGCCGTCAACAGTCCCGGAAATACATCATTTAACTTATCCTGCAGCACCAGATAAGGCTCGCCTTCTTCATTCAATAACTGCAGCGATGTTGTTACGCTTACCCATGTTGCGGATACTGCGCCGATTACGATACCGCCAAGCATGGAGATAGAATCTCTCAATGCTTCGCCCTGTGCGCCGATCAGAAAATCTACGGCCTTTCCGCCGAGCTGATATCCTTTGAAATACATGAATCTCATTCCGAAATATGCAAACAGGTTCCATACGATGATGTAAAAGATTGCTCCAAGCGGCGAGCCTCCTGTAGACATACCCATCGCGATACCAAGAAGTATCGGGATTACGGTTCCTACAACCAGCGAATCTCCGATTCCTGCGATCGGTCCCATAAGACCGGCACGAAGACCGTTGATCGCTTCTTCATCTACATCCTCGGCGCCGTTCGCCCTTGCTTCCTCCAGACCTGCTGTGATACCTACGACTACGGTACCAAGCTGCGGCTCTGTATTAAAGAATGCTGTATATGTATTCATTGCTTTTGCCTTATCATCTTCATTGTCATATAATTCTTCCACCAGCGGAAGCATTGCGCAGAGATAGCCAAATGTCTGCATATGCTCCTGTGAAAAGCATGTCAAATGTCTGTAATACCAGTTATGAAAAGATTTCGTCAGCGCTTTTTTCGATAATTTCTTTTCCATATCAGATTTCCTCCTCATCATCGTCAAATCCATCTGCTGCCACCGCCGCTTTATTTACGGACAGCATCTTTATCTTATAGTTAATAATCGCAAACATTGCTGCTACAACTGTTGCGGATACGAGATTGATTCCTATCGATGCCGCTAACGCAAAGCCGAACAGGAATGGAATAAAGTCTGTTACCTGTTTTACAATCTGTTTCAGAAGAATCGCAATACCTACGCAAGGAAGGAGTGCGCCGACAGTAAACAGTGTCTTCATGGCAATTCCATCCATTGGAAGAGCTTTCTTGATCATCTCAACCACATCCGCTCCCATCTTACACATAATAACGGTAGGAATAAAAGAACATGCCAGATGTGAAATCCACGGAAGTCCCATATCAACCAGATAAAGCTTCTTATACTGTCTCTTTTCAACAGCCTTCCAGCCGATATGCTGCCACAAAAGGTTAATCGTAGCCGTTCCGTAGAATAATACGGTTCCAAGTGTGCCAACCATTGTTCCAAAGGAAGTTGCAAGTGCCGCACCTTCCGTAGATGCTGCAGACAGACCGTAGCTTCCCAGCGCAACCATTGCTAAAGGAATCCCGATATAGCTGACTGCACGGACATCTGCGGATACGGTTCCGCCCGGTGTAACCAGTGCAATGTAAACAACCTGCATAGAGCATCCTACTAAGATACCTGTTGACATGTCTCCTAAGATAATTCCGCACACCAGGCCACCGATCAGTGGTCTTCCTAATGTGTAGTTACCAATTGATGAACCTCCCATGTCAGGCATGCTTGATAATGATGCGAACAGGCCCAGCAATACTGCTTGTAACCAACTAATAGTCATAATGTTTTTCCTCCTTAGTGAAATCCAAATTGTCCTCTGAATTTTTTCCAGTTCCCGATCGCTTCTTCCTTCAACAAAGCAAACTCTACTTCATATCCGGCCTTCATAATGTTCTCCAGCGCCTGTGCCTCTTCCTGAGTGATCGACTGGTTATTTCCAAGCTTTGTTGTTCCCGGTCTGTCATTGCAAGGTCCGATGATCACTGTGTCAATTCCCGGCTTGAATCCCTGTTCAACCAGAATCTTTTCCATATCCAGCGAATTCTTTGTAATAAGGAAATAATTATCCTTACTGTTTAATACTTTTTCGCTCTTCGCCGCAAACTCGTCAATGCTCCAGACAAATGTCTTCTTTCCGCTTGCGCTCTTATAAGCGGCTTTCAATACCGGGTTTTTAGCTGCTGTGTTGTTTACAGCGATCAGCCCGTCACAGGGGTACTCAAGCGCCCATCTTGTACAGGTCTGTCCATGAATCATACGGTCGTCTACACGAATAAATGATACTGCCATTTTCTTATCCTCCTTAAATATCATCCTCATTTTCTTCTACGTATACCTTGAACTCCTGCATTACTTCTCTTGCCTCCGGAAGCAGCGCGTCTATCAGCTCATTAAGCTCCATATCATCTTTCATAAGCGCTGCGCTCAGCGCAAACGGAAGATTCACTCCTCCGAGTATCACTGTTCTGGATAACAGTCCGCGTTCCGCAATAACATTCGACGCTAACGTAAGCGGAGAACCTCCGACCAGATCTCCTAACAGAAGAATCTCATCTTTCTCCGTAATCTTTGAGACACATTTACGGACATTCTCAATATATGTATCCGACCCCATACCATTTTCCAGGCTGGTTGAAAGAATATCCGTCCGGCTCTCTCCTGCCAGCATCAGTAACGCATTGTGCAATCCCGGTGCAAATGTTCCATGGCTGACTAAAACAATGTACTTCATCTTTTCTTTCCTCTCTTTTCCGTTTTCTCTTAACTTCAAGAACAGTATATAAAAAAGATGACACTTGCACAGTTCACAAGTGTCATCTTTTTCGCATTACATTTGTCATGATTTCTATGATAATTGTCACCAGCCTGTCATGCCTATCTCCCGTTAGCTTTTAAATATTTATTAATTTCCCGGTTCCAGATAATTTGTTCCATGCTGATGTTCGAATTTCCGCCGATAATCGAGTCGACGGCCTTTTCTACCTCCGCCGTCGTCTGACTGTAATTCCTGAAACGCGGAGCAACAACTGCATTCTCGACTGCATTGCTTAAAATCTCCTGATTCAGCCCGCCGGTATTCCCCGAACTTTCTATCAGACTTTGAAGTGTCCGGTCTGATTCTGTCACATCCTTCAGGACAGATACGCCTTCCGAATAATCAAATATTTCTGACTGTATATGAGTATCACAGGTCAGCATCTTCATAAATTCCCACGCATATTCCGTATTTTTGGTATTCGCATTCATTGCAAGAAGAAGCGTGTCAAGCGTAGATATATTATCTCCCGCAGGTCCTTTGGGCATAGGAACACATTCCCACTCAAACCCGGAATATTTTTTAATACTTAAAGGATATGGCTTATATGCACGATACTCGGAAAACGGCATTGGCTGGAATACGACATTGCCCAGATCAAAATCGTGTGTTGTAACGTCATATTCACTCTCCAATTCACTTATCTTTTCCAAAAACACAAGCGCATCCTCTACATTGCTGCCTGTCAGGCGGCATTCGGTTCCACGTCGGTTAAATAGTTTTACACCGTTGGATTCAAACGCCTCCCTCCATGTATATCCCACAACTCCAAACTGATCTGCCACTCCATTTCCGTCTGTGTCTTTCGTAACCGCTTTGCAGATATCATAAAAGTCTTCCCATGTCCACTCTTCATTCGGTATTGCTATTCCCTCTTTATCCAAAATACTTTTATTTACAAACATCAGCTTTGGCGCACACTCATATGGCAGTGAATACTGAATCTTATCATACCGTCCGTATTTGTATGCAGATGAATAAAAGTCATCGCTGTTAAATGTTTTATCCTTCTCTATCAAAGAGGTAATATCTTTCAACGCACCAATCTCGGCAAGATCATTGAAGTCCTCTGCAAGGACAAAAAACAGATCCGGCGCCTCTTCAGATAAGATCTGTTCAGATAACCATTCTGTATAATCCGCTTTCAGCACCCCGCTTACATAATCTACTTGTATTCCCGGATTCTGTTTTTCAAAAATACGGATAGCATCTTCCAGAATACGATAGGAATACCCATTCTGAACTTCCCAGTAGCTGTCAGAAAACACGCCGATAGTAAGCTTCCTTGATCCGCTTTCCGGCCATTCTTTATATATTCCGCTGTAAATCAGACACACAATAAGTAAGAGTATACCACATATGCTGCCCAATATAATGTTTCTGTCTTCTCTTATTCCAACCATAAACTATTCGTCTTCAAAATCCTGATTGACTGCTCCTGTCTGTACCGCCCAGATTGCCAACTGTGTCCTGTCTCTGAGCTCCAGCTTACTTAATATATTGCTAAGATTGTTCCGTACTGTTCCCTCAGACAGTCTGAGTTTGCCTGCAATCTCCTTGTTAGACATACCGCACCCGACTAACGAAATAATCTGCCATTCTGTTCTTTTTAAATCAGATACCTGCTCTTTGTCTACATGTATTGCAATATTTGACTGGGCCATTCTAGAAAACAGCTTCACAACCTTCGAGGCAATATCGCCGTTGATCATAGCGCTCCCCTGATATACCTTGCGGACAGCATCCGACAGCTCCTTTGTTGAAATTCCTTTCAGCAGATAACCGCTTGCCCCGTATTTTAATGCATTAAATACATATTCATCATCATCAAAGGTAGTCAGAATGATAATTTTGATATTCGGATAATTCTCCTTGATAATCTGCGTACAGACTACTCCATCCATCTCCGGCATCCTGATATCCATCAATATCACATCTGGTTTCATCTTACGCACAGAACGTATAACCTCTAATCCATTCGCCACCGTATCAATAACTTCGATATCTTTTTCTAGTCCAAGCACAATCTGTATACTCTGGCGTATCAGTTCCTGATCATCTGCAATCAATATTTTAATCATCCTTCTCCTCCGTGCCCCATCGAATCGGGATGCGGGCATCTATCATAAATCCGTCCTCACCGCTATATGTAAGCTCCCCATGCAGCATATCGAGCCGTTCCTCCATATGATGCAGTCCAAACCCTTTTTGAACTGTCTTGCATCCAATCCCATTATCTTTAATGTATATTTTCAGCATATTATATTCTCTGTCTATCTGTATCTGAATCCTATCCGCTTTCCCGTGGCGAATGGAATTTGTGATGCTTTCCTGAACAATTCTATAAATGATATCCTCCTCATCATCGTTAAATCCACTCAGTCTTGTCCTGCATTGATAATCAATCTTTGCACTTGTTGCCATACTCATCTCGTCAACAATCTGAAGAATCGCCTTCTGAAGATCCAGCTTTTCCAAAGCGTCCGGTCTGAGCGCTTTTACAGAGCGGCGCACATCAGTAACTCCCTGTCTGGCGACCTCCGCTATCGCATTCAACTGTACCTTTGTAGCCTCCGGCGCTACGTCCATCAAGGCTGTACATGCCTCTATTCCCGTTATAATTCCTGTCAGAGCATGCCCCAGCGTATCATGAATCTCTCTTGCCAGCCGGTTCCTCTCCTTCGTTTCAGTCATCCTGACCGACTCTTTTGCATATTCCTCCAACTGTCTGTTTGCTTCCTGCAATTCAGCATTTGTAAAATTTAACTGCTCATTCAACACCATAATCTTATCTTTCTCGCTCATCTGCATCCTCACAAGCAGAATCATATAAACAAGAAAAATAAAGGTATTCAAAGAACTCATAATATTTATAATTCCTAAAAGCATTGAACGCATGTCATTCTGAAAATACTCCAGATATTTTTCCAGAGGAACAACATCAAAGTATGTCACAAGCAAATTAAAGTCCATCAAGAGATAAAACATGCAAATCACAACTGCAAACGTAAATTTCCATTTTGATTTTGGAAACCATTTCATTGTATCCGCAAGAATAAAAAGCAAAATACCCGTATAGGCAAATCCCAGAATATAACTGCCAAAAAGCTGATCCCGAGTTCAAGGGCTACTTTTACGATCAGTCCGGCATTGCTGATATTATGCATGCGCATGAGCAGGAGTATCACCAGATACAGACACAAAGATATCGTTGGTATCTTCCATGCCGCAATCGGCGCCTTATCTATCTCAAGCAAAAATTCATGTGCAGAATTGGCTCGTATATATCCAGACAAACTATATGCCATGAATACCGATATATACAAGATTATTATCAGATTCAGATTCGCCATAAGGACCAATACGTAATTCAAAGATTTGTTTTCATCCATAATGCTACTCCACTGTCTACTGCCATCTATCTATGCCAAACTCATCAACATTTTCCGGCGTGATCAATTCTACAGGTACAAGAATATTTTTTTCTGTCTCTTTCCCCTCCAAAAGCCCATATATGGTGTCTGCTGTTTCTCGTCCTATTTTAGATGGGAACTGTGCTGCAGATGCTCCGATCATATTCTCCTTAATCAGTGCCTTTGAATCCGGCGACGCATCCACACCATATACTCCTACCTGATCCAACATATGATTATCCTCTAATGCCGCAACTACTCCGACACTTGCCAGATCATTCAGACAAAATACATTGTCAAAATGAACTCCTTCATCAATTGCCTCCTGCAGTCTTGGCATTGCAATCTCTGTCTGTCCCTCACACTCTATCCGGCGCACAATCTTTATTCCTTCTTCGCCGCTGAGCGCGTCAATAAATCCCTGCACCCTGTCCTGACCGGACTTTGTAGCCTCATGCGTCATAATGATAAGTTCCGCCTCTTTACACTGCTCTAAAAAATAACTACCAGCACATCTATCCCCTTTTGGAGCATCTCTTCAATCTGTTCCTTCTGCCTGTCTGCATCAAGAGCCGGATCTCTTAATATAAACCTGTCTCCTTCTGCCTCAACTTTCGCGCTGATTTCTTCATTCATGATCTTATAAAATTCATTATTCATAGTCATGTAACTTGCACCAATAAAATATGAACTTTCTTTCTGACCCAGCGAGTAATCTGCCTTTATAAAATAACCGCTGAATAATATCCCTAAAGCAACACTGTTAAGCACTATAAGCGCAGCCCAAAATAATTTTTTATTATTTAGCATTTTTCTTCCTTTCAGCTAAAGCACTACTCTCAAACATTATATTCGCAGATATCAGCATATCACTGTGATAAAACTTTGTCAAATCATTCCTTCTCATAGAAAAGTGCATAAAAATACACTTTGATTTCTCAAAGTGTATTTATCATATCTTTATTCAGATTATACAAGCTCAATCTGAACCATCATGGCAGCATCACCTTTACGCTGTCCAATTTTGATGATTCTTGTATAACCGCCGTGGCGATTCTCATACTTTGGTGCAATCTCATCAAACAATTTAGCAACAAGATCCACCTGTTTTGTATTTTTCTTTCTTCCTGCCTGTGCTGCCGGAACTTCCTTTACAGGATACAAAACCTTAAGCATCTGACGACGTGCATGCAGTCTGCTAGGCTTATCTTTTTTGATTGTCTTGTCAATCTCATCATATACGGTAACTTTCTTGCCGTCTTTCACTTCTTTTACTCTCTTGCCGTCTTTGTCCTTACGGGCAACTTTAGCTTTTACAGTAACTTCTTCAAAGTTATCTCTCTCTCTTACTGCCATAGCGATAAGAGGCTCTGCAATCTTGCGGATCTCTTTTGCCTTCTGTTCTGTCGTAACAATCTTTCCATTGTTAAGCAATGCTGTTACCTGATTTCTTAATAAAGCTTTTCTCTGGCTTGATGTTCTGCCGAGTTTTCTATACTTTGCCATCTTTCTAATCCTCCATTATTAACATCCGAATCCGTTGCAAGGGAGCAATTCATTCCGGATGCTCTGCCATGCTCTTCGGACTTATTGACAGAAATTATTATTATTTTACAGTCTAAGCCAAGAATTTGCCTAATGACTTATTCCTCACCTTTGCTCAGGCTTAAGCCTAGCTCATCTAATTTTGCAAGTACTTCCTCCAGAGACTTACGTCCAAGATTCCGTACTTTCATCATGTCTTCCGGTGTTCTGTTCGTAAGTTCTTCCACAGTATTGATACCCGCTCTCTTAAGACAGTTGTATGAACGGACAGATAACTCCAATTCATCAATACTCATCTCAAGAACTTTTTCTTTCTCGTCATCCTCTTTCTCGATCATGACCTCTGCCGCCTGAGCCACCTCAGAAAGATCAATGAAAAGCTTGAGATGCTCGCTAAGTACCTTTGCCGCCAGACTGATTGCTTCATCAGGAAGCAATGTCCCATTCGTATATACATCCAATGTCAGTTTATCAAAATCCGTAATCTGTCCTACACGAGTATTCTCCACAGTCAGATTCACACGTTCAATCGGTGTATAGATAGAATCAATCGGAATGACAGCAATCGGTAAATCATCATTCTTATTCTTGTCAGCGCTCACATATCCTCTGCCATTTGTAATGGTAATTTCCATATAAAGCTTACTGTCTGCCCCGCCGTTCAATGTTGCAATAACTGTCTCTGGATTCATAATCTCGATATCCGGATCTACCTGAATATCAGCAGCCGTTACTATACCTTCACCCTCAAATTCGATATAAGCCGTCTTCGGCTCATCCGTCTCGGATGTATTCTTAATGGCCAATGATTTTAAATTCATGACAATCTCAGTAACATCTTCTTTCACCCCGGGAATGGAACTGAACTCATGCAGAACGCCGTCAATCTTTACCTGACTGATTGCTGTGCCAGGCAGAGACGAAAGCATGATTCTTCTAAGGGAGTTACCTAATGTTGTACCATAGCCTCTCTCAAGCGGCTCTACAACAAATCTTCCATATTTCTTATCTTCTGAAATCTCTGTAATTTCAATATTTGGTTTATTAAAATCAAACACTAAGTCCACCTCCTGTGGTGTTACGGGTTATTATTTGGAATATAACTCGACAATCAGCATCTCATCAACCGGAACATCAATCGCATCACGATTCGGAAGCTCTTTTACAGTTCCTTTTAAATTCTCTGCATCAACCTCAAGCCAGTCCGGAACCATACGTCCGCCTGTAACCTCTACAATTTCTTTGTACCTTGGTGAGCTTTTGTGTTTTTCTTTAATTTCAATTACATCTCCTGCTTTGATCAGATAAGATGGAATGTTAACCTGCTTCCCATTCACAAGAACATGCTTGTGATCAACGATCTGCCTCGCTTCACGTCTGGTTCTTGCAAGTCCCATCCGAAATACTACGTTATCCAGTCTGCTTTCAAGAAGTACCATCAGGTTTTCACCTGTCATACCGCTCATCTGTTTTGCTTTCTTATAATAATTTCTGAAAGGCTTTTCTAATACGCCGTAGATAAATTTGGCTTTCTGCTTTTCACGCAGCTGAAGGCCATACTCGCTCATCTTTCTGCTGGATCTTTTTAATTGTCTGTTAGACTTTTTATCAATTCCCAAATAAACAGGATCCATACCAAGTGATCTGCATCTTTTAAGAACTGGAACTCTATTCACTGCCATGTCTTATCTCCCTCCTATCCTCATTAGACTCTTCTGCGCTTCGGTGGACGGCAACCATTATGCGGTACCGGTGTAACGTCCCTGATACTTGTAACGTCGATTCCGCATGCCTGAAGAGCACGGATTGCTGCTTCTCTTCCCGAACCAGGTCCTTTAACAAATACGTCAACGGTTTTCAATCCATGCACCAATGCTGCTTTAGCTGCTGTTTCAGCCGCCATCTGAGCTGCATAGGGGGTAGATTTCCTTGAACCTCTAAAACCAAGACCGCCTGCACTTGCCCATGAAAGAGCGTTCCCCTGTGCATCTGTTAATGTAACGATCGTGTTATTAAAAGATGACTGGATGTGTGCTTGTCCCCGTTCAACGTTTTTCTTGACACGTTTCTTTGTCACTTTCTTTGTAACTTTCTTTGCCATAATAAAACTAACCTACACTTTCCTAATCTAATTTTGTAATATGTCCGCTCAACTAAGTTCATGCTATGCATTCACTAAGGTTCACGAACGGCCCCGCACTAAATTCGAACTGCGCTTTCAGCTTGTTCTCATTAAGTTGTTTTCGGCCTATTTCTTTTTATTTGCTACTGTTCTCTTTGGTCCTTTTCTGGTTCTTGCGTTTGTCTTTGTCTTCTGACCGCGAACCGGAAGCCCCTTTCTGTGACGGATACCTCTGTAGCATCCAATTTCCTGTAATCTCTTAATGTTCAGAGCGATTTCTCTGCGGAGATCACCTTCTACCATCTGTGTCTCATCAATTACTGTACTGATCTTCTTTACATCTTCATCCGTGAGATCCCTGCAACGGATGTCAGGATTAACTCCTGCCTCTGCCAAAATACGGTTTGAACTTGTTCTGCCGATTCCGTAGATATAAGTCAATCCGATCTCAACACGTTTGTCTCTTGGTAAGTCTACACCTGCAATACGAGCCATGTAAATTTCCTCCGTTTTCTTTGTTTTGATTCATACTGTCTTTAATAGGGACGAATAAAACGTCCAGATACGGTTCGGTATACCCGTATCCTTTCCGGCCACCGCATGTCTGTGACATGTCGGTAATGACGGGCCGGCATTAGAAGCAATATACGAGGAGTCCACCGGCTTAAGGTGCGTCCTTGTATATTTGAAACAGTCTGCACGTTCCACGCGCCTGACTGTCAGCCGCCTGATTCGAACATAAACCGCTGAGATAACCACTGTGTGTTCCGTGCTTACCCTTGACGCTGTTTATGCTTTGGGTTTTCGCAGATAATGCGAACGCTTCCTTTTCTTTTAATCACTTTGCACTTTTCGCAAATTGGTTTTACTGATGATCTAACCTTCACGTCAAATCCTCCTTTCATCCATTGCTCTGCCAACGGTTTACCAGCGCATTTTCCTTACAAATACTGTAGCTTAACAGCATTTGCACATAAAAATACTCAAAAACACGCTTATATAGTATAACACTCACAAATCTCTTAGTCAACCTTTTTTTTGACTATCTCCATCCCATATGTTTCTCATAATCCACAATTGTTTCCAGATTTGCCTTTTCGACAGAGTTCATTCTGGATTTCGCTACCTCCTGTGTACAGGAATTATCTCTGTAGTACCATGACTTGCTTCCAAAATAATTTCTCCATCGTTTCTTTTCAAAAGCATATCCATGTCTTGCATATATCTCATTTCTGACCGCCTCTACAGTATCTTGATCCATGCCCTCCAAATCGCCATATGTGAGATAATACTCATCTGTCGGCCAAAGGTAACCATCCACCTGCACATTATCATAATAATCGTGCTCCCCATAATGGCTTCCCTGATAATAATAATAGTTATTATTGACTGTGCTGACAGGTTTCTCCTGAGCAGGTTCTGTGACGCTCTCTTTTGCCTGTGCCGCTTCTTCCTGCGCCGCCTGCTTTTCTTCTTCTGCCTTTATTCTGGCAGCTTCCGCTTCTTTCGCCTGTTCCTCTGCCCGTTCCTTTTCCTCCTGAACGGCTCTCATCTCCGCTTCGCGTCCTTTTTGGGAAATATAAGCAAAGCAGGCAATCACCACTATAATCAAAACACCCGCAAGAATAAAGATCCCCGATTTCATCATCCGCATCTGTGTATTACTATGATCCGGTTCAAATTGGGGTTCTTTTTCATACACTTCCTTCTTCTGCTCTATATCCCCATCTGCAATTTGTTCACCGCACTCTGGACAAAACCGGGCATCATCCGGTAATTCTTTTCCACAATTCTTACAGTACATGCCTTTTCCCTCTTTTCTTTCGTAATCTTGCACCTATAGCAATTGCACAGCCAAACGAATGCATTCATACATGTTAAAAAGATGTCCTCATACAAACGACTCGCATACGGACACCTTTTTACTGCTACTTGTCTCTCCAGATAATTCTTCCTTTGGAAAGATCATAAGGAGATAACTCCAATGTTACTTTATCCCCTGGAAGGATTTTTATAAAGTTCATACGAAGTTTTCCGCTGATGTGTGCAAGCACCTGATGTCCGTTTTCCAATTCCACCTGAAACATAGCATTCGGCAGCTTCTCTACTACTGTTCCTTCAATCTCGATTACGTCAGCCTTTGACATATATTAATCCTCCTGTTTTACCTCTTCCTTTTTCCAGTCTTTCAGTATCCGTTTGATTCTTACGTCATCAATGTCACGGATATCATACTTATCCTTAACAATCTGAATATGTTTCTTTTTTTTCTTCTTCGGTTTATCCAATGTACGTACTTTTCCGTCCACTAAATATACATATGCAGCGTCCTCAGCGATTATCACATACATTTTTCCTTCATCGTGACCTGCAGCTGATCTGGCAAGCATTCCAATACAACTTTCTCTCATATCTTATGCCCGCTCCTCACTTTCAGTCAATGTTAATAACCTCGGCTCGCCGTCAGTGATCAGCACCGTGTTCTCATAATGTGCTGAAACAGACCTGTCACGGCTCACAACTGTCCACTCGTCATCCAGCCAGTCAACTTCCCATGTACCCATGTTGATCATAGGTTCAATCGCCAGTGTCATGCCTGCTTTCAGTTTGACGCCTCTCCGGTTCATCACATAATTCGGTATCTGCGGAGACTCATGGAGTTTTGTGCCCACCCCATGACCGCACAGATCTCGGACTACCCCATATCCAAAACTTTCCGCGTATGTTCCTATAGCATTGGAAATATCAAATAGATGATTGCCTTCTTTGGCATACTTTATACCTTCAAAAAAGCTTTGTCTTGTGACCTCGATAAGTTTTTTTGCCTCTTTGCTTATCTCTCCAATGCCATGAGTCCTCGCGGCATCGGAATGATATCCTTTATATATTACACCTGCGTCCAGACTGACAACATCCCCATCCTTCAAAATACGCTTACTGCTCGGAATACCATGAACGACTTCCTCATTAACCGATACACAGATCGATGCGGGATACCCGTTATAATTTAAAAAAGAAGGGATACAATTATAACTCCTTATGATTTCCTCACCCAGCCGGTCTATATCCAACGTACTCATACCCGGACGAAGTGCTTTTTCAAGTTCCTTATGCACAATTTCTAAGATTCTTCCAGACTCGGTCATCAGCTCGATTTCTCTGGTCGACTTAATTTCGATTGGCATATCATTACTCTCCTAAAATATCAACAATTGCCTGAAATACATCGTTCATGTCAACTGTACCGTCAACAGTCTTTAAAATACCAGCCTTTGAATAGTACTCAATCAACGGCTGTGTCTGCTCATGATATACATTCAGACGCTTCTGCACCGTCTCCGGCTTATCATCATCTCTAAGAATCAGTTCTTTTCCGCATGTATCACAGATTCCCTCTTCCTTTGCAGGCGCAAATACGAGATGGTATGTAGCGCCGCAGCCTACGCATGCACGTCTCCCGCCCATGCGGTTTACGATATTTTCATCCGGAACATCTACATCAATCGCGTAATCCATCTTCTGTCCCAGATCAGCAAGTGCCTTATCGAGTGCCTCCGCCTGAGGGATCGTTCTCGGAAAACCATCTAATACATAACCGTTAGAACAGTCCTCCTGATTCACTCGGTCTACAACCAGATCCACAACTAATTCATCCGGCACGAGAAGTCCCTGATCCATGTATGTTTTTGCTTTTTTCCCTAATTCCGTACCGTTTTTTATATTTGCACGAAAGATATCGCCTGTTGAAATATGAGGAATATCATACTTAGCTGCAATTTTTTTTGCCTGAGTCCCTTTTCCTGCGCCCGGAGCGCCTAACATAATGATTTTCATAAATTCATTCCTCCTTATAACATTTTAACCCGCGAAATTATAAATTCCGCGAGTTGAAAATGACTCTTAGTTATTTAAAAATCCCTTGTAATTGCGTACAAGCATTTGCGATTCAACCTGTTTGATCGTCTCAAGTATAACGCTGACAATAATGATAAGAGACGTTCCGCCGAAAGAAACCTGCGCTCCAAGCCAGCCGTTGAAGAAGATCGGAATCACCTGAACAATCACAAGCCCACAAGCTCCAATAAAGATAATATAATTCAATATCTTTGTCAAATATTCAACCGTCGGCTTTCCTGGCCGTATTCCCGGAATAAAACCGCCGCTCTTTTTCATGTTATTTGCAATCTCTAATGGATTAAATGTAATGGACGTGTAAAAATATGCAAAAAAAACTGTAAGCACTATATATACAATTAGTCCCCACGAATATTTCAACTGTTCCGGATTACACCAGTTCCCCTGATTCATTCCTCTGAGTATCTCACCGCCGATTCCCTTTGTATTGTCTTTTCCAAGAAAGGAAGCAATAACGATCGGAAACTGCATTAATGAGGAAGAAAAGATGATCGGTATAACGCCCGCTGTGTTAATCTTAAGCGGAATGTGTGTTGACTGACCACCGAACGTCCGTCTGCCTGTTGTTTTCTGAGAATACTGAACGGCAATTCTTCTCTCGCCGTCCTGCAGGACAACAACAAATACTACCAGTGCAACAATAATCGCAATAATGATAATAACAGCCAGTCCGCCTTTAGCAACGCTCTTATCCTTAACAAACTGCTCAAACAGAGTTGCCATATCATTTGGAATACGCGAAATAATATTGATCACCAACACCATTGAAATACCATTTCCAATACCTTTTTCAGTAATCCTCTCGCCGATCCACATCAGAAACGCAGAACCTGCTGTCAGCGTCAGTACAACACTTGCGGCATTTACAAAATTGTAATCTGTCAAAAGTCCCTGACGCCCAAACCCAACTGCCATCGCCGTAGATTCAAGAAGTGCAAGCGCTACTGTAAGATAACGCGTCATTGCCACGATCTTCTTTCTGCCGTCTTCACCATCCTTCTGCATCTCTTCAAGCGCGGGAATCGCAATTGTAAGAAGCTGCATAATGATCGAAGAAGTAATATACGGAGTGATACTGAGTGCAAATACTGACATTCTCTCAAAGGAACCACCTGTGAAAGCGTTAAACAAATTAAACGCTTCCCCAGTGTTCTGTTCAAAGAATCTTTGAATATATGTTGGATTTACCCCAGGTGTCGGAAGTCCCGATCCAATCCTTATTACGATTAACATCAAAAACGTATATCCGATTTTTTTGCGAATGTCTTTGATTCCCCATGCCCTTCGGAAAGTTTCTAACATTAGATCACCTCTGCTTTTCCACCTACAGCCTCAATTTTAGCTATCGCACCTGCGCTGAACGCATTCGCTTTTACGGTCAGCTTCTTCGTAAGCTCACCATTGCCAAGAATCTTAACGCCATCTCTTGCATTTTTTACGATTCCCTGCTCCAATAATGTCTCAACAGAAACTACTGCTTCATTATCAAAAACCTCAAGAGCACTTACATTGATACCAACGATTTCTTTTGAATTTCTATTCGTGAAACCTCTTTTTGGTATTCTTCTATATAATGGCATCTGTCCGCCTTCAAAACCCGGTCTTGTACCTCCGGAACGGGCTCTCTGACCTTTATGGCCCTTACCGGCAGTTTTACCATTTCCAGAACCGTGTCCACGTCCTCTTCTGAAATTATCACTGTGCTTTGCTCCATCAGCAGGTCTTAAATTTGATAAATCCATTGTGACACCTCCTTATCTGAATATTTTCTACGCTTCTTCCACCTTCACCAGATGTTCAACCTGTTTAACCATACCTCTTGTTGCTGCGTTATCCGGCAGTTCAACTGTCTTATAAAGTTTCTTAAGCCCTAAAGCTTCTACAGTCTTCTTATGCTTCGGCACAGCTCCAATTGTAGATTTTACCAATGTAACTTTTAAATTTGCCATCTTAATCTACCTCCTTAGCCTAAGATTTCTTCTACCGACTTACCGCGGAGTTTAGCCACCTCTTCCGGTGTCTTAACCTGACTTAACCCGCTGATAGTAGCAAGGACTACATTCTGCTTATTGTTCGAGCCAAGAGATTTTGTACGGATATTCTTGATTCCTGCCATCTCGATAACGGCACGCGCCGGGCCTCCGGCAATCACTCCTGTACCTTCCGGCGCCTTCTTGAGCAATACGGAAGCTCCTCCGAATTTACCGATAAAATCATGGGTAATACTCTCATGGTCATCTAACGCTACTGTGATCAGGTGCTTTGCCGCATCCTCTTTTCCTTTACGAATCGCTTCCGGAATTTCAGTAGCTTTTCCTAAGCCTGCACCAACATGGCCATTTCCATCGCCAACAACTACTAAAGCTGTGAATCTCATATTACGGCCACCCTTAACAACTTTGGTTACACGCTTGATTGATACCACTTTTTCTGTTAATTCCAATGAACTAGCATCAATACGTTCCTGTTTCATGTGTGCTCCTCCTTCTAGAAATTCAATCCAGCTTCTCTAGCTGCATCGGCTAACGCCTGAATCTTACCGTGATATATGAAGCCGCCTCTGTCAAAGACAACATCTTTAATACCTTTTTCAATTGCTTTCTCAGCGATTACTTTACCTAAATATGCCGCAGCCTCAATGTTATTTGTTTTTTCTAAATTTGCTTTCACATCTTTCTGAAGAGTGGAAGCGGAAACCAGTGTATGATGAGCTGTGTCATCAATAATCTGCGCATACATATGATTATTGCTTCTGAACACTGCCAAACGCGGGCACTGTGCCGTACCGCTCAAACGGTTACGTAATTTTTTGTGCTTATTGGCACGAACAACACTTCTTGATTTTTTGCTAACCATTTTCACACTCTCCTTTCTTATTTCTTACCTGTCTTACCGACTTTACGTCTGATCACTTCGTCAGCATATTTGATACCTTTGCCCTTGTATGGCTCCGGTCTTCTTTTATCTCTGATCTCAGCCGCATACTGTCCGACTTTTTCTTTGCTGATACCCTTAACGATGATTTTGTTCTGTCCTTCTAAAACAGTCTCAACACCTTCCGGATCGATCATCTCTACCGGATGGGAATATCCTAAACTCAAGGTTAATTTGTTACCAGACTTTGCCGCTCTGTATCCAACACCATTTACTTCCAGAACCTTCTGATAACCTTCCGTAACACCAACAACCATATTATTGATCAGTGTTCTTGTAAGGCCATGAAGAGACTTCATTTTTTTCAGATCGTTCGGCCTTGTAACAATTACTTCTTCGCCTTCCTTTTTAATTTCCATCTCTGCAGGAAGCTCTCTCTCAAGAGTTCCCTTCGGACCTTTTACAGTCACTTTATTATTCTCTGCAATTTCAACAGTTACACCTGCTGGAATTTTAACTGGCAGTCTGCCTATACGTGACATTGCCTTTTCCTCCTTAACTTAAATTTTCGGAACAAATCTGTGTTTGCTCTGTTTTCAGTTACATTGAGCACTTGGTGAAGTTTTCCCCGAACCTAGTGCGAAAGTACACACGGTCCACTTGGCGAGGTTCTTTCGAGCCTAGTGGCCGTAGTGTTTCCTTACCAGATAAAGCACAAAACCTCTCCGCCGATACCAAGTTTTCTTGCCTGTTTATCTGTAATCACGCCTTCATTTGTTGAAATGATCGCTGTTCCGAGTCCTCCGAATACCTTCGGCACTTTGTCGCTGCTTGCATATACACGAAGACCTGGTTTTGAGATCCTCTTAAGACCTGTAATTACTTTTTCATTCTTATCCGCGCCATATTTTAATGTGATGCGGATTGTCTTGAATACTCCATCTTCAACCATGTCATATTTCTCAATATATCCTTCATCCAGTAAAATGTTTGCGATAGCAAGTTTCATTTTGGATGACGGTACGTCTACTGTATCATGTTTTGCAGTGTTAGCATTACGAATTCTTGTAAGCATATCTGCAATTGGATCGCTCATAGTCATGAATGTTATTCCTCTCTTTCTTCCAATTTTGTTCTTGTTGCTATAGACTGGTTTCCCTAAAGGTAAAAAGTTGCCTGTTGTTTAAGGAAGAATCCTGACCTTGGGGGAGGTTCTTCTCGCTAAGCTCGAGGATACCTCGCTAAGCTCCAAGAACGCCCTCGCACTAAGCATTGCAACATCCCGTCATTTCATTCCGAGATGGGCTTTCTCACTAAGCTTAAGTTTCGCCTTACGGCTTGCTTTCGCTAAGTGTTCAATGCCAGTTGCTTTCGGGCTACCAACTTGCTTTCTTTACACCTGGAATCTGTCCTTTGTATGCCAGTTCGCGGAAGCAAACTCGGCAGATACCATATTTTCTCAAATATGCATGCGGACGTCCACAAATTCTGCAGCGGCTGTATTCTCTTGTGGAGAATTTCTGCGGACGCTGCTGTTTAATTTTCATTGCTGTCTTAGCCATAATTTACCTCCTACTTTGTAAACGGCATATTGAACTGTGTAAGCAGTTCTCTTGCCTCTTCGTCAGTTTTTGCTGTCGTAACAAAGATAACATCCATACCTCTTACTTTGTCAACCTTGTCATATTCAATCTCGGGGAAGATGAGCTGTTCCTTGATGCCAAGTGCATAATTACCTCTTCCGTCAAATGCGTTTGGATTCACGCCTCTGAAGTCACGTACACGAGGCAGCGCAAGGTTAATCAGGCGGTCAACGAACTCATACATCCTTTCGCCTCGCAGTGTAACCTTACATCCAATTGCCATGCCTTCTCTTAACTTGAAGTTGGCAACTGACTTCTTAGCTTTACATATAACTGCTTTCTGTCCTGTAATCTTCTCCAGATCAGCAACGGCTGAATCTAAGATTTTTGCATTATCTTTTGCTTCGCCGACACCCATGTTGATAACAACCTTGTCGAGCTTCGGCACTTCCATAATATTTTTATAACCGAACTTTTTCGTTAAAGCGTCAACGATTTCGTTCTGGTACTGTTCTTTCAGTCTACTCAAAGCCTTGAACCTCCTTCCTCAAATTAATCGATAACATCGCCTGTTGATTTTGCATAACGTACTTTCTTATCTCCGTCCATCTTAATGCCGACTCTTGTAGTTTTTCCTTTATGAATATACATTACATTAGACGCATCGATCGGAGCTTCCTGATGGATGATTCCGCCGTTCGGATTGGAAGCGTTCGGTTTTGCATGCTTTGTGATCATATTCACGCCCTCTACAACAACCTTACCATCCTTCTGGTTCACAGCGATGACTTTTCCCTCTTTGTCTTTATCTTTTCCAGCGATCACTTTTACTGTATCGCCTTTTTTAATCTTTAACATTGACATCCTTACGCACCTCCTTAAAGAACTTCGGGAGCCAGAGAAACGATCCTCATGAACTGCTTATCACGAAGCTCTCTCGCTACTGGTCCAAAAATACGGGTTCCTCTTGGTGTCTTATCATCTTTTATAATCACGGCAGCATTTTCATCAAAACGGATATAAGAACCGTCTTTACGACGAGTGCTGTTGACAGTACGAACAACTACAGCCTTTACCACATCACCCTTTTTAACAACGCCGCCTGGTGTTGCATCTTTAACAGTCGCAACGATAATGTCGCCAATACTTGCATATCTTCTTGTAGAACCGCCAAGTACACGGATACACAATAACTCTTTCGCGCCTGTGTTGTCTGCCACTCTCAGTCTGCTTTCTTGCTGTATCATGCAGGTTTCCCTCCTTATACTATTTTGCTTTTTCCATAATCTCGACAAGTCTCCATCTCTTATCCTTGGATAACGGCCTTGTCTCCATAACCTTTACTTTGTCGCCAATGCTGCATTCGTTCGCTTCATCATGTGCTTTCAGCTTATAAGTTCTCTTTACAATCTTCTTGTAAAGCGGATGTTTTACATGATCCTCGACTGCAACTACTATGGTCTTATCCATTTTATCACTGATAACCTTACCAACACGGGTTTTTCTAAGATTTCTTTCCACAGTTTTACTCCTTTCGGGATTTTTTGAAAAGCAGAAATTTATACCTATGCCTGAGCCTTCTGTGCCTCAGTCAGCACTGTCTGGATTCTGGCAATATTTCTTCTTACTTCTTTAATTCTGCTTGTATTGTCTAACTGGTTTGTTGCGTTCTGGAATCTTAAATTGAAAAGTTCCTTTTTAGCAGCTACTAATTCTTCGTTCAGCTCTGCAGCTGATTTTGTTTTTAAATCTTCTACAAATGCATTAATTTTCACTGTTATCACCGCCTTCTAAGTCTGCGCGAGAAACTACTTTACATTTACAAGGCAGCTTGTGTGTTGCAAGGCGAAGAGCCTCTCTTGCCACTTCTTCCGGCACACCCGCAATTTCGAACATTACGCGGCCCGGCTTCACAACTGCTACCCAATATTCCAAAGTTCCTTTACCGGAACCCATACGTGTCTCTGCTGGTTTTGTAGTTACAGGTTTATCCGGGAATATTTTAATCCAGACTTTACCGCCACGCTTAATGTAACGCGTCATAGCGATACGGGCAGCCTCAATCTGATTGGAGCGGATCCAGCATGGCTCCATTGCAATGATACCATATTCACCGTTTGTAATCTGATTTCCGCGAAGTGCTTTTCCCTTCATAGAACCGCGGAACTGTTTACGACGTTTTACTCTTTTTGGCATTAACATGATTAATCTCTCCCTTCCTTAGCTGCTTTTTCCGGAAGAATTTCGCCCTTGTAAACCCATACCTTAACACCGACTTTTCCGTAAGTTGTATTGGCCTCAGCGAATCCGTAGTCAATGTCTGCTCTGAGTGTCTGAAGCGGGATTGTACCCTCGCTGTAGAACTCTGTACGAGCCATATCTGCTCCGCCAAGACGTCCTGATACGGAAGTCTTAACTCCGAGTGCTCCTGCCTTCATTGTTCTGGACATACAAGACTTCATAGCCCTTCTAAAGGAGATACGGTTCTCAAGCTGCAGAGCGATGTTCTCTGCTACTAACTGAGCATCTTTATCCGGTCTCTTGATTTCCTTGATATCAACAATTAACTTCTTATCCGTGAACTTTGCAAGCTCACCTTTTACCTTTTCAATCTCAGCTCCGCCTTTACCGATTACGACGCCAGGCTTTGCTGTATAGATAATGATCTTCGCGCGGTCAGATGCTCTCTCAATCTCGATTCTGGAAATACCGGCGCTGTATAATCTTTTCTTAAGATACGTTCTGATTTCATGGTCTTCCACTAAATTATCAGCAAAATCTTTCTCTGCATACCACTTGGAATCCCAATCTTTGATTATGCCGACTCTTAAACCATGAGGATTAACTTTCTGTCCCATGTCTGCCCTCCTTATCTTTCATCAAGCACAAGTGTTATATGGCTCATTCTCTTCTCTATTCTATAAGCCCTGCCCTGCGCCCTCGGTCTGATTCTCTTCATTGTTGGTCCTTTGTTTGCATATGCCTCAGCTATATAAAGGTTCTCAGCATTCATACCATTATTATTCTCAGCGTTAGCAATTGCAGACTCCAGTAACTTCTTTATCAAGCTTGATGCGTATCTCGGACTATAAGTTAAAATACCAAGCGCTGTAGTTACGTCCTTGCCTCTGATGGCATCTAATACGAAACATGCTTTCTGAACAGAAACTCTTGCATAAGACAGCTTAGCAGAAGGTCTTGTATCTTTATTAGCATTTCTTTCTCTTTTAATTTGGGATCTATGTCCTTTTGCCATGGATGAACCCTCCTTTCACCATTGATTATCTTACTTTTGATTTCTTCTCGTCTTTTCCATGCCCTCTGTATGTTCTGGTCGCAACGAACTCACCGAGCTTGTGTCCAACCATATCTTCTGTAACATATACCGGAACATGCTTTCTTCCGTCATGAACAGCAATTGTATGCCCAATCATGCTTGGAAAGATTGTAGAACGGCGGGACCATGTCTTGATCACAGACTTGCTGCCCGATTCGTTCATAGCATCAACCTTTTTAAGCAGGCTTGCGTCTGCAAATGGTCCTTTTTTAATTGAACGTGCCATAGGTTCTAACCTCCTTATAAAAACTATTTGATTGCTCTGCCATCTCTTCTTCTGACAATCAGCTTGTTAGAAGATTTGTTTTTCTTTCTTGTCTTAAGACCAAGCGCTGGTTTGCCCCAAGGTGTACACGGACCCGGACGTCCGATTCCAGTCTTACCTTCACCACCACCGTGCGGATGATCATTCGGGTTCATAACAGAACCACGAACTGTCGGTCTGATACCCATATGACGCTTACGTCCTGCCTTACCGATATTAATAAGGCTGTGATCGCCGTTTCCAACAACTCCTACAGAAGCTCTGCAGATGATCGGAACCATTCTCATCTCTCCTGACGGAAGACGGAGGGTTGCATATTTACCTTCTTTTGCCATAAGCTGCGCACTGTTTCCTGCGGAACGAACCAACTGTCCGCCTCTTCCCGGATACAGCTCAATGTTATGGATCTGTGTACCTACCGGAATCTCTGAAAGAGGAAGGCAGTTACCGATTCTCACCTCAGCCTCAACTCCGTTCATGATCTTCATACCAACCTTAAGTCCTTCCGGAGCAAGGATGTATGCTTTGGCACCGTCTTCATAGCAGATAAGGGCGATATTTGCTGTTCTGTTCGGATCATACTCGATACCGATTACTTTAGCAGCTACACCGTCTTTATTTCTCTTGAAATCTATGATTCTGTATTTTTTCTTAGCCCCGCCTCCGCGGTGTCTAACTGTAATTTTTCCCTGATTATTACGTCCTGCCTGTCTGCTCTTTGAAGCCAACAGTGATTTCTCCGGTGTCGACTTTGTAATCTCTGCAAAGTCTGAACCTGTCATCTGTCTTCTAGAAGGCGTATATGGGTTGTATGTCTTAATTCCCATGACTAACTTCTCCTTTCAATACTGTTTATTATCACGGTTTCTATCCGTATGATTTAGCATGTTACCTTATTTTCAACTACATATTCTCATGCTGTACACGTTCGGTTCGCTAGGCTCGAAAGCACCTCGCCAAGTTCTCCGAACAGGCCCCGACTAGGCTTTGGCCTTCGCCTTTCGGCTCGCCCTCAGCAAGTCTTATAGACCTTCAAAAATCTCAATATCTGCGCTGTCCTCTGTTAACTGGACAATTGCCTTTTTCGTCTTTGCTGTCTTTCCAAACTGCATTGTACCGCGGACTCTTCTCTTTTTTCCTTCGCAGTTCATAGTATTAACGCCTGCGACTTTTGTTCCGTCGAACATCTTCTCAACAGCTTCCTTTACCTGAGACTTTGTTGCCTGCGGATGAACAAGAAATGTATATTTTTTCTCGCCCATGAGCTCCATGCTCTTCTCAGTAACGACCGGTTTAAGGATTACATCATAATATTTAATATCAGCCATTATGCGTACACCTCCTCGATATTCTGGACAGCAGCTTTTGTAGCGATTACCGTGTTGTATTTCATAACGTCAAACACGTTGATTGTTCCAGTCTTAGCCGTCTTAACATCAGCAATATTTCTTGCTGACAGCTCTGCGTTCACATTACCATCCTCTAATACTACCAACGCTTTTGCAACATCCAGATTCTTTAACATGTTAGCAAAGTTCTTCGTCTTAATCTCATCAAATACGATCTCGTCAACAACGATAAACTTCTTCTCTTCTACTCTGGAAGTAAGTGCGGATTTGAGCGCCGCCCTCTTCTCTTTCTTATTCATCTTAAAGGAATAGTCTCTCGGTACCGGAGCAAATACAACTCCGCCGCCCGTCCACTGTGGAGCTCTTGTAGAACCCTGTCTGGCGTGGCCTGTTCCTTTCTGTCTCCACGGTTTTCTTCCGCCGCCAGATACTTCAGAACGAGTCTTAGCCTTCTGCGTTCCCTGACGGTTATTTGCAAGCTGGTTCACAACTGCCATGTGTAAAAGATGCTCGTTAACCTCAACACCAAATACCGCATCGCTAAGATCGATTGTACCAACTTCTTTGCCTTCGATATTATAAACAGATACGTTTGCCATCTTAAGTCTTCCTCCTTCCCGTCAAATCCTAAATAGATTTCACTGCTTCTTTAATAGTTACCAAAGATTTCTTCGGCCCCGGTACAGAACCCTTTACAAGAAGCAGATTTTTCTCTGCATCTACGCGCACCACTTCAAGATTCTGAACTGTAACCTTAACGTGCCCCATCTGTCCGGGCATCTTCTTTCCTTTGAATACTTTGCTCGGATCGGAAGCAGCTCCATTAGAACCAGCATGACGATGATACTTGGAACCGTGTGTCATAGGTCCTCTGTGCTGATTATGTCTCTTAATCGCACCCTGGAAACCTTTACCTTTGGAAATCGCGGTAGCATCAATCTTGTCGCCAGCCTCGAAGATATCAACCTTGATCTCCTGTGCAAGCTGATATTCTCCCGCGTTCTCTAATTTAAACTCTCTGACAAATCTCTTTCCAGAAACACCAGCCTTAGCAAAATGCCCCTGTTCAGCTTTCGTCACACCATGACGGTGTACGATCTCTTTCTTACCGCTCTTGTCCTTATTCACAATCTTGTCTTTCTTGTCAACAAATCCGACCTGAACCGCTTCATATCCATCGTTCTCTACCGTCTTAACCTGTGTTACTACACAAGGACCAGCCTGAAGAACCGTTACCGGTGTCAGTGTGCCGTCTTCGCTAAAGATCTGTGTCATCCCGATCTTTGTAGCTAAAATAGCTTTCTTCATTATAATTACCTCCTGTGATTTACAGCGGAACGCTTATGCGCTCATCCTAAATAGTAGGAATACTGTGTGTTGTTGATGTTCAATTCTCTCCGTTCATTGAACTAAGTTCGCACTAGGCTCGAAAACACCTCGCCAAGTGCTTACTTATTTTTCATTTTGATATCGATATATACACCGGCTGGCATCTCTAATCTTGATAATGCATCTACTGTCTTCTGTGTAGGTGTGATAATATCGATCAGTCTCTTATGAGTCCTTTGCTCGAACTGCTCTCTGGAATCTTTGTATTTGTGAACGGCTCTTAAGATAGTTACTACTTCCTTCTTAGTCGGAAGAGGTACCGGACCGCTCACCTTTGCCCCATTCTTCTTCACAGTTTCGATGATTTTCTTAGCGGATGCATCAACCAACTGATGATCATACGCTTTCAAAGTGATTCTCATTACTTGACTTGCCATAAAAAAGTCGCCTCCTTTTCGTACTATTAACTCCAGTACGACAAGCGGTGACTGTACACTTTGCCGTGTGTGTCGTGAGAACCTCACACAGCCCATATGTGATACAGTGACTTGTCGCCAGTTTCCTAACTTGACATTCGCTCCACGGAAAACCCGCTATACTTCTTCCCGAACAATTAATTCCAAGAAGATCTTCAGCAGCAACCTCACGTTTCATCGCTATCATGTCACAGCTTTTTTAGTATATATGATGGAAGTAACTATTTCAAGCCCTTTTAATGAATTATTGTATTTTTTTTGATACAATCTATTTATTCCAAAAGAAAAAGCCCCTAACATAAGCAGGGCTTTTCTTTCCTTATTATATATGGTCATTTATTTCTTTACACTAACGCTCTCAAACTCGTCAATAATTGCCTGACTTGGCGCCTTAGTTGCAAGACTCACGATAACGATCATTGCAAGTGATACTAAGAATGCCGGAAGCAGCTCATAGATATCAAGGATTCCGCCCATCGGACGAACACCGTACTTCCAGATAAATACCATTGCACCGCCGGATATCATACCTGCCAGTGCGCCCTGCAGCGTCGTACGCTTCCAGAACAATGCACAGATCATAACACCCGCAAATGCAGCGCCCATACCAGCCCATGCAAAGGATACAATTCCAAATACGCTGGAGTTCGGATCTCTTGCAAGGAATAGTCCAATGGCAGCAATCGCAAGGATCGTTCCACGGGCAACCAGAAGTCCCTGTTTCTCTGTAAGCTTTTTGCCAAAGAAATCCTGCACAATATTCTCAGATACACCGGAAGCCGCAACAAGCATCTGGCTGTCAGCAGTTGACATCGTTGCAGCCAAAATACCTGCAAGGATCACACCGCCAAGAATCGCCGCAAGGAATCCGTTCTTGCTCAGGATATCTGTAAGTGCGATGATAACACGCTCGCTGTCCTCTAACGGAGCCATGTTTCCCGCATTAACAACACCAAGACCTACAACACCGATAAAGATTGCAACGCCCATAGCAATCGTCACCCAAACAGAAGCAACACGTCTGGATAATACCAGCTTATTCTCATCCTCGATAGACATAAATCTTACTAAAATATGAGGCATACCAAAGTATCCGATACCCCATGCAAGAAGAGACACTGCTGACAAGGCAGAATACGGAACCGCTGTTCCCGCAACCGCATCATGAATTGCAGAAAGAGAAAAATATCCCGGCAATGACTTTGCATTATCCATAACTGCTCCGAACCCGCCGGCACTGCTCACTCCAAATGTAATGATGGAGATCAATGCGATCGACATTACAATACTCTGAATCAGGTCATTGGTAGCAACGGTTGTAAATCCGCCCATAATCGTATAGATAACAATTATGATCGCAAACAATATAACACCCGTCATATAGTCAAGTCCAAACAAAGAATTGAACAGCTTTCCACACGCTGCAAATCCAGAGGCCACATAGGGGATGAAGAATATTACGATAATAACAGCAGAGATTGCTGTAATGATATTCTTCTCATCATGGAATCTCTTAGCAAAAAAGGTCGGAACTGTGATCGCATCGATTCTTTCTGAATAGCGTCTCAATCTTCTCGAAGTGAAAAGCCAGTTCAGATATGTACCGATCGCAAGACCCGCTGCCGTCCAGAATGCATCTGCTATTCCCGTCAGATAGGCAACTCCCGGAAGTCCCATCAGAAGCCAGCTTGACATATCACTCGCCTCAGCACTCATGGCAACTACTAACGCTCCCATTCTTCTTCCGCCAAGGTAGAAGTCCTCACTGCTGCTGTTCTTTCTTGAGTTGTAAACACCTACTCCAATCAACAGGCACATGTACGCAAGAATCGTACATAAAATAATAATACTGGTACCACTCATAAAATACACCTCGTTTCTTTCCTGTTACTTTCAGGAATTCTTAATTTCCCCGTATATTTTTCGGAAAATTCAGAGATAAGACAAACCATTCTGCAAACTGACATACCCTAAAATTAATGGCCTTCTTACCTGTTCTTGATATATTTTAACACTCTGTTAAACGTGTGTCAATAAAAACATTATAATTCTTAATGCCGCCATTACATTTTCTTATTTCTGTTCAATAAAAATGCAGCGATATTCAGACGTAAGAAAAGCGGCATATCACATTTAAGCTGATACGCCGCTTTTTCCGAATCCTTGTTATTGCTGATTCTGCAGCCCTGTCTGCATTCTGATGAATTTTTGTTTGAGACTTATATGCACCTCTTTAAATTCCTTGCTGGTATTCTGCTGCATAAAATCATAAAACTTTTCCGAAGAACCCGATACAAAATCCGTCTTAGGAATTATAAACAGGTCATCCGACTCCATGTATAAGTAATACATCTCGTTATCCGCATACATTTCCCGGATCATATGGTACTTGTAAGTATTCTTTTCGTTATCTTCTACGATAAAGCCAGAATGGCCAAATGACATGTTGATCTTTATATTATATTTATAATATATGTCTCGCCCAAGCAGACCAAAATAAGTCAGATATGTTCTTGCAAATGCCAATATGATGATAACAATTCCCACCCCCCAGCAGATTGCTGGATAAATTCCCGACAGCTTCAATGCCCTTGGCAGCATCAGGAAACATACCGCCGCTATCCCATACCGGAACATAATCTTCTTGTTATTCTTCCCAATCTCATTATAAAACTTCGCAAATGCTTTCAGCACTTCCTTTGTATGTCCTGTCTTCACCTCATATAATACAGTCATCTTCATCCTCCCCACGACACATTCTCACATAATCTGCATCTTATCGCAATTTTCATTATATAGATAATGTCCTTCTTATGCAAGTCCTGTTTTTATTCAATTTATCCAACAAAACCATTTTATTTTCCCTTTTTTAGTTGACCTTTCCCAACAAAAATGCTACAATTTTAATTAATACAGAATGTATATTGAGTTGCAATCGGGGGCAATTCACAGGTATGCATTCCGTAACAAACAATTTAATATTTTATAATCTGGAGGGATGATTTATGGCAATGTACATTATGAAGGGATTATGCGTGATCGGCATTATCCTGAACGTATTCCTTATGTGGAGGAAAGACAAAGAGTTACGCGCTAACCCAGAAAAGGATCCTGTGATCGGATTAACCGGCGAAGAGCAGTGGCAGGAACAGAAGAAACACATGATCCCAACAGCAATCACGGGATTCGTTGCGAACTTTCTGGATACTTTGGGTATCGGTTCTTTTGCTCCGTCATCCGCAGCTTTTAAGCTCACAAGATCTGTAGACGACGTTCTGGTTCCTGGTACTCTGAACGTAGGAGATACCGTTCCCGTATGTGTTGAGGCATTCTTATTCTTTGGTTTTGTAGAGATGGATGTTATTACACTTGTACTTATGCTTGTTGCTTCTGTTGCCGGTTCTATCCTGATGGCTAGTATCGTATCGAAGTTTGACAGAAAGAAAGTACGTTATACGCTGTTCATTGGTTTGTTTATTCTTGCAACCGTAATTCTTATGAAAGTGCTTGGTGTCGGACCATTCGGTACAGTAGGTACAGAACTTGGATTATCAGGAATTAAACTCGTAATTGCAGTTGTAGGTAATTTCATTTTTGGTGCTCTTATGAGTATCGGTGTTGGTCTTTATGCACCATGTATGGCTATGGTTCTTGCGCTCGGAATGGATGCAGGCTGCGCGTTCCCGGCTATGATGGGTTCCTGTGCATATCTGATGGCATTTGGTAATGGACCGAAGTTCATCAAAGAAGGCAGATATGATATGGTTGCTTCCTGGACACAGGCAATCTTCGGAGCACTCGGCGTATATGTAGCTTATGCATTTGTTAAGAGCTTACCGCTTGATGTACTTACTAAGATTATCGTTGCTATCGTATACTTGACAGCATTCTTATATCTTCGTGATGCTATCAAGAAAGGTTCTGCCGCTTAGCTTAAGCGTTTAATCTTACAAACTAAATAAAGAATACACAGGACGTTCGTATTGTGGTTCGTAGATCTCAATGCAAACGTCCTTTTTTATGCATTGACATCTTTCTCTCTATTATGTGAAATTTTATTATAATATGTCATTTACAAGAAGAGGTTATAAAAATGGGTACTAAAAAAATTATCAAAAAATATGCTCTTGTGACTTTTTTTGTCGTTATGATGGCCGTATCCCAAACCTTCTGCATGAAGGCAGATATCGGGCTATGTGCCTGCTGGGATTCCGTAAGCCTGAACGTCTATCAGCTTACAGGCTTTAAAGTAGGTACTTTCAGTATTATCGGAAACCTGATCTGTGTCCTGATCCAGATACTCATGCTGAGAAAAGATTTCCACCCCATCCGATTTCTGCAGATTCCCGTAGCTGTTATATTCGGTGTTGTTGTCAATTTCGTATATTACCGTATCTTTACCTTTGACCTCAACGGATATCCCATAAGAGTCTTATTCTGGGCCATCTCCTATCTTGGACTGGCTGTATTCATCGGCGGTCTTAATCTTTTAGGCGCTGTACAGATACCGGTAGAGGGGATGTATTATACTGCCAGCAGCAAATATGGTATTGATTTTGCTAAGCTGCACATTGCAGGGGATGCTATACTCATCGCCATTTCCCTTTCCTTATCACTCATATTCGGTCTGTCGATCAAAATCCGCGAAGGGACGATCGGCGGTATGCTTGTTCTCGGCCCACTCACCAAATGGTGCATGAGCTGGGAGAAAAAATTTATACACGAATAAATATTTACAAACAGAAAGAGCACAGCATTTTCAGAATGCCGCGCTCTTTCCTTTGGTATGTCATTGAGAGGTTTTTCCTCGTTGCATTGCAGTTTTGCTATATACAAAGCTGGGGAATGCTCCTCCGTAAGGAGGAAAGTATATATTAATTGGAGTTCACTGCCGCAAGACTGTTCTTGGGGGAAACAATCGGCGGCCGTGTAACTGCAATAACAACCATTAATTAAGCGTTATTAATATACCATTTCTTGTTTTTCACGTCAATACTTTATTGAGCAAAAGTAAATCTTTATGCACTTTAACAAATATTTAACGATTTTTCTCGACGTCTTTGAACACTTTATCCCATTTGATCTTTTTTTCTCATCTTAAGCTTAAGCAATGCTTTTGCTTTCAGACAATCAATGCGGTCCATATTGTTTTCCCCGACTACGTCCGTCTCTTCCCCACTCTCGCTCTTGTTGATATCAACAATCGCATCCAGATAATCATTGACAACTACAAACTGTGCAACTGTACCGTTAAATGTGATTCCCGTAACCGGTATGCCTCTTATGCCAATCTGCTCAATCGTGTTCGTATAGTCCACATGGCTGTTCCCCCAGCCGTCGCAGGAAAGAATCACGCCGTCTGCACGCATACATTCTGCCCACACAGCTGCTCTTGTTCCAACAAGCATCTTATCTTCATTTCCATCCGGAGAGCCTACAAGCATAACTCCCATCAGGTCAAGGTCAGTGTCTTCCGCCACAACCTCCAAAAGAGGATCCCTGAAATGATGCAGCGATGTTTCCTTTGTTGAAGGACCAATTCCCATATTCTTTCACCTCCTACTGCATAGAACGGATAATGCCGTCTCGGTACTCATTTGGAGATACGATGATTGGCATATTACCCATGTCAATAATTGATTTTCCACCTTCCACGCCAGAAGGTTCTTTCGCAAACAAGTGCGTGTCATACATGGCTCCCTGCCCGGCAACCTGTTTGATGATCAGCACTTTCTTCTTTCCCGGCCTTACGATGTCGTGATACTCATGACGTTCTGTACATTTTTCACCTTTGAATTTCTTTAATTTGTCACGATAGCTCTGAATGAACTTATCACATGCCCGGTGGGCTGCAGTCGGCCCCGGACGCTCCTGACCCATGCCTGCCGCAAGAGTCACATCAAAGGAAATAATATAATCATCATCCCCCGGCGTACCTGCCCGGTTCAGATATAACTGCTCCTTTAAGTTTCCCTCTGACGAGCCGAATTCATGGCACTGTTTGCCATTCACATCCACACCCGTAAGGATGACATACACACCTGTAATCGTATGCGTAATCCCCTCTCCCAGTTTTCCGAGCACCTTTGTGGATATAGGCACAATATCCATCATCGTGTTTGTCCAGCGGTCATGATCGCCCGGCTTGATAATCTGGATATCAATCTTCTCAATATGCTCCTCTGCCGCCACAAGCTCGTCAATCATCTCCTTGCTCACTGTCATATGGCCGTCCGTCGTGATATCATTATGGTCGCCCCACTCTACCTCATTCATATGGAACGCCTTGATAACCAGCCTTCTTAAATCCTTTACCTCATCTGCCAATTTTATTTTCACCTCCGTTTTAAAAAAGAGCAGATGAAAAACATCTGCTCCGAAACTTTAATCCGTTCACACCGCGCCCTTCACAAAACACACCTACGGTGCCTCATCGCTGCGTCACAGCTATCTTTGCTCATGAACCGACGCTCCCTTCGTCAGCCAGCCAACTCAGTTTCTCATGCAAGCGTGAAACCTGAGCTGACCGGTGACGCGTGAACTATAATCAAAATCAAATCTTAGCTACATACTCGAATGGCAGCGGAACAATCTTTCCAGGCGTCTGGATCTCTACCAGCTGCTCAAGAGTCGCCTTAACGATCTGTGTCTGCTGTTCAACATTGTGCGGTCCACCTGCATTAGCACCCATAGGCACCAACGGAGCAACTGCACGAGGAGTACCGGTCTGACGAACAACCGGTGGAAGAGCTGCAATAATAATTGTAGGAATTCCAGCTTCTTCAATCGCTCTCTGCACCAATACTGCAGAGCGGTGGCAGGTACCTCAGCCAGCGGTGAGGACAACTGCGTCAACATCCTCTTCTTTGAACATCTGAGCGATAGCCGGACCAGTCTCGCCTTTGAACTTCTCCTGATTTCCGCCGCCGCCCATGAATCCGGCATGTACCGGAGCGCAAGCTCTGATAAAGCCTTCTTTAGCTAACTCGTGGATTCTGTCAATCGGGAACATGCAGTTGATGTCTTTGTTAACATCACTGTTATCATATCCGCCGTGGGATACCATCAGATCATCTGACGGAGTTGTGTTCTCTATCTTTCTCCATGTGAAATCACCGGCAAGATTAAATCTTTCCTGATCTTTCTTGTGAACACCTGCTGCTGTCGCAAGAGCAATAGACATATCCTTAAGCTCTTTTGTTACAGGAGTCCATACAGACGGCGGAGTAATAGGAACGAATATTTCTGATTGTAAACCTTTAACAACCGTTAAACTCATTTTTAGACCTCCTTATTATCCAAACGTTTACTCATTTCTTGTTGTTTGCGTCTTTCTTTTTCAATGTTGCTGACGTAGTGTTCATTTATCTCCGGTCCAAGCTGCTCCGGAAAGCTCATGTTCCATCCAAATTCCTGCCCCACTTTCGGTTCAGTGTCACAGATAAACATTCTCTTGGGAGCTTTGAAAAACCCAAGGCGTCCTTTCAGGTCAACGCTGATACTGCAGTCGTCGACATCTACTACAACACCCTCCATATAAATGATCCTGTCGCCGTAATTCAAACGTTCATTATTCATCCAGAAACACCTTTGGCTTAGCTGTATTTTAATCTACGCTTCTCGCTCATTGGGAGCTCCTGCTCATTTCCAACGAGATCGATCTTTGTGCCATATGCGCCCTCAATTAACTCTACGTTTGTAGACTTAACGTTTGGATTCCACTTCTTCTCAGCAGCCTTAACGTCTTCTCCGGCCATAGCCGCTTTCAGCATAGCAAGTGCACGGACAGCGTCCTCTGGGCAAAGTGTATTGTTACCAAGAATCTCATTCTCGATACCTGCTTCAGACTTATTGTTATCAACCATGTACTGCATGTACTTATTACCAACAACGAGAGCTCCCTGTACTGCACAGTAAGACATACCTACTGTCGGAACGCCTCTCATACCAATCTGCTCGATATGGCTTGCAAAGTCGATATGGTTGTTTCCAAATCCTTCTGTCGTAACGAATGCGCCGTCAGCATCCAGCATCTCTACTGTGTGTCCTACACGGCGGGATACATAGAATTTCTCAGCGTTAATCTGAGGAGATCCAACGAATATAACACCGCAAAGGTCAACTTCTTCATCGTGAAGAGCCTCAAGAACAAGCGGCTCTCTCCAGTAATGTCTGGACATCTCTTTCGATGCAGGTCCGATACATGTTAAAGCATGGATACATCCGTCCAGAACCTCAAGCGGAGATACGCATACAGGAACGTTTCCTAAGTCTACGTTTGCTCTTGCGCCAAGGATACCAACCGGCTCTACAGGAAGGATGAAGTTATCATGCATAGCTCCCTGTCCCATGATCTCTTTAACGATTACAACTTTCTTCTTACCCGGACGGCGGATAGATTTCAGCTCCTGCGTATCAACTACAAGGCTCTCGTCAAGCTTCTTCATAACCTCACGAATTTCCTGCGTGATGATATCAAATGCTGTATGAGCAGCCATAGGTCCGCGGCGCTCCATGTTTGTCTTCTCCTGAATAACAATGTTACCTTTGATGAAGATCTCGCCTTTATCCGGACATCCCGGACGGCCCCACATAATGTTCTCGTCAAGGTATCCTTCGGAAGAACCGAACTCACCGATCTGAACTCCGCCCTCGTCAACGCCTGTCAGCATCATAACAACGCCGTCAAGCACTCTTGTCACGCCGCTTCCAAGCTCACTGTCGCCCTCTTTCGTAGCGATTGGCTGTACGTCCATAACGGTCTCAGAATATGTGTGATATAACTCAGGAGTAATGATCTCAAGTTTAAAATCTTTAACTAATTCCTGATCTGCGATAACATCTGCTTCGATTCCCTCACGGATAGTAAGCACAGTTCCCTCGATCTTTGTCTCAGGCCCTCTCTTAACTTCTGTGATGTTGAAGTGCTTTCTTGTAAGAGTTCCTACGATTCTCTCTTCTCCGACTGCTGCTGCCGGTGCCGCTGCGTCTGCTGCTGCAACTGCCGCTGCCGGAACTTCTGCTACTGCTGCGCCGCCGCCAAGTGCTCCAACCGGAATCTGAAGGTCAATATCCTTACCCTCTCCGATGTGGATCTTGAGCATGCCGCCTGCTGCAACCGGTACTGCCGCTGTTGGTGCTGCTTGATCCGGCGCCTCCTGTGCAACCTCTTCTTCAACTGCCGGAGCGCTTACGCTCGGAGCCTTTACTCCGTCAAGAACATCTGCCGTAAGCGGAGCAAGAGAATCACAGGTTTTTGTAAGTTTTGCTCCTAATACTTCCTCGATGGTCAGGCAACCGTCAAGGTTTAATAATCCTGAATCTACCAAATCGTCAAAAATTGACGGATCTTCCAGATTCGCAGGCTCGATTGTAATGCCAGCCTCGGCTCTACAACATAAAACCGCAGGATCATGAGCATGTGCTTTCGCTGTTTCAGCTGTGATAGACATATTGTTTTCCCTCCTTGTTTGGATTTCTTAAACAGCCCTTATAGACTGCAAAAATTATTATATATACAATTGTCTCCGGCACATAAGAAACCTCTCGCCTTATGGAATGGAGGAAAGAATCGGGGGTCTTTCTCCATTGCCGAAAACAATAGTAATACCTTTCTAGCATTTGCGTTAAAAATCAACATCCTGACTTACCTGTTTAGACACCTTAAGCGTTCTATACAGAGCATGGCCAACGGATCTCATCACATGGTCAGTCTGGTGGAATACCTTAAGCCCCATCTTCGGTCCGGATGCCATAACTGTATTGGAGCAGTCTGAACAGTTACCGATAATGATGTATTCGCACTTATCTTTCTTGAACTGCATGTTATTCTTAACCTGTCCCGGACAGTTGCCAGGTCTTAAGCACTTAAGCGGTGCTCCAGGCTTGTTCTCGATCGCCTGCTTACATCTTGCCACAGATACAACCTTTCCGTTCATCTTCTCGCAGATCTCGCGCATACGGTCTTCATTACCGCCGCAGGCACAGACAAGAAGTCCCACATTCGCTCCATGAAGATCCGGGAACTCAACCGTAACAAGAATTCCGCCTGTCGTCTTCGTGATCGGCGCGTCAAAATCCGTAGACTTTCCAGTAAATGCTCCGCCCATAACGATCTCACCGTATTTTCCATCAATTCCGCCGGCTCTTTCGATCAATTCCCCAACACTTGTTCCAACAGGAACATCCATGAATACGTGTGCGCCATTTCCACCGTTGAGCTTGCCGCGAACCGTCAGATTCTTTGTAATACATGGTTTCTTCTCATCAATCGCCTCGGCAACCTTAGCCGCCGTCTCAAGATTCACTACAACGGACTTTGCCGCTGAAGGAAGCTGCATCGTCGTGAGATTCACTCCCAGACATTCTCTTACTACCGCACGCTCTTCTCCCATCGGATATATATCCGGAAGAAGGTGCATAGAGATTGCAGGCTCATTCTCAAGCGCTTTCTGCAAAGTCTTGATCGCCTTCTGGTTCTTTTTCTTGATAGCGAAGATCGCCTTGTCAGCATTCGTAATCTCCATGCAGTATTTAACACCGCGGATCACTTTATCGCACTGCTCTTCAATCTGCCTGATGTTATGCTCAAGTCCCGGCTCACACTCCGCTGCGTTGATAAGGATGTAACCCTTCTCACAGTCTAACTTGAAATCAGCCGGAAGCTCCGGATTGATCTCCGGGTCAAGCTCGCCCATCGGCGTCTCTGCCAGATTAATATTCAGCTTGATACCTGTCGGAAATCCTGCACCCCCAAGTCCGACAACGCCTGCCGCCTTTACCATATCAAGCTTGCTTGCGTCCTCAGGCACATCGATCGGTACGAACTCGTCTGGCTGTTCTTCTGCCGGCTCAATGATGATCCGGTCTTCCAAAACCTCCGTCACCTTTCCGTACACACTGGAAAAAATGTTAGCGCCAAGCCCCGTAGGCGTTGCGATCAAAGTACCTTTTTTTACTTCATCACCGGCCTTAACGATCGCCGCACATGGTGCCCCAACATGCTGACGTAATAACATCTGTACATTTCCCATGTTAAACATCTCCTTTTATAATTTATTTAAGTAAAAAACGAACCCCGTCCGTTTCATTACCTCTCAGCGTAAAATGCAGTGCATGGCTTTCACAAGTAATATGTTTTCATGTTTTCCCAACCGCTTTTAATATTCCCCAAAATCGTATTTTCATTTATGTATCTTATTCAGATCTGTTTATTAACAAAATCTATAAATCAATTCTGCTGAATTCTTAACAGTTAAATTCTGACTAAAAATGCTTTTTTGGCGAGGGCATGTGGGAATCGAACCCACCCGGGACGCTCTTAACGCCCCACACTGGTTTTGAAGACCAGGAGGCACACCAGTCACCCATCTACCCCCATATCAACTTGTCCAATCGAGATAACCATATCACATTCCAACCCATATTTCAACTGTTTTTATTTATTTTTATAATATCAAAAAAGCATTGACTTTTCAAGGTTTTTCCTACATAATAATGTCAAAGGATTGAACTGCGTACTAGAATGCAGTCTATTTGTTATTTTTCTGTCATAACTGTCATTTGTTATAGCAGAAAGTTCATACAAAAAAGGCACTGTCGGAATTTTCATTCCACTGTGTTTTTATATAACTTATAGTTTTTTTCTATGAGTATGTTTAAAGGAGGTACTTGATTATGAAGTTAGAAGCGAAAGTCAACTTCGACCGGTTTGAGGGCGCTCTTCAGGTAGTGGACTCTCACACCGTAGGTGAGTTCTGCCGTATCGTTATCGGCGGATTCCCGGAGCCGGAAGGCAATACTATGATTGAAAAGAAAAAATGGATGGAGGAGAATTACGATCATGTTCGTACAGCTCTGATGTTTGAGCCAAGAGGACATCACGATATGTTCGGAGCGTTCCTCTGCGAGCCGGTTAACCCAGAGGCGCAGTTCGGCGTTATGTTCATGGACACAGGCGGATACCTGAATATGTGCGGTCACTGTACGATCGGCGCCGTTACGGTTGCTATCGAAGCAGGGCTTGTAGAGTCACATGAGGGTGAGAACGAAGTTGTTCTTGAGGCGCCTGCAGGAATCATCCGCACAAAGGCTGTGGTTAAGGACGGCAAGGTTGAGAATGTTACTCTGACCAATGTTCCCTCTTTCGTTTACAAAGAGAACCAGAAGGTTACGGTTGACGGAAAGGAAATCGAGTTCACCATTTCCTTTGGCGGAAGCTTCTTTGCACTGGTTGACACAACCAAGCTTGATATCGGGGAGATCAACGCTAAGACAGTTCCTGCTTATACCGATCTTGGTATGAAGATGTTAGAGATCATCAATAAGGAGATTCCGGTTCAGCATCCGGAGCTCGACATCACAAGCGTTGACCTTGTTGAGTTCTACGGACCTACTCCGAATCCGGATAAGGCCAATATGAGAAATGTCGTTATCTTCGGCGAGCATATGGCCGACCGTTCACCTTGCGGAACCGGAACAAGCGCTAAGCTTGCTACGCTTCATCACTGGGGAGAGATCGGCGTAGGCGAAGAGTTCATCTATGAGAGCTTTATGGGCAGCCTGTTCAAAGGTGTTATCAAAGAGACGACCAAGGTTGCAGACTTTAACGCAGTTATCCCAATGATCACAGGAAGCTGCTACTTGACAGGTGTTGCTACCTATTTGATCGATCCAACAGACCCATTGAAATATGGTTTTCAGGTAGGTTAATCATACCCGGAACCTGATCATTCTTACAGCAAACAGCAGAAGCGGGTTGGCCATAATCCGCTTCTCTTTTTATAAACCCGGAAAGGAATGGTGACAACCGATGCCAAGAAAACGACAATCTACAAAAAGCCGCATCGTGAAAGCCGCCTGGAACCTCTTTTATAAAAACGGTTATGATCACACCACCATTGAGGACATCATCGCAGCATCTAAAACCTCAAAAGGTACTTTTTATCATTATTTCAAAGGCAAGGAAGCTCTGCTCAACAGTCTGTCCTATCTTTTTGACCAGAAATACGAGGAGCTTTATAACGCAATCGACCACAGCATGTCCTGCCATGATAAACTGTTATTCCTGAACCAGGAATTATTCTGCATGATCGAACAAAGTGTTGATATAAGCCTTCTGGCTTATCTTTATTCCTCACAACTGACAACCAAGGACAAAAAATCTTTGTCCGACAAGAAACGTTTTTATTTTAAATGGATTACTGAGATTATTACAGATGGCTTAGAACGGGGCGAGTTCAAGAACACAAGCACTGCCGAAGAGCTGATGGACATTTATGCCATGTATGAGCGGGCGCTTCTTTATGACTGGGCATTGTTCAACGGCAGATTCTCTCTATCCGAATACAGTAAGAAACTGCTTCCGCATGTATTAGATACTTTTATCGAAGGAGTATAGCTATGAAGATTTCTGATGAACCCGAAAAGGGTACTTTTATCCGGCAGATATCACCGCCGCATCAAAGTACCCTTTTTTGCTGCTCATTTTTATCATCTTACATTCATTCCGAACATTATACCATACACTCGTGAATCTCTTCTTCTTCGATTCCGACCGTTTTCATCATGGACACGATCTCTTCTCTGTCCGAAAGCTCTGCGCACCATGATAAGCCGCAGCCCGCTGAGATGGCCCGCGGAACCGGTATGATCCGTCCCGGGACGCTTCGTTCCTTGCAAGCCTTCTCCATAGCCATAGCGTCTGCCGTCGTGTGAAACGTTACGACAAGCTTAAGTTCCTTTTTCCTCATATCTTACTCTTCCTCCTGTGCAAGCTCTCTGACAGCGCGGACGGCTGCTTCCACCTCTTCGTCCGTGTTATAATGACAGAAGCTGAACCTTACCGCTCCCTGCTCCACCGTTCCAAGCGCCTCATGCATAAGCGGCGCACAATGCCCGCCCGGTCTTGTAGAGATACCATACTCTGTAAGGAGCGCATCGCTTACCTCGCCAGAATCATAGTCGCCAATGTTCAAAAGCACGATCGGACATCTCTCTTTTTCAGAAAAATCTCCATATACCGTAACTTCGGGAATATTTTTGACTCCGTCATAAAACTTTCGCATCAGCTCCTGCTCTCTGGCACGGATCTTATCAATGCCTGTCTCCTCCAGATACTCTAATGCCGCATGAAGTCCTGCGATCCCGTGTCCGTTAAGGGTGCCCGCTTCAAGAGCAGTGGGCATTTCCTCCGGCTGTTGCTTATTATAAGTCTGCACGCCGGTTCCGCCGCACTTTAACGGACGTATGACAACGCCTTCCCGCACATACAGCCCGCCGGTTCCTTGCGGTCCCAAAAGGCCTTTATGCCCCGTAAAGCACAAAACATCAATATTCATTTTCTCTACATCAATCGGAAACACCCCCGCGGTCTGTGAAGCATCCACTACAAAAAGCACGCCATGCTCCTTCGCAATCTTTCCAACGGCACCCACATCCACATAATTCCCTGTCAGATTCGAGCCGTTGGTACATACGATCATCTTTGTCTCCGTACAGATCGCCTTCCTGATCTGTGAAATATCAAGCCTGCCCTTGTGATCGCTTTTTATGATCGTGAGCTTTATGCCTTTTTTCTCCATCTCATATAATGGACGCAGAACAGAATTATGTTCCAACACCGTCGTAATCACATGGTCTCCCGGATTCAAAAGTCCCTTAATCGCTATATTCAGACTTTCTGTCGAATTATTCGTAAATGCCACCTGCCTTGGATTCGTTCCTCCAAAGAGACGGCAAATCTTCTCTCTTGTATCGTAAATAATCCTCGACGCACTAAGCGATGCCTCATTTGCTCCTCTTCCGGCATTCCCCATAGAACTCATCGCGCCGATAACCGCCTCGATCACACATTGCGGCTTATGCATCGTCGTTGCCGCGTTATCCAGATATATCATATGTTCATCCTCTTTTCCCCAGCTTATCTGCCGTTAAATATTATAAATTTCTTTTATGATCTTAATAAAACGCTCTATATTCGCCGTCATAGGAGCGTTTTTGTTGTAAACAAGATTAATATCCCGCCCCGCATCCGACTTCGGAATCGGAAATGCCAGTATCTGCCCGCTGCGTACTTCCTCCTCCGTCGCAAGTCTGGACAGCACAGAGATCCCCATTCCCTGACGCACTGAACGCTTGATCGTCTCCTGATTATCTATACTTGCTATAATATCCAGATTCGCAGTCTCTATCCCTGCTTTTTTAAGCTGCTTCTGTGCTTCCTTGCGCGTACCAGAGCCTTCCTCACGCATGATAATATGCTCTTTTTTAATCCATGAGATGTCATCCTTGCTGCTTTCCAGTAAAGTCCGGTATTTCTCCGTATTGGGCGTAATGATCGCCAGTTTATCCTTATAGAAAGGAATGTATCTGCAATATTTCTTCTCCAGCACAGTTCCGGTAAACCCAACATCTGCCATACTGTTCACAATCTGCGATACGACTTCTGTACTGTCTGTCTCTATAAGCTTAAACTGTTCATCGGGATAGCGCTTCTTAAACTGCATCAGCACCTCTGGCAATAGATACTGTGCCGGTATAGTAGAAGCTGCGATCGTAACACAATGACTCGATGAATTCTTTCCACGCATATTAAAATGCTCTGCAATCTGACATTCCAGTTCAACCATCTGTTTCGCATATCTGTATAATTCCTGCCCCGCTTCTGACATCATCACTTCCTTCGTATTGCGGATAAACAGCCTGACTTTAAGCTCCCTCTCAAGAGTTGATATATGAGCGCTCACTGTTGGCTGTGTCAGATATAATTCTTTTGCGGCTTTTGAAAAGCTTCCGGTCTCGACAACCTTCACAAAAGCCTCCAACTGTTTCAAATTCATTAGTATGCTACCCTTTCACTTTCTCCGCCTGTCTTTTTCGTCACTTTAATACTATCCATATATTCCAAAATTGGTTTTGCGCTCTTTCTGCTTGTCGAAAACATATCCCGCACCTCGGCTATCGTGATCACCGGAGACTCGGCAAGCCTTTCTAAGATCAACTTTCTGGCCTCCTCCATATAGCTTGTAAGCGTATACATATCATCTGTAACCTTCACTGCTTTTTCCTCATGAAGCAGTATGTTCAGTATATCATCACAGATCTCTCTGGGCGTTCCTTCACATTTAATTTCAGAATAACGCACAAAGTCAAAACGGCTCTTCTCAAATGTATCCAGAAGAATCCCTGATACCTTTTTGAACGTCTCATCCTTACATACATTATAGCCCGGTGTGCACAAAAACTCATCCACCCGCATAATCCATCCTTTTTCTGCCATCATTTCTATCATACGGTCAAATACATTCGGCCTCATCTTTGAAAAGTATGTCGCCTGAACTTCTGCCTTCTTGATTCCATAGCGATACGGATATCTCTTTTCATAAGAAGACAATGCACTCTTCAGTGTGCGGACTGCCTCCTCGGCAGCCTCCGTATGCCAGACATACGTATCTTTGCGCATGGCAAATAGATGTACTTTCTTCTGCTCTTCAAGCTCCTCAACGTCTTTTTTCACTTCTTCTGCCGAAAGCGCGGTGAGCTTCGCAAGCTCAGACACAGTGATCATCGTCTCCCTGTGCTCTTTTACATGAAGCTCTATGACATCCGCACTGGAACCAGATTCCTTACGTTTAAGCTCCTCTATAACCTCCTCCCGGAAACGCTTCTTAATACCCGGATTCGGCTCTAATACAACACCGCCCCCGATCGTCTCCATCGGAGAATAGAATCTTACGATAAACTTATCCCCCCGCCGTACTGCAATGCTCTCTTCCAGCCTAAGCTGCACCAGACCGCTCTCTCCCGGTCCGATCTCCTCCCGGTCCAGAAGAACCGCACGGCAGAGTATTTCACTTGTCCCGGTAAAAAAATGAAGTCTTGTATGGTTCGTCAGCACGCGCATGGAGCTGTCTAATACATTTAACCTTACATCCAGAAGGTCTGCCGTCTTCATACTTCCTTTAGAAGCAAGAACACATCCTCTCTGAATCTCACGTTTCTTTATATTAGAAAGATTGATCGCCACCCGCTGGCCTGCATAGCACACAGTCTTATCCTCTCCATGCACCTGTATGCTCCGGATCTTGCTCTCTTTCCCAATCGGATACATCTCCAGCATATCTTCCTTACGGATGGTTCCTGAAACAAGCGTGCCGGTAATGACCGTACCAAATCCGGACAGGGAAAATGCCCTGTCAATCGGCAGACGCGGTATGGTGTGGATATCCTTCTCTACCACTTCATCACTTGTCATATGGCTGATCAGCTCCACAAGCTCTTCAAGGCCTTTTCCTGTAGCGGCAGAAACCTTCACTACCGGCGCCTGTTCAAGAAATGTCCCTTCAAATTCTTCTTTTATCTCTTCTTCCACAAGCTCCAGCCACTCTTCATCTACAAGGTCGCATTTATTCAGCACGACAATGCTCTTTTCAATTCCGAGCAAATGAAGAATATCCATATGCTCTCTTGTCTGCGGCATGATCCCTTCGTCCGCGGCAATCACAAGAAGCACGAGATCCATCCCTACAACCCCTGCAACCATGTTGTTGATAAATTTTTCATGACCCGGCACGTCAATGATTCCAGCCCTGTCTCCGCTCGGAAGATCAAAGTAAGTGAATCCCAGATCAATCGTAATCCCTCTTCTCTGTTCTTCCTCCCAGCGGTCTGTATTTCTCCCTGTCAATGCTTTTATCAGGGTGGTCTTCCCGTGATCGATATGTCCTGCTGTTCCTATAATTACGTTCTTCATATTCCCTTGTCCTTTTAAGGCGCGCCTTTCTAAATCACTGTTCTATTAAGCTGATCTCGTTAAGCACATCAAGCTCGTCAAGCTGATCTGCGATCACTTTTACGTCTCTTTCCGATATGGTTCTCACATCAAGAAGAATCTCGTCATTCACCGTTCTTGGTATGATCGGCACCGGAAGCAGACGCATACGCTCTTCCAATTCATTTACACTGATCTTTTCCGGCCGGATCGTGACAGCCATACTGGGAATCCGCTCAAGCGGAAGCGAACCTCCCCCGATCTGTGACTCACATGGCTTTATCTCCATCTTCGCCGGAAGCTTTCTATTTCTCAAGATCCTAAGAAGCGTCTTCGCCCTCTTATGAACCTCTTCCCGCGGTTCTGAAAGCATCCGGAGTACCGGAATGTTTTTAACCGCCTTTTCCTCTGATAAATATTCCTGAAGTACCAGCTCCAGCGCCGCCGCGGTAAATTTATCTATCCGGAGCGCTCTTGTAAGCTGGTTTTTCTTCATCATGTCAATATACTTTTTCTTTCCGATTATAATGCCTGCCTGAGGACCTCCCAGAAGCTTATCTCCGCTGAAACATACTACGTCTGCGCCTTTCACAATGGATTCCTGCACTGTAGGCTCATGTGTCAGACCGTACTTTGCCAGATCTATGAGAACACCGCTGCCCAGATCCTCCACAACCGGTATATCATGCTCTCTGGCGAGAGGAATCAATGCATCAATCCCCACCGAATCTGTAAAACCTACGATCCGGTAATTGCTCGTATGTACTTTGAGCAGCGCCTTTGTCTCTTCGGTAATGGCATTTTCATAGTCATCATAATGAGTCTTATTGGTAGTTCCAACCTCGACCAAAGCTGCCCCGCTCTGCTCCATCACATCTGGAATACGAAACTTCCCGCCAATCTCAATCAGCTCTCCGCGGGATACGATAACCTCTCCCCCTTTTGCCAGAGAGCTTAAGATCAGCAGCACAGAGGAGGCATTGTTATTCACCGCCATTGCGGCCTCTGCTCCTGTAAGCTTACACAAAAGCTTTTCAAAATGGGAATAACGCTCTCCTCTCTTCCCGGCTTCCAGATTGTATTCCAGATTCGAATATCCGCTGACAAGCGGCAGAACTCGTTTCATGTGCTCTGCACTGATAGGCGCTCGCCCGAGATTGGTGTGAAGGATCGTACCTGTCCCGTTCACTACCATACGCATATTAGGCGTATGCATGGCCGACACGGTAAGCTCGATATGGGAAGGGAGCATCTCAATCTGCGCCTTTGCCTTATCCTCATCCTCTGCTCTCGCAATAAAGCCGCGCAGCTTGTCCATCTCTATATGAATAGCCTCCATCACCGTCTCTCTGCTGTAGCGCTCTATCATCTTCTGTATATTTTCATCTTCCAAAAGCACGTCAACCTTCGGGATACTTCTGTATAAAAGATTCTTGTTCATAACATTCCCTTTCTTCACATTTAGAATAATCGAATCAATTTATCACTTTTTGCCGTTACTTTACCAATAACTGATACCGTCGTATCCATACGGGCAGCCTGAAAATCAGCCGTCATATCACCTAGATTCTCCGGTGATACGCTGATCAGTAATCCTCCCGATGTCTGCGGGTCATAAAGCAGATCAAGAAAATGCTCTTTTATTGCCCCCGTCTCCACATGCTTCATGGAATATCCTCTGTTTTTGTACGCCCCGGCAGGCACAAGTCCCATCTTCGCATAGTCAATGGCATCCTCAAAATAGGCGATATCATCCACCCGAAGCTCAAATGTAACCTCGCTGGCAGAAGCCATCTCCACACAATGGCCTAAAAGCCCGAATCCGGTAATATCTGTACATGCAGACACATCATACTTTTCTACTACCTGTTTTCCCAGTTTATTTAAAGACGCCATAACTGTCTGCGCCTCCCTGATCGCTGACGGCGATGCCATCTCTGCTTTAATCGCAGTATTGACGATCCCGCTTCCGATCTGTTTTGTCAGAACGAGAATATCTCCCGGTCTGCAGCCATAATTTTTAAATATCTTATCAGGGTGTACAAAGCCTGACACACATAATCCGTATTTAGGTTCATCATCCTGTACGGAATGTCCGCCCACCAGTACCGCTCCTGCTTCTTTCACCTTTGCCGCGCCACCCGCCAGGATGTCGCCCAAGATCGCCGGATCCAGACAATTTGGGAATCCGACTATGTTAAGTGCAACTGCCGGCTCGCCTCCCATAGCCCACACATCGCTTAAGGAGTTGGCAGCCGCTATCTGTCCAAACATATAAGGATCATCGACAATCGGTGTAAAAAAGTCAACAGTCTGTATCATGGCGATATCATCCGTCACTTTATATATGGCCGCATCATCGGATGTCTCAATACCGACGAGCAGATTATCATTCTGGAATTTCGGCAGCTTACTCAGAACCTGAGCAAGGGTCTCCGGACCAATCTTAGCCGCTCAGCCTGCGGTCTTGCTTAAATTTGTTAATCTGACATCTGATCTCATTCGTCAATAATCCTCCTGCAATTTATTAGAAAATGCGCAAAAGCGCATATTTCCCAAAATAACCTCTTTATACAAAATGCCAGCCGCCAGCTCCATTTTGCATACTTAGATATCTGAAATAAGAGCCATACCTCTGCTTTTAAAGAAGTATACCCCAAAGGGCATCCCGAGCTTATGTGCTCTGCACTAAAAAACAAGGTATGGCTCTTTTCCGCGAAAATATAAATCTCTTTTTCTCTATTATTTCCCGTTTATGGCTTAATAATTCTTCCTGCTTTTGCCATTGTTTCTACAATGCTGTACATATTGGTCACAGTACCTACCTGAAGCTTCTCCTTCAGCCCATAATAATCAAGGCATGTCCCGCATGTCATGATCTCAACGCCCTGCGCTTCTAAGGATTTCAGATCTTCCAGCGAATCAGAACCCTCTGCTGTTAATGTTGCTCCGCCGTTGTAGAAAAGCATCGTCTTTGGCAGTGTATCAAGCTGCGTCACTGCAAAGATAAATCCTTTGATCAGTACCTTTCCCAATTCATCATTACCCGTCCCCATACGGTCAGACGAAACAACTACAACTGTGTTATCTCTTGCATCCGGCACACAACTCACCTCTTCTTCTGATGACGAGGGAGCTCCCTCCATCTGAATCATGATCTTAAACTCTGCGTCTGAAACCTTCTCAGAAGACACCTGTCCGCCTGATGCAGACGCCATCTTCGTTACGTTCTGGACAGCGATCTCATTGTCCACCAGCACTTCAATAGTCTCTGGACCGTTAAGCGCCTGCATTGCCTTTTTGGTCTTAATAACCGGGATTGGGCAATTATCCCCCATTGCGTTGACTGTAATCATAATGTTCCCACCTTTCCACCCATTTCCCCAATTATACAATATAGAAATATTCTATCACTGATTCTTAAAAAGGTAAATGGATATTTAAAATTTATAGTTACAGTTCATCTACATTTATGTCTATAGACGAATTGTAAGAATCCAATATCTGATATGCGCCGTCTTTATAGTATGCCGGCTTCATATTTCCATTGCGGAACGCTTCAAGAAATTCTGCAAATGTCCGTATCTCTTCCGGGAAATATGTAACACACACGCCTACCTTTTCAGGCACATGGCAGTCACTTGCCCCCAAGGTAAAAAGATTTAAGCGTTCTGCATACTCAGCCGCCTTCCGACACGCCTCCTTTGAAGTACTTCCATTCAAGACCTCCAGCCCGTCAAGTCCTTTGACCTCCAAAAGATGCTCTTCCAGTCCCCGGCGGTTATTGCGAAACGGATGCGCCGCAAAACAAACGCCTCCCTGCGCTTTTACAAATTCTATAAAATCCTGCGCAGGAATCCTCTCCTTCGGATAATCATCAATCCCAAAAGCAACAATATCGCCCTGCAGCGAATAGAACTCAATCCCTACAAACACAGGAAACCCTGTCTTTTTTGTGTATTCCTTCGCGTACTCCTTAAAACCCATACTATCATGATCGGTAATACAGACTGCGCCAAGCCCTTTGTCTTTTGCAATCTTTACAATCTCATCCAATTTTAAAAAACTGTCCTTTGAATATGTCATCTCGTGCATGTGTACGTCAATAAACATTCATAATTCCCCTTTTCAATGACTACTTTACCTTCTTATTATATAATCAGCATCCCAAGTCTTCAAATAGGGAATTTTTATATATATATCTATATATTGACAATATCTATATAAAGTGTTCTACAGACAGCACGCCACACGCCTTATAAAATAGCAAATAAATTTTTTACGGATTTTCTAATTTTATTTCACAAATCTCTGAAACATGATATACTGTTTCTAATAGATATCAGGAGTGAAAAGCTGTTTTAAGAAGGGGGCCGATTTACATGACAGAAGAATTGATCAAAGAAGTTAAACATATTCAAAAATGTCTGATTGACAGGGATATGGCTGGCGATGAGTGGGAGGAGAAGATGGAAATAGTCCGCAAGCTCGAAGATGTATCTTCCTATCTGAAAGATGCGCTTGGACGGGGGATTGAATTTTGATTAAAGCACTTGTATTTGATATGGACGGACTTTTACTGGATTCTGAGAGAATCGTCAAACGTTCCTGGAACGAAGCCGGGAACGAGCTGGGTATCCCGGGTATTGGCGAACACATCTATCATACGCTTGGCCTGAACAGAAAAGCCCGTAATGAATATTTCAAGAACGCATACGGAACGGTTTTCCCGCTGGAAGACTTTAATCAGAGGACAAGCGATATATTTTTCAGGATAATAGGAAATACCGGTATCCCGCTGAAAGCAGGGGCAAAAGAGCTGCTAGAGTATGCAAAAGGACAGGGATACAAAATAGCTATCGCAACCTCTACAAGTCAGGCATATGCCATAAAAGAGATGACGGATGCCGGAATCTGGCAATACTTTGACGGCGGAATCTTCGGTGACATGGTTAAAAACACGAAACCCGATCCGGAAATTTACTTAAAAGCGTGTGAAAGCATCAAGATGGCGCCCAATGACTGTCTGGCTTTGGAAGACGCGCCGGCAGGTATCCATTCTGCACATGCAGCCGGTCTTAAAGTGATTGTTGTTCCGGATCTGATGGAACCGGACAAAGAAACTCTTGCTCTTACATACAGAAAATTTGAAACCTTATATGATGTTATCCCATTATTAAAAGAAGAATAGGCAAACGCCTATTCTTCTACTATGAACACGTCTTTTCCCATTCCACAGATCGGGCATACCCAATCATCCGGAATATCCTCAAATGCTGTTCCCGGGGCAACTCCGCCATCCGGATCTCCAACTTCAGGATCATATACATATCCACATGGTTCACATACATATTTTTTCATAGTCGTAAGCCTCCATTTCATACATAGTATTTCTTGATGTCCCTTAAATTATAAAGTATATAGAAGAGAAAAGAAAGAAAAATTCTATAAATTTTTGTTGATAAATATTATCATTTACATTTCATGGATTCTGATGTATGATAAAAGCAGTTTTGTTAGTTGTGTCTAACGATTTATAGTAAAAAACTGCTATAGAAGAACAAGAAATGGGGATATCTATGTTTTTAGAAATCACAGAATTAAAAAAGAGCTTCAAAAATGCGGACACTAAAACCGAAGTATTAAAAGGAATCTCTTTTTCAGTAGAAAAAGGGGAAATCTGCATCCTCTTAGGTCCCTCCGGCTCCGGAAAATCGACTCTTCTGAACATTATCGGAGGAATAGACAGTGCAGACAGCGGTTCTGTACGGATCGCGGGAGAAAAAACTGCGGATATGAATGAAAAAGCGCTTACCAGATACCGTCGGAAGCATTTGGGGTACGTATTCCAGATGTATAATCTGATCCCCAATCTTACCGTAAAAGAAAATATCGAGGTAGGCTCTTATTTGGGCAGCAATCCTCTAGACATCAATGAATTACTACATACGCTCGGTCTTTACGAACATCGCAGCAAGCTTCCGAATCAGCTTTCCGGCGGACAGCAGCAAAGAACAGCAATCGGCCGAGCCATTATAAAAAATCCTGATATCCTGCTCTGCGATGAGCCTACCGGCGCCCTTGATTACCAGACCTCAAAAGAAATCCTTAAACTTATCGAGCAAGTGAATCATAGGTATGGCAATACCATCATCATGGTTACACACAATGATGCGATTCGGAATATGGCAGACCGCATCATTAAGCTGCGGGATGGACAGATCCGCACAAATTCCCGTAATGAAGCTAAGATTCCTGCTGCCGAACTCGAATGGTAAGACAAAAAAGGGGAATGAACATATTATGAAAAATCCACTGAACAGAAGGCTTTTCAGAGAGCTTAAAGATGAATGGGGCAAATATCTGGTAATTTTTCTTTTTATGACGCTGACGATCGGATTCGTCTCCGGTTTTTTAGTAGCCGGGGACAGCATGATCAAAGCCTATGATGAAAGCTTTGAGAAATATCAGATTGAAGATGGACATTTTATATTAAAAGAAGAAGCATCCGCTGCTATAACGGAGGCACTGGAACAAAAAGAGCGCGTAAATATCTGTCCAGATTATTATGCAGAGGAGACTGTGGATATTGATTTGAACGGGAACGCTGACAGCACATTACGCATTTTCAAAATACGCAAAGATCTAAATCTCATCTGCCTGATGGCGGGTTCTCTCCCCGAACGTGACGAAGAGATAGCTATTGACCGGATGTACGCTGATAACAACCATCTTACAGCCGGCGACCATATTAAAATTGGGAACGAAGATTTCAAAATATCAGGACTTGTGGCTCTGTCTGACTACAGTGCACTTTTTTCAGATAACAATGATCTAATGTTCGATTCGATCAAATTCGGTGTGGCTGTCGTGACAAAAGACGGATTCAAAAGACTTTCCGAAAAAAATATCCGCTATAACTACTGTTGGCAATACAACGATCCGCCGAAAAATGAGGAAAAAGAGCAGGAGCTTTCTGAAGACTTCATCGAAGCTCTGGCAGATGAGGTCTTGACGGCTCACATTGAAATTGACACAGTTATCCCACGGATTGCCAATCAGGCAATTAATTTTACGGGCGATGATATGGGAAGCGACAAGACTATGATAATCGTACTTCTCTATATCCTGATCATCATACTTGCATTTGTATTTTCCGTGACGATCAGCCACACGATTGTGCGGGAATCCGCAGTGATCGGAACTCTTCTTGCTTCCGGATATACGAAAGGAGAGCTTCTGCGCCATTATATCACTCCTCCGGTCATTGTAACCTTAACGTCCGCGATAGCAGGAAATGTACTTGGATATACAGTTTTCAAAAATATGGTCGCAGGACTTTACTATAACAGTTACAGCCTTCCTACCTTCCATGTGATCTGGAACGCCGAGGCATTCATTCTGACTACTGTAATTCCTATCCTTCTTATGCTGGCTGCAAATCTCATCATATTGACCAGAAAGCTTGAACTGACTCCGCTGCAGTTTTTAAGAAGGGACTTAAGCCGCAGGAAACAAAAAAAGACCGTTCCTTTGCCGAGCCTCCCGTTTTTCCACCGATTCCGGATACGCATTATCCTGCAGAATCTGTCTGGTTATTGTACTCTTTTTGCTGGAATCCTGTTTGCGTCAATCTTACTGCTGTTTGGAATCATGATGAAACCGCTTCTGGATCATTATCAAAATGAAGTCACAAGCAATATGCCAGCAAAGTACCAGTACATTTTAAAAGCAAAGATACCGACTAAAGTCAGGCAGGCCGAGCCTTTATGCGCTTCCTCCCTGACCTATGACTCCAAAGAACGCAGCGAAGAGATCAGCATTTACGGAATTATAGAAAACAGCAAATATTTCAAGGAAGAGCTTCCAAAAGACGGAATATGCATATCAGATGGATTTGCGGAAAAATACCGGATTGAAACAGGCGATGTGATTCATCTTCACGAAACCTACGATGACGGCAGTTATAATTTTATCGTCAAAAAGATCATAGACTATCCTGGCAGTCTCGCCGTATTCATGACAAATCAGAAGTATACTGATACTTTCGATACTACAGCAGATATCTATGACATGGATTACACAGATATCGAGCTTCTCCTGCGCCGGCTGTCAACTCCCGATGACGGTCTGTATTACAATGGATATTTCTCTGATGAGAGGCTCACAGATATTGACGAAAAATATGTTGCGGCATGCATCACGATTGATGACATGACAAAGGTATCCCGCCAGCTCAGCGTTTCTATGGGCAATATGTTCGATATGGTAAAAGTATTCGCAACTGCAATGGCTGCGCTTTTGATCTATCTTTTGACAAAACTGATCTTAGAAAGAAACAGCACATCCATATCCATGGTAAAAATATTAGGCTACAGCAACAACGAGATTGCCAGACTCTATCTGCTGGCAACAAGTATCGTTGTGATCCTGTCCATTCTGATAAGCCTCGCACTGGCAACCAAGATCATCTCCCTCATATACCGTGCATTCATGGTCGATTTCGGCGGATGGCTGACTTGCTACTTCGCACCGTGGATCTACCCGGCGATATTTTTCATGCTCCTGCTTGCCTACGGTGCGGTAGCCATCCTGCAGTTTCAAAAGATCCGGAAAATACCGATGGACTTAAGCCTTAAGAATGTGGAATAGGATAGAAGCCTATTGTGCCTCCCACCGTCCGGACGCTCCGCAGGGAAGCACAAGCCCTGAGTGGGTAACGGGAAGTCCCACCTCCTGCGAATCCACATAACCTTTCCATATCTTTAGCTCCGTAGCCAGCATATAAGTCAGAACGGCCGGCGCGAGTCCGGTAGTATAAGAGTTTACCAAAAAGAACAGCGGTTCCTCTGATAAAATCTGAGTGCAAAGCCTTATCAACGGATGTATGGCATCCTCAATCTTCCAGATTTCGCCCTTCGGTCCTCTTCCATAGGATGGAGGATCCATAATGATCGCATCATAGCGGTTGCCCCGCCGGATCTCCCGCTCTACAAACTTCACGCAGTCATCCACGAGCCAGCGGACGGGCTTATCTGAAAGGCCGGACGAAGCCGCATTTTCCTTCGCCCAGTTTACCATACCTTTCGAGGCATCTACATGAGTCACCTGCGCTCCTGCTGCCGCTGCGCAAAGAGTCGCGCCGCCTGTATACGCAAACAGATTCAGAACCTTCACCAAACGTCCTGCATTCCTTATCTTTTCAGAAAACCAGTCCCAGTTCGCCGCCTGCTCCGGAAACAGCCCTGTATGCTTAAAGCTGAAGGGCTTCAGATTAAAAGTCAGCTTTTTATAATGAATCTGCCACTGTTTTGGAAGCGAAAAAAATTCCCATTCCCCGCCGCCCTTCTTACTGCGGTGATAATGTCCGTTTCTTCTCTTCCACCCGCTGTCTGTCCTTGGGGTATCCCATATAACCTGCGGATCAGGCCTCACTAAAAGATATTCTCCCCACCGCTCCAGCTTTTCACCATTACTGCAATCAATAATCTCATAATCCTTCCAATCATCTGCAATCCACATATATAAATCCTTCCTGAATAAAATCTGATTATTACAACTTCCTTGCGGCATATACGCAAAATCAGTATATCATGTTATACTATTTAAGGGAACCAATTGTATTTTTTCTTTTCCTGTGTTACGCTGAATATAGAAAATAATCTGTTTTGGAGGTCACACTATGAAATTAATGATCGCTTCTGATATACATGGCTCTTCTTATTACTGCCGCAAAATGATAGACGCATATAAAAGAGAAGAAGCCGAAAGACTTCTCCTTTTGGGCGACATCCTCTATCATGGTCCGCGGAATGCTCTGCCGAAAGACTACAATCCTAAAGAAGTCATCACGATGCTCAATTTTCTAAAGCAGGAACTTTTATGTGTCCGCGGGAACTGTGATACAGAGGTTGACCAGATGGTATTGGAATTCCCGATCCTCGCTGATTACTGTCTGCTTGAGCTTGACGGACATACTATCTTTGCCTCCCACGGGCACCGCTATAATCCACAGACACCGCCGCCATTAAAGGACGGGGACATCCTTCTGAACGGACACACCCATGTTCCGGCAATCAAGAACATGGATGCCTATACCTATATGAATCCGGGTTCTGTCGCCATTCCGAAGGACGGCTCCGCGCACGGATATATGCTTTATGACGGGGATTTCCTGTGGAAAGATTTAGACGGAAATGTGTGGCACAAGCACTAAATAGCAATGCCAGCGCACAGACTAATATCCTTTCCCTTTTATGCATAATATCCCTCCGTTCAAAGGCATCCGGCTATCTTTCGCAGATAATCGCCTGCCTCTTTCCGTGATTTAAAAATCACGATATTCTTCTCGTCCTTATATTTATTTATCAACTTGTATATGTCCGGCAATTCGTTTTGGGGGAAATCAATAATCCACCGCTTAAACTCCTCATCAAATTCTGTCTCAAGCCACGGCAGGTCCTCACGCTTTTCCCCAATACGAGACTCTGCCCCCGAAAGACAGATATCCAGCGGATAATCCATCAGAAAAACCGTGTCGCACTCCTTAAGGCGCAATTCCAGCGTTCGCTGATAATTTCCGTCGATAATCCATCTGTCTCTTCGCACAATCTCAGCAAGCTTTGCATTAAACTCTTCTTTTGAGATATTGGTCCGGTCAGGCTTATGCCAGATCATATCCAGATGATATAGGGGAAGTCCCGTCTTATCCTTCAATTCCCGCGCAAATGTACTTTTTCCCGCGCCCGGACAGCCGATGATCATTACTTTTAACATATTCCCTAATCCTCACGAATTTAAAAATCGCTGCATTCTTTCAACTCTTCTCACACTTTTCTTCCTGTCAGTTCTTCCGCATCTTAAAATAACAAGAAACCGCGCTGACAACATCCAGACAGAACATAAACTGCATGATAATATGAACCGCCGTCTCTTTCTTAGACATCCTGCCTTCAGCACGGCTCACTACTATTCCACTGATTCCATACATTGATGACGGCAGCAGCAACATATAATCAAACAATACCAAAAATGGAATCAGCGGCAGAATCAGGATATGCAGCATCAATACGATTAAAATCACTAATACATACACCGGAATATTGAACAACTTCAATATCATACCCCAGAATAAAAGCTGCCTTCCCCCGCAATACAGTTTCGGAAGGATAAAAGCATATATCATATTTGGCAGATAAATCAGCACGCAAAGAATTTTCCACACAGTAAAAGCTTCACTTCCAAGTCCTTTTTGTATGCATGTTCCGATAAATATGTAAGGTGCTGCCATCATGAGCAGCATAGGAATTCTTTTCATCATTTCTTCGTATTCACGGCTTTTTTACCAGACCAATCCGAATACAATTTTTTGCTTTTTCCATTCACTTTCACTGTTTTGTATGTGCGGATTCTAACGTAATATTTCTTCTTTCCTGCCAATTTGGAAATCTTCTTTACAGTGCTATTCTTTTTCACCGTAACAGCTTTTAAGGTTTTCCCCTTAAATTTCGCACTTGTGCAATACTGAATCTGATAACCATCGATCTGGGCTGCCTGCTTATTCCACGTCACCTGCATCCCCTTTGATTTGGCGGCAACCTTTTTCAGACTGGTCTTCTTTGGCCTTATGGTAAAGCTTCCGGTCATTTTACCACTGTAATTTCCCTGAAGCACAATCGCCACTGAATATACTCCCGGATTCTTTCTCCCTTTTGGATATTTGATCTGATAGTCCGTACCCTTTCTTAAACTGTTCCCTTGGCTGTCTTTTACAGTCACAGAAGGTGTTTTCACCTTTCCATCATAAGAAAAATCTGTTTTGTTCAATGTAAGCTTCCGGGGTTTATAAATAACAGATGCACTCCCGGCCGCAGAACACACCTGACAGCTCTGTTGTATTTTGCCATTATTCTTAACAGTTGCCGGGGATACTTTTACTATATATTTATGACTCAGCACAGCAAGTTCTTCTGTATATTTATTTCCGCAGCTGCAGGTATAGGTCCTGATTCCCTTCTCTGTACAGGTCGCTTCCTTTGTCACTGCGCTTTGGTATGAATGGGTATGTTCTGGTTTTCCAAGCGCCGGGATTGCTTCCTGTTTTTTTAATACCTCTTTGCAGACACTGCAGTGACTTCCCTCTGTTTTTCCGGCTGTTGTCTCTGTAGGCGCCACCGCTGGATCTGTGACCGGTTTATGGCCTGCCGCTTCAATGCTTTCTGTATAGGTATTCCCACAGCTGCAGGTATAGGTCCTGATTCCCTTCTCTGTACAGGTCGCTTCCTTTGTCACTGCGCTTTGGTATGAATGGGTATGCTCCGGTTTTTCCGGCTCCGGCTTCTCTGTCTCACCTGTATCCCCATTGTAAAATATCACTCGCCGCTCGGCCATTACCTCATTTTGCAAAGCTTTTACATCTGCCACTGTATCCAACTGTTCAAGCTCATAAGGTGAAGACAAGAATAAAAACGTATAATCCCCCGTTGTTGCCATGTTACCATATTTCTGAATATAATATCTGCCTGAATATCCTTCCAGAGACGAAAGCGTAACCCATTGCATCCAATCATTCTTTTGCAGAATATCTTCTGTATTATTTTTCCAGTATTCTGTCCGAATACAGAGTACTTGACCGATTTCATAAAACAGATTATCTTCTACCTCGCTGTCATCGAATATATTGCCCTCTTTATCATACCATTCGACTTCAAAATATGGATCTCCTTCGGAGATTTTCTCTTCATCATACATGCTGATCTTTGCCAAATCCACTTCTGATGGCGCTGAAAGTATCTCTATACGCCCAATCTCTCTTAAAATCAACGGAGCTGTTTTCCATACTCCATCCGAATACTTCAGTTCATGTCCATTCTCTATACTATTCTGTGTCAATACAAAATTCGATTCTGTGGCTTTTTCACGATCGGCAATAATGTAGGCTCTGTCTGGCAAAAGTATGCCCGGAGTATTCCTATGTTCCGTCTGAAACTGCGTAGTGCCTGTAATTTTCCCATTAATCCGCAGGCAGCCCTCCCGATTCAGCACAAGAATTCCTTTCTCCTTTGCAGCATCCGTTTCTCCGGTAAAATCTCCAGTTATAACTGCATTGTATACATCATTCAAATCCAGACAGGCTCCGCTTTGTAATGTGACATTGCATAAGCTTTCTGTTTCAGGCGACAGACACGCCCCATTGCGCAACACCACATTCCCTATATTATCCAGTACCGCGTTTTCTACCAGAGGCGAATCAACTGTCAAAGTGGTATTTTCATTCCCGTAAAATTTCTTTGCCTGCGCCGCCTGATTCGCCCCTCCAGAAATGTTGATTGCCGCTTTACTATTCCCAGATGTCACAATGTTTTCCCGAACCGTCACCTTGGCATCCAGATTCAAAACAGCATTGCCATTATAAGGCTTTTTGTTGTCATTTCCCTGATTATGCCCCATATAAATTGCTTTAAACATTGTCTCATCATTAGAGTTTCTCACTGTTAGAGAGGCATTACCCCCAATCGACGTATTCGTATAACCGCCCGCATACACTGTTGGAAGCAGTTCTTCCTCTGTACCGTCTAAAATTGTTCCTCCCTTAAGATAGGATAACTTCTCGGAATCTTCAGCCCTTATTTCATGGGGCTTTCAGAACCTATTTTTCAAAAATCACCCACTTTTTTCTCAAAACCACTTGACAAACCAATCAAAAAATGCGGCGCTTCGCGCCCTTGATCAAAAAGTACATTTTTTTGATTGGAGGCGATTTTTGATGTTACCTGATAACTCTGGCGGTCATGCCGCCTTTCAGGATACTTTCGTATCCCAGTTCCATAAATTTTACCCGGACCCCTTTGTGCTTCCCAAAAGCACTTGGGATTATATCGTGCAGTTCTGGTATCTTGATCTTTCCAAGACGGATTCTATCATGCAGGAATGTTACTCTGTTTTTGGTCCGGAACCAAGGCTCCCTTCCTGCATGCTGCGCTCCTATCTGCTTGCTTTGAAACTGAAAGTTACTTCCATCACTGTCTGGTGCCGCATGCTTAAGGAAACTCCGCTTTATGCCATCCTCAGCGGTTTCTCTTTCGGGAATACCCCTGGTGTCGGTACTTTTTATGATTTCTTTTCCCGCATCTGGCAGCATGAYTCCAACAAYCTTTCCCCGAARGACCGGTTCCCTAAGATAAAGAAAACTCCCAAAGGCAAAAAGAAAGGCGATAAGACTCCCTGCGACTCTTCCAGCATGGCCTCCAAGCTTCTTCCCCTGCTGGAACGCTGGCAGTTAAAACCGCAAAATCCCTTCTTCCTTATTTTCCGGCTTTATCAGCAGCAGTTCCTGGACCAATCCATCCACAGGTGTACCTGTAAATCCAACATATGTAGCATTTGGCAAAGAATCATGAAGATATTTTGCAAATCCATATTTTCGTTCTACACATGTATCCTTTATATTCACTTTCTGGTCAAGGTTAATCTGGCTTCTATGTGCTTCATCAGAAATACAAATTACATTTGACCTGTTTGTTAGTAGCTGTAAGTCCTCTGTAAATTTCTGAATCGTAGTCAGATATACGCCGCCGCTCTCCCTGCCCCTGCCCTGTAGTTCTTCTCCAAGTTTATTGCGT
>VIQU02000019.1 GCA_010206225.2 Lachnospiraceae bacterium MD308 | reverse complement strand
CATCTCGGCCGTTGTCATCCACTATGGTATTAACTGGTCTTGGAACTGCTCTGATATCAGCAGGTACGGGCATAAAAATCACCTCTTTATATAGTCCTATTATATCATATTAGGACTATATATAATAGTGTTTTATACACAATTTTACAAAAATCTGAATGGATTAACAGGTGTGGCACGGTTAAAAATGGCCATTTTTTTAAGATTATTACTTTTGCTTAGCTAGTTTTGAATGTATTATATAGTTTTTTACGAGTTTACAGGTCTATTCTATAGTCCGGTAAATTGGGAAAGTTTTACTTAAATATATTTGCTCCGCCTTCCGCGCCTTTTGCCCCAATCTTTGGAGTATGAATCTCTGTAAAGCCCTGTCCGTACAGAAAATCTCTAAATGCTCTTGTAAGCCCTTCCTGTATTCTGAACTTTGCCCTCTCACGCACGTTTCTCAAGGAAATGGATCTGTAATTAAGCTTCGCTTCCAGAGAAGTGCCAAGCTTCCATTTTGAAATAGCAAGAGGCATCCTCTCATCCGCCGGCTCACTTAAAGTACGTACTGATCTTATGCGGATTTCAATTCCCTGCGGCGCTTTCTCATTTTTCTCCAATACGCCTTCCGCCTCGATCGTGGCCGCCTCTTTCAAATCCTTTAAAGGAAACTGTGCCGTCCCTTCTTCGTATACCGCCTGTAAAAGCCCCTCTCTCTTTCTTAAGATGACAAATGCTACTGTTCCCATATCGCGGATCGTATGGACCGCGCCGTTGACCCTCACGGTATCTCCCGCCTTTGCCTCTCTTAAAAGCTCACTGATCTCCATTGTTTTTTTCTGCGCTACGCCTGTGTAATATTCCATATCTGGTCCTCCTTTTTTCCAGCGGGACGGATACGTAAAAGGACAGACACTTTTAAAGTCTTTCCTTTTCAAAAATAAAAAATCCGCCCCGGACCGTAAAAAAACATAATTACAGCCGCAAGACGGATATCATCATCGTTATCCGCGGTACCACCCGCTTTGAATCCTCTTATCAGGATTCCACTTTCTGCGCATAACGTGCGCTCACGTACTGCCCTACTCCATTTCAAACAGTCTGCTCCAGAGTGTTCCCTATCGTCCTCATTCCTCAAAAAGCGCTCTCAGTCGGTGACGCTTTATTCCTGTCAAGTTCCAGAGAACAGAGTCTCTTTCATCGCATTTGCAATTTAATTTTTTATCATGTTAGCACATAGGAGAACAGATTTCAAGAATTTTTATAAAGCTTTTTATTGTTCAACCGCAAAATAGTCCTTTGAGGTGCAAAGTTTCTGCATCTCATCATGCACATATGCCATATCACCTTCATTCATAAGGATTACGATCACATCCCCTACCTGAAGCTTCGTCGTTCCTCTTGGAATAATCTCCTTTACCCCTCTTTGAACGGCCACTACAAGGCAATTGTCCGGCCATTTGATCTCGCTGATAAATGTGTCATTTAACATAGAATTATACTGCACGACAAAATTCGCAAGAATCTTCTGCCGATGTCCTGCTTCCCATCTTTTTGCCTCCTTTAACTCCTGCGCCTCTGTCTCTTGCTTATTAAGAAGTCTTTCAAGGAGACTTTCATAGATTGGTTTCGATTTCAGCAGTGTCGCAACAATATATGCAACAATTGACACAATTGACAGAGACAGCATCTGCGTAAGGGAACCCGTCATCTCAAAGATCAGAATAATTCCCGTAAGCGGCGCTCTGACAATCGCCGAAAAATATCCAGCCATAGAAAGCAGCACAAAATTATTGATATAAACTACGTCCATACCAAAGTATTGTACTCCCACCGTCGCGAAAACACCCCCTATAAAGCCTCCCAGTACAAGCAGCGGAAAGAAGATGCCTCCCGGCGCTCCTGATCCGAAGCATACTGCTGAAAAGATAAATCTGCTAATCAGTATAAAAATAACCGTCCCCAGCAAGACATCCACATTCGTCAGATATTGAATCAGCGCATGCCCGCTTCCTAAAAGCTCCGGCTCCGTAACGCCAAGAAGCCCTGCACAGATAAATGGAATCATAAGCTTTTTCGTTGTATTGAGAAACCCTGCACGATTATAAAGTGATTGTACTTTCAAAGTAAACCAGTTGTAAAATGCCCCGAGCACGCCCAATATAGCGCCAAGCAGCAGTATCATCCCATAGTACTGCAATGGAAGCGTCTTCACAATCTCGAAATTAAATACCGGAGTCATGCCAAATACTGTAGTGGCAAGAAAATCAGCCGTCAGAGATGAAGCCATGACCGACAGCAGCACGGATACCGAGAAATTCTTATGTACCTCCTCCAGCGAGAACATTACTCCTGCCAACGGCGCATGAAACGCTGCCGCAAGGCCGGCACTGGCCCCGCAGGTCAGCAGAAACTTTTCCTCCGTCTTCCCCCGCTCAAGCCCTTTAGACACTCCTTTTCCTGCCATAGCTCCAAGCTGAATGGACGGACCTTCTCTTCCAAGCGCCATTCCTCCAAGCAGACATAAAAATCCGCCCAGAAATTTCCCCCCGATAACCTTCCACCAGTTCTGATCAAACTTTCCGATCATCTCCCCTTCAAGTTGAGGAATCCCGCTTCCGGAAATCATCGGCTCTGCCGTCACTAATTTCCCTACGATCCAGGCCAGCAGCAGAAGTATCAGAAACCATCCGGCGATACGCACCGGATGATGCCCGATAAAACTCAATATGCGCTGCAGTGCCTCACCTGCAAACTCAAGGATCATACGGTAAAGAATCACCACGAATCCGGCGATGCCTCCTACCATAATCCCCTCTCCGATCAAAACCACCTGAAAATGCTCCGCACGACGAATCGTGCCAGACGTATCCTTATCCACGGCTATTCCTCCCTCGTACAATATCTTCCTTAAAAGATAACCTTCTCTGACAGATTCTCTGCCTCCGATATTCATTATAGTGCAATCAGGAAGGGATATCAATCAGCTTTGTTGCAATTTTTCTTACGAATCGTACGTCGTGGTCTACCACAAGCATGGTTGGCCGGTGCGTAAGAAGCAATTCCTCCACCTGCATTCTGGAAAATACATCGATATAATTCAGCGGTTCGTCCCATATATATAAATGTGCCGGAGTAAGCAGGCTCGCAGCAAGCAGCACTTTTTTCTTCTGTCCTTCTGAAAAATCCTGCATTCTTTTTTCAAACTGTACCCTCTCCATGTCAAGCTGGCGCAGAATCGCCAAAAACAGACTTTCATCGAGGTTACGCTCCTTACAGAATTCTTTGACGCTGCCCCGCAGAAAAGAAGTATCCTGACTGATATAAGAGACCGCCAAACCCGAAGCTGTCCAGAGCCTTCCGCCCTCTATAACCTCAGACTCCCCGGATTCTTCTGCTCTTCTCTCATTTCTCTTTTTTTCTGCCTTATCTGTGCCGTCTGTGCCATCCATGACTCTTCTAAGAACAGCCTTTATCAGACTGGACTTCCCGCAGCCATTGGCGCCATTTAGGAAAGCCCTGTCTCCCTGATTAACCTCAAAGCACATATTTTCAAAAAGATACTTTTCAGCATCTCCATATTTCAAGCTATACTTGTCCGCCGCAAGAACTGTTCTCTTATGGTGATCAAGAGGCATCATCTTTAAATTCGCCGGTTCCTCAATATCCCGAAGCAGTCCTTCTTTTTTCCTGATCTCCTGCTCAATCCTCCGCTCTGTCTGACCTGCCCGGCTTAACATCTTCTTAGTCTTTGCCCCGATATACGCTCTCGTGGCTTTGCAGCGGTCCGGTTCCTTTGCCGGATCAAATCCTATCTTTGTGCTTTCATTTTTATCTGCCCACTGTCTTGTCTGTCTTGCTGCTTCCTTAAGCCTTCCTATCTCCTTTTTGTGCTTTTCATTCTCCATCTGCATACAGGCATCCTGACGTCTCTTATTCTCCCGCCAGCTCGAAAAATTTCCCGCCTGTACTTCAATAGAATGCCGGTTAAGCACTAATACATGGTTCACGCACGCATCCAGAAAATCTCTGTCGTGAGAAACCAGAATAAACCCTTTCTTTTTTTTCAGATACTCTTTTACCGTCTCTCTTGCCCTACTGTCCAGATGGTTGGTCGGTTCATCGATCAGCAGAAAATTGTTTTCCCCTGAAAACAGCACTGCAAGCAGAAGCTTCGTCTGTTCTCCGAAGCTTAAAGTAGAAAAGGGACGGTATAACGCTTGTGCATCCATATCCATCTTATTGAGCTCACATATCACGCGCCACAGCTCACAGTCATCCTTCAGTTCTTCTACAAAATCGGCGGCCGGCTTTTCTTTGAATTCTTCCTTTATCTGATAGGGAAAATAATCAAATACCGTGTTAGAAGTGATAGAGCCAATATACTCATATTTCCCGAGCAAAAGATTCAGAAAAGTCGTCTTTCCCTTCCCGTTTCTCCCAATAAATCCAAGCTTCCAGTCCGTATCTATGGTAAAAGATACGTTTTCAAAAATGTTGTCATAGCTTCCCTCATAACAAAACGTGAGGCTGCTTACATTGATCTGTGCCATCTAAAATTCCTCCTCCCTGCTATTGCCAAAGGAATCCCTGCACTCTTAACCCCACGTAACTGATAAAACAAATTATTATTTTTTTCCACCAAAAAAGAGAGGTTATGAGAACATAATCCACTTTTGGCAACATAAAACAAATATCTCCCGGAAATGCCGGATGATATAAATCATAAAGTCTCATGTTTTCAAAAGCGAATTATCTCCTCATCCTTTCACCTCTCTCTGCTTTAATCTGAATCTATTATAATGCAAAGCAACTCAGCTTGCAACCCTTAATTTCCTGTCGGTATATAAGGCCTGATGGCTCCTGCCACATTGCTGATGGGCATCGTCTGCAGCCATACTTTTCCCGGTCCTGTTATGACAGTATTGAAAAGTCCCTCGCCTCCAAATACCATATTCTTCACACCCGGCACTTTCTGGATGTCCATATTACAGGTCGAACTCATCGCCGCGAGATGCCCTGTATCGATAACGATCTGCTGTCCCGGCTGAAGATCATACTCGATCACATGACCGTCAAACTCCGCAAACACAATCCCGCTTCCGCTTACCTTCTGCATGATAAAGCCCTCGCCTCCGAACAGGCCCGAACCTAATTTCTTACGGAAATGTACGGATAACTGCACGCTCTCCTCACCGGCAAGATAAGCGCTTTTTTGAAAGATCATCTCCTGTCCCGGTGTGATCTCAAATGCCCGGATGGATCCCGGAAAGCTGGATGCGAATGCGATCATTCCCGGACCGCCCTGCGCAGTATAGATATTCTGGAACATCTTTTCTCCTGAAAATGCTCTTCCAAGCGCCTTCCCGATTCCACCGTTACTCGTTGTCTCCATCTTCATGTTCGGCGACATCCAGGACATAGCGCCGCCTTCTGTAATCATCTTCTCTCCTGCCTCAAGCTCACAAATCACTACCGGAAGAGTCTCTCCCTGTATCTGATATCTCATATCCTGCTACCTCCAAGTCTTTTTTCTTTCAGTTTACCAAACTATATCCTACACCGTCAATGGTATTGCGCCAATTATCTGGAACACCGGAACAAAAGCTCATCCCATCTTCTGTCTACTTCTTTCTGGAATTCCTCGATCAGGTATTCGTTCCCTTTTTTGAACAAATGTTTAAATCGTCCCTGTGGTTTCAGAAAATCTTCGATCGGGAGCTTTTTCTTCGGCTCATAGTTCAGTATCCACTTGCCGTCCAATACTTCAAACAGCGGCCAATAACAGGTCTCTACTCCAAGCTTACAGATTTCCATGATATCCGGCGTATTGTATCTCCATCCGCGCGGACACGGCGCCATAATGTTAAGGAATGCCGCTCCCGGCGTGTAGATTGCCTTTTCCGATTTCACATGCAGGTCTTTAAAATTCTGCACAAAGGTTGTCTGCGCTACGTAAGGTACATCATGAGCCGCGATAATCGCCGCCAGATCCTTCCTGTTCTGCGGTTTTCCATTGCTTTCGCTTCCTACCGGCGTCGTCGTAGTATCCGCATACATCGGCGTCGCAGAAGAGCGCTGGATTCCCGTGTTCATATAAGCGCCGTTGTCATAACACACATACACCATATCGTGATTCCGCTCCATCGCTCCGGAAAGAGACTGGAAACCAATATCATAAGTTCCGCCGTCACCGCCGAAGGTGATGAACTTATAGGTCTCATTTAATTTTCCCTTTTTCTTCAGCACCTTATATGCACCCTCCACGCCGCTTAAGGTTGCGCCTGCGTTCTCAAAAGCATTGTGGATATAGCTGTCTTCCCATGATGTATAAGGGTAGGTAAAGGTAGACACCTCAAGACATCCCGTAGCATTCCCGATCACCGCCCTGTCACCTTCATGAAGACCTCTCAACACATTTCTTACTGCAATTGTGCCGCCGCACCCTGCACACATTCTATGTCCCGGAGCAAGACGTTCCGGTTTGTTCATTGTCTCTTTGAAATTATAACTCAACGTATCCGTCCCTCCTTACTCTCTGATACCCATATAGCGGTAAGTTTCACCCGCATCGTTATCATCAATGACCTGCTTTAGATCTGCGAACACTTTTTCCATATCCTCTACCCGCACATCACGGCCTCCAAGACCATACACAATATTAATGGCATAGGCAGTTGACTTTGCGCGAAACAGCGCCGCCATCACATCAGCGCCGAGTGGTCCGCCGTGATTCGTATACCCTTCTGCCCGGTCCATAATTGCGACGGCCTCTGCATTTTTAAGCGCTTCTGCAATCTCTTTTGCCGGGAAGGGACGGAACAGACGGATCTTAATCAGACCGACCTTTTCTCCCTGTTCTCTTAGTCTGTCGATCGCATCTTTCGCCGTTCCTGCCGCAGAACCGATCATCACAACCGCTCTCTTTGCATCCTCCATCCGATAGCTTTCAAACAATCCGTACTCTCTTCCAGAGATTTCCTGAAACTCTTTCGCCACATCAAGGACGACTTGAGGCACATGCTTCATGCCCTCTGCCTGATTGCGCTTTGCCTCCATGTAATAATCCGTGACAGAGTAAGGTCCCACTGCCATCGGACATTCCGGATTCAGCAGGTAATTTTCCGGTTCATACTCACCCACAAAATTCTTCACTTCAAAATCATCCAAAAGTTCGATATTCTCAACTGCGTGGCTCGTGATGAAGCCATCTTGACAGATCATGATCGGGAGCCTTACGTCCTTATGCTCCGAGATACGGTATGCCTGCACCATATTATCATACGCTTCCTGATTATTCTCCGCATATACTTGAATCCATCCTGCATCTCTTGCGCCCATGCTGTCAGAATGGTCACAGTTGATATTGATCGGTCCTGACAATGCCCGGTTTACAAGTGCAAGCGCCAGAGGCAGACGATTGGACGCTGCTATGTATAATTCCTCCCACATATAAGCAAGTCCGCAGGATGACGTTGCGGTAAGACTTCTCGCTCCCGCTGCTGATGCGCCGATTGCCGCGCTCATGGAACTATGCTCGCTCTCCACTGGAATAAATTCCGTATCCACCAGTCCGTCTGCCGCAAAAGAGGCAAAATACTGCGGAATCTCCGTAGACGGAGTGATAGGAAACGCCGGAAATACATCCGGATTAATCTGACGAAGCGCGATTGCAACGGCTTCATTTCCTGATAAACGGTCTCTCTTTGCCATCTTACTTCACCCCTTCCATTGTAATTGCTCCGAACGGACATGCCTTTACGCAAATGCCGCATCCTTTGCAGTGCTTATAATCAAACTCTCCCCGCTTCCCGTCCTTTACCGGAATCGAACTGTCCGGACATACCGGAACGCAGAGCAGACATTGTTTGCATTTTTCTTCGATAAACTGCGGTTTATTGCTAGACCACTCGCCTGTATTAAAATCTCTGGACGTACCCGCTCCGGCAACGATCATTCCACCGGTCAGATCCTGCCACTTTGTCTTTAATCCTAATTTGCTGATATCTGTCGCCATTACTGCACCTCCTTAAGCGCCATCTCAAGCGCCTTCATGTTGCCCTCGATCACTTCCGGCTTGCTGGCAAATTTGTGGTTAAAGGACGCTCTCATCTCTTTTAAAAACGTCTCTTCGTCCATTATCTTTGCAACTTTCACAATCGCTGCAAGAAGCGGCGTGTTAGGAAAATATCTTCCAATGGTCGCAAGGGATACTTTTTTTGCGTCGATCGTATAAACCTTTCCTTTATATCCTTTCAGGTGAGGAACAATCTCCTCCCTTGGACGTTCCGTATTAATAAGGATCGCCCCATCCTCCTTAAGACCGCTCGTAACATCAACCGACTCAAGAAGCGATTCATCTACGACAACTACATACTGCGGATCATAAATATTAGAATGGACGCGGATCACTGTATCACTGATCCGGTTGTACGCCGTAATCGGCGCACCCATACGCTCCGGGCCATACTCAGGAAAACCCTGCACATATTTTCCGGTCTGAAAAGCTACATCCGCCAAAAGCAGAGCAGCCGTCTTGGCACCCTGACCGCCTCGGCCGTGCCATCTGATCTCTGTGTGGTTACTCATGTTCCTACTTCCTTCCTGCTTATTCTTTCGCTAAGTCATATGCGGCGCGTTCTGCATACACTTTCTGGCAGCGCACCATAATCGTATTTTATCGCATTAATGCATCAATGTAAATATTTTTTTGACATCCTGTCTGTTCCCCAGCCGGCTCTTTTTTGATATCTGGCAAGCATTGCTGCAGTGAATATAAGTGTTACTGCTTCAGACAATAAGGGCGTCCACCAGATTCCCGCACCTTTAAACAATGCGGTCAAAATCAGCAGACATACCGTCAAAGACACCACACTGCGCGACAAAGATATCCCCGTTGCGGCGAAAGATTCTTCTACTGCGATAAAATATCCACCGATTACTACATTATAGCCTGCCAGCAAAAACGACAGGGAAAATATACGGAGTACACTTATGGAATCATTCACAAGCCCCGGCATATCTTCGGATACGAATAAGGACACAATTTGCTCTGCAAAAATCATACAAGCGGCTGTGTACACAACGGAAAGTACCGCTGCTGCTGCAATTCCATATTTTTTTAGTTTCTGACACTGTTCCATACGTTTCTGACCGTAATAATAGCTGACAAGCGGCTGATACCCCTGAGCGACGCCCACCATTGCCATAACACCTAACGAATTTACGTAGGAGATAATCGTGTAACTTACGAGAGCATCATCATTTAACAGGCGGATAATCGCCTGATTGAAAAGATAGATAATAAAGCCTGCCGACATTTCCGTGATTCCGGAAGAGAGACCATTTCTGAACTCCCTTCCGACAAGAGAGATGTCCGGTTTGAACCTGCAAAACTTAACGACACCGCTCTTCCCACAAAAATGGAACAGATAGAGTATGATGACTGCCGTGTTGGAGATTCCCGTTGCGAACGCGGCGCCCTCCACTCCCATATCCATCCGCATTACCATAATATAATCCAGCAGTACATTCATCAGTGCGCCGACTGTGACAATTACTGTCGCACGCCTTGGAAATCCATCCGTCTTTATAAGCATTTCAAAAGAATAGGACAAAATGAATGCCGCGGAAAAGGGCACAAGCCATCTTAGATACTCCAAAACATACGCTTTATTGAGCTTAGTCGCTCCTAAAAATACGGCGAGCTTTTCAAGGTTCTGCATGACCAGAATCGTTATAATAACGGAAAATACCGCCAGCAGCACAATATTCTGTGTAAAGACTTCATTTGCCCTTTTTTCATTTTTTTCTCCTAGTAGTATGGCCGTTACTGTTGAAGTCCCTACCGCAAACAGGATCGATACAGAAAACAATGCCATAGTATAAGGCATAGCAATATTGACCGCTGTCAGCGCCGTCTCTGATACTCCTTTTGCCACAAAGATTCCGTCTACCATCGTATACAATGTAAATACCCATTGCGCTGCGATTGACGGCACGATGAATCGCATAAAGTCTTTTTTCAATGATGTTCCTTCTAATCTCATACCTATTTTCCTCTCTTTACTCTTGTAATAAGAGCATAAACCTTAGTATAATACTAAGGTCAAGAACTTTTTATACTTTACAGATCATGCAAAACAGTTCTATGTCAATATCTATTCAGGAGATTCCTATGAAAAATTATTATAAGATCAGTGAAATATCAAAACTGTATGGTATCGGTCCTGATTCTCTCCGCTATTATGAGCGTCTGGGAATCCTGAAGCCAAAGCGGGATACGAATCAGTACCGTCTGTATAGTCTGAAAGACATCTATAAATTAAATCTGATCTGTGATCTGCGGAAGCTTAACTTCTCCATGTCACAGATCAAAGAATATCTGGACTGCCAAACGGTCGGCAATACACTGGATATTCTTTATCGCGAACAGGAACTTTTAAAAATCCAGCTTCAGGAACTGGCAGAAAGAGAACAGGTTATAAAAGAACGCATTGACGCTCTGCATGCCGCAAAAAACATCGTGCCCGGATATATCACCATAAAGACTTTTCCCCGCCGGCTCTGCGTCATGGAAAAAGCATATATCACGCAGGATGAGGAGATGGATCTGCTTATTCAGAAACTTCTTGGCAGGCACGAAAAGAAAATTCCTAATTTCGGCAGCCAGACTATCGGGGCATTCCTCTCCTCAAAAGATCTGATGAACGGCATCTCCAATGTCTACCAATCCGTATTCTTTATTCTGGACAAGGAAACTTCCGGTTATGACTGTGAGCTTCCCCCTGGAAACTACCTTTCCTACTATTATCGAGGAAATTATAACAATAACTCGATCTGCCTCAAAAAGATGATGGATTACATAGATAGACGCCGCCTTACCATAGCGGGCGAACCTTTTGAGCTGTATGAAATTGATAACCGTGATACGATGAAAGAAGAAGAATTTCTGACGGAAATTCAGATCCGGATTGCCTGATCCGGTATAAAGACAAGAAAATGCCAGACTGCATATCATATATGCAAGGTCTGGCATTATTACATGACCAAATAATAACTCCGTATAAAAAATCACTTAGTTCTTGCGCTCTTAGCCGTACAATAATAGCTGTAGATCTTTTTACCTCTTACTGTTTTATAAGAACGGATCCTATATTTGTAAGTTGTCTTTTTAGATAAACCACTGTTTGTATAAGACACTGTAGAACCGTTTTTAATTGTCTTTATTGTTGTATATTCTTTTCTTAATGAATTGTACCTCTGAATCTCATATCCGCTTGCACCTGATATTTTATTCCATGTCAGCTTTATCTTATTGGATGAAACCGACGATACCGCCAACACCGGCTTCCTGATAATCGTAACATAGGTTTTTTTCACATAGCCAGTCCTCTTGTTCCCGCCTACCTTCAAGGAAATCCGATACCAGCTCCCGCTTGTTCCGGTTATCGTTACGCCTGTGTTTATATTTAACGTTTTTAACTTGCCTTTTAATACACTCGGTCCTTTTCTCACCGCAACGCCTGATCCGTTCGTCTTGCCCGTCATCGTTGAAGCCGTCTTTACACTGACCGTATTAGAAGCCTTTGAATATACCGTGCCGCCTTCTGCCTTCTTATATGTCTTGATACGATACTTATAAGTCGTACCCAGCGATCTTCCCTTATCTGTATAGGAGTTCGTATCCGCGTTGTTGATTGTCTTAATCTTTTCATAGGACTTTGATGAGGAATTGTAACGGTAAATTACATAGCCTGCAGCTTCTGGCACTTTCTTCCATGTCAGATTCACGCTGTCATAAGAAGCCGCCTTTCCTGAAAGAGCCGCCGCAGACGGAGCCGCTGGCTCTGTTACGATCGGCCTTGCGTCCGACGGTCTCGTACCTACCGCTTCCCCCGGCACATCAAAAGACATGGGATCTCCCGGTTTCACATACCAGAAATTCATATCCACATTCCCGGAGATTCCTGATACGCTTCCATGTTCTGTATACTGCCAGAAACTATAATCTCCTTTATAATCAGATGATGATATGTAATGTGCCAGCCATACCGGATATTTACTGCTGATCTCAGACGCATACAGATCACTGGTCAGCATACTCTTATTGGCATATACAAGCGGAGTATAGCCTGCCGCTTTAACTCTTTCACAAAACGCAAGACAGATATCTGTCTTTACTCTCTTTGAGAGCTTAGCAGTATGTAAGCGTCCGCCCTCAAAATATTCAAAATCAAAGACTAAAGGCATTGTAATTTTATAGCCCTTCACAGAATTTAACAGGTAGTCCGCTTCTTCCTGCGCTTCTTTTACCGTAATCGCCTGGGAAAATATATAAGCGCCTACTTTCACACCTGCCGCCGCCGCATTCTTTAAGTTCGCCGCTGCATACGGATCATCCGCAAGATTCCCGGCTTTCCCGTATCCCCTGTAACAAGTTCGGACAAATGCAAAATCAATTCCCGCCCTTTTCACAGCAGCCCAGTTAATAGTACGGTTATATTTAGATACATCAATCCCTTCTGCAATCTTATATCCTGCAAACTTGCTGTTATGACGGATACCCGTTGCCATTGCCCGCACTCCGCCGCCCGTGCCATAGAATTCCGCCGGTGCTTTTCCCCGAAGCCTTCCCTTACCCGGATCATCATCCTCTGCTGCCAAAGCTTCCTGTGTCTGCTCTTTTTCCGTCTCAGACTCCTGCGCATACACCCTTTCCGGAACTACCGAAATGCACAGGCATATCACCAATAATACTGCTGTCATTCTGTATTTTCTGCTCATATTTACTCCCCTTATTAGTATTCGTATCCAAATCTTTATTTTCCAGCAATAACCAGTGTAAATATACTTCCTTCTCCCCATACACTGCTTACTTTCAGTTCTCCTCCATGGACCTTAGCAATTCTGTCTGCCAACGATAAGCCAAGTCCGAAACCTTCAGAATTTCTCGACTTTTCGACCCGGTAGAACGGATCGAAAATATGCGGCAAGTCTTCTTCTTTGATTCCGCAGCCGAAATCCTGAACTTCTACAACAACACATCCCTCCCTGTATTCCGTAACAATTCTCACTGTTGCCGGAAATGAACTATACTTCACTGCATTCTGTATAAGATTCTGCAGCAGTATAAGTATTAACCCAATGTCCAGATTTGCCTTTACACCTGAAAGCAAAAGTTCAAACCGAACATTGTCCTTTTCTTTGAATTCTATCTCGTCACAGACAGAACGAATCATCTCGTCTAAATCTGCGTCTTCCAGATCAAGTACAATACGATCGCTTTCCAATCGATTCAGATTCAAAAGCTGTGTAATCACCACGTTTGTCTTCTTCGTCTGACGATAAATAACATCTATTGCATCATCAAATTCCTCTTTTGTATTCACATATTCCTTTGCGTACTCACATTGAGCCAGCAGCACTGAAATGGGTGTGCGAAGCTCGTGCGCCACATCTGACGAAAAACGCTTCTGCGTTTCAAACATGTTCTCAACCCGCTCAAGCATCCGGTTATTGGTCATTGCAAGAACGCCAAGCTCCGTAATCCTCCCGTCGTATTCCATACGCTTTGACAGCTCACCGTCTTTTCCGATGGATTCCGCTGTCTTCGACATCTGCTTAAGCGGTTCGGATATCTTTCTCGACATCATAAGCCCTGCCATCAGCACAAGAACAAGGAATACTGGGATACTGGCATAAGAAGTATATTTTATAAACTGATATTTGCTGTCAATATCCTGCTTATTCACAATACACCGATTATAAACAATGTACCCCGCCGCCTTTGTTATACTCTTGTTCAATCTGTCCAGAATATAATATTCTCCCTCATCCGCTTCTATCGTCCGCAGTCTCTGGCTGACTTTTGCCTCCGCAAATTCTGTGCCTTTAGGACTTTCCCCTAACATAAGAGAACCATCCTCAGCAAGAACCTGATAATATACACCGTCATCTATATACCTGAAATCCTCATCCGGCTTTACCATTCCATCCTCATAATAAACACTTCTGTTATTCTTTATCAATTCCCTGATTAAAGTGCTCTGTATATCATAGTAAATCACTCTGTCAGCGAGAACATTGACAAAAAGAACCATAAGAAGCGATAAGGCAAGAATCAGCCCGATCAGATAACTAATGATATATCTTGTAACCGATACTCTTTTTATTCTTCGCATTTTAGCATATATCCCGTTCCGCGTATTGTACAGATCATCTTCTCATCAAAATCATCGTCAATCTTGCGGCGTAGATAACGAATATATACATCCACCAGATTAGAACTCACCTCTGACTGAAGCTTCCAGATGTTCGACTCAATCTGCTCTCGGGTCACGATAATATTCTTATTTCTGACAAGATATAGAAGAACTGCAAATTCCTTTGGTGACAGCGATATAGGGATCTGACTTCTGGTAACCTCGTGTGTATTATAGTCAATGACCAGATCGCCGCATCGGTAAATATTCTCCTGAATCTCCGGTTTTCTTCGTGTCATCACTTTAATCCGGGCCAGCAATTCTTTGAAAACAAAGGGCTTGACCATGTAATCATCCGCACCGATATTTAAGCCCTCCACGATATCCTCCGTGTCCCCTTTCGCGCTCAAAAACAATACCGGCGTCTGTTTTCCGGATGCACGAAGCCTTTTCAACACCTGAAAACCATCCATTCCCGGAAGCATAATATCCAGTATCACACCGTCATAATCAGCCAGCATCAGATAATCCATCGCTGAATTTCCATCAAAACAGCTGTCAACATTATATCCTTCCTTTTCCAGCTTATTTACAAGAATATGGTTCATATCATTCTCATCTTCTACTACCAATAAACGCATCGCAACATCTCCCCTCACAATCCGATGATTATTATAGCAGACTCTTATGAGAATCACATTAAAATTCCCTTAAGATGTTCTTATCTTTCTTCTAAGCAGCAGAATCATTCCTGTTGACACGATCACCAGCGTCCCCGCAAGAAGCTGGGATACCGGAATCGTCGTACCGCGGATAAGAAGCTGGTCTGTGCGGAGCCCCTCAATCCATACCCGTCCCAGACCATAGCCGAGAAGGTACAAAAGGAATACTTCGCCGTCAAATTTTTTATGACGCCGGTACAGAAGCAATAACAAAAGCACCATCATACACCATAAGGATTCATATAAAAATGTAGGATGGACCTGAATATAAGATACCCCCTTTACCGTTTCCATATTCCTCCGCATAAGTTCTGTGACATCCGAACTCCTTACGGCATCAAGCGGAAGCCGCATCGCCAACAGGCCGTCCGTATACTCGCCAAACGCTTCTCTATTAAAAAAGTTTCCCCATCTTCCGATCATCTGTCCCGCAACAAGTCCGAGAACAGCGGTATCAAAAAGGAGCGGCGCAGAAAGCTTTTTCACTTTTGCAAACACGATAACTGTGATGACGGCCGCAATCACGCCTCCGTAAATAGCAAGACCGCCCTGCCGCAGGTTCAGGATACTTTTCAGATTCCCTTTATACATATCCCACGAAAATATCACATAATATGCCCTTGCTCCGATAATTGAACAGATTACGGCATAAATAGCAAGATCATAGTAAGTTTCCGGATCCTGCCCCGTGCGCTTTGCTTCAGCTGCAGCAATTAATATTCCCGTCAGAATACCAAGCCCGATAATCATCCCGTAATATGCAATATCAAAATTAAAAATAGTAATATGATTTCCAACATTCGGCAAGTGTATTCCGATATTCGGAAAATCTATCGTCTTGTGCATCCTTATTCTCCCCGCATATAGATTTATACATTAAACCTGAACAGTATGATATCTCCGTCCTTGACAACATAATCCTTGCCCTCCAGACGAACCAGACCTTTCTCCTTCGCTGCCGCATGTGTCCCGCATGCCATAAGATCATCGTAGGATACTACTTCTGCACGGATAAAGCCGCGCTCGAAATCCGTATGAATCTTTCCGGCTGCCTGAGGAGCCTTCGTGCCCTCCCTGATCGTCCATGCACGAACCTCCGGCTCACCTGCAGTCAAATAACTGATCAGCCCCAAAAGCTTATAACTCGCCTTGATCAGCTTCTCAAGTCCTGATTCCGACAATCCAAGATCCTCTAAGAACATCTTCTTTTCTTCTTCTTCAAGCTCAGCAATTTCCTGCTCAATCTGCGCGCATACGACAAACACCTCACTGTCTTCCTTTGCCGCATACTCCCGAACCTTCTTAACACCGTCATTATCTGCGCCATCGCCCGCAAGCTCTTCTTCCGCTACATTCGCCGCGTAAATTACCGGTTTATATGTCAGTAGGTTATAACTTTCAAGCCACTCCTGCTCTTCTTCATCCTCTGCCCCGGCAAATGTCTTTGCCAGACGGCCATTCTCCAAATGCTCTTTCATCTTTTCAAGCAGGGAAAGCTCCTTCGCAGCCGTCTTATCATTTCTTGCAACCTTGGAAGTCTTTGCTATCCTTCTATCAAGGATTTCCAGATCAGAGAAGATCAATTCCAGATTAATCGTTTCAATATCCCGAAGAGGATTAATGCTGCCGTCAACATGTACAATATTGCTGTCCTCAAAACAACGCACCACATGAACGATAGCATCCACCTCACGGATATTGGCGAGAAACTGATTCCCCAGACCTTCTCCCTTGGATGCCCCCTTAACAAGACCTGCAATGTCAACAAACTCGATTGCGGCAGGAATGATTTTTTTTGTATGATACATCTCTCCCAGCACATCCAGTCTTTCATCCGGAACAGTCACCACTCCCACGTTCGGATCAATTGTACAGAACGGGTAATTCGCTGATTCTGCTCCCGCCTTTGTCAAAGAATTAAATAACGTACTTTTTCCAACATTCGGCAATCCAACGATTCCTAATTTCATATATTTTATCCTTCCTTCACTGATATATTGCCATAATTATTACAAATCCCTTGTCTCCATCAGCACAACAATCCCTCCTGCAAAATCAATCACAACTTCATCATCCTCTATCTGGTTGCTGACACACAGACTGTCATATGCTGTGAGAACATGGTTTTTAAGAGGATATTTCGCCCCTGTAATATTAAAACGGAAAACCTCCTGCCCAAGAGGGAATACCGAAAAATATGCCCCATATGTCTCACCTCTTTTAAGGACAGTCCGACCGCCGATCAGACGTATACTGTTCTGCCGGTCAAGAATCCGCGCATCGATTCCACTCTTAAAAGGAATTGCAAGACACTGGATATTTGCCCACAAATGATCGATGCGGCCGCCAGTCGCACCAAGAATCAGCATCTGCTTACAGCCAAGCGTCACCGCAAGACGGATTGCTATCTCCGTATCGGACGCATCTTTTACCGGATTGAATTCTCTGATCGGTACGGACGTATCCTTCCGGTAATAATCCGCAATCTCAGGACGGACACTGTCAAAATCACCCACAATATAGTTAGGCATAATATCATGGCTGTACAAAAATTCCACGCCTTTGTCCACACCTATCACATAGCAGGAATCTTCTGCCCTCAAAATCGAAAGGGCATGTTCTTCCTCAATTTCTCCGCCGCTTACAATCACAATCATCTTACTCATAGGCACTAAGTATCTCCATAAAAGCTCTGGTATTCCCGGCCGGATCCCCATTAAATACTGCAGAACCTGCAACAATTATATTTGCTCCTGCATCAAGAACTTCTTTAACATTACTCAGATAGATTCCTCCATCAACCTGTATATCCACATTAAGCTTCTGTTCTTCTGCCATTTTCCTGATTTTTCGTATCTTATCCAAAGACTCCGGAATGAACTTCTGTCCTCCGAAACCTGGATGTACACTCATAACAAGCAGCATGTCCACTTCAGGAAGGAGTGACCTGACGTCCTCTGCCGGAGTCTCCGGACAGATGGATAAGCCAACCTTCATGCCGCACTGGCTAATCTTTCCGATCGTTGCCCGAACATCTTCACACGCCTCCAGATGAACCGTCACACTATCTGCTCCTGCTTCTTTAAAAGCCTCGATATAGCGGATTGGCTCCTGCACCATGAGATGTGCATCCATCACCTGTGATGTCGCTCCATGAATGGATTTCAATACAGGCATTCCAAAAGAAATACTCGGCACAAACATCCCATCCATCACATCAAAATGCAGATACCCGGCGCCATTATCTTCTGTCTGCTTCATCTGTCCGCCCAGCGCCTTAAAGTCCGCAGCTAAAATCGACGGCGCTAAAATATACTTCATATTAGTACCTCCTTTTATCCTTCAACTCTTCGTATATCTTCTTGTAACTGTCATAACGGACAGACGCGATTTTCCCGTCTGAAACCGCATTTTTCACGGCACAGTCCGGCTCATGGGTGTGACTGCAGCCATCAAAACGGCAGGTACCTTCAAATTCTTCAAATTCAGGGAAAAAATATTGCAAATCTTCTTTTTCAAAATCACTCATATACAAAGAACTGAATCCCGGCGTATCCATAATATAAGAATCTGCGTCGATCAAGAACAGTTCCGAATGCCGCGTCGTATGCTTGCCGCGCTCAATCTTCTGGCTGATATCACCAGTTTCCATATTTGCTTCAGGCTGAAGTACATTAATCATTGATGATTTGCCTACTCCGGACGGGCCTGCGATCGCCGTCGTCTTCCCCGTCAGCAGCGCTTTAACCTGCTCAATATTCCTCTGCTCCAAAGCGCTTGTAAAAATACATGGATACCCGCAGCCGGAATAAATCTTCTCAAGAGCTTTAATCTGAAAATCGTCAGCGATATCCTCTTTGTTAAAACACAAAATAACCGGAATGTGCTTACTCTCCATCATAACAAGAAAACGGTCCAAGAGACTAAAATGGGGACTCGGTCTGGTAACCGCAAAAACAACCAATGCCTGATCAATATTGGCGACTGCCGGACGGATCAACTCATTTTTTCTGGGCAGAATCTCTGTAATATTCCCTGTCTTTTCATTTTCATCAATAATTTCTATCTTTACATTATCTCCTACAAGAGGTTTTATCTTCTCTTTTCGGAAAATACCTTTTGCTTTACATTCATAAACACCGGATTCCACTACATGAATGTAGTAGAATCCGGCAATTCCTTTTACAATTTTTCCCTGCATACTACTGCTCCGGGCTACTATTCGGATCTGACGTCGGACTGTCTTCGCCTGAATTCGGCGTCTGCGTCGTCGGCGGTGTCTGTGTCGGCGTCTGTGTCGGCGTCTGCGGCGGCTCTGGTTCTGTATCTGGTTCACGAATTCCGCCGCTGATCCATACCGTGATCGTCGTTCCCTTTTTTACGCTCTTTCCGGCGGAAGACCATCTGCTTACTTTTCCAACCGGTTCTTCACTTTCTTCCTCGCCGCCTTTTGCCGCGACAAGTCCATAGCTCTCAAGCAACGCCTTCGCCTGCTGATACGTCTTTCCGCTGAGGTTTGGAACCTCTACTTTTTCCTCCGGTTTTTTACCGTTGCTGACAACAATCTTAATGGAAGTGCCTGCTTCTACCTTTTTCCCACCTTTTATACTTTGGGATACCACTTTTCCTTTTGCCACCTTGTCATTATATTCATATCCTACTTCTCCGATTACCAGCCCTGCCGCAACAAGTTCCTTCTGCGCTGTTTCATCCTTTTTTCCAACTACATCCGGCACCGTCTTTTTTTCAGTACCCTTGCTGACTCTCATAATAACCTCTGCACCTTCCGCCGCCTCTGATCCTGCCGAAGGCGACGTACTGATAACCTCTCCGGCACTGTACCTGTCATCATATTCAAACTCAGAAGTACCGACCTTAAAGCCTTTATCCTCCAACTCTTTCTGCGCGGCATCCTCATCCATACCGGTTACGTCCGGAACCGTCTGCGTCTTTACCGTAATCCCTGAACTCACGGTGATCTTGATCGTTGTATTCTTCTTTACCTTCTCGCCTTTTTCAGGAGTCTGTTTTATAATCTTTCCTTCCTCATACTGATCAGATTCTTCGCTTCCAATCACCTTAATTCCTAGTTTTTTATTCAGCGCATCCTTCGCTTCTTCTTCAGTCATTCCGATAAGGCTCGGAACTTCTATTTCTTCATCCTCTTTGTCCTCCAAAATCGCATTCTGACCAAAGGATGAAAATATACCTGCGGCTTTGCCAATCGCAAAAATCACGATAAAGAGAATAATGACAATTACGACGGCCGTCAAAACTTTCATGACCTTTCTCATTCCAGGATTTACATCTTCATCGCCTTTTCCTCTTCGATCATCATCATACTCATCATCATATCGATCATCATCATACCGATCATCATCATACCGATCATCGCCATATCTGTAATCGTCATATTCGTTATCGTCATATTCATCGTCATCGTCATAATTACTACGGATATCATCCAGCTCTTCATCTGTGATGATCACCGTATCCGCATTTCTGAGAGGCGGGATCAGGACAAAATCTCCGTCCGGATCAACAAGCGACCTTTTCAGATCACGAATCAGATCGTCCGTATTCGCATAACGTCTCTCCCCGTTCTTCTGTGTACATTTTAAGATAATCTGCTCCATACTGTACGGGATATCCTCTACATATTCTGACGGAGGCGTGATCTCCTCCTGCAGATGCTTAATTGCTATCGATACTGTAGAATCTCCTTCAAATGGAAGTCTTCCTGTAGCCATCTCAAAAAGAGTAATACCTATAGAATAAATATCACTCTTTGCATCACTGAATCCGCCTCTCGCCTGCTCCGGTGATGTATAATGAACAGAACCCATAGCATTAGAGCTGACTGTATGCGAAGTAGTCGCTTTTGCAATGCCGAAGTCCATAACCTTCACCTTACCATCCTTAGAGATGATAATATTCTGTGGTTTTATGTCTCTGTGGATGATATTCGCCGCATGCGCAGCACCAATACCGGTACATATCTGAATCGCAATACTGATAATCTCCTTATGAGACAGTCTTCCCTTCCTCTTGATGTATTCCTTCAGCGTAATACCTTCTATCAATTCCATTACCATATAATAAAGTCCACGGTCTTCCCCTGCATCATAAACATTTACTATATTGGAATTCATAAGTCCTGCCGCTGCCCGCGCCTCAGAACGAAACTTCCTTACAAAATTATCATCCTCGCGATATTCTTTCTTCAGAACTTTGATCGCAACATAGCGATTAAGCATAGTGTCTCTCCCTTTGTAGACATCTGCCATACCGCCTGCACCAATCTTGCTTAGCACTTCATATCGCTTTCCAAGCACAATTCCACCCTTTACCTTTTCCATATACTCACCTCATCGACCAGCGGCTCTGCCATAACAACCCCTATGTTATCTCTTCCGCCGTTGCTATTCGCTTTCTCTATCAATGTCAACACAGCCTCCACAATATCTCTGGCCCCCTTGACAATATCAAACATATCTTCATCTTCAACCATATTACTCAGCCCGTCCGTACACATCAGGATAATATCACCCTTTCTCAGACGATATTCGTAAATATCAGCTTCTACTCCTTCTTTTACTCCCATAGCCCTTGTAATAATATTCTTATCCGGATGATTTTTCGCTTCCTCCGCCTTGATTCCTCCCAGCCTTACCATCTCTTCCACAAGAGAATGATCTTTGGAAATTTGTCGTATCTTATCATTGATCAGATACAGGCGGCTGTCCCCCACATTAGAAAAGTACAATGTATTGCCGATGACGGTCGCCGCAACAAGCGTCGTTCCCATACCCTCCAGTTTGATATCCGTATTCGCTGCTTTTATAAGTTCGTGATTTGCAATGCCTACTACATGAAGAAGAATATCCGCAGGCTTATCCAGCGCTGTCTTCTTAAGCTCTCTGCACAATACTTCCACTGTATATTTTGACGCAAAATCTCCTGCCTTGTGTCCGCCCATACCATCGGCAACAACAAGGAGATTCGGAAACGGCCCTATGGGCTCATCCGTCACGTATACAAAGTCCTGATTGACTTCCCTTCTTCTTCCCACATCAGTCATCGCATATGTCTTCATCTATCTCTCCTTCTTTGCATCAGCATATCGTCTCCTAAGCTGACCACAGGCCCCGTCAATATCCGAGCCCTTCTCCCTTCTAATAGTAACATTTATTCCGTTTTTTTCAAGTTTATTTTTAAAAGCCAACGCATTTTTCCTCTCCGGTCTCTCAAAACCTCTCTCTTTTACAGGGTTAACCGGGATTAGATTCAGATGGCAATTGCGATCCCTGAGCAGCCGGATCAATTCTCTTGCGTCTTCCTCCCCGTCATTGACGCCCTTCACAAGACTATATTCAAATGTCGGTCGCCTGCCTGTCTTCTCAAAATAATAATCACAAGCTCTCATCACTTCAGAAAGCTCATATCTGCCTGCAACCGGCATAAGCATCTTTCGCTTTTCCTGATTTGAACCATGCAGAGAAAGCGCAAGCGTAATCTGTAGTCTTTCCTCTGCCAGTCTTTTCATATTCGGCACAATCCCACAAGTTGATACTGTGATGTTCCTCTGGCTGATGTGAAGCCCATGCTCATCACTGAGCAGCCTTACGAATTTCAGGAAATTATCATAATTGTCAAGAGGTTCGCCCGTCCCCATAATAACGACATTGGAAATCCGTTCACCTGTCAGCTTCTGAATCTGATATACCTGTCCCAGCATCTCCGAGGGCATAAGATTTCTCTCAAGACCCCCGATCGCAGATGCACAAAAGCGGCAGCCCATGCGGCACCCCACCTGCGAGGAGATACAGACAGAATTCCCATAATCGTATTTCATCAGGACACTTTCTATCATACTACCGTCTACAAGTTCAAACAAAAATTTTTCCGTAGGATCTTTTTTGGAAATCTGTCTCGCGACCATCTGAACTTTTGGAACCTCATACAGACAGTCAAGCTTTTTCCGAAACGCTCCTGACAGATTCGTCATCTTTAAAAAATCATCTGCCAGTTTCTCATGAATCCAGCTAAAAATCTGCTTTCCCCGAAACGGCTTCTCACCGATCTTCTCCATCTCTGAAATCAGTTCTTCATAACTATACGACGCAATATCCTTTTTTTGTATTCTATTCTCTTCCACTAAGAACCTCTTTTCTGAAACATCGCTATATAAAAACCGTCCCCGTTGTCTGCTCCCGGAAGTCTCTGCTGCTCTTTTTTCAATTCAAAATCTGCATGCCGCTTTAAAAAGTAACGCGCATTGTCTTCATTTTCCATTTTATGTATCGTACATGTACTGTAAAGAAGTCTTCCTCCCGGTTTCACATATCCGCAGACAACCGACAGGATCTCTTTCTGCAGACTTGCTAATTCTTTCTGTATCTTCGGAGTCATCTTATATTTCAAATCTGTCTTTTTACCCAGCACGCCAAGCCCGGAGCACGGAAGATCCGCAATGACAATATCCGCAGCTCCTTCAAGCTCTTTGTCAAAAACCTTCGCATCCCACTGCTGCGCTTTTATATTGGACAGACCGCTTCTTGTTATATTCTCCTGTATAAGCCCTATCTTATATTCCGTCAGATCTCTTGCAATCACCTCGCCCGAACCTTCCAGAAGTTCTGCAAGATGAAGAGCCTTACCGCCGGGCGCCGCACATACATCAATAATCCGTTCGCCCTTCTTTGGAGCCGCCCACTGAGCTACTTCCATAGAGCTGATATCCTGAACATAAAAAAATCCTTTCCGAAAACTTTCAAGCTTCTCAAGATAATTATAATCCTTTATATATAACGCACAGGACATCCGCGTATCTTCCATAACCGTCACGCCTTCCTCCGCCAGACGCCGCATAAGCTCCTTTTTGCTGATCACACTGGAATTGCAGCGGATACAGGTCGGTCTGTCCTTCAAAAACGCTTCGCCCATATCCCGGACAGCAGCTGCATCATATTCGTGGAGCCACTGAGTAACAAGCCATTCCGGGAGAGAATAGCATACCGACAGATATTCTGTTTCGTTTTCTTCCTTCGGATAAGTGATCGCCTCAAGATTACGGCTGATGTTCCGAAGCACACCATTTACAAACCCTTTGAGATCTGCGAATCCCTTTTTTACCGCAAGCTTAACCGACTCATCACATACCGCCCTGTCCGGCACGCTGTCCATATACTTCAACTGATAAACGCCGCTCCTTAAGATTGTCCGGATCACCGGCTTCATCTTATTCACTTTTATTTTTGAAAATTGATTAATAATATAATCAATTTCTATCATACGCTCAAGCGTACCCTCTACTGACCTCGTAATAAATGCACGCTCTCTTTTTCCCAAATACTGATATTTGTCCAGAACACTTCTCAACGCTATATGGCTGTATTCTCCATCCCGTGTGATAAGAAGCAGCGTCTCTAAAACGATCTCTCTTACATTCACTGCTGCCGACATCCGCTGCCCTCCCTAATCGTTTCTCCGGTTAGCAAGAAGGACGATACGAAGCAGCTGCAGGATGGCAGAAGCCGCTCCGGCAACATAAGTAAGCGCCGCCGCGGTCAATACCTTTCTCGTATCCCTTACCTCATCCTCGTAAAGTATACCTGAATTGCCTAAAATCTTAAGGGCCCTTCCAGAAGCATTGAACTCGACAGGAAGTGTTATGATCTGGAACAGCACTGCAAAAGAAAATGCTAAAATCCCAAGATTCAAAAGCAGCGCAGACATATTGCTGTTCATGATAAGACCGATTATAATAAGGGGCCATGCGATACTGCTCCCAAAATTCGCAATCGGAACGAGAGAACCTCTGACCGCTAACGGTATATACCCCGTCTCATGCTGGATCGCATGACCACATTCATGAGCCGCGACGCCTACTGCCGCAACGGAATCCGAATGATACGTCGCATCAGAAAGGCGAAGCGTCTTATTCCTCGGATCATAATGATCGGTCAGATTCCCTGATATATGCTCTACCCTGACATCTCTGATCCCCGCCTGAAACAAAATACGTTCCGCAGCTTCCCTCCCGGTCATCCCAGAACGGCTGCGCACTCTGGAATAGCGGCTGAATGTTGAATTCATCTTTGCCGAGGCTATCATACAGATAATGACACCGATCAGAACTAATATATACGTGGTATCAAAAAACATTGGATAATACATTGAAACTCCTCCTGATATTTACTGATTTTGTAATGTCAAAAAGTCTTTGGCTCTGCGCCGTTAAACTCCGATAGCATTCATTATACAGCAAAATAGTACATAATAGCAAATTTTCATATATTTTTAATATAATATTACATTTTTATAATTTCGTGTTACAATAAAAATATACCCATCAAAATGTTTAAAAGGTGTGAGAAAAAGTGAAAAAGAATATTGAAAAAGATAGTTTAAGACAAACCATTATGGATGCAGCATGGGATCTGTTCTACAAAAAAGGTTATGAAAATACGACGATCAACGACATTATCCGTCAGGCCGGAACATCGAAAGGCGGCTTCTACTACTATTTCAGGGCAAAAGATGAACTTCTGAATTCATTATACTCATTTTTTGATCAGGAATATGAAAAATTCTATAAAACAATGGATAAAAGTCTGAACAGCCTTATCCAGCTAAAACAGCTCGGACAATATGTTTCCTACTTCATTGAAGGAAATGTCTCACCGGAATTTTTATGTGCCCTGTACAAATCACAGCTTTCCAACCAGACACAGGAAAACTTTTTAAGCACAGACAGATATTATATCAAACTTGTCAAAAAGATCATCGCAGAAGGACAAAAAAAAGGTGAGATCAGAGACGATATTCCGGTCGACAAGCTTGCGCACCACGTTCTGGTCATTGAACGCGGAATATTTGTAGACTGGTGCGTACAGGCCGGCAGTTTCTCACTTGGATATTTCGGAGCACAGAGCTTTGAATTTTACAGCGAGTTTATGAAACCCCATAATAAAACCCAATAGGCAGCCGTAAGGCTGCCTTGCCGTATAACATAAATTTGCAAATCAATTCTTTAAGACATCGTTCTCCTGAATCTGATATCCCCTCAGAAAAGCTGCTGCTTCCATCTTTTTCTTACCGGGAATCTGAAGCTCGGTCACTTTTAGCAGCCCTTCGCCTGTCTGCACATAGAACCCATCTTTCTCTATCTTCGCGATTGTACCGGGAAGTCTTTCTTTACTGTCAGAGATTGCGTCTTTGGCGTACACATCTGCCCCCCAGATCTTCATAACCCTTCCATTCCACTCTGTATATGCACCGGGCCATGAATTAAGCCCTCGTATCAGCCTCTCAATTAATACCGCCGAATTGTTCCAATCTATACTGCCAAGACCCTTATCCAGCATCCTTGCATATTCCGTAGGGCTTTCTCCTTGCTTTTGCGGTGTGATGCTCCCTTCCTCAAGCGCTTTTAATGTCTTCACACAAAGCGCTGCTCCCGCAGCCGCCAGCTTGTCATGAAGGCTTTCTCCGGTTTCTTTTTCGTCTAAAATTACTTCTGTTTTTAAAAGCATATCTCCCGTATCAAGTCCCTCGTCCATCTGCATAGTTGTGACTCCTGACACCTTTTCTCCATTTATGACCGCCCACTGAATCGGAGCCGCCCCCCGGTATTTCGGCAAAAGAGATGCATGCACATTCACACACCCGTAAGGTGTCATCTCAAGAATCTCCTTCGGAAGAATCTGCCCGAAGGCAATAACAACCATGATATCTGCATCATATTTTTTTAATTCCGCAATACTTTCCTTGGTTCTGATCTTTTTAGGCTGAAAGACAGGTATCCCATGCAAGGCTGCCGCCTCTTTTACCGGAGTCGCCTGCATCTTCCCGCCTCTCCCTTTCGGCTTGTCAGGCTGCGTGACTGCAAGGACAACCTCATATCCCGCTTCCGCCAGCGCATTCAATGTTCCCACCGAAAAATCAGGCGTTCCCATAAATATAACTTTCATATTCTACTCCCCTTCATTCTCTACATCATGAAGCCCATCTTCTGCCAGCTCCACGTAAAGCTTTCCGTCCAAATGCTCAATCTCATGACAAAGTGCTCTCGCAAGAAGCTCTTCTCCTTCTATGATCATCTCCTCCATATCTTCTGTCAGAGTCTTTACTTTCACATAGTTGGGCCTTGTTACGATACCGTATTTCCCCGGCACGCTTAAACACCCTTCCTCCCCGGTCTGTTCTCCGTCCTGTTCGATGATCTCCGGGTTGATCAAAACAATCGGTCCGTCACCTACATCAATCACTGCAATCCTTTTTAAAATTCCTACCTGCGGAGCAGCCAGACCGACTCCCGCCGCCTTATACATCGTATCGAACAGATCCTTGATTAAAAGTCTTGTGCGGAGATTCATCTTCGTAACCTCCTTACAGTGCTTTGTCAGCACTTCCTCGCCCATCTCTCGGATTTTTCTTAATGCCATGACAGTTCCTCCTAATTTTGATTGATGCTATAATATAATCTGCCGTCAGCTATAACAGCATAAGGCACTTTCAAAGCCTGAAGATCTTCTGCCGGATTCCCGTCAATAATGAGCAGATCAGCAAAAGCATCTTCCGAAACAGTGCCGAGTTTTCCATTCATCCCTAATATCTTAGCCGCATTTGATGTTGCAGCCCTTAACACGTCAATTCTCGAAAAACCTGCTTGCTCCATTGCAAGGATCTCCTCCAAAAGAGACGGATGAGGCGTATTCGGAGAGCCGGCATCAGAACCGGTTCCGATCAGCACTCCTTCCCGGCAGGCACAATTAGCAGCTTTCGAGTGCTGCTGAACAACTTCCAGAGACTTTTTGCGAGCGTATGCGGGAATATCCGGATTCTGCGCCAGATTCCTGTAAACATAAAGCGTCGGCACAAGAGCAGTATTTTGTTCGGCCATCTGCCTTGCCATATCAGGCTGTATAAAATGACCGTGTTCAATGCAGTCGATGCCTGCCGCCAGACAGGCGCGGATACCCTTCTCGCCGATCGCATGCGCCGTTACCGGTACTTTCCGTCTGTGTGCTTCATCTATGATCATATCAACTTCTTCCTGCCGCAGTTCGGTATCATCCACACTCTCTCCGCTCTCTCTTCCGTAGACGCCTCCGGTAGCGGATATCTTGATGACCTTCGCCCCTTTCTTTACCTGCGTCCGCACGCCTTTGAGCGCTTCCCACGGTCCGTCTACAGACAATCCGTGGAACGGGTCGTGCCCGCCTGTCATGATCAGCGACATTCCTGTCGCAAATATCCTTGGTCCGGCAATCTGCCCCTTCTCAATTGCTTTCCCCACATGAAGGGCTGCGTCATCGGGACTCCCTAAGTCCCTGACAGATGTAATGCCGTGTTTCAAATACTTTAATGCGTTAGAAACTGTCTCAAGCATATTTTCTTCACGGGTAGAATGAGTGATATCTGCTGCCGGATCTTCCTTGCCATTCCAAGTCAGATGAACATGGAGGTCAATAAGTCCCGGCAGAAGCCAGCGGCCAGCGGCATCCAGAATTTCTTCCTCACAACCGCCGGAAGCAGGATCGTGGACACAGATTTTTGAAATCCTGTGATTCTGAATAAATACGTCATACAAGCCCTCTAACACATTCTGCCCGTCAAAGACATGTATATTTTGAATCTTCATGCTATTTTACCTCCACCCAAATATATTCTTTTATTTTTGGCCTGATACCGCTATCATTATAAACAACCTCTTTCAAAAAGTCAAAATCAGAATACTCCCATCGGATTAAAATCGAACTGTATTTTTATGCTTTGAAACCCTCTGTTCATCTCAATATATTGCTCCATAAGATTTTTTATCTCTATCAGGACTTTTTTTTCACCGCACTTTAAATACAAAACCCTGCGGTATTCATCATTTACTTTATTCACATAAGGGCTTGCAGGTCCGATGATCTGCAGATTCTTCGCCTTATCCGCACGTATTGCAAAGTTCTTAAGATGTCCTGCCGCAAGTTCCAGATACTCTTCGTCCGCCCCCGTCATCAACACCGCGAGAAGGCTGCTTACAGGCGGATATCCCATCAATTCCCTGTATCTTATCTCCTCCTCATAAAAGCCCTCGTAATTCTGCTCGGCCGCCATCCGGATACTGTAATGTTTTGGACTGTATGTCTGAATCACAACCTCGCCAGGAACCTCTCCCCGTCCGGCTCTTCCCGCCGCCTGTACAAGAAGTTCAAACGTCCTCTCTCCGGAACGATAATCATTGGAATATAACGACATATCCGCTGCCAGTATCCCTACCAGCGTCACATTCGGGAAATCGTGCCCTTTCACGATCATCTGTGTTCCGATCAATATATCTGCCTCTCCATTGGAAAATGCAGATAAAATCTTCTCATGGCTATCTTTACACTTCGTGGTGTCCATATCCATGCGAAGCACCGATGCGTCTTTGAATTCTCTCTTTACGATATCCTCTATCTGCTGTGTCCCCGCCTTAAAACCACCGATACAAGCGGAACCGCAGGAAGGACATGTATCCGCTGCCTGCTCCTCATAGCCGCAGTAATGGCAGACCAGTCTGCCGCCTTTATGCGCCGATAAAGACACATCGCAATGAGGACATTTTACTACATATCCACACGACCTGCAAGAAACGAATCCTGCGTATCCTCGCCGATTTAAAAAAAGCATGACCTGCTGCCCCTTGTTCAGCCGTTCCCGCACTTTTTCTTTCAGGCGGTCACTCAAAATCGAACGGTTCCCCCTTCTTAATTCTTCCCGCATATCCACTGTATAAACGACAGGAAGATTCTGCCCCGCCGCCCGCTTTGTAAGCTCAAACATAACGCTGTCTCCCGTTTTGCAGCGGTAAAAAGCTTCCAATGAAGGAGTCGCCGAACCAAGCACCACGCTCGCCTCTTCCATCTGCGCTCTTGCGATGGCCGTCTCTCTTGCATGATATCTTGGAACCTGTTCGCTTTTATACGTAGACTCATGTTCCTCATCAACCACGATCAGCCCAAGATTCAAAAAGGGCGTAAAAAGAGCAGAACGCGGACCGATCATCACATCCACCTCTCCCCGCTTCACCCGCTCCATCTGGTCATATCTCTCACCGGCGGACATTCTGGAATTCAGGATGGACACCCTGTCGCCGAAACGGGCATAGAACCTGAGTACTGTCTGATAGGTAAGGGCAATCTCGGGGATCAGCACAATCGCCTGTCTCCCCCGCTCCACTACCCTGCGTATCATCTCAATGTAAACTTCCGTCTTGCCGCTTCCTGTAACCCCGTACACAAGGTAAGTTCCAAAGATACCCCTGCTGTAATCCTCCCAAAAGCGGCTGACTGCCTGCTCCTGTTCCGCATTAAAACACACCGTCTCTTCTCCATGCTTTTTGTATTTCACAGATCCTCTCAAGACCTTCTCTGATTCCAGAGAAAGCACCCCCTGCTCCTTAAGAGAGCGGATCACCGCAAGCGTCACGTTCAGCTTTTTTGTCACCAGCTCATAGTCCTGCTCCGGCTGCTCTATCAGCCCCGCCAGAAGCCTTGCGCGGGCTTTCTGGTTCTTATCAAGATATAGCTTTAATTTTTCTCTTGCGTCGTTTTCACTAAGCAAAAGCCGTACTTTTCTTTTCACCCGCGAAGATTCTTTCCTCTTAATCGGAAGCACCGTCTTTAATGCCTGAATCATGGTTCCGCCATACTGCTCCTTCATCCACGCGGCAAGAGCCACCAGCCTTGACTCAATGGCAACACTGTTTTCCGCCTTTTTCAACACTGGCTTTATCTTATCCGCCGGATAATCCGTCTTTTCAGAAAACGCGATCACATAACCGGATATTTCTCTGTTTCCATTTCCAAAAGGCACGATCACTTCCGTACCTATAGAAAGTTCCCCTCTTAATTCAGAGGGGATACTGTACTGAAATATTCTATCAAGCTTTTCATGGGTAATATCTACAATAATATCTGCGTACATCCGTAAAATATCTTATCTTCCTTCCGCAATTTCTTTCAGCGCATCCTGAATCAGGACTCTGTCATCCATATCATACTTTACGCCCTTGATCTCCTGATACGTCTCATGACCTTTTCCTGCAACTACGATCACATCGCCGGGACGTCCATGCCGGATAGCATACTTGATCGCTTCTCCCCGGTCACAGATATCAATATATTTACCATCTGTCTTTTTCATTCCGATGATAATATCATCAATAATCTCCTGAGGTTCTTCAAATCTCGGATTATCCGAAGTAATGACAGTAAAGTCCGCAAGCCTTCCGGACACCTCGCCCATCTCATACCGCCTTGTCTTTGAACGGTTTCCGCCGCAGCCGAATACAGACACGATACGCCCCGGATCATAGTCTCTCAATGTATGAAGAAGACTCTCAAGCGCCATGGCATTATGCGCATAATCAATCATCAGTGTAAATTCGTCCGATACCTTTACCATCTCAATGCGTCCTTTTACCTTCGCAACCTTAAGGGCCGCCTTAATGTTTTCTACAGGCACATCAAAATGCCTGCACACTGCAATAGCTGTCAGAGAATTATATACGCTGAACTCGCCCGGTATATCAATCTCCACATCAAAATCCATAAATCCCGACACATGATACTTTACTCCCAGATATCCCGGTTTTGAGATATGGCGGATATCCGCCGCCCGCAGCCCTGCTTTTTCTGAAAGCCCGAAAGTCTCCACCTTACAGGTTGCCCCCGCAAACACATCTTCAAACCATCTGTCATCCACATTGGCAATGCCAAGTCTGCACTGCTTGAAAAGCAGGCCCTTACAATGCTTATAATCTTCAAAATCCTTATGTTCATTCGGTCCGATGTGGTCTTCTCCGAGATTGGTAAATATGCCGATCTCAAATGGGATTCCTGCCGTTCTGTGAAGCATAAGCCCCTGAGACGAAACTTCCATAACAACACTGTCGCAGCCAGCCTTTACCATCTCTGCAAAATACTTCTGTATCGTATAGGATTCCGGCGTCGTATTATTTGCCGGAATACTCTTATCCCCGATCAGCACCTCTATCGTCCCGATCAGCCCTACCTTATGTCCCACACCTTCAAGGATAGACTTTACCATATAAGTAGTTGTTGTCTTGCCCTTCGTTCCGGTTATTCCGATCACCTTAAGCCGATCTGCCGGATATCCGAAATACGCCGCTGACATAAGCGCCAGCGCATAACGGGTATCCGAAACCTTTATAACAGTCAAACAATCCGGCATCTTTACATCCTTCTCGACAATCACTGCCGCGGCGCCTTTTTCTGCTACTTCTTCCACATAAGAATGACCATCCGATACCGCCCCGCTGATACATACGAACACACTGCCTTCGCATACCTTGCGGGAATCATTCACAAGTTCCGTCACTGTGATCTCATCGTTCCCCTGTATTACCTCATACTGTAAATGCTCTAATAACTGCGTCAACTTCATAAATCATGCCTCCTGACATTTATATATCTGATTAATGGTACGATATTTTGTTGCTTTCCCATATATTTTCCTCCTAAGTTTATCATAAACATTGCGAAAATAATAGTATTCTTTTGACAGCAATTACAGGTTCTCTCCATAAGGCATTGACATCCACAAACTTCAAGGTTTATATTAATTGAAAGAATCCGCGAAATTTACCCCCAAATCCCAAGGAGAAAAATTATGATCTATAACAGTACTGAAATGGAAAAAGAAGCTTTATTTAACACTGCGGCAAGAATGTGTGCCGCTGCACGCACAGCCCCCAAAGCAAAGGGACAGGATTCCATTGTCACCTGTATGCTGACAAAGACAGATAAAAACCGGCTGGCTGATAAGATGGAGGAAATTGGCATACAGCTTTTCGGAGAGGAAAAGGCATTCTGGTACAAAAGAGATGCTGCCAATGTAAGAGACAGTCAGGCCGTTGTGTTAATCGGGGCAAGGAAAGACTGCCGACATATCGCACACTGCGGACTGTGCGGATTTTCAGACTGCCATGCATGCGAAGAAGCCGGCGGCGTCTGTGCGCATCTGCTTGTTGACCTGGGAATCGCCGTATCCTCCGCCGTCAGCGTAGCCACACATGACAATATTGATAACCGTATTATGTGGTCAGTCGGAAAAGCTGCCGCCGAGATGGAAGAACTGGAAAGCGGTATCCGCTGGCTCGGTATCCCTTTAAGCATATCAGGGAAAAATATCTTTTTTGACCGGCGTTAGTGTCATGCACGGTTCCTGCAAAAATGAATATTCCATCACACGAAACCTCTCGCCATAGCAGACAAAATATGTTATGATTATTCTATTGCGAAGCGATATACTGATACATGCTGCAGCAGCCAGCGGCATCAGAAAGAAAGGGGAATGACACAATGAAAGCTTATGAAAGACTTTTAAAGTACGTGGTCGTACGTACACCGAGCGACGAAAACAGCGAAACCGTTCCATCCTCACAGTGCCAGTTTGATCTGGCTAAAATCTTAGAGGCGGAGATGAAAGAATTGGGGCTTAAGGATGTGCATCTGGATGATCAGTGCTATCTGTACGGGAATCTTCCGGCAACAGCAGGTTATGAGGATAAGCCTGCCATCGGTTTTATCGCACATATGGATACTGTTGCAGATTTCTGTGATCACGATATCGTACCTGTTCTAACAGAAAACTACAGCGGCGAAGCGATGGAGATCGCAGAGAGCGGGCTGATCTTAAGCCCTGAGATATTTCCTCATCTTGCATCCTTAAAGGGACGCACCCTGATTACCAGCGACGGGACTACCGTGCTGGGCGCCGACGACAAAGCCGGTATCGCTGAGATTCTTACAATGATTGAACGAGTACAGAAGGAGAATGTCCCCCACGGAAAGCTCTGTGTTGCATTTACGCCGGACGAGGAGATTGGAACAGGCGCTTCCCACTTTAATGTAAAGGAATTCGGCGCCGATTATGCCTACACGATGGATGGGGACACGGAAGGCGAGATCCAGTACGAAAACTTCAATGCCTGTAAAGCATGCTTTGACATTAAAGGATTTAATGTTCATCCAGGTTCCTCCAAGGATGCCATGATCAATGCTTCTCTGGTTGCGATAGAGATCAATAATATGCTTCCGGGCTGCGAGACTCCCCGCGGAACAGAAGAATACGAGGGATTCTATCATCTTGTAAGCATGTCAGGCGAATGTGCATCTGCACAGCTTAACTACATCGTGCGTGACCACGATAAGAATCTTTTTGAGGCACGCAAGAAAACGCTCAGCCTGATTGCAAAAGACCTGAATGAAAAATGGGGTGAAGGAACCGTAACTCTTACCATCACAGAACAGTATAAAAATATGGCTGAGATCATTGCCGGCTGTATGCATTTAATCGACAATGCTAAAATAGCCTGCGAGGCCGCCGATGTAACACCGCTTGTTATCCCGATCCGCGGCGGTACGGACGGCTGCCAGTTAAGTTTTAAAGGACTTCCCTGTCCGAACCTTGGAACCGGCGGACATGCATACCACGGACCTTATGAACATATTACTGTCGAAGGTATGGATAAGAGTGTGGATGTAATGATGGAGCTGGTAAAACTGTATGCTAAATAGTCATTAAAATCTGAAACCACAAAAGAATGAGCCGCAGAGCCATCCCTGATTATAACAAGAATCCTGTCAGGACAGTTCTGCGGTTCTTTTATTTATAAAAACTTCTTTAACACATTTATCTGAAAACATACTTCTTTAATCTGTCAAACGCTTCCTTTACTCTTGATGTTGGAAGCGCAAGATTCATCCGAATCGCATATTCCCCGTGAAACGGCCTTCCATCCTGCCATGCCACGCCGACATCCCATCCGGCTTTTAAAAGAATATCCATATTCTTATTATTCTTTTCGCACCATTGCCTGCAGTCAAAGAATAGCATATAAGTCCCTTCCGGCTTCGTTGTCTCAATATCCGGGAAATATTCCCTGATATAATCACACGCATAATTTACATTTTCAGCCAAAACTTCCTTAAGCTCGCCAAGCCACTTGGCCCCGTCTTCTGAATAAGCCCCGATCAATGCATACATGGACAAAAGATTCATTTCATTATAATGTGATCTCTTAGATTTTTTCTCTACATTTGCCCGAAGCTCATCATTGTAAATAATATGATATGCCCCTACTAATCCTGCCAAGTTAAATGTCTTGCTGGGTGCATACAGCGCAGCCGTATTCTGCTTTGCATCCTCATTTATCAACTCAAAAGGGATATACTGATTCTTATCTAATATAATATCAGACCAAATCTCATCAGCTATGACCGTACACCCATATGTTCTGTATACTTCCATAGCCTGTTCCATCTCTTCCTTCGACCATACTCTGCCCGTCGGATTATGGGGGTTGCAGAAAATCGCCGCCTGAATATCATTATCACGAATCTTTTTCGCCATATCTTCGTAGTCCATGCGCCAGATCCCGTCTTCGTCTTTTTTAAGCGGACTTAAGATAATACGATATCCTGCGGCGCTGATACTTTTTGTAAACCCTATGTATGTGGGGCTGTGCAGCAACACATTGCCGCCCGGCTTTATGCATGAGTCAAGGACTGCCACCAAGCCGCCCAGTACACCGTTCTCATAACCGATATGTTTCTTTTCTAACCCTTCTGCACGATTCCGGCTTTTCTGCCAGCCTATGATCGCATCGTAATATTCCTCTCTGGGAATAAAATATCCGAACAGAGGATGCGAAAGCCTCTCCCTGACAGCATTTAAAATACCGGGAGCTACTGCGAAATTCATATCCGCAACCCACATCGGTATGCAGTCAAACCCTTCCTTCGGCGCATCCGGTGAAAATCCCGGCTGCATTCCCAGACCGTCAACTGCCAATGCATCTTTCCCCTCACGCTTGATCACACTCTCAAAATCATACCTCATTTTTAACTGTCCTCCTTATAAATACGACAAATCATCGCTCTGTTTTACCTATACTTCTTCTTTAAATCCTTCTCCCAGCACCTCATTGGATTCCATGATAATTGTAAACGCTTTGGGATCTATATGATGCGCGATCTTCTTTATGGTATACATCTGCTTATTGTTGCAGGCACACATAACAACCGCCTTCTCTTTTCCTGAATAGCTTCCGATTCCTTTCAGGATCGTGGAACCTCTTCCTGAGTATTCGTCAATGTGCCGCGCCATCTCTTCGCCTTTTTCTGTAACGATCAGCGTCATCTTTCCTTCATCAATACCATACATAATCTTATCCATAACGCTCGCCATAAGAAAGGTTACGATAATACCGTATATAAAGCCGTCCACATCCTTAAACACAAGAATACTTCCCGCCATAATAGTCAGCATATCCAGCACAAACGTAATCATTCCAAGAGAAATATGAGGTTTCACCTTCTTAATTGACATAGAGATAAAATCCTGTCCTCCGGTAGAAGAATTACGCATGAAAATCATAGCATAACCGATTCCGCACAGAACGCCCATACAAAGCGCCGCGAGAAGCCGATTTCCCTCATACACCGGAAATAACGGCGCCACATAATCAATAAATACAGAAGATATCACTGTTGTCTTAACGGAACGCAGAAAAAAATCTCTGCCCAGAAACTTATAACAGAATATGGCTACCGGTATGTTCAAAAGAATCGTCCCGACACCCACCGGAATACTAAGAAGATGATACATAATGATTGCCACTCCCGAAAAGCCGGCTACGGGGAAATTCGCACTCATAGCAAAATTATAGATGCCTACGGCAATAATAATGCTTGCCGCCACATCTACCATGAGATCAATTCCTAATTCTTTCCATTTTTTTACATTCTTCAAACCAAAACCTCCTGCTTAAATGACACCAAATTTTTATACCGTTCATACTCGTCTCATATCTTTTCCCCTATGCGTTCTCCAAGCTTTACCTTCGTCTCGATCCCGCGCAGGGAATTTTCTAAAATATCCTGATCCGGTAAAACCTTCCCTGCCCTCGTCATCAGGATAACCGTAGAACCGCCGAAAGCAAAATTCCCCTTTTCCTGCCCCCGCTCTACACGCGCTTTCCTCGGACGGTTTTCAATCTTCCCCACAAACATAGCGCCTACTTCCATCTGGATGATTTCCCCAAAATTCTCCGACTGAAGTATAGAAAACTCTCTTGTATTTTCTTTATAAATCGGGAATCTGTCCCCTGCGGCCGGGTTGACTGTGTGAAAAACACCCGGAATCTGAAATCTTCTTGATTCTGTTCCGCCATCTATGAATATATAACGATGGTAGTCATCTACACATAGCCGGAATATCCATACATATCCCCCGGTATATTGTTCCGCCAGCTTGCGGCTCTTCAAAAGACTAAACGCCGTATATCTGGTATGCTTAACAGCAAACGTGCGCAAGCGGTTTATCTCGTACACTCCAAGCCGGCTGTCGCAGGGACTTACGAATATATGAGGCTCCATCTCAACAGGACGCGCTCCGTCCATAAGCCTTCGTGTAAAAAAATCGTTGTATGAAGTATATCTCTTTTTTTCATACTGTGACATATCAATAGAATGACTTCGTATGAACGGCTTGATAAATACTCTTGAAACCTTTCTGCTTAACAGTCTCCCGCCAAACTTTGACACGGCAGGTGAAACCAGCGGTCTTAAAAGTAGTCTTCCCGCCATATGCGAATATATCCACTCCAAAAGCCTGTCCTGAAAAGAATTCTCTTCCCGGACTCTCCCTCCGCGGTCTGCGATCAGATGCATATAACTCTCCTCCTACCCATGAAAATGCAGTAAATTCCACCAACTGCGCCATATAAAAAGAATGACCGCCACCGCTGCCGCAACTGCTATTACAAGCAAAAACAACTCCTTCGCAGATAATTTACGAATTTTAAAATCAATTACGAACAATGCGCCCACTGATGCAACCATAAAATGGAGCATAACAATGAATGCCTGATGATTCGGCAAAAGAGGAGAGAACACAACAAAAACCGGCAATGCGATCGCCATCGAAGTAATCGGAAGTCCCTGATAATATTTCCGGTTTTCATCTGTCTCTTCCTGCCGTTTTTCCTCCATCACATTAAAATATCCCAGACGGATCACCCCTGCAAGTCCATAGAGAATCAAAAGCGCCATACTATAGATATGACGCATCCCCATCTTAAAGCAGATCATAATAGGAAGCACGCCAAAGCATACCATATCGCAGAGAGAATCTATCTGGATTCCAAAGCTTTTCTCCTCCTCCGTCCGGTTTTTCTTCGTCCGTGCGATCTTGCCGTCAAACATATCGCAAAGCCCGGACAGAGCCAGAAAAAACACTGCCAGTCTTAAGTGCTTTGTAGTTGCGCAGAACATTCCCATAATGCCTGAAGCGAACCCTATATATGTAAGAACAACTGTGTAATCATAAAATCCTATCATCTGTATTCTCCTTGCCTGATTTATTTCATACTTTTCCCTTTTGCACAACCGAATAATAAATCTGTGCCGCCCCCGTAAACACTGCACTGATCAAAAGCTCGCTGTAATATCCAAGCCCTCTGGAAAGCACCATTGCAGGAAGCAAAAGCGCTCCGAATGCAGGTGCAAAAATCTTTAAAAACAGTGCTTCACTGATCCCCATGCCTCCCGGAAGCGGAAGCATGTCTGCCGCCAGCGCAATCACTGCCTGTAAAAGCACAACATCCGTCATATGTATCCTTATCAGACCAAATGAGCGGTATACCATCCATGTTACCGCAAACAGTGCAAAACGCTGAACAAATGTACACAAAATGACAATTACAAGCACTTTCTTGTGCCGCTTCAGATATTGTGCAGTCTCCCTGTAAGTCCTCATCGCATCACGAAGCTTATCCTCGCGCATCTCCACTCGTTTCATAAGGTGCAGCCGCTCCAGCCACTCCTCACCCATCATCAGGATACGTTCCGCCAGACGCGAGTGAAACACAAGGATCGTCATAAATCCCACACAAAGGACATTCAGCACAAGCCCCAAATAATAAACCGGAAAAATCTCTCTCAGATAATGGTCTCTGAATTCCTTCCCAAAAGCAAGAATTCCAAGTCCAATCACCACAAGCACAAGCTTATAAGTAATGGTTACAATCATCAGCACCACTGCTGAAACAGGCACTGGAATCTTTTCTTTATTCATATAGTAAAGCTGCATCGGCTGGCCGCCGCTGGCCGAAGGCGTAATACAGCTAAAGAAAAATCCTACAGAAGAAAACAGAAAACAGATTCTTTTTTTCAGACAGATCCGAAAGGAGCGGAGCATATACCAGATAATAAAAGACTCGCCCCATATAAAACACACCACCAGCACAACTCCCAAAAGGAGCCATCTGACATCTGCCTCTTTGATGGCGGCATACACCTGCTGCAGGTCTTCCCCATGAAAAACACCGAATACTGTAAGCCCAAAAACAGCAATAAGAAAAACGCCATTTTTAATTACTTTTTTTCTGGTCTGCATTCCGGTATCCCCTCTTCCCTTAGCAAATATACCTTAAAGTCTAACAAAATATTTGTAAATAAACAACCTTATTTTTCAATCCTTTCTTAATCCTGTCTTAATTTTTACCCGACAAAGGCATTCACAACAGGTTTCCTCCGTGTGAATGCCTTATGCCTCTTCATCGTCCCCGCCGATTCCGTTTTATCCTCTGGCCGTCTTAGCTGAAAGCCTGCCATCTATAACATCAATGAATATCGTGCCTTCTGCATGCACTCCTCCTTGCAGCATCAACTTCGCCGCCAATGTCTCTACATGCTTCTGCAGATACCGCTTCAGTGGCCTTGCTCCGTACGCAGGATCATATCCGCCGTCTGCAATATAGTTCTTCGCGCTTTCTGTCAAAGAAATCCGTATCTCTCTGTCCGCCAGACGCCTATTAACATCTTTTACCAACAGATCAATAATGTCATAAATATCTGTTTTCGTCAACGGTTTAAAGAGGATCGTCTCATCAAGCCGGTTTAAAAATTCCGGCCGGAAATGATTCCTGAGCTCTGCCATAACCGCCTTAGAAGCCGCCTCGTTAATGTTCCCCTGCTCATCAATACCATCCAGCAGATAGGAAGAACCAATATTAGAAGTCATAATTAAAATCGTATTCTTAAAATCTACCGTCCTGCCCTGAGAATCCGTGATACGTCCATCGTCAAGCACCTGCAGAAGCACATTGAACACATCCGGATGCGCCTTTTCCACCTCATCAAAAAGCACAACGGAATACGGCTTTCTCCTGACAGCCTCCGTGAGTTGACCGCCTTCATCATATCCCACATATCCCGGAGGCGCTCCGATCAGGCGTGACACTGAGTATTTCTCCATATATTCACTCATATCGATACGTACCATATTGCTCTCATCATCAAAAAGCTGGCTGGCAAGCGCCTTGGCAAGCTCTGTCTTTCCTACGCCGGTAGGTCCGAGGAATAAGAACGAACCAATAGGCTTTGTTGGATCTTTAATTCCGGCCTTAGAGCGTATGATCGCCTCTGTAACTAATTCAACTCCTTCATTCTGACCGATGACACGTTTATGAAGTTCCTCTGCAAGATGAAGTGTCTTGCTGCGTTCGCTTTCATTCAGCTTTGCAACAGGAATCCCTGTCCAGCGTGATACAATTTTCCCGATCTCCTCGTCCGTCACGCTCTCATGCACAAGGGACAGATCTTCGTCCTTAACCTTCGACTCTTCCGCCTGAAGCTGCTTCTGGAGCATCGGGAGCCTCCCGTATTGAAGCTCCGCCGCTTTATTCAAGTCATATTCCTGCTGCGCCCGCTCAATGTCCTTACCAATCTGCTCAATCTCCTCACGAAGCTTTTGCACTCTTTCCACATCGATCTTCTCATTATCCCACTGGGCTTTCTTTCCGGCAAACTCCTCGCGATGCTCCGCAAGCTCTTGCTGCAGATGCTCCAACCGCTCTTTACTCAGTCTGTCATCCTCTTTTTTTAAGGCGGCCTCCTCAATCTCCATCTGCATGATCTTACGCTGCAGCTCATCAAGCTCCGTCGGCATAGAGTCCAGCTCCGTCTTGATCAGAGCACACGCCTCGTCCACTAGATCAATGGCTTTATCTGGAAGGAAACGGTCCGAGATGTAGCGGTCTGAAAGCGTTGCCGCTGCAACTAAAGCGCCGTCCGTAATCTTCACGCCATGGAACACCTCATATCTCTCTTTCAGGCCCCGCAGAATAGAAATCGCATCCTCCACTGTCGGTTCATCTACAAGCACCGGCTGGAACCGCCGTTCCAAAGCCGCATCTTTTTCAATATACTGGCGGTATTCATCCAGCGTGGTCGCGCCGATACAGTGAAGCTCGCCCCTTGCCAGCATAGGCTTCAGCATGTTCCCCGCATCCATGGCTCCGTCCGTTTTCCCTGCACCCACAATCGTATGCAGCTCATCTATGAAAAGAAGAATCCTGCCGTCGCTTTTCTTCACTTCTTCCAGCACGGCCTTAAGGCGCTCCTCGAATTCTCCCCGGTATTTAGCGCCTGCAACCAGCGCACCCATATCAAGGGAAAATACAGTCTTATCCTTCAGACCTTCCGGTACGTCTCCCTTAACGATTCTCTGCGCCAATCCTTCTGCAACTGCAGTCTTTCCGACGCCCGGTTCACCGATCAGAACGGGATTGTTCTTCGTCTTGCGGGAGAGGATACGGATCACATTACGAATCTCCGCATCACGTCCGATGACCGGATCCATCTTCTGCTCTCTGGCACGCTCTACAAGATCAGTCCCGTACTTATTCAAGGTATCATAGGTATCTTCTGGATTGTCACTGGTCACTCTCTGGTTTCCCCTGACAGTGGAAAGAGCCTGCAAAAAACCTTCGCGGCTGATCCCCAGCTCCCGAAAAATATTTTTCATCTCCTTATTGGCATATTTTAAAACGGAAAGAAACAGATGCTCTACAGATACATACTCATCCCCCATCTGCTTCGCTTCATCTTCTGCATATACAAGCGCATTATTTAAATGCTGCCCCACATGCTGCTGACCGCCCTGAACCTTCACAAGCCTCCTTAAAGCCTCCTCCACGCGATGAATGACTGCGCTGCCATCAAGTCCCATCTTCTGCATCAGTTTTAAAATCAGGCTGTCGTCCTGCGTCAGAAGGGCATACATCAGATGCTCCTGTTCAATCTCCTGATTGCCGTATTCCATGGCGATCTTTTCACATTGCTGAACCGCTTGTAATGACTTTTGTGTAAATTTATTAATATTCATAACATTGCCTCCTTCTTGACATGCTACATATAGTATTTTTCTGTTCTATTTGAAATATAACACTTATTGTTAGCCAAGTCAAGTATTGAGTGCTAATTTCTTATAAAGGATGGATATCGTAGAGACTATCCATCCTTTATCTGTATTCCTTTTTCATGGTGAATCCTTTGCCGCTCACTTCACTGACTCGGTTGATGACAATAAAGCTCTCCGGGTCAATCTCATGAATCAGACGCTCGACTTTCGGAAGCTCCCGATTCGAAACAACACTTAAAACTACCGATGTATCCTCCTTGAGATATCCGCCCTTTGCAGAAAGAAGCGTCACTCCCCGGTCCATACGCTCAAGGATGGCGTCGCAGATTTTCCACGCATGCTGACTTACTACCCTTACTTCCGTTCTTGTTGTTCCCATAAGCAGCAGCTTATCTAAAGTAAGCGTATAAATAATTACGAGTACGATTCCATAAAATACTTTCTCAGGCGGCTGGAAATAAGCCTGAACTAGCAAAATGATAAAATCAAAAAAATAAAGTCCTGCCGAGACCGGTATCTTAAAATAATGATTCAGCACAAGAGGCGGTATATCCATGCCTCCTGTCGAGGCCCCCGCACGTATGACAATCCCAAGCGCCAATCCAATCCCAAGTCCTGAAAAAATCGTACATATAAAAATATCTGTTGTCAGCACCACATCTCCCAACAGCCGCTCCAATACATTTAACGCAAGCGGATAGGTGAATGTGCTGACGATCGTTGTCAGCGCAAACTGCTTTCCAAGTATCACATATCCCGTCGCAAGCATGATTACATTAAATATAAGGACGAATGTTGCAACCGATATCCCTGCAGCGTGATTGACCGCAAGTCCGATGCCAGTCGTTCCTCCCGTCACCAGTCCCGCCGGGAGTAAGAACAACTTTACCGCCAATGCATACAGTATATTCCCCAAGATCACAACCAGCACTGACAATATCGTCTTTATTATCTGTTGCTTCCCCAATTCAAAACCTCCTGAAAATAACTTTTTATCGCAGACATTCACTCAAATATCTTGCCACGCATATCCCGCTGGCAGACGCATGGGACAGCGAATGAGTAACGCCGCTGCAATCCCCGATCACAAATAATCCCTTATGCTTCGTCTCAAGATGTTCATCAATCTCAACTTCCATATTATAAAACTTCACTTCTACCCCATATAAAAGAGTATCATCATTCGCTGTTCCCGGCGCGATCTTATCAAGAGCGTAGATCATCTCAATAATCCCGTCCAGAATCCGCTTCGGGATTACAAGGCTTAAGTCCCCCGGCGTTGCAGCCAGCGTAGGCGTCACATAGCTTTCATCAATCCGCGACTGAGTGCTTCTTCTTCCCCTTATCAGATCTCCGAATCTCTGCACCATGACTCCTCCGCCCAGCATATTGGAAAGCCTCGCGATACTTTCCCCATAGCCATTGCTGTCCTTAAACGGCTCAGAAAAATGTTTGGATACAAGCAACGCAAAATTCGTATTCTCCGTATGCTTTTTTGGGTCCTCATAGCTGTGACCGTTCACTGTAACAATCCCGTTGGTATTCTCATTTACTACGACACCCTTTGGATTCATACAGAATGTCCGGACCAAATCTTCAAATTTCTCTGTCCGGTAAACAATCTTGCTCTCATACAGCTCGTCCGTCAGATGTGCAAATACTTCCGCCGGAAGCTCTACCCGGACTCCGATATCTACGCGGTTCGACTTTGTAGGTATACCCAGATCCTTACAGACGGTCTCCATCCATTTGCTGCCGCTTCGTCCTGCCGAGATAATACAGCTATGGCAGACCGCCATATCCCGCTCTGTATACACCTCATATACGTCTTTGTTTTTAAGCACTCTCTCTACCGGCATATCAAAGAAAAAATCTACCTTGTCTTTTAACTCATCATAAAGATTTTCCAAAACAATATAGTTAATATCTGTCCCAAGATGGCGGACTGATGCCTCCATAAGATGAAGGTCACTTTGCAGACACATCTTCTTGATGTCTGAATTCGCAGTAGAATACAGTTTCGTCCCTTCCCCGCCATGCGAAACATTGATACCGTCCACATATTCCATAAGCTCTATCGCTTTTTTCTTTCCGATATATTCATAAAGCGTACCGCCGAATTGATTGGTAATATTATATTTCCCATCTGAAAATGCTCCGGCCCCGCCAAAGCCGTTCATGATCGCACAGCTTTTACAGCGGATACAGGACTTAATCTTTTCTCCGTCAATCGGACACTTTCTTTTTTTCAGGCTGCTCCCCGCCTCAAATATACCGATTTTAAGGTTGTCTTTTAATTTTACCAGCTCATACGCAGAAAAAATCCCGCCCGGCCCTGCTCCGATTATCACAATATCATAGTTCATCATCTTCCTTTTATCTCCTTATCTTTCATATTCCATATTCTTTCATCCGCTCTGTCTGCGCAGCCGTCGCACCGGACAAGATCCGGACATTCTCCCTGCACATAAGAATAGACCGGTTCCCTCTTTTCATAATCCTCTATAGCCTGATCCAGTTTCGCGGTCATCTTGTATCTGTCATCCGGCAGCCTTCCTCTGAACCTTTTCTCAATATAATCATGAAGTCCATCATATAAAAGAGGCGCTTCTAGGAGTTCTAAAAGCCGTCTTTCTTCTTTTAAATTCTCAAGCTCATCTGCCGGAATATAGCTTCCGTCTTCCATATGCCTGTAGAGAGGAACCTCCTTGTGTAAAAACATAGAAAAGTTAACAACATGCACCGGTTCTGTCCGGTTTAGAAATTTTGCAAGCTCTTTGGCGTTCTCCATGCCTCTGCCTTTTCCTGCAACTCCCGTCATAATATGGGCAGAAAAGACCATACCTGCCGCCTTCAGCCGCTTCACCGCCTGATACGCCTGCGAAAGATTGTGGTCCTTTTCCATAAATTCCAGCACATCGTCCAGTCCTGTCTCTATTCCAAGATACAAATTACGGACTCCGTTTTCATAAAGTGTTTTAAGTTCCTGATCCGTCTTCCCAAGGACACTCGTCACTGTCGCGTCCATATTAATACAGCCGCATTCCGGAAAGTACATATGGATCAATTCGAGTATCTGCATAAGCCGCCGCGTTTTCAGTCCGAACGCATTACCGTCTCCGAGAAATATCTTTTTGGGACTTCCTCCCGCCTCCTTCACTCTGCAAAGTTCCTGCTCTATCTGCTCTTTCGGAAGCTCTCTGTATCTCAAATGCCGAAATAGATTGCAGAACTTACACCGATTATAGGAACATCCTACCATAACCGGAAGCATAAACGACGCACGTTCCATGGGAGCACGGCAGATCTGGCCTTCATAATCCATACCGCCGTCCTCCTTATCCTGCCGAAAATCCATTCGATGTCACATGGGCAACTTTATTGCCCAGTTCATCTGCTACCTCGATAAGATAATAGCAGGTTGTCCTTCCCTCTTTCACCTTTTCCGCCTCGGCAATCAGCTTCTTTCCCTTCGCCCTGCCAAGATAGGTAATTTGTGCCGTCAGCGACACACAAGGCTTCTTATTCCAATTAGACGCCACTGCGAACGCAAAATCCGCCAAAGTAAATATTGCGCCTCCCATAACACTTCCTACTGCATTATAATGATGTTCGTCCAAAGACATCACGCAGCGCGCATATCCTTCACCCACCGCTTCGATTACCGCCCCGTTGTCCGTTGCGAAACGGTCATTCTCAAATCTTTTTCTTACCTTTTCCAATACTTCTTCTTTTACTGTCTCCAGCATTCTGATTACCTGCCTCTCTACAGATCTTCATAATCTATTCTATGATCTTTAAAATAATATTCTTTATCATGTTCATTTACCTCCCGCAGAACCCTGCATGGATTCCCCACCGCAACTACATTGGAAGGAAGATCCTTTGTTACCACACTTCCCGCACCGATGACTACATTATCCCCAATCGTAATTCCCGGTAAAATGATAACTCCTGCCCCTATCCAGCAATTACTTCCGATATGAATCGGCATGTTGTACTGCAGTCCCCTCTGCCGAAGCTCCGGCAAGATCGGATGTACTGCCGTCGCAAGCGTTACATTCGGCCCGAACATCGTATAATCTCCCACATATATATGCGTATCGTCCACAAGAGTAAGATTATAGTTAGCATATATATTTTCGCCGAAGTGAACATGATGAGCACCCATATTCGCATGGAGAGGAGGCTCAATATAACAGTTCTCTCCGATATCTGCAAACATTTTCTTAAGAAGAGTCTGCCGCTTCATACCCTCGCCGGGCCTTGTCATATTATAATCATATAAAAGCTCCTGATAGCCCATCTGTTTATCAAGCACATCCGCATCGCCCGGATCGTATATCTTGCCACTGTGCATCTTTTCAAAAATATCCACCTTCAAATTCCCCCTGATTCCCATGATTCTTTACAATTATAGCTTATTTTATTAATAATGTATAGCGGCAGATGCAAAATGCCAGTTATTGAATTTTCTGATAACTTCAAAACCAAAGTATTGAACATTGGATATACATTGAAAATTTTCATAGAATAAACACACTTTCCCCAACAAACTTTCACAGTTTAAAAATAAAATAAGGATGTAAAATGACGGGAAAAAGGAGGAATCTATGAAAACAGGAACATTTCCAAAAAGAATATTTAAAAAGAAGGCAAATCTTATCCTTGCAATCGTTATCCTTTTTGTGCTGGGGGCCGGGACATTTGCGGTTTCTGTACGGGCAAGGAACGCACGCGCAAAGGATAGCGGGGAATCAATCATACAAAGCGTAACCGTAACAAAGGGGAGTATCAGCAATACAATAGATGCAAGCGGAAATCTGGAAGTTTCCGAAACAATAGATATCACCGTTCCAACAGGAATCAAGGTGGATGAGATCAAAGCAGAAAGCGGCGAGGAAGTGACAGAAGGCCAGACACTTGCAAAACTTAATAAAACCTCCGTTACCCGTCTTTTAGTAGAAGTGAAAGATAGTCTGGAATCCATTGAGGATGAGTTAGATGACAGCAATTTATCTTCGTTAGAAAAAGAACAATTGAACGGAGAAAAGGCCGAGCTTGAGGAGACCGAAGAACTGCTCACCTCCCTTTATAAAAAACCAGTGATCACTGCCTCGGTCAGCGGTATCATCGGGGCTGTCAATATTTCCGAAAATTCCGAAACCTCTAACAACACCGCGTCTTCAGACTCCGGAAGCAGCGCCGGACAAAACAGTAATTCCACCTCACAGATGTCCGCAGAAAGTACTTCTGGTGACCGTGCGCTTCTCTTTTTAACAGCAGATATTTCGGCTGATACTTCTGATGACACAGAAAGTAATCCTAACCATGCAGAAGACAATTCTGATGAACCGTCACAGCTTAAGACCGTCACGGATTATTCAGCGTTGTCTATACAGGCGCCGGTAACAGGAGCTTCGCCGCAAAAAAACATACCGGAAACAAGCATGTATACCGGAACCATCTCATGGGACTTGAACGGCGGTGTATTCCAAGGCGGAACTGTCTATACCGCGACGATCGTCTTAACTGCAAAAAACGGCTACACCTTTTCCGAAAAAAATCTGCCAATAATAAAAGATGCCGCTTTTAACTGGAATATCAACCACACCGGAGAAGGAAATACACTAAAAATCGTGGCAAAGTATGAGAAGACTTCCGATACACCAAGCGGACAGGACAACGCACCAGACCTGTCAGACTCCGGCGATAGTTCCGACAGCAGCAAGACAGAAGACAAATCTTCAAATACGGCAGGTTCTAACTCTGAGGACAAAACAGATAGCTCTGGAAATAAGAACAGCTCATCTGCCGGCAAGTCAGGCTCGAAATCCGGCGCTTCATCCGGCAATATATCAGGCGGCGCCTCATCAAACGGAACTGCTTCCGATTCCTCATCTGAATACAGCGCTTACGAAACAGTCGCATTTACGATTGCAAGTCAGGATTATGCGAAAATCATCGTAAATGTAGATGAGCTTGACATCCTGTCTGTCGAAGAAGAACAGTCCGCCGCCGTCACATTAGATGCTTTAGAAAATGAATCATATACAGGAACAGTGACAAAGATCAGTAACACTGCCTCCGCCGGAAACGGCAGCACAAAATATGAAGTAGAGATCACTGTCCCTATGGATGAAAATATGCGTATCGGCATGAGCGCTTCCGCCGCTATACAAGTAAGTAAAGCTGAGGATACACTGATACTTCCCATGACCGCGCTGCAGCAAAGAGGCGACAAATCTTTTGTATACACTCAAAAAGATAAAGACGGGACTCTCTCTGGTGAAACCGCAGTGGAAACGGGCCTGTCAGACGGGCAGAATGTCGAAATATCAAGCGGATTAGAAGAAGGCGACGAAGTATATTATACAAGAGCCGCAGCAGACAAAGCAGAAAGTTTTAACGAAAATTTCGGATTCCCGGGAGGTATGGGCGGAGATGTTCAGATGCCGGGTTCCCCTCCAGAAGGCAATAGAAAAAAACAGGATTCTGACGGCTCTCATGACAATATAACACACGACGGCAGATCTTCCGGGAATTGAAAGGGGCAATCGTTATGATCATTTTTCAAAATATATCGAAGACATACCAGATCGGCGATGAAAAAGTTCATGCACTCAGTCACGCAAATATTCACATCTACCGGGAGGAATTCGTCAGTATTATCGGTCCGTCCGGAAGCGGCAAATCTACAATGATGAATATTATGGGATGTCTGGATACTCCTGACGAGGGACAGTACATTCTGGACGGCCAGCCAATTGAACACTGCACCGAAAGCGATCTGGCCCGCATCCGCAGCCGCAAGATCGGATTTATCTTCCAGAGTTTTCATCTGATTGGGAATATGAGCGCCGAGGAAAACGTAGAACTGCCGTTAATTTATCAAAAACTATCGGCCAGAGAGCGAAAAGAGCGGGTGAAGGAATCTCTTAATAAGGTAGGACTGTATAAACGGCGCAGACATAAACCCAGCCAACTATCAGGCGGTCAGCAGCAGAGAGTCGCCATTGCAAGAGCGATGGCCCAAGGGCCATCGCTTTACCTCGCGGATGAACCTACCGGGAATCTGGATTCCAATACCGGATATCAGATCATGAACCTGTTCCACGAGCTGCACGAACAGGGAAATACGATCGTGCTGATCACCCACGATGAATCTGTGGCATCGCAGGCAGAACGGAGTATCCGCATGAAAGACGGTGATGCAAAGGAGGTAATGGTATGATCGCGCAATCCCTTAAAATGGCGCTGAAATCCATCCTCTCTAACAAGCTGCGTTCATTTCTGACCATGCTCGGTATTATTATCGGAGTCGTGTCACTGGTCGTACTTGTATCACTGGTAAACGGCGCAACAGGCTCCATTACAGATTCCATCAACGCATTGGGAAACGATATGCTGAATGCGACCATATCCGATGACCATAATCATCCGATAAAATTGTCAGAGCTTTCGGAATTTACAGAAGACGATATGTTTGAAAACATCGCTCCGTCTACGGCCAGCACTGCGTCTGCTTCAAGTACTTATGCAGAGGAAACCGTTCAGATTATAGGAACAACCGCCGCTTATATGGATATCCAGAGACTGAAATTACAACAGGGACGTTTTCTTATGAAGCCCGACCTTGACAACCACAGCAATGTGGCTGTCATCAACGCAGATCTTGCAACAGATGTAATGGGGCGAAAGGATGTGGTTGGAGAAAACATCAAGTTAAACGGGAAAAAATTTCTTATTATCGGTGTATTAGAGGAAGATGACAGCTCATCCAGCGCAATGACAGGGAACACATATACAGCCTTCATCCCCTATACTTCTCTCATCCGGCTGTCCGAAAATGTGAATCTTAATGTCACTTCCTTCTGCATCTCAGTAAACGGAAATGATATGGATGCAGCAGAGGCCCGGCTGGAAACCATGTTTTTAGAACGCTTTGAACAAGATGAGGATGCTTTTTCCATATTTAATCAGTCCGCTATCGCTGAAGCGATGGACAGCGTTACCGGAACGCTTGCGCTGCTTCTTGGCGGAATCGCCGGAATATCACTGCTTGTAGGAGGCATCGGAATCATGAACATTATGCTGGTATCTGTCACTGAAAGGACAAGGGAAATCGGTATCCGAAAAGCTGTCGGCGCAGGACGCGGGACGATCATGCTGCAGTTTCTCATAGAGGCGCTGGTAATCAGCATGCTTGGATGTCTGATAGGCATCACAGTATCGTGGATTGCGATAGAAAGCATTAATATCGTGGGAGATGTAGACTATAGCCTGTCTTCAAAAGTTGTATTGCTGTCGATTGCGTTTTCTGTAGGAATTGGAGTTCTTTTCGGAATATATCCGGCAAATAAAGCAGCAAAGAAAAATCCAATCGAAGCGCTTAGATATAATTAATACTGACAAAATGCTGCCCGCAACTTCCGGGCAGCATTTTGATAAACTGTCTTATCCTTGTGTAAACCGTGCCAAAAACTGTTTCGTCCGCTCTTCTTTCGGCTCTTCAAACACCTGACGGGGATCTCCCTGTTCTACAATGACTCCGTCATCCATAAAAATCGTATGGTCAGCCACATCTCTTGCAAATGCCATCTCATGGGTTACAATGATCATGGTCGTTTTCTTATCTGCCAGCTCCTTAATTACCTTTAGAACCTCTCCGGTCAGCTCTGGGTCAAGGGCAGATGTGGGTTCGTCAAAACATAGAATATCTGGCGTCAGCGCCAGCGCTCTCGCGATAGCTACGCGCTGCTGCTGTCCGCCGGACAGCTGGTGCGGATAACTGCCCATTCGATTGCTTAGCCCCATCTGATTCAGAAGTTCCCCGGCCTGTGCATGGATTTCTTCCTGAATCTCTTTTTTCCTTGCTTTATAATCCGGCTGTTCAGATGCTAGAAGCTCCCTTGCCAGCATCACATTTTCAAGAGCCGTATACTGAGGGAACAGGTTAAAGGACTGAAATACCAGTCCGAAGTGCAGTCTCTTCTTCCGAATCGCCGCTTCTGACTGAGTAGAAGGATCGCCTGCGTCAAACAACGTCTCTCCTCCTACCCGTATGATTCCTTTATCCGGCCTTTCCAAAAAATTCAGACACCGAAGAAGTGTTGTCTTTCCGCTTCCGGAAGAACCTATGATGGAAACCGCCTGTCCTTTTTCCAGAGAAAAGCTGATATCCTTCAAGACCTCCATACGGCTAAAAGCTTTACATATATGTTCTACCTCTAAAATTGCCATAATTCCCTCCCCGTTTACCTGAAATAATTTAATCTGCTTTCCAGACGGCTAAGCAGGACTGTCAGAACACCGTTAAAGATCAGATAATACACCGCTGTAAAGAACAGCGGCCAGATAGCGCCGGATATTCCGTAGGAGCCTTTCATAAAAGCCTGTCCGGCCCATATGATCTCCTGCAGAGCAATAATACGGGCAAGGGATGTATCTTTTACCAGTGTAATAATCTCATTGGACATGGGCGGCACGATGCGCTTGATCATCTGGAGCAGCGTAATCTTAAAGAAAATCTGGCTCTTCGTCATGCCAAGCACCAGCCCTGCCTCCTCCTGTCCGATCGGAACTCCCTGAATCCCGCCCCTGTAGATTTCCGAAAAATAGCAGGCATAATTCAGGACAAAAGACACCGAGGCCGCTAAGAAACGTCCGGATTCACCGCTCCCCCAGATTGGATTATGAAGTACCAGTCCCGGGAAATAATAGATAATCAAAAGCTGGATCATCAGAGGTGTTCCCCTGATGATCCACACGATCAACTTTGTACAATAACTCAAAGGTTTAAACTTTGACATAGATCCGAATGCAATCACAAGTCCCAGAGGAAATGCACCGATCAGCGTGACAAAAAATAATTTTAACGTTTGTATAAAGCCGATATTCAGTGCATGGACTACAATCGGCATCTGTTCCATCATCTGTTCCATAAAAATTCCCTTACTTTATTTCTGCTCGATCAACGCTGCCTGAACACTATATTTTTCAGCACACTCTGCCAGACTTCCATCAGCATAACTGGAAGCGAAAAAGTCATTTAAGGAAGCGGCAAGATCCGAACCTTTGCGGAAGCCTACACCGTACTCCTCGCTGTTTAATCCAACCGTATAGGTAAGATCCTCATAACCTGTGCCTTCCCCTACCATGGCAGCCGCCATAAGAGAATCGATAACCGCAGCGTCAGAAGTTCCGGCAGCTACCTCCATCAGCGCATCCGACTGAGCTTTCACAGGAGTACACTCAATATTAAGCTTTTTCAGCTCTGCCTCTCCTGCACTTCCCGCCTCAGCGGCAAAGGACAGCCCGGACAGGCTGCCAGTATCCTGATATTTATCAGCCTTATCGGTAGGCACGATAACAACCTGTGCATTATTGCAATAAGCGTTGGAACACTCCATAGAACTTGTCACTTCGTCTGTAAGCGTCATACCGTTCCATACACAGTCAATGGTCTTTCCGTCAAGCTCCATGATCTTATTATCCCAGTCAATCTCTACAAATTCAGCCTTAACGCCGAGACTCTCTGCAAATGCCTTCGCCATATCAGCGTCAAAGCCTACCCATTCTCCACTGTCATCCTTAAAGTCCATCGGCTCAAAATCCGTGATTCCTACAACTAAAGTTCCCTTACCCTTTACATAAGCCATATCGCTTTCATCAGAAGCCTCCGTCTTGGAATCAGAACCAGCATCCGAATCCGCTCCGGCGTTGTCGCTGCCGCATGCTGCCAGAGACAGCACCATCATTAAAGTTAACATCAATGCAGTCAATTTTTTCATAACATCTTCTCCTCAAATTTATCTTATAATTTTCTACGGTACAATGTTATCAATTTACCAAGATAAAGTCAATAAGAAAATTATGTTTACTCACGTTTATTCCAATTGTACATCTTCAATCATCCGAAGTCCCGCGGTACTGGTGACAGGGCTCTGCAAACACCTGCTGAGCCGGTTCAGATACTGTAATAATAACTCAAGCCTAACAAATGAATATTTATGAAACAGCCGTACTCTGTCCGTTGGCAATCTGCCTGATATCCGGGACCGCCAGCAATGCAGGATATAATACAACACTGATAATCAGCCCGCTGATTCCCTGTATCAGATTCGCCGGTATACTTGCCGCCGCTCCCGATATCCCATATAGTATCATCTCACACAAGAAATACCCTCCTGCAACCAGAACGATATCTCCCACGCCACCGAGTACCACCGCTGTATAATGGCTTTTCGGCGTCTTCCCAATCTTTTTATAAATCATTCCGGCAACAAACGCAACCGCGCCTTTTATCACAAATGTGATCGGCACATAGAGAAAATATCCGCCAAGAAGATCCGCCATCGCAGATCCTATTCCTGCTGCCAGAAGCCCCCATACCGGTCCGAGAATCACACCTGACAGGATGACAATCGCATCTCCCGGATGAATATATCCGCCTGTCCCGGGAGTCGGAATACGTATAGACATAGTAGCAACACATGCTAAAGCTGCAAACAGCGCGGCCATAACTATTTTTTTCAGATTAGAATTCATAATCAGTACCTCTTTTCTTTCTAGTATTTTTTATTTTCCCATACTGTATACCAGTTTTGGCTTGAATAAAAGAGCCAATAATTGCATTCTTAACCAGTCCAGTTTGCCGCGCTGCTTTCATTACATTTTATCTTCTACAAATTCCCGCATTCCCTGCAGTATCAGCCATACAGAGGTCGCCCCTGCATCCTGATATCCGACGGCTCTCTCCATCAGTGATTTGGCACGTCCAAATTTCGCCTGATACTTCTTCGTATCCTCGACTCCCTGAGCCGCTGCCGCCTCCGCAGCTTTCAGCATCTCTAAGAGCCCCTTCCCATGCTCTGCCTCCATCGCCTCTACCGCCGGAACCAATGCATCGACCATCGTCTTATCTCCTACTTCGGCCTTCCCTCTTTCCTGAATCGCCGCAAGGCTCATTCTCTCCATCGCCGCAAGGTCCCCAGCTCTCAGCGCGCTCTTCGACTCCATTCCTTTCGCTCCCGCAAGATAAAGACTTCCAAAGATTACCCCTGACGCTCCGCCCATAGACAAAAGCATCGCTTTCCCGGCCGCCTCAAATACTGCGTATACATTTTTTTCATCTTCCATTTTAAGAAGTTTTCTCTTTGCCTTCTGCATACCGCCTGCCATTCCGATTCCGTGATCTCCGTCTCCAATCGCGCTGTCGATCTCTGTCAGGTAAGGCTTCTTCGCGATAATCTTATCCGCTATGTAGATCAGCATATTTCTGGCATCTGCGGCATTCAGCTCTGTAAGAACACCTTCCCTGCTCCTTACGATTTTGGCCGCTTCTATATCATTCTCATCAAATTCCGGCTCCTCTTCTATCGATGCCGCACTCTCTTCCTGTTCCTCTATCCCTGCTCCGGTGAGCTCTCCTTTTGCGTAAAATGGGCAGTAACAGGGCATATCATAGTACTTCTTAAGCTCCTCGTCCAGCTTGAATAAAGTGATGGAAAAACCGCCCATCTCCTGACTGGTACAGTAGCTGTTCAGGTCCGTGTCATGTACCTTGATTCCGTCTCTGTCCAAAAGCTTTTTCACCTTGCGGTAGGAGATGGCAAGCTCCGTGATCGTCGTGGAACCAAGTCCATTTACCAGTACGCACACTTCATCGCCGGCGGAAAGGTCCGCATCTTCCATAATCTGTCCGTACATCTTTTCCACCAGGACGTCCGCATCCTGCCATGCGGTACGGAGCACACCTCTCTCCCCGTGAAGCCCCATCCCGTACTCAATCTCGCCTTCTGGAAGCTCGAAGATCGGCTTGTCAATTCCCGGAAGCTGTGCCGGCGCCGTGGCAACTCCGATCGTCTTTGTGTTATCCCTTGCTTTCTTTGTAACCCTTGTTACCTCCTCAAGAGACAGTCCCGCATCGCACGCTGCTCCCGCGATCTTTACCACGAACACATCCCCCGCGATTCCCCTGCGGTCTTCGATTCTCTCCTTCGGCGCGGACGCTACGTCATCCCATACACGTACATGCGTCGTCGGAATCCCGTCGTCATTTAAGAACTCCTCGCCCATATCAAAGTTCAGGTTATCTCCTGCATAACAGCCGTACACAAAGATCACGCCCTTCCCCTGATCCACTGCTTTTGCCGTCTCATAGACCGTGTTCGGATCTGGAGAGGCAAAGATGTTGCCACAGGCCGCCGCATCCGCAAGGCCCTTTCCTACAAAGCCGGAAAACATCGGCTCATGACCGCTGCCGCCGCCGATGACAAGCGCTACCTTATCTTTTCTCCTCTGTTTCAGGATCACGCCGTTCACATTCGGATGCTTCTCATAGTACCTTCCGTAAGCGCTGATATAGCCCTCCATCATCTCCGATACGACATGATCCGGTGAGTTAATAATTTTTCTCATGCTCCTACCTCTTTTCCCTTGTTTTAATTGGTAATATTATAGCATGTTCTAAATATTTTGAAAATTATTTTATTAATATTCTACTAAAATTAAGTGTAATTTATTAATTATTTATTTGCTGCCGGCAAATCGCATCAATTTACACCAAAAATCGCTGCCGCGCTTGTGTTTCGCGCGGCAGCTAACAAACATACACTTATTTTTGTTTATCTTCTACTTTCCTTGCCCATATGAGTTTTTAACAAAATCCTGCATTGCCTTTATATTCTCATCGGAGATTCCCGCCGGTTTCCCGCCGGTTGCTTCGATCATATAATAAATCTGGGCTGTGACTTCAAGTACTTTCGCTGTTTTAAAAGCGCCGTCCATATCACCCGAGACGCATACCGCTCCGTGAGAATGGATCAAACAGCTATTTGATCTTTCTCCCAGCGCTTTTACACAGTTTTCCGCAAGCTCTGCACTGCCTGGAAGCGCATAATCCGCACATCTGCATACATCTCCCAGTATCTGCGCTGCCTCATCAATGATGAGTGGGATATCCTTGCCCTGAGCCGCATACACCATCGAATAGATTGGGTGCGTATGTATGATCGCATTTACATCTTCTCTGTTTCGATAAACAGACAAATGCATTTCTGTTTCGATGGTTGGCTTTCTTTCTCCCTCCACGATCGTTCCGTCTAATCTGCATACTACTACGTCATCCTCCACAATCGTATCATAGAGCATTGCGCTTGGAGTCAGATATACAAGTCCGGTCTCTTTATCGCGGAAACTAATATTTCCCCATGTTTCTACAGTAAGGCCGGAGCCTGACATCCTTTTTCCGCTTTCTACAATTAATTGTTTATAATTCATTCTTTAACCCTCTTTATACCGCATTATTTTGTCGCGCTGATTTCTTCTGCATATTTCTCTGTCTCAGCGAGTGTATCCTTTGCATTGTCGATCGTTACAAGCTTACATCCTGTATCAATATAAGTTTCCGCTTTCTCTCCCGCAAGAATCTTTGCCATGTTGATAACGCCAAGTTTACCCATCTCTATCGGCTGCTGTGCGCAGGTGGATACAAATTTCTCATCAATTACATACTGAAGACCTTCTGTTACGCCATCGTATGAGAAAATCTTGATCTGCTCCGTAAGACCTGCCTCGTCAACTGCCTGATAAGCGCCAATTCCCATCAAATCATTTTCACAGTATACAACCTGAAGATCCGGATTGGCCTGAATAATATTCTGAACCGTTGTATATCCAAGGTCCGTCTCCCAGTTTGCGTGCTGCTCAGCTACAAGCTCTACAACGTCTCCAGCCTTATCTAAGAATCCGTTATATCTGTCATCGTCATTGGTCTGTCCCTGAACACCTCTTAAGATTGCTGTTTTGCAGCCGTCCGGATACATCTCGGCAACTTTTTCTCCGACCATCTGGCCGCCTACATAATTATCGGTTCCATAAAACGGAATATCCTCACCAAGTGTCTTCAATGTATTCTCATCCAGCTTTGTATCAAGATTGATAACAGGAATTCCTGCTTCTTTACACTCCTGAAGAGCTGAGATAAGTCCTTCGGAAGCTGCCGGTACAAGAATGATTCCGTCTACACCCTGTGACACATAATTCTCAATGATCGTAAGCTGCTCTTCTACTGACTGATGCTCTGCACCTGCCTGTATCTCAACTTTCATTCCCAGCGCCTTCCCAGACTGCGCTACTGAATTCGCTACGATGATATGATACTCATTATTCAATGTCATTCCGCAGAAACCAATGGTATATTCGCCGTAATCTTTATCTGGAACCTGAGCTTTGATCTCCTCCGCAAGCTTATCGGATACCTCCGCGGAATCATCCACTACTGCCGCATCAGATGATGTATCATCTGATTTGCCGTCATCACTTCCGCTGTTGTTCCCGCTGCTGCACCCAACTAACATTGCTCCAATCATTGCCACACATAATAATGCACTGACTAATTTCTTTTTCATAGTGTACCCTCCTTAATTTTAGGTGTATAAGTGTATGTTTTTATCAGTAGTTATTCTGCTTTCCGCTCTTTTCTCTTATCTGCAAAAACGGCCACAATAACAACTAACCCTGTAATAACTGTCTGGTAATATGTCGCTACATTCATAATCTGAAGTCCGTTTGTAAGCGTTGCGAGAATGATTGCGCCTACGACCGTATTCGCAAGCTTTCCTTTTCCTCCTGACATGGAGATTCCTCCGATAACGGCTGCTGCGATCGCGTTCATCTCATAAGAATTCCCCGCGCTTGGATCTGCATAAAGAAGACGCGCCAGTAACATGACTCCGGCAAAAGCCGCGAACATACCGCAGAGTATATATACGATTACTTCCAGTTTTTTCACTTTGATTCCTGACAGGCGGGCGGCGTGGGAATTACCTCCCAGCGCGTAGATTCCTCTTCCGAATTTTGTGTAAGCGAGAATCAGGATCATAACCGCATAAAATACGATTACATACAACACTCCTATGGGCACTACACCAAAAAATTTGGTTTTCATAAGCGCGCCGATCTCTAAAGGAAATCCTGATACAGCCTGTCCCTCATTTATGATCTGCGCAAGACCTCTGACTGCCTGCATGGAACCTAATGTAGTAATAAAAGCCGGAACCTTGCCATAACTAATCAGAATCCCGTTGAAAAGTCCTATCACCGCGCCGCAGATCAGACACAGAATAATCGCAACCGGAATTGACATTCCATCTTTGATATTCATGGCAAGAAATATTCCTACGAACCCTACAACAGATCCTACGGAAAGATCAATTCCGCCTGTAAGGATCACGATGGATGCACCGATTGCAAGAATCGCGTTAATACTTGCCTGATTTACTATATTCATTATATTGTTGATATTCAGGAAATCTTTCCCCATCGCTGAGCAAATAACAGTGAATACAAGAAATATCCCTATCATCCCCATATAGATGATCCAGTCCGCCCAATTAATCTCATGTTTATTTTTCATCCTTAACCTCCTCTGCCAGTTCTATTTTCAGAATATCCTGCTGTGTCAGCTCCCCGTCATTATCCAGTACCGCGCGAAGTTCCCCGCCGCCCATAACTGCAACTCTGTCGCTCATCTTAAGCACTTCTACAAGATCCGACGATATCATGATAATAGAAGCTTTCTTTTTAATAAGCTCATACATAATGTTATATATTTCGTCTCTTGCACCAACGTCAATACCTCTTGTCGGTTCGTCAAAAATGTATACATCTGCATCCGAATAGAGCCATTTTGCAATTACGACCTTCTGCTGATTTCCGCCAGACAGATTCTTAGCATCTGTTAATTCAGAAAAAGTCTTAATCTTTAGACTGTCCACATATTCTCTTGCGATCTTTCTCTCCTTCCTGCGGTTTAGGAACGGACGGCACAGCTTGTCTAAATTGGGAAGCGCTATATTTTCAGCGACAGAATGCATAAGAATCAACCCCTCATCTTTGCGGTCCTCACTCAAATATACGATTCCGTTTTTTATATTTTCCGACAGGTTGGTCCCAATCTCTTTCCCTTTATAGAGGACTGTTCCTCTGTCCTTCTTATAGTCTCCAATGATCGTCTTGGCGGTTTCTGTTCTCCCCGCTCCCACAAGTCCGGCGAATCCAAGTATTTCTCCTCTGTGAAGCTCAAAGGACACATTCTTCACCAAATCTTTATATCCCAGATCTTTAACCGAAAGAACCACATCCTCCATATCAATATTCTTGTTCTCGATCTTTTCAAAGCTTACTTTTCTTCCTACCATCATTTCCGTAAGCTCATCTTCTGTGGTATCCTTAATATTTACCGTACCTACGTATTCCCCGTCACGCATAACCGTACATACATCCCCGATTTCAAACAATTCACTCATACGGTGAGAAATATAGATAATGCCGATTCCCTGGCTCTTGAGTTCCCTTATGATCTCGAATAACATCTCTGTCTCTTTATCTGTAATCGCTGCCGTCGGTTCATCAAGTACAAGAAGCTTAACATCATTGGAAATTGCCTTCGCAATCTCTACCAACTGCTTTTTCGCCACGCTGATCCGGGATATCAGCGTCTTTGGATTGACATTCAATCCAATTCTGTCCATATATTCCTTTGCTTCTTTCATCTCCCTTTTATGGTCAACCTTTATGCCATTTGCATACTCTTTTCCAAGAAAAATATTTTCATAGATCGGCATCTCAGGAACCAGATTGAACTCCTGATAAATAACGCTGATCCCTTTTCTGATCACATCTCCCGGCGGCATCTGCGGCAGCTCTTCTCCGTTAAATACAACCGTTCCTTCCTCTCTCGCGTAAGCGCCGGATAATATCTTAATCAATGTAGATTTTCCCGCGCCGTTTTCTCCAAGAAGAATATGAACCTGCCCTTTTTTTACAGTGAGCTGCGTATCCTTCAGAACATTTACTCCAAAGAAGCTTTTCGTAATATGTCTCATTTCCAGAATATTTTCACTCATCACTTCACCCCCTATGTATACGTTTTCGTTTCATACGACTCTGCAATAATACGTCTGATATCAGGAAGTGTAAGCTCTTTGTCAAAATATTTTAATTGTACGCTTAGATTTCCCATAGATGTACTCTCTCCATAGCACACTACAATTGTTTTGTTCATATAATGCGCAGACAGACTAAGAAGTATCCTGCTTGCCGCTCCTCCTCCTACAATATATACTTTTTCAAAATTATTTCCCGTCACCTTTTCAATGTCCCGGATCGTCTCTGCATACACGCGCGCCAAAGAATCGTAAAATGTCCTGAATAATACATCCCATCTCATTTCACCGCTTACCTGCCCGCTCTCTGTAAGGTAATTCCAGATGGCCTTTGACATGCTTGCCGGGTTAAAAAATGCAATGTCATTTAAATCTATCACAGCAGTACTGTTACATTGTTCGGCAAGATCCGATATTGTATTCCATGACGTTTTTTCCTTACAAATAAAATCATATTCTTTCTTTAGCTGATTAACGATAAACATCCCTGCACTATTCTTCAGCAGTGTGATTCTCCCAAATGCCCCTACTTCATTCGTGAGGTTCGCTTTTCTTACCTCTTCATTACAAATAGGTTCCTTTAACTCCGTTCCGATCAATGACCATGTACCGCAGCTTATGAAGCCGAAATTCTCCTCCTCAGCAGGTATCGCAGCCACTGCCGACGCCGTATCATGAGACGGTACGCAGATAACAGGGATATCGTAATCCGCACCTATTTCTTCCAGAATATCTTTTCTCACATTTCCGATTTTCTCTCCATGTTTTCCTATTTTGCAAAAGATATTCTGGTTGATCCCGAATTTTTCGCATACCGTCGGGCTTATCTGCCTGTCTTTCGCAGACATAAGCTGTGTGGTACTCAATTCGCTTGGTTCATTCACCATCTCTCCCGTCAGGAAATAATTCAAGATATCGGGCACCATAAGACACTTATCCGCCGCGGAAAGAATATGAGGAAAAAGCTCCTTCATTCCGGCCATCATATACAGGGAATTAATTTTATCGCACAAGATTCCCGTCTCATAAAACATCTGTTTTTCATCTTCGCCATTAAGCTTTGAAAGCTGATTTTCACCAATCACATTTCTGTATGAAAGAGGGTTTGAGAGCATATGTCCTTCTTTATCAAAAAACGCAAAATCCACCCCCCATGTGCAGATGCCGATCGAATCTATTCTTTCTTTTTTTGATACGATTTCCTTTAAAGATGCTTTAAATTCGTTAAAAATATGAAGAAGGTTCCAATAATAGTATTTCCCTATTTTAACCATACTATTTGGTATCTGGTTGATTACTTCGCTCTGAATCCTCCCTTCACTGTACTGACCTGTTACGATCCGAAAAGATGAGTTGCCGCAGTCCAGTGCAACCATAGTTTTTGCTTTATTCATAAGTTTCTCCTTATTGTACAGAAATTTTTATATGATATTTTTTCTCGTACTCTTTTAAAAACTGCAGATCCTTTACTTTCAGCGATTCCATATCTCCCATTTCGTATATGCGTCCCAGCCCATGGTATTTATCAAGCCCAAGCCTGTGATATGGAAGAAATACCACTTCCGTTACCTTCTCTAAGCCTTCTGCAAATTCAAGGAATTTTTCAATTGCATATGAATCATTATTGCAGCCCGGAATATAAGGGTATCGAAGATAAAGCTCGCCTTTAAAATTTTGATCCATCCATCTGATATTATTTAAAATCTCACGGTTGTCTCTTCCGGTAAGCTCCAAATGCTTTTCTCCCGAAAAATGCTTATAATCGCAGTAAATAATATCAACATAGTCAGCGATTTCTCTTAATTTTCCTTCCGGAGCCTGCCCGCATGTCTCAATCAGCACATTCCACCCGCGTTTATGTGCCAATACGGAACATTTTTTTATAAAAGAAGCGTATAAAAGAGGTTCTCCACCGCTGAATGTTATACCGCCTCCGCTTTCCAGATAATATACCTCATCCCTTGCAAGCTCTTCCATAAGCTCTTCTACCGTATAATCCTCTCCCTGAACAACTCTGGCATCTGCGTAACAGGCATCGATACATTTTTTGCACATTGTACATTTCATGCCGTCCGTAATCATTCCAAACTCAGGATGACGGTAAATCGCCCCGGAGGGGCAGGTCTTAAGACACCGCCCGCATCCGGTACATTTGACTGATTTGAATAAGATCTGCGGTTCAAATAACTGTGACTCAGGATTGCCGCACCATTTACACCTTAGAAGGCAGCCTTTTAAAAATACTGTCGTCCGTATTCCGGGGCCATCCTCCGTTGAACATCTTTCAATATTAAATACCCTCACTTATAACGCTACCTCTATTCTGTTAATGACGTCGTTTTGCGCAGATTCACCAAGAGAAGTAAAGAGCGCGCTGTAACCTGATACTCGAACCATAAGGTCAGAATATTCCTCTGGATTTTTCTGCGCCGCCTTAAGCGTCTCATTGTCTGTAACGTTAAACTGGATCTGCTGCCCGTCCTTGCCAAAGAACGCCCGTATCATGCTGACAATCTTTCTCCTTGATTCCTCTGTCGCAATCGCGGAAGGAGCCAGACGCATATTAAAGATATTGCCTTTTTGATCCCAGATGGTAGGTATCTTCCCAACAGAATTGCATGCTGCTGTAGCGCCGCTTCTTTCTGAACCATTCGCCGGAGAAACACCGTTATTCACAGGCGAGCCCGCCGCACGTCCGTCCGGGGTAGCCCCGATCCTGCTTCCAAATGAAATATTTCCCGTAACCGGACTCTGGCTGTAAGAGAAACAGCACGGAACCGGACCTTTGCCATATTTCGAGCTCTTGTAATTATGCCTTAAGCTGGAGCCGATATAATCCTCTACTGCCACTACCCATTTATCTGCATAATCATTATCATTACCGAATTTCGGCGCTTTATTTTTCATAAGAAGCTGTATTTCCCCGCCGGTAGGAACCGTGGTACTATCCTGAAAATTCGTCCTGCATGCATGCAAAACCTGTTCCATCGTAAGAATCTTCTTGTCAAATACCAGATATTCGATAGCTGTAAGCGCATCTCCTGAACTGATAGAACCTGCTGTAGGCCCGCCGTCCGCCGAATACAGGGAACCGCCTTCTACAAGATCCAGACATCTTCCGATGCAATCCTCCACAAGTGAAGACCGGAATGCATTCAGATCATATCTGATATGTACATCATCATTGACGTGCTCTGTAATACAATTAAGATCCATAAAATATTTGAGCATCTTTTTAAATTCATCAAATACTTCGTCTATGGATGTACAGCAGGCAATTTTCTTATCTGTTTTCTTAAACACAATTCCGGTAGCCGGATCTACGCCGTCATTTAATGTAATCTCTAATACCTTCTCAACATTAAGCCACGGTCCTTTTGCTGCAAAATCCCATTTCCCGGGAATAGAGGCTTCAATACATCCGTCCGGGCTCCAATCAACCAGATCCTTTTCAGCGATCCCCATATCACGCAAGGTTTTAATAAATGCATTGTCATTATAAAATGCAGGCATACCGCCTTTATGTTCAATCGCCGCCTCTAACGCATTGTACAGCACTTCATCTTTCGTTCCGTCAAAATATTTAACAGAAACGGAAGGAGTGATGAGCTTAAGCTCGCGGCAGGACTTAATGCAAAGCATCGATACAGCATTGGTCGCGTCCTTGCCGTCTACCGTCTGTCCGCACACCGCCATATTGATAAACATCTGGTAACCCATAAAGAATTCCGTATCTGGCCATGACCGAAGCTTGTTGATTTCATTACACTTGATAAAGAAACATTCTAAAATCTCCAGCGCTCTTTCCTCTGTGATTCTGCCTTCCCGGATGTCCTTCTCATACAGAGGATATACATACTGATCAAATCTCCCAAGGGAAATCGCATGTCCGTTAGATTCCAAATGTACTGCAAGCAGTATGATAAAAATAGACTGTACTGCTTCCTGAAAAGTTTTCGCCGGATGAAGAGGTACATTGCGGCAGATCTTAGCAAGCTCAGACAATTCCTTCTTATACTCCTCAATACCGCATTTTTCTGCTTCTTCTTCACACTTATCTGCGATTCTTCCTGCAAAATTGACAACTGCCTGATTGCCAAGAAGCGCCGCATCCAAAAACTGTTTCTTTTTAAGTGTCTCCGGATCCAGCATATCCAGACTGTCTAGCTTAGCCTGAATCCTTGCCATCACATCCTCTAACCCTTTTTCAACTACCAGCTTATAATCTGGTATCTCATTTCCAAGTCCTGCCGCGCATACCCATGTTTCATCTGTCACGCCTGCATCCCACGCATCATTCACTTCATCCGGCAGATTCTTTCTCACATAATCATAAACCGTCCTTCCATTCCAGTATTCTGCGCATTCGCGTACAAGCTTCTCATCCTCGGGAGTAATATAGAATTTATCTCCCGGTCTGTCTTCCCATCTATACGGCTTCCCATCAAGTTCATCTAATATCCACTGCGCTGAATATTCCGGATAGATCGGCGCTCCCTTTGGAGTCTTTGACTGATTTCCTACAATTAATTCTCCCGGCTTCACCCAGACTGTCATCTTATCTAATACTTCAAAAAATGATTTTGCACGTCTGTTAATAATCGGAAGTCCATCTGTCTTCTCCATCGACTCTGTAAAAATCTTACATCTTTCACCATCTACATACGGTTTTTGTTCCATTAATTCTTTACGTAACTTTTGTATTCGGTAATTCATTCTTCTGCTCCCTTCTTTGAATTCTTAGTTCTATTATGTAACTTGTTACATTAATTCTACTTTTACTTTTCGGTTTTGTCAATATGTATTATATATATTGTTAATATCTTACAGTTTTGATTCATATTTTTTGTGCATATTTCTTAAAATTTCTTTGTAAAACAGTAATAAAACTTGTTACTATTATTTGTTTCACTATTTTTATACTAACGAGAGAAATTCCGAACAAAATATGATAAAATATTAATACCAGAGAAAGGATCGGATACGAAATATGGATAATAATTTTTTAGGTATCAGGGAAATTGCGCAAATGGCAAACGTCTCAACCGCAACCGTTTCACGGGTTATCAATCATCCTGAAAAATGTTCGGAACAGACACGGAAAAAAGTAGAAAAGATCATACAGGAAAATAATTACATTCCAAACGAAACGATAAAGAATATATTTTCTAAATCATCCAATACGATCGCTATATTTATTTACGATATTAGCAATCCATTTTTTACCAACTTGATTATGGAACTTAATAACATATGCTTTAAAGAGCACTACACACTGCTGATCTGCGACACAGAAAACGATATAAAAAAAGAAAAAGAATATCTGAAGTTCTGTATTGCTAAGCGCTGTATTGGAATCATTTTAACAGAGGGTATTTCAAACACGTTATTTAAAAATATAAAGATTCCTTTTGTCTCTCTGGACAGAAAAGAAGGGGACACGGTCCCCTTTGTAACATCCGAAAATTATCATGTTATACGAAAAGTGATAAATTACTTATATAATCTGGGACATAGAAGAATTGCATTTGTAGGCTCAAAACACCGATTTGTTTCCGTAGAAAAAAGATATCAGGGATATTTAGACGAATTAAAAGAAAAAAACATTCCTTTTCGTTCAGAATATATATACCGCGAAGGGAAGTCGCTTGACACAAAGCTGGGAAGACAGGCTCTCAGATATTTCTTATCCCTTTCTCAAATGCCTACTGCTCTTCTCTGCGCTAACGACATGGTGGCGCTTGGAGTGATCAACGAAGCAAGATCCATGAATATAGACATACCGGAGACAATGTCCATATGCGGCTTCGACCACGTTTTAGATGAATTCCTTCCCGTGCCGCTGACTACCGTAGAACAAAATATATCAAAAATTGCCGAAGAATTATTTTACTCTTTGACCGAACAGCCCGACACTCCCATAGAAAAAATCGTAGATTCCACCTTTATTCCCGGAAAAACCTGCGCGCGCGCAGCATCATGGGAGCAGATAAAGTAAACCGTATTTCATAAAAGTATAATTAAAAAGCCCCGGCTTCTGATTGCGCCGGAGCTTTTTTAAGTGTTTTCTGGTTCTAATGATTTTCTATTTTACCGTTACCTTAATCCCTCTTTTCACACCGTTCGCGGACACAACATACACGGTACACGTTCCTTTTTTCTTTCCCTTGACCGTACCTGCTTTTGACACGGATGCGACCTTTTCGTTTGTTGAATAATACCGGTATACGGCAATATGCTTTTTGGGGAACAGCTTCTTTCTTTTATTCTGCTTTACGGTTCTGGCTTTAATTTTCTGCGTTTTTCCTCTCTTTACCGTAAGCTTTGTCTTTGAAACTTTGACGCTTTTTGCATTTGTATAGCCTTTTCTATTTTTCCCGGCAACATGGAGAGACAGACTTTTTGCAATCATTTTCTTTTTCCCATTCACGATACGATATGCCGTTATCTGTATCTTGTAAGTACCTTTTTTGCTGATTTTCTTCTTTCCGATCTTGCTTATGGCAAGACTCGTCTTCCCGCTGCCCTTGATAGTTTTTACTAATTTGTACTTCTTTCCGCATCTCTCTGCATAGATTTCATATCCGGAGGCTTTGCTCACTTTGCCCCAAGATATTTTCAGCTTCGTACCGGACATGGATGCCTTCGCCTTTTGATTGAGCCGTATGGTGTTTGCCGCAATATCAGCTTTTGATATTACCGGCTGTTTTTGTGTTTTACTTGGTTTTTTCTGCTCCGGCTGCGGCTTTTTCGGCTGCTCCTCCGGCTTTACCGGCTGCGGCTGCTCTGGCTTTACCGGCTGCGGCTCCTCCGGCTCTTCCACTTTTAGCTTCGTCCATTTGGATACGATCTGCGCCGACTCATGGAACTCTGTCTCCGCGTCAAATGGTTCCAGCGAATTTCCATTCTTTATATACCATCCTTCAAACTGATACCCTTCCCGCGCCGGCGTCTGGGGCAGTACAACCTTTTCTCCGTCCTTTAGAATCTGCGACTCTGTGCTGTCACCTTTATCCACCGTAACGATATACCGTGTCTCGTCCCCAAACTTCACCGTACCTGTCCCGGCAATTTTCTGAGAAATTTGAGTCATCGTTTCTTCTGGGACATCCTCTGGCAGCAAAAGAATCCCGTTTACAGTTATTGTACTCTCGAGATCTATGACACTTGCAACTGTATCTTTTGTCAGATTAGTTCTTGCATCTATCACCGCCCCTTCTTCCACAACCAGCTGCGCTCCCTCCGGCACTTTCAGTTTCATCGCCTTATTTGAGCCGGAAGCAGGCTTAAGCGTCAGCATCTGCCCTTTTTTCAAGGTTGTCTGTCCGCTTGCAGCATACACTGTAGCATCGCTGTGCATTTCTACCATAAATCCATTGATCACTCCCTCGCCCGCTATAGAGCCGTCATAATTTGGAAGTTTTATTTCGGAAAATGTGCCGATAATCTCAATTGTACCGCTGTTTTCCAGCCTCCCCTGATTCTGGAATATGCCTCCCTGCTGTATCGTCACCTTCGCATTGTTCTGGAATACGCCCCCCTGCTGTGCCGACGGCACATAATAGTTATAAATTCCGCCCCCATTCAAAACATTTATCGTTCCATGATTCACGACCGTGGAATTCGGAAAATTAGATATAGAATCCTTATTTACATTTATCGTTCCATGATTGATAAGCCTGCTTTGGGGCCGCTGTGTGTTATTTCCCACGCTAAAGTAGTTTCCGTTTGTTATGTCTACCGTAACTCCTTTCGGAATCGTGAGTGCCGCAGTCTTCTCATAATACCCGATTGTAATCGCCGCCTTTGCAGTTGTTCCAAACCTCATATTATCATTCCACGTCACATTGCCGAATATAAAACCGTTTCCCACGCTTGTGACTGTATCTGACGCCTCATCATAAGCACACGACCCATACCACGCAAGATCTCCTTCAAGCGGCAATCCCTTTGTTTTACTGTCATACAGGACCGCGCTGTTTGAAGCTTTTAATGGCTGTGTGGGAACAGACGGAATTGCCAGATCGCTACCTTTATTATCCGCGAACAGGGTTCCGCCGTTTACCGTATATTCACGGGAAAGAAGCGTTCCTGATGCCAGGCTGTTGTTCGTATTTCCAACCGCTCTCACATCGCTGGACACAAGTTCGATACTGCCCCCAAGGGCGTTTATCGCAGGACCGTTCCCATTGATGGCAATCACATGGCTGTTTTCAATCCGTATCTTCTGCCCTCCGGACTGCCCCGCAAAGATGGCGCTGCTTTCAGCACCGATCCCCGCGGTACTGCTCTTTGCCTTTATATATTTACTGTTTTTCAGTACGATATCGCCTCCGGTTGTCGCGATTCCTCTGGCAGCGGATGAGGCCGCGCCGTATATGACCTCCAGACGGACAGTGTCTACCGTTATATCATCTACGGTCTGTATCCCGTTGCCCTGACTGTTTATCGTTAAAGAACCGGTTCCCGACAGGTTCACATTCATAGCCGGGGGTACTTCAGTCTGCCGGTTTAACGCGCAGATCCCGATATCGCCCGATGTAATCCGATTATCGCCTTCTACTATAATATTAACCGGTACGCATACATAGATGCCGATTCCGGCACTGTTAATAACTGCATTCTTCAAGGTGAGCGTTCCGCTGACCACCTCGCCCCCGCTGACCTTGGGCGTCCAGACAATCTGTCCGCCTCCTGCGGTGTAGGTTGCCTCCGTTGTGGGAACGTATTGTGTCCACTGAAAATCCAGACCAGCCGACGCATCATTGCCTGCTGCCCGGGAATTCAACTTGGGCAGTTCTTTTTCCTGCGCCGTCTGCCCATCCTCCGCCTGCTTTCCTGCACTCCCAGCATCTTGCGTTCGTTTATTCTGTCTTACTCCTTCACACGAAGAAACATCCGCCTCCTGCCTGCCGCACAACGGGCAGTCAGCATTCCTCTCTTCCTGTGTACATTCCGTCTCACAAATACAATCCGCCGAATCAATTTCACCCGCCGCTGCCGCAAGGGGCGAGTGAAAAAATAACAGGCCTGCGGTTAAAAATGCAAGCCCTCTTTTGACATTCATTCCTTTGTCCATCTGTCTCCCTCCTGTGTCTTATTTGCATCATTCCAAGGCAAAACCACACCTTTTGATACAGTCCCAAAATGTTATCTGAAATTATACGACACTTCCTCCCCTCGATTCCTGCTTTTGGCGCGAATCGCACGGTTTTGTCGTAAATGGATAAAAGAATTCATGGATATTGTCTTTTATTTAAGGGAAATTTGGGATAAAATAAATTCAAGTTGACACACATTAGGTGGGGGGGGTATAAAGATGCACATCGCTCTTGTAGAAGACTGCGTCTCTGACGCAGAAGCGCTGTCTGCTTTTTTGACGCAATATAAAGAACTGCATTCACCGGAACTTCGCTTTGCCCGATACGATTCCGGCGAGGCATTCTTAGCATCTTCGTTTGAAAAGTACCATCTCGTGTTTATGGATATTTACATGGGGCAGATGGACGGAATCGAGACTGCCCGCCGGATTCTTGAGAAAAACGCTGACTGCCTCATTGTCTTTTTGACTGCGAGCAGAGAGGATATCTGGCGGGCGGTAAAGCTTCACGTCTGCTTTGATTATATCGAAAAAGCAAGTTTAAATTACAAAAAGGTTGAGGAAGTCCTGAATGCTGCATGGAAGAAGCTGCGATTACAGGCAAGAGTTCTGGAATTTTACTCCGGAAAACAAAAAGTCCGCCTGCCGCTCTCTAAAATTCAATATCTGGTCTCACGCGACAAATATACTTTCCTCATACTGGAGAACGGGCAGGAACTGCGCTACCGCGTTACCTTTTCCTCTCTCCATGCCACTTTGCAAAAGGAAACCAGATTTTTGCTCTGCAACAGAGGTATCCTTTTAAATATGGACTTTATCACAAAGGCAACCCGGGACACATTTATAATGGCAGACAATAAGTCCTTCCCTATCCACAAACGGAACCATGTAGACATCATGCAAAAATTTAATCATTACCAGTTTGAAAAGCTAAGTGAACAGGAGGTATGATTTATGGAGAATTTGATAACAACTGCCATGTATGCTCGTTCTACTTTTAACATCATACCGCTTATCTTCTTTTGCTTTATCCCAGTCTGGCAGGATGCGAAAAGGCCACACGCGCGCCTTGCCGCCAAAACCGCCGCTGCCTTTGCATTGATGGAAATCGTCATGTTCCTTATATATTTTCTGCTCCCGCCTGTAATTGCGGATTCGGTAAACGAATTTCTTTGCATCGTTGTATTTTTCCATCTTTACCAAAGAGAATTCGCGCTTAAGCGTTCCCACCTGTGGTTTATCTTTATGACCGCCTGCCTGCTCGGGGGCTTTACTTATCTGTTCTACCATCTGGTCAGTATATTTTTTCATCCCACATCCACTATTGACGACCCGGTATACGCTGACGTCTTTTTACTCGGGCTTGCCTTTGAATCCATACTGGTCCTGAGCCTTGCCCTGCCTGCCCGGCGGTATCTTGGATGGCTGGTGCACCATTTCCATGAGGAAAAAGTCTGGAGGATCATCTGGCTGATTCCCATGTGTTTTTTAATGTTTTCCTTTATCTTTATCCCCTTTGATAACAGCGTTATGTTTGTAGGACGGTTTTTAGAAGTGTATATTATCACAATTTTTATCCTTTTCATTCTCATCCTCATTATCTATGGTCTGTTTTACAAAATCGCTTACAGCATCACGGAAAATCAGAACATCCTCCAAAGAGCCGCCCAGCTTGAGATACAGGCGCAGCAATACCACCGGCTTCAGGCTTATATGCAGGAAACCACCCGTCTGCGCCACGATTTCCGCCATCAGCTCACTGTTCTTGCAGAAATGCTAAAAAAACAGCATTACAGGGAACTGGAAGATTATCTGGAGCAATCCATCGGCAGCGTTACCGACATGCCCTTAAAGTACTGCTCTTCCCCCGCCGTTAATGCCATCTTAAACCACTACGTTTCCCTCTGCCGGGAGTTTTGCATAGATACCCGTCTGAACATACGCCTGAAAGATGATTTTTCTATCGAGGACATGGATTTTTGCGTACTGCTGGGGAATCTGCTGGAAAATGCGGCGGATGCCTGCAAAGCTCTCCCTGAAGAAAAACGCAGAATCACACTAACCGCGGGACAGACGTCTGAACACGTCATCGCCCTGCATATCGCAAATCCATATGAAGAACCGCTGTCCATAAAGGGCGGGAAACTCCTCTCCTCCAAGCATGACGGAGAAGGGCAGGGACTGAAATCTGTACGGCTGATTACAGAAAAATATGACGGATTTCTTGATATCATCCATGAAAACCATATATTTGAAGTGAAGGTACTGTTGAACTTTTAAGTAATTTCATGGTACAATTCAAAAAAGAAATCTGCAAGGGAGGGATAGCGTATGTATTTTCTGAATGCAGAAAGAAATACTATATCTGAAGATATTATTATCGAGAAAGCCAAGCCGGAAGATGCAGAAGAACTGCTCCATATTCTGAAGATCATCGGAGGAGAAACAGACAATCTCACCTTTGGTTCAGAAGGACTTTCCGCTACGTTAAAAGAAGAACAGATTTATCTCGCATCGCTTATAGACTCTGCTTCTTCAGCCATGTTCGTAGCAAGAAAGAATGGCCGAATCGTCGGAAATGCCCATTTTACCGGAATGACACGAATGCGGCTAAAGCACAGGGGTACCCTCGGCATTTCTGTACTAAGGTCGGAATGGGGGCAGGGAATCGGGAGCAGTCTTATGGAAGCTGTCATCGATTTTGCCAAAAATACCGCTCATGTGGAGATCATCTCATTAGAAGTTAAGAGCGATAATGTCCGGGCTATTGAATTATATAAGAAGTTTGGATTTGAAAATACCGGACATTTTAAAGGTTTTCTAAAAATTGATGGGAAATATGCGGATTTTGAACTGATGAACCTGTATCTTGATTAAAAGCACTTCAGACAAGAAGTGCTTTTTAAGCAGCATGAATATTACCTGCGATAGGCTCCGCCGCCTCTCGCGTACTGCAAACTTTTATTACTTCTCATACCGTTTTACTATCTCGTACAGATCTGAGAAATCCTCTTTCAAATGCCCGTAAAGCCTGTGGTAAATTTTAAAATATTCCATATACATCTCATGCGCCTTCTTATCCGGTTCCATATAGTCAATATAATTTACTTTTTCTTTCGCTATAGAGAAATCCTTCCACACCCCTGCCGATACTCCTGCTAGAATCGCATCTCCGTAAGGCGCTCCTACACGGTTTTCTACAAATGCAGTCGGCACATTAAATACATCTGTAATGATCCTTCTCCACAGCCTGCTCTTAGCCCCGCCCTCATTGAGAATAATCGGCGCGTTCGCTTTGATTCCCTTTTCCAACATCAGCCTGTAATTATCATAAAGCGCATAGGCAACCCCTTCCATAAATGCCCGGATCAGATGGCCCTTCGTGTGACGTGTGGATAACCCGAATATAGTCCCCCTCGCCTTTGCATCCCACAACACAGTCCTTTCTCCCGCAAGATACGGAAGCACAATCAGTCCCTCACTTCCTGCCGGGACTTTTTCCGCCTCTTTATTCATGATGTCATAGACATCCATATCCGACATCAGCTTTGCTGTCTCCTGCTCCATCTGGCAAAAATTGTCCCGCAGGTATCTGAGTACCTGTCCCCCGGTCAGCACCACCGCAATGGAGATAAAATCATTGCAGGAATTGGTTGTGTAAGCATCATTGCATACAAGGTCTGTAAATTCCCTGCTGTCATTTACCACTCCCATAACCCCGCATGTCCCCAGATTGATCTGGACATCGCCCGGCATAATGGCGCCGCCTCCGACGAAGCCCGCATTACAGTCCACCTGACCTGCGCATACCGGAATACCGGGCACAAGTCCCAGCTCTCTGGAAGCTTCCTCTGTCACTTTTCCGATGATCTCCTCACAGGGATACAGCTTTGGCATCAATTCCATATCAATGCCGAGCTTATCCATAAGTTCTTTATTGAACTCTTTTTTACGGATATCGTAGGCTACTCCCCAGAATCCGCCCTGGGAGTAGCTCATCGCTGTCTCTCCTGTCATCTTAAACCGCACAAACCCGTCTATGGTGATAGTTTTCCAGATTCTTTTGTAATCCTCCGGACGGTTCTCCTTCTCCCACATAAGATTGACCATCGTCGGATAGTCCTCAATCCGGTTCCCGTTGATCTCAAAAATCTTATCTACACCTACATGCTCACGGAGCCACTCCACCTGACTGACTGCGCGCCTGTCCATCAGATTATAAGCGCGGTTGATCGGATTTCCTTCTCTGTCTATCATTACCAGACAGGGCTGCGCTGAGGAGATTCCGATCCCACGTATCTGTTCCGGCGCAATTTTTGATTTCTCAAGGCACTCCTTTATCACATCTTGTGCCAGCGTCCAGTAATAATCCGCATCATGCTCCGACCATCCCGGCTTATCTGTGTAAATCAGATATTCACGGAAGGAATATGCAAGTACATCCGCGTTCTCATCAATAATACATGCCTTTCCGCCGCCTGTCCCGTAATCAAGACCTATCATATAGCTCTTCATAAGTATTCCCTCCTTATCTTACTGCACCGTGTACACTCATTCCAAAGCAATCAAGCGCCGCCTCCTTTATCATCTCAGACAGCGACGGATGAGCTACAATGAATTGCCGCCATTCATCAAAGGTCATTCTGTTTTTTACCGCAAGCGCCGCAAATGAAAGCAGCTCCGGCGCGCCTTCCCCTACAATCTGTATCCCAACCGTTGTCTTTGTATCTTTTTCCATAAGCACCTGAATAAAACCTTCCGCGCCTTCCGCCAGCGCCATTCCATTTCCCGAATAGAAAAATTTGCCCTTCACGGTCTCTGTCCCCTGTTCTTTTGCCTTCGTCTCCGTAAGTCCTGCCGCCGCATAAGCCGGCATGGTGTAGATGCATCTCGGCATTACAGAAAGACCTGATTCCCTGTCTTTTCCAAGGATATGCGAAACTGCCGCCTCGCCCTCCGCATATGCCGCATGGGCAAGCTGGTAGCCGCCGATCACATCACCGATCGCGTAGATATGCGGAATATTAGTCTGCATATGTTCATCCACCTGTATTTCCTTCTTTTCCGTAAGCGCAAGTCCAAGCTTTTCTGCATCGATTCCCTTATAAGAAGGTTTCCGCCCTGCTGCCAGAACAACTGCATCCGCATAGATCTCTTCCGGCTTAGCTCCTTCAAAAAACACCCTCCGGCTTAGTCCCGCTTTTTCGATCACTTTTACTTTTCTCCCAGTCAGAATCCGGACTCCCCGCTTTGTAAGTTCCTTTTCCATATAAGAAATCATTTCCTTATCCTCAGTGGGAAACAAAGACGGCATCGCCTCCAGCACCGTCACCTCAGAACCGTAGGAACAATAGGCGCTCGCAAGCTCCATGCCGATCACACCGCCGCCGATGACTGCAAGACGCTTCGGCACGCTCTCAAGCGCCAGTGCCTGCGCACTGCCAATCGTATACTCCGTTCCGGCAACAGGGATGTTCACGCTTTCGGAGCCTGTCGCTATAATGATATCCTTTGCTTCATAGAGCATTCCCCCGCACTCTGCCTTTCCAACTTCCTTAAGGGATGCAAATCCATGAATCACCGTTACCTTATTGACTTTTAAAAGATATCGCACTCCGTCAGTGAGTTTTTTTATCACTTTTTCCCTGCCTCTTTGAATCTTCTGAAAGCTGAACAATCCCGGCTCTTTGAATATCTCTTTTTCCGTCAGCGCCCTTACCTTTTCCAAAGCGGCTGCTTTATCCAGCAGATACTTCGTCGGGATACATCCTTCGTTCAGACATGTGCCGCCCATAGAACCGCCTTCAAAAAGCAACACCGAAAGACCTTCCTTTGCCGCGGATATGGCGGCCGAGTAGCCTCCCGGCCCGCCCCCGATCACAATCAAGTCATATTTATTCTCTTCCATCTGCATTCACCTTCGCTTCTCAAATTCATATTGTATCCGGGTTAAACCAGTGCCAATGCCGGATTCTCGATTATTCTCTTTAATTCGCCCAGAAATCCTGCCGCGTATGCACCGTCAACGATCCGATGGTCAAAGCTTCCCGTCAGCTTCATAACAGGCACAGCCCTCCACGTTCCGTCTGCAAAAACAGGTTTTTCTTCTATTGCCCCTACTGCCAGAATACAGACCTCCGGCGGATTGATAATCGCCGTAAACTGTGTAATGGGATACATCCCCAGATTCGACAGCGTGATCGTTCCGCCTGACATTTCCTCCAGCGAAAGACTCCCATCCCTTGCCTTGCCTATATTTTCCCGATTATACGCGGCTATCTCTGAGATACTCTTTTCCTGAACCCTGCGCACGACCGGAACGACCAGACCTCCTTCTACAGACACGGCAAGTCCGATATTCACATCTTTATGTAAAAGGATTCCCTCATCCGAATAAGATGTATTCACATAAGGATAAGCACGTATTGCCGCCTCCATGCATTTGAATAAAATATCATTGTAAGAGACTTTTCTTTCGTCCTTTGCAGAATTTACCAGCCGCCGGAATGCCATGCACTGTGTCATATCGATCTCAACAGCCGCCGTAAATACAGGGATATTCTGCACACTGTCAAGCATCCGTCTGGCAATCACCCTGCGCATATTTGTAAATGGAATGATTGTTTCTTCTTTTTCCTGTATATGATTTTCTAGAAATGCCGCTACATCCTGACGCTTGAGAACATTTTTCCCCGATGCCTCTGCCACATCCTCCAGTAATATATGATTCTCTTTTGCCAAAACCTTCGCATTCGGCATAGCCTTTATCTGTCCCGGCTTCCGGGCATTCTGTTTCAGAACATCTTTCTCACTTCCAGAAACAAAAGCCTTTGGTTTCGTCCTTCTCGGCGCATTTTTATCAATCGGCTGATATTCTTCTTCTGATGTCAGCGTTTCTTCCATGATTGCTTTTTTTTCTTCTTCAGGTTTCTGGTTCTTCAGTACGTCTTCTCCCGCAAGCCTCACCTTCGCTTCTTCCCTGTCGCTCTCATCGCCGATAAGAGCAATCACTTCTCCTGCCGGAGTCTCATCGCCTTCTTCCACAAGCAGCGCAAGCACGATACCCTTTGCATAGCTTTCCACCGTGAGAGTTGCTTTATCCGTCTCTATCTCAAGGAGCGCATCGCCGCGCTCCACCTTATCGCCGATTTTTACTAGCCAGGTTCCTACGACCGATACATCTGTCGTCTGACCGCCCGCCGGCATCCTTATTTCCTTAATCATATCCCTACCACCTTAATGCTTTGTTTTCGCCGTTCATCGCCCGGATCGTCTCTTCTACATAGCGGATGACCGCCTCCTGCTCCAATACAAGAAGGTCTTTTTCACCTCCGCGTCCAAGCACATCATTGGGATCCATCTGATCAATCTCATGCTCCGCCAGATAGTTCTTCACCGTGTTTAAAACTGCCCTTTTCATACCTGTTCCGAAGTTCACCTTCGCAACTCCCATAGCGGCTGCTTTTCCAAGATCCTCACGCGGGATACTCGTGCCGCCGTGAAGGACAAGGGGGATATCGATTCTTTCTGCCAGAACCTTCAGTGCATCGTAATTGATCGTCACCATCCCGTCCTCCTTCAGATGGCAGTTCCCGACAGAGACGGCCACCGTATCAATCCCCGTCTCTTTTACAAATGCGGCACAAAGCTCCGGATCCGTGTCCTCGCCCTCGTGGAGCTTGCCGGCTGCAGAATTGTAGAGCGGGAGCTCCCCTACTTCGCCTTCAACCGCCGCGCCGTTTTTGTGCGCCTTCTCCACAATCCGCTTCTGGATCTTCGTAAGCTCATCGAACGGAACCTCCTCCGCTGCAAATACCGGAGCATACATGACCATATCAAATCCATTTTCCGCCGCCCGAATTACCATCTCTTCATCATCCGATTCATTTAAAAGCAGCGCCACCGGAACTTTTGCTTCCTCTGCAATCCGTGAAAGCATCGCCTGATAGACGGTAAGGCTTTCTTTATATTTTCGCTTTGGCTCTCCGATATAAGTGCCGCACACGCCGATCATGACCGGGGATTTTACATTTTCCGCCGCCCTCACTACCGCAAGCGCAGACTCAAGGTTCCAGCTTTCAAAATATCCCACCGCATATTTATGTTCCAACGCATGTTCCATCAATGTTTTTACTGATACTCTGCTCATATTTTTCTCTCCTTTATCACCATATTTTAAAACTCTGCCAACTCTTTTGCCTCTTTTTTAATCCTTTCTACAGACGGAATTATGAAATTTTCCATCGGAGAGGCAAACGGAATCGGTGTGTCGTATGCCGCAACGATTTTCACAGGCGCATCCAGATCAAAGATACCATGCTGCGCAAAATGCGCCGCTACCTGCGCTCCCCAGCCGCCGTTATAAGTATCCTCGTGAACAATCATAAGCTTTCCTGTCTTCTTCACAGACCGCTCCACCGTCTCATAGTCAAAAGGCACAAGACTTCTCGGATCGATCACCTCACAGCTTATCCCTTCTTCTTCCAATTCCTTTGCCGCCTCCTGCGCACGATAACTCATCAAAAGATTGGCAACGATGGTTACATCTTTTCCCTCTCGTCTGACGGCAGCCTTTCCAAACTCCACCGTGTAATCGTCTGACGGCACTTCCCCGGAGGTCTTGATGGCATCCTTTTCCTTGCGTGCGCTGCCGTACAAAAGCTTATGCTCAAATACCAGCACCGGGTTATCATCCCGGATCGCCTGCTTCATCATCCCCTTTGCGTCATAGGGGGTAGACGGGCAGATCACTTTAAGCCCCGGTACATGGATAAAATAGCTCTCCAGGCTTTGCGCATGCTGCGCCCCCCGGTTCGTCGCCCCACAGGGAGCACGCATAACCATCGGAATATGTACCTTGCCGCCTGACATATAACACATCTTCGCCGCCTGGTTCACAAGCTGGTCCATCATGCAAAACAGAAAATCACCATATTGCAGATCCGCCACCGGGCGCATCCCCGTCATCCCCGCTCCTACGCATACACCGGAGATCAGTATCTCCGCGATCGGTGTATTGATCACCCTCTCCGGTCCGAATTCATCCAAAAGTCCTTTTGTGACGGTAAACGCGCCTCCCATGCCTCCTTTAATATCCACGTCTTCTCCGAGGCAGAACACCGTCTCGTCCCGCCTCATCTCTTCCTGCAGGGCAAGCTTTAAAGCGTCAGCAATCGACATCTCAGCCATTATCGTGTACCTCCTTCCCAGTATACATCCCTGAGCGCAGATTCCGGCTCTGGATCTTTACTGTTCTTCGCATATTCTACTTCCGCATCAATCTCATCCGTGATCTCTTTTTCTATCTTTTCCAATTCTTCTTCTGTAATAACACGTTCATCGATCAGACGTTCCCGAAAGGTCCTGACCGGGTCTTTGGAAAACCATGCCTTTTCTTCCTCATTTGGACGGTAGCCGCAGGCGTCGTTTCTGGAATGCCCGCCGATCCGGTAGGTCTTAAGCTCTAAGATCGTCGGTCCTTCCCCTCTTCTTGCCCGGCCGATTGCCCTTGCCCCGGCTTCGTTTACCGCAAGAACATCATTTCCATCCACAACCTCGCTTGGAATTCCATAAGCGCTTCCTCTGTCAGCTGCTACATTTTCAAGATTACAGGTGAGCTTAATCGAGGTTGTGGCGGAATACAGATTATTTTCACACACATAGACTACCGGAAGCTTCCAGACTGCCGCCGCGTTGAGCGCCTCGTGAAAGGCTCCCTCATTGCTTGCTCCGTCCCCGAAAAAGCATACAGCCACATTGTCCGTCTTCATCATTTTACATCGTAACGCCACACCTGCCGCAATCGGAAGGTTGCCTCCTACAATCGCATTCGCCGTAACCGCTCCCACATCAATATCTCCGGTATGCATCGCCCCGCCTTTTCCTTTGCAGCAGCCCTCCGCCTTCCCGAACATCTCGCACATCATAGAGCGCAGGGACACTCCTTTCGCAAGGTCATGCCCCGCAGGTCTGTGAGTCGTCAGAATATAGTCCTCTTTTCTCAGGTCATAGATCATCCCGACCGCACACGCCTCCTGGCCGTGGGACTGATGGATGGTTCCTGGCATGATCCCTTCCAGAAACAGATAATAAATCGTCTCCTCGTACTGCCGGATCTGGTACATCTTCTTATACATTCCGACCGCACGCTCTTTTTCGGGCATCTTAATCATAGTTTCTATCTCCTTTATCAATATAATGCTTTATATGGCTTCTATGTGATAATTATATTTATAAAAAGTTATAAATTCAACATTTCAGCTTGTTATATATGTTTATTTTAAAACATATATGTACATTTTATGTTCTAATTTTAACATTTTTTGCGATAATATCTTGCAAAATGTAAAAATATATTTTATTATAATTCTGGGCATAGTGAAATTTTCTTTCTGGAGCATGACAGCGGAGAATCCAATGGCAGCCTATGCCTGTGTCAATTTAGGGGAATAATTATAAGACAATAGCGTCAAATACTTTGTTCATTTATGTGCATAATGAAAATATCAGGTCGAATCGGGTCACAATCGGGTCTCAATCGGGTCATCTACATTGACACGATTGCTCCGATTTGATATAATATGCCCGGCAAACGAAAGTAAGCAGGGAGGTAGCGTCATGCTTTTTCAGGAAAGTGAAACCGTAGAACTGAAGGAAGTAGTTGTAGATGATATAAAAAAGGAAATCATTGCTTTTGCCAACTGTGACGGCGGCAAACTCTATATTGGCGTTCGGGATGACGGTACAGTGGCCGGACTCGATGATCCTGACGGAGTTTCTTTGCAGATCAGCAATATGGTAAGAGATGCTATTAAACCCGATGTGACGATGTTTCTGCATTATAGAACAATAAAGGAAGATGAAAAAGAAATTGTCGCGGTGGATATTCAGCGCGGAACGGACCGACCTTATTATCTCGCTAAAAAGGGGATGCGTCCAGAGGGTGTATATGTCAGACAGGGATATTCTTCTGTTCCTGCTACTGACACAGCAATCCGCCGTATGATTAAGGAAACAGATGGAGACCGCTTTGAGGCTATGCGCTGCTTAAATCAGGAACTCACATTTGAAACCGCAAAAAAAGAATTTGCGCTTCGGGAAGTGGAGTTTGGACCGCAGCAAATGCGCACTTTGAAGCTGACCGACCAAGATAATCTTTACAGCAACTTAGGTCTGCTTCTGTCCGATCAATGTGTCCATACGATTAAAGTCGCTGTTTTTCAGGGAACGGATCAAACAGTTTTTAGGGACCGCCGGGAATTTACCGGGTCTCTGATGCAGCAAATGAACGAAGTATATGATTTTATCGACTTTCGCAATCAAACCCGTGCAACCATAGAAAAACTGTTGAGAATCGATGTCAAAGATTATCCGGAAATTGCCGTCAGAGAGGCATTGCTGAATCTGCTGGTTCACCGCGATTATTCCTTTAGTGCCAGTGCATTTATCAGCATCTATGCTGACCGGATTGAATTTGTATCGATTGGCGGATTGATGCCGGGAATTGACTTGGAAGATATTATGGCAGGTATTTCCGTATGCAGAAATCAAGATCTTGCGAATGTGTTCTATCAGCTACACTTAATTGAGGCTTACGGGACCGGAATGAGCAAGATTATGAGGGCATACGAGAGTCTGAAAGAAAAGCCTTCGATTGAAACGACCAAAAATACTTTTAAGATTATATTGCCTAACATTAACGCAAAATATGAAACCAGAAATGCTTCCGCGCTGAAAACAGAGTTCATCGCAAATTCTGCTGTCAGGGCTGAAAAAAGCCTGAACAAAGAAGAAAAAGTGTTGGAATATGCCCGATCTCATGGTACTGTTACAAGAAATGATGTAATCGCATTGCTTGGAGTGAGTACCTCTACTGCTTCCAGAATCATTCGGAAAATGGTAAAAAGCAACTTGCTAAAGCAAAATGGAAAAGCAAGAAACACCAGCTACACAATTATAAAATAATAATGGAATGCCCCAGTGTTAAAAACCGCACACTTTTGTGCAGTCATCGCTAAACATCGAAAGGATATTCAGATGAAAAAGGAACGACATGCAAGGATTATAGAACTGTTGGAAAATCAGATGATCTGTACGCCGAAAGAATTAGCACAGACGCTGAAATGCAGTGAAATGACGATTCGGCGCGATCTGAATGAGCTTGAAAATATAAAACTTATCCGGCGCAAGCACGGATGTGCTTTCCTGATGAAAGAAGCAAAGCCAAATTATTTTCATGAACAGATTGATGAACACCAGTACGAGAAGGAGGCGATCGCCAAAGCCGCATTAAGATTCGTGCATCCTTACAGTGTAATCTGCATTGACTCCGGCACCACCGCCCACACTTTCTCCCGGTTTCTTCCCGACAATATTCCGCTGTCAGTTATCACTTCCAACCTCATGACCGCGGTAGAACTGTCCAATAAGGAAAATATCCAGACATACTTAACCGGCGGCATGCTCTACCACCGCACAAAGTCTATTATGACTGACTCCAGAGAAACATTGACACAGCACCGGGCGGACGTGGCATTTATCTCAGCCAGGGCGTTCCGCATCCCGGGCGGCGCTTTTGAACATACTTATCCGCTGGTAGAGACGAAGCGGGCGCTTGCCTCCATCGCAAAAAAAGTAGTCCTTTTAATCGACCATACAAAATGCGAACATGTTTCCCTGTGTAATTCCATCCCGCTTAATCAGATTGACGTGATTATTACAGATAATAAAACACCTGCGGAAATTCTCGAGAAGGCTGCCGCCCTTAAAAAAGAAGTAATTGTAGTGGATCCAGAAGAATGATCCGAGAGGCAGCTGATATTCCCGCCGGCATTCTCATGTTTTGCCGGCAAAGAAAGGTTGCGGAATAACGGTTTTTATGTTAATGTAATGATACGGTTTTGGAAAATAATCATGAATCCAATCTATTTTATGTGTCTTCATTCGGAAGACGTTCGGAAGTTCTTTCGCAGATTCTGCGGGGTGACCAAAGATAATGTTATGAAAATTACAAAAATGGGGAACGGCTATGGGCAAAAAGGACATAGCGGTAAGGAAATGGCTGTCGGATAAAGGGCGGTTTTCAGATGTGTGCAATGCCGTATTATTTGGCGGGAAGCAGGTGCCTTCATGATATGTTCAGAAAAAACGAGGATGAAGGCATTGGCAAAACTATAAGCAAATACATACCGGATTATCATATTAATCTGATAGACGCATCCAATCCAGAAAATGTTTATGCATTTCGGACGGATTTACAACTGATTTTAGGCATGTTACAATATAGGGACAGGAAAGCGTCGTTGGTAAGCTATGTAAATCAGCATAGGGAATATTTCAGCAGACTGGATATAGATACCTACCATGCAGTACAGGCATTTTTGAATTCAGAGACAAAAATAAAAAGGGTTCTAAAAGATGAATCCGGGAAAGAGAGAATTGCGGATTTTGTGGAGATGCCTTATGAGAAGGTAAGGGGGATTGTGGAGGGGTTCTGATTAGTCATAGCATTCTCAAACTCTAAAAACAGATCACAAATACAATAGTTTTCCATTTCACAGCAAAATCTACCAGCGCGCAAAAAAGAGGTTGAAAATTTGGTGAAACGTAAGTATACTACTTATGAGTATATTAAATTGGGGGTGGAAATTCTCATGATAGGCAGAGAAAAGGAGCTTGCACAGATCGAAAATCTATACAATCGTGATTGTTTTGAATTTCTGGTTATGTATGGACGCAGGCGTGTTGGCAAGACAACGATTCTCCAGGAATTTTCAGACCGGCACAGAGTTATTTTTTATTCCGCACAGGAAAAAAATGACAGCCTGAACCTTCAGGATTTTTCGAGAACGGTTCAGCAATATTTTGATGGACGGTTCATTGCGCCCTTTCAGACATGGGAAGATGCATTTGCATATGTGACAGACCACTCAGGCAATGAGAGGACAATGATAATTATAGACGAATTTCCTTTTATGGCCGGGCCTAATCCTTCAATCAAAAGCATGCTGCAGCACGAGATAGACCATAAGTGGAAGAAGCAGAATATTTTTCTTCTGTTATGCGGCTCTAGTGTAAGCTTTATGGTGAATGACATTATGGGTTATGAAAGCCCGCTGTACGGAAGAAAAACTTCATCAATGGAAGTTCAGCCCTTTGATTATCTTGACAGCGCCAGGTTTTTTCCTGATTATTCATATGAAGAAAAATTAACTGCCTATGGTATATTAGGAGGTGTTCCGCGTTATCTGAACGCATTCTCACCAAAGCAGTGTATCAAAGATAATATTGAGAAGGAAATCCTTGCAAACGGAGCCTTTCTGAATGATGAGCCAATGATGCTTCTTAGAATGGAGCTTCGGGAACCAAATATCTATAACAGTATCCTGGAAGCAATCGCCAGAGGATACAACAAAGTGACAGAGATCGCCGATTGTATCCATGAAGAAAAAAGCAAATGCAGCAAATATCTTCTTACTCTGCTTACAATCAGGCTGGTTGAAAAAAGGATGCCTTGCGGAGAACCATCTGGAAGCAAAAAAACAATTTATACATTGACAGATAATTTTTATCGTTTCTGGTATCATTATATATTTGCTAACAAGAGTTATTATGAAATGCTGGGTGAGGCGGACGCAGCAGAAGAAATTATAGGTGATATCTCTAACTTTATGGGTATTGCCTTTGAAGATATCTGCAGGCAATACCTGATTCGTCAGGCAAGGCTTAAGAAGCTTCCTTTTGTTCCGGCCGAAATAGGAAAATGGTGGGGCAATAATCCGGTGATAAAGGCACAGGATGATGTAGATATACTGGCCTTAAACAGAAAGAGGACGGAAGGCATTTTCTGTGAATGTAAGTTCACCAATAAACCAATGCCAATGGCAGAATATGATGATCTGGTAATTGCCGCAAAAGCATTTCCGGATACAATGAAGAAACACCTGATGTTCATCAGCAAGGGAGGATTTTCCGCTCCCGTAAGGAGACGGGCAGAGGATGAAGGAACGGTGCTTTTGACAGCGGAAGATTTATTTGCGGAATAATAGACTTAATGGTAGTGTAAATTAATTTGTGTTTTTGGAAGAAAATGGCTCCTTTTTGGTAAGAATTAAGATATGACAATTCTTATAGTAAAGGAGTGTTTTTATGGCAGTTGCAAAGGAGCAGATCCGACAGATTATTTCACAAAACAACATTAACAGCGTATCAGATGTTTATTCTCTTCTCAAAGAGAGTTTCAAAGACATCCTTCAGGAGCTTATGGAAGCAGAACTGGATGCTACCCTTGGTTACGAGAAAAATCAAAAGGGTGGCTTGCTGACAGATAACAAACGGAACGGCCATTCCCC